>NZ_JBCHJF010000012.1:0-191532 GCF_039123635.1 Massilia sp. MP_M2
CGTCGGTGGCTGTGACGTCGGGCTGGCGGCCCAGCCTGGGGTCGATCGCGCACCGGGCCGGCCTGGGTCTCGACATCACCTATCTCGAAGGCGGTGGACAAGCCGTTTTTCTCAATCGTGCATCGTTGACGAATGGCTCGGCAGCGGGCAATGGCAATGTCAGTGCGCGCGAGAAAGTCTTGTGGCGCGAGCATCAGGATGCAAAGGCGGCGCTGGTGAAGAGCGACCGTGAGCGGGATGAAAAACAAGGTAGACTTGCGCGCAATCGCGAACCCGGCAATACGGCGCAGTTGGCACGGGATCTTGCGCAGGCCGAGTCTCGATTCGAGGTGGCTCAGGATGGTGAACGTGCCGCGCGGCAGGAATGGGATCAGGAACGCAACAAGCACGAGCCGGTCCTGATCCGCAAGTTGCGAGACCGGCTGAGCCAGAACGCGTCCGTAAAACAATTGTTCGATCCATGGTATATGGACGCCGACACGACAGACAAGGTTGCTCCCGTTCCCAATGAGCAACGGCGCACAAACCCGAACGAACGCCTCCATAACAACCATCTTCACATTACTGTTCGCGAGCCGAAGATACTATGAAAAATCAGATTCTGGCCTGGATCATTGCTATATTTGCTCTCTCCGTACCCGCGACAACTACAAACGCTGCTGATCCAGAATCGGAAGCTTGGCTGGAACGGCCTTGGGAAATCCGCTATGTGTTATTCGCCGAAGAGGCGCCTCGTATGCAGATCGGAATAGCGCATTCAAAAAAATTTAATGCCCAACAGGCAGCGCGCGGGAAAGGAAAAATCTATCTCAGCGCCGACGCGTTGCTCACGCCCACGGTCATTTTCGCTGTCCCCGGCTCGCGGTCTGTCGGCATTATCTTGCTGACGTTCGACGCAGTTGGTCGAGTGACAAATCAGAAAGGTGCGCTCAGCAGCATGTCAGCGAAAAGGACTCGCCTTGATCGGCTGGTCCTGATTCACAACGATATTCCTGACCCAAACCCTTATCATTTCGGCTACTGGTCGCAGGGGATACCGGGCGACGTCACTTTTTCCCCGGCCGCTTGCAGCTCGGACGATTTTCGTCGTTACGAGACCGGCTGGAACATCGACAGTTACACCGGCAATTTCGGCTGTCGCGAATGGACTGCCCAGCTGTACGACCGCGCCCAGCCGTATATCGACGTGACCTCATATGCCACGCACGGCACTTTCATTGGTTCACTGACCGGTTGGTCGCGCTTCGAAGATCCGCCCAAACCGGTGATCGGACGCCACGGCACGACCTGGCTCTGCCTGCACGAATGCCCTGCGGGTGAAAAGCCCGGGGTGATACCGGATATCCGTGCATGGACCACAAAACACGGCTTCCCGATGCCGACGCGGCCATCGAAGCAGCCGCTCTATCCGAACGCGGACTATATGGACGACCTCAATGAATTCTGGCAGCAATGAAGTCGGCCTGTGCCGAACGTTTGAGTGGCGGCATCACCGTCTTGCGCAGGCTCAACCACCGCGCGAACCAGGCATCTAAAGTCGAAGTTTCGTAACGACAATTAGGGGCAACCAATGGCCATGCGCGCGGTGATCTGCAAGGGCGACCCCACTTCCCACGGTGGTGTCGTCCTGGAAGGCAATCTGCATTCAACTGCACAGGGGCGACCGATCGCGTCCAAGGGGCACATGACGCAATGTCCTCTGTGCAAAGGGAAGTTTCCGATCGTGGAGGGCCTTGCATTCCATACCCACGCCGGGATCGGGACAGCAGTGGAGGGCATGAAAACCGCGTGCGGCGCTGTCCTGATTGCCACGACGACGAAGGGCTTTTTGATGATCGACGACCAGTCCGAAGCCGCCACTGCAGCGGCAGCGCCGATCCACGCCGCCACGGCACCGGCCGCAGCGAACTTCGGCACGTTTCGCGCCGTTGACGAGGACAGCGGCAAGCCGGTCCCTGGCCTGCCATACCGTATCGAGTTGCCGGATGGTGCAGTTCGGCGCGGCGTGACGGATGCCGATGGCTTCACCGAGCGCGTGGCCGGCCATGACCCAGCGTCGGTCAAGCTGCATTGGGAAATCGACGGCACGGTCGAAGAAGCGTAGCGTCGACGACGGTGCATAAATGACCGACGCCACCCCAGATGCACGCTGCACTCTTTCACCTCAAGGCACCGTGACGACCGTCCGGGTTGGGTCGAAATGCAAGGTCAGCTACCAGTTCGACACCCGCGCGACCAGCGCGACGCTGGTCTTGCCCTACGTGGTGTCGATCGACGGCCAGGTTCTGCCCGAATATGCAGACAAGCCCGGCGCGCTGCGCGGCAAGCGCACGATCGATCTGCTCGTCAACCCCGGCAGCAAGGTTGCGCTCTTTCTCAACAGCGATGTGCACCCGGCGCACCGCAGCAATCCGGTGTACGCGCTGGAGGTCGGACGCGACGATGTACAGGTGAACATCGTCGAGAAAAAAGGGCGCATCGGTCACGAGTTGGCCACGCTGCGCGCGCCGGCCTGCCGCCAAGGCGCCACGCCGGGCAAGCGGTTGCAAGTCTACGACGCGGCGCTCACCGGGGATATCTGGATGCAGATATCCCACCTTTACACGTCCGCTGAGGCAGACGCGCTGCTGCCGGCCGACACTGCCCCGGTGATCCGGGCTGCAGTACGCAGCATCTACGTCGGCCTGCCGCGCCCGGAACTGAGTGTGAAATTCGCCGCGAGCGACACCAATCCCTCGCTGACGCTGCGGGTCGTGTTTCGCGATTAAATGCAGGGCAATGTCCGCGATAACACCACACACTGTCCCTGGCTTACCGGCATCCTGCCGCGTACCCACCCGTGCGCGTTTGCTGCGCTGCTCACGGAAGCACACGCCGCCGGCGTGACGTCGGTGGCTGTGACGTCGGGCTGGCGGCCCAGCCTGGGGTCGATCGCGCACCGGGCCGGCCTGGGTCTCGACATTACTTATCTCGAAGGCGGCGGGGAAAGCGTTTTTCTCAATCGCGCATCGTTGACGAACGGTTCGGCGGCGAAGAATGGCAATGTCAGTGCGCGTGAGAAGGTGCTATGGCGGGAGCATCAGGAAGCTAGGGCAGCGTTATTAGAGGGTGAGCAGCGGATCCGAATCGCGCGCAGTCGCGCATCTGGCAATGAAGAGCAATCGGCGCTGGAGTTGGCCAATGCAGATGCCCGAATTAACTCTCTGCGAAACCAAGAAGACCTTGCACGAAGGGCGTGGAATGCTGAGCGCAATCTCCACGAGCCCGGCCTGATTCGCACGCTGCGCGACCTGTTAGGCCGAAATGGATCCGTCAAACAGCTCTTCGATCCGTGGTATATGGATGCCGATACGACAGACAAGATTGCGGCGGTCCCCAATGAGCAGCGGCGCTCAAACCCGAACGAACGCTTACATAACAATCATCTCCACATTACTGTCCGCGAACCGAAGATCCTATGAACAACCAGATTGCGATATATGGCATGGCGATACTCTGCCTTTTTTTCGTGCCGCCGTCGGCTGCAGGTGCTTCACTCGTAACACAGAACTGGCTTGAACGACGTTGGGAAGTCCGCTACGTGTTACTGGTCGATGAGGCATCGACTTTGCGAAGTGGCGTCGTGCAATCCCGAAAATTTAACTCACAACAGCGTGCTCGGGGCAAGCATAAAGACTATCTAAGTGCTCGCGCATTGTTCGTTCCAAATGCCACGTTTGCCGTTCCGAACGCACGGGAAATTGGCGTCGTTCTTCTGACTTTCGATTCAAAAGGCCAAGTTACCAATCAGAAAGGATCCCTGGGGAAATTGACAGCCAAAATAACAAAATTATACGAGTTGGATTTGGTGGGAACTCAGACAGATCAACCGGAAGCTTATCATTTCGCGTACTGGGCACAGGGAATTCCTGGTGACGTAACGTTCTCTCCGGCGGTTTGCAGCTCCGAGGATAACCGCCGCTACGTGGCCGGTTGGGACGTGGAAAACTATATAGGTAATTTTGGCTGCCGCGAATGGACTGCCCAGCTCTATGACCGTGACCAGCCCTACATCGACGTCACTTCGTACGCTTCGCGCGGCGCCTATATTGGCGCGCTCACCGGCTGGTCGCGCTTCGAAGATCCTCCTAAGCCGGTGATCGGACGCCAGGGCAAAACCTGGCTCTGCCTGCACGAATGTCCGGCGGGTGAAAAGCCCGGGGTGATACCGGACATCCGCGCATGGACCACAAAACACGGCTTCCCGATGCCGACGCGGCCACCGAAGCAGCCGCTCTATCCGAACGCGGACTACATGGACGACCTCAATGAATTCTGGCAGCAATGAGGTCGTGCCTTGACGCTTAGTCGTCCTGCCGCACGCAGTCGACGAAGTAACCGCGCTTGCCATCGACCTCGCGCTTGACCAGGCCGTGCACATCGGTCTCGAAGCCCGGGAAGCGCTCGTTGAAGTCACGTGCGAAGCGCAGGTAGTCGACGATCGTGCGGTTGAACCGTTCGCCCGGGATCAGGAGCGGAATGCCTGGCGGGTAGGGCGTGAGCAGGATTGCCGTGATGCGGCCTTCGAGCTCGTCGATTGCCACGCGATCGATCTTGCGGTGCGCCATGTGCGCGAACGCGTCCGACGGCTTCATCGCCGGGATCATGTCCGACAGGTACATCTCGGTCGTCAGGCGCGCCACATCATACGACTTGTAGAACGTGTGGATCTCGGTGCACAGGTCGCGCAGGCCGTGCATTTCGTAGCGCGGATTGGCCGCGGCGAACTGCGGCATCGCGCGCCACATCTGCGCGTTGCGGTCGTAGTCGTCCTTGAACTGCTGCAGCGCCGTGACGAGCGTGTTCCAGCGGCCCTTGGTGATCCCGATCGTAAACATGATGAAGAACGAATACAGCCCGCACTTCTCGATGATGACGCCGTGCTCGGCCAGGTACTTGGTGACGATCGAGGCCGGGATGCCGGTCTCGCCGAACTGACCCGACAGATTCAGGCCCGGCGTGACGATGGTCGCCTTGATCGGGTCGAGCATATTGAAGCCCGGAGCCAGGTCGCCAAAACCGTGCCACGATTCTTCGGCGCGGATCATCCAGTCGTCCTGCGTGCCGATGCCTTCTTCCGAGAATTTGTCCGGGCCCCAGACCTGGAACCACCAGTCGGTGCCAAAGTCGGCATCGACCTTCTTCATCGCGCGGCGAAAGTCCAGCGCTTCCAGGATCGACTCTTCGACCAGGGCAGTGCCGCCTGGCGCTTCCATCATCGCGGCGGCGACGTCGCACGAGGCGATGATCGAGTACTGCGGCGAGGTCGAGGTGTGCATCAGGTACGCTTCGTTGAAGGCATCCTGGTCGAGCTTGACCGACTGCGATTCGCGCACCAGCACTTGCGACGCCTGCGACAAACCTGCAAGCAGTTTGTGCGTCGACTGGGTCGAGAAGATCATCGACTCTTTCGCGCGCGGACGGTTCTGGCCGATCGCGTGCATATTCTTGTAGAAGTCGTGGAACGTGGCATGCGGCAGCCACGCTTCGTCGAAGTGCAGTGTGTCGATTTTACCGTCGAGCATTTCACGCAGCGTCTCGACGTTGTAGACCACGCCGTCGTAGGTCGACTGGGTGATGGTCAGGATGCGCGGCTTCTTGTTGACGGCGTCACGGGCGAACGGATTGGCTTCGATCTTGCGGGCGATCGATTCGGGCGTGAACTCGGACAGCGGAATCGGACCGATGATGCCCAGGTTGTTCCGGGTCGGCATCAGGAACACAGGAATCGCGCCGCACATGATGATCGAGTGCAGGATCGACTTGTGGCAATTGCGGTCGACGACGACGATGTCGCCCGGCGCCACGGTCGAGTGCCAGACCATCTTGTTCGAGGTCGAGGTGCCGTTGGTCACGAAGTAGCAATGGTCGGCGCCGTAGATGCGCGCGGCGTTGCGTTCGGACTTGGCGATCGGACCCGTGTGATCGAGCAGCTGGCCGAGTTCTTCGACCGCATTGCAGACGTCGGCGCGCAGCATGTTCTCGCCAAAGAACTGGTGGAACATCTGGCCGATCGGCGACTTCAGGAATGCCACGCCGCCCGAGTGGCCAGGGCAATGCCACGAGTACGAACCATCGTAGGCGTAGTTCACCAGCGCGCGGAAGAACGGCGGCGCCAGGCTGTCCAGATACGACTTGGCTTCGCGGATGATGTGGCGCGCGACGAATTCGGGCGTGTCTTCGAACATGTGGATGAAGCCGTGCAGCTCCTTGAGCACATCGTTCGGAATGTGGCGGCTGGTGCGCGTTTCGCCATAGATGTAGATCGGGATGTCCGCGTTCTTGTGGCGGATTTCCTTGACGAAGGCGCGCAGGCCGACCAGCGCCGAATCGGTGTCTTCGAGCGAGCCGCTGCCGAATTCCTCGTCATCGATCGACAGGACAAATGCCGATGCGCGCGACTGCTGCTGGGCGAACTGGGACAGGTCGCCATAGCTGGTCACGCCAACGACCTCCATGCCTTCTTGTTCCATCGCCGCCGCGAGCGCGCGAATGCCGAGGCCGGAGGTGTTCTCCGAGCGGAAGTCCTCGTCGATGATGACGATGGGGAAACGAAATTTCATGGACAGCTCCAAAGCGAAGCGCCGTGGGCAGCAGCCGCGCCACATCGGATCATTCCGAAGTGGTGCAGGGCCGCCGCGCACGGCACCGTAGAAAATGAGTAGCGGATTTTCGCAGAAATTGCGGGTTCCGGTGCAGGTTTTTTTGCCAGGTTTTTTGGCAGCTTCTCAGCTGCCTCATTTGCAAGATTAACCACTCACGCGGATCGGTGTCGCACCCTAGCTATCCAGGCGGCGCCCGGCGCGCCGGCACCCCTCGGTCAGCAGCGCGGCGGCCAGCGCCGCGCCCAGCGGGACGGGCGACAACGCGGTCGTTGTGCCCTCCAGGAACGCGAACAGGCCCAGCGTGATGCCGAAGGTGGCAACGGCGCCGGTCAGGGTCAGGAGCCACGTGCGGCGCGCCAGCAGCGTGACTGCGGCCAGCGAAATCGCGATCTGCTGTGCCACCGACGCTGCAGACCACTGGCGCTGGCGGTGCAGCGCTTCTTCGGAGCGCCGGTTCCAGTCGCTTGAAGACGCTTCCCAGCGCTCGGCCTCCTTGCGGATGACGACTTTCTCGACGCGATAGCGCTCGGCCTGCTGGGTGTAGCGGCCAGCGTCGACGCCGGGCAGCGTGGCCGCCAGTTCGGCCAGGTTCTGGCGGCTCGACTTGGCCTGGTAATGGGCCCACGCGTTGGCGGCGCTGGTTTTTTCCATCGCTGCCGTCGTCTTGAACAGGCTGGCGTCGTTGTGCGCCGAGCTGCCGAGGAAGGCAAACAGCGTGCCCACCGTGGCCAGCACCGCGATCAGGACGGCAATGCGGCCGGCAAAGCCGTCGCCGCCACGCGAACCAGGGGCGCGAGACACGTCGCTCATGGCGCGCCTTTGCCGGCGCTGCGTTGGTAGGTGACGTAGGCGTAATCGAACCCGGGTTCGTCGGCTTGTTGCGGCTGGTGCTGCGCGTCGCGCGCGGTTTCTACCCACACGGCAGGGTCGATCGGCGGGAAGAACGTGTCGCAGGTGAAGCGGTGATCGATGTGCGTGACGATCATGGTGTCGGCCAGCTCGAGCGCGGCATCGAAGATCTGCGCGCCGCCGATGATGCTGGCCGGGGCGCCGTCCAGTAGCGCGATGGCCGCTTCCAGCGATGCGGCACGCTCGACGCCGTCGTGTGACCAGTCGGCATTCCGGGTAATGACGATATTGCGCCTGCCCGGCAAGGGACGGCCGATCGAGTCGAACGTCTTGCGGCCCATGAGCACGGGTTTGCCAAGCGTGACGCGCTTGAAGTGCGCCAGATCGTGCGGCAGATGCCATGGCATGCGGTTATCGATGCCGATGCCATTGTCACGGTCAATAGCCACTACCAGGGTCAGATGCGCGGTCATGGCAGAGGGCGCGCGATGGTCGCGGCATTGGGAGCTGGCATCTGGGGGTCCTGTGGGGTCTGAGGAATCAAGAACTTGCATGATACCAATATTTATACATTTTATCGACAGCAGGTGCAGCAACCGGCAAGGTTTGCGCGGTACCGACAACAGGGCAGCTCACCCAACGGCGGTGGCGACGTCGACAGGGGTGTTCTCGCTGACGGGCAGAGCAACTGTGCGCCGCAGCACGCGAAACGGTAATAAAAAGTAAGCAGTATGTACCGTCCCCGTTGGCCGGGGTAAGGTGACCGCTGGATTGATTCCGGTCGGAAATAGCTGCTCGGTGCATGTAAAACTGCGAGTGACAAGCGTCCATCGACCATTCGGAACTTATGCAGAAAACGGCAACACAATAACGATAAGAGTGCTGCTTGCGACGCGGAAATTTGCGTTGCTAGTTGTAATTTATATATTTTGCTGCGCCGCGTCAAAACTACTGACTTTAGAGCTCAATTAGCATATAGTCTATTTATGTTATTGATGTGCATCAAGTGATGCAAAGATAATTCTTGCATTATTCCTTGATGAAGTCGGTTTCATTTTTTCTTTTTGAGTAGTACGCGTTGCGCGGCGCTGCAGCAAACAATTGGATAGGGAAGCAAATCCAGCTTCTGCGGCACGCATAAGGGGCGATGTTCGGTAGCCGTAGAGCTACCTGCACAACCAGGCCATCGCGCTTTGTCGTAGTCGCAAGCGTTCCCGCCGGGGGCTCACATGATGGCGAGCCTGGCGTTGGAAATTTGCGCACCTTATTCAATTCATGATGATTGGATCTGTCACGATGAAAAACTTCGACCCTGCTGCCGTTGTAGGCGAACACGATAAACATCGATCGCCGGATGCCGCTGGCGACCTTGGTTCACTGCTGAAAAAGGGCAGCGCACAATCCTCGGCCAGATACTGGCTGCCGTTCTTCATCAATCTTCTCAAAGTCTCCGATGTCGTCGTCCTGCTGGTGGCAGGCTTCGGTGGCTTCTTCGTGCGCTTTGGCCTCGACGCCAGGCTGTCGACGGCCGGCCACCTGTTCATCTATCTGAGCACGCTCGTCATCATCGTGTCGCTTCACTGCGCGCAGGCCTACCGCGAGCGCGAGATCCTGTCGCTGAACTCGCTCGTGAGCAAGCTGGGTCTGGGCTTCTTCGGCGGTATTTCCCTGATCATGATCGTCGGCTACCTGTCCGGTACGCTGTCGGGGTATTCGCGCGTCTGGGTCGCCACCAGTGCCTGTGCCTGGTTTGTGCTGCTGCTGGCGAACCGCGTGATTCTCACACGCCTCATCTACCGGGCGCGCACGGCAAACATGCTCGACGAGTCGATCATCATCGTTGGCGCCAATGAGCGCGCCGAACTCATCATTAATGAGATCAAGCGCAGCGGGCACGCCAACATCCGGGTGCTGGGCGTGTTCGACGACCGCGTCGAGCGGGGCATTCCATCGTCGCTGCTCCCGCACATGCTCGGTTCCACGTGCACGATGCTCGATTACATTCGCGGCAATCCCGTTGATCGTGTCGTGGTAGCGCTACCCTGGCTGGCAACGGAGCGGGTCGAGGCCCTGCTCACGAAGCTGCGCACCGTGCCCGTCAGGATCGACCTGGTGCCGAACAACGTCGTCTGGCAATTCCCATCCATTAATATGGAGCGGCTTGCAGGCGTACCGGTGTTGACCATTGCCAACAGCCGCATTGGTGAGCAGATGGGCCGTCTGAAGCGGGCCGAAGATCTCGTGATTTCCAGCATCCTGCTGGCCCTGGTCAGCCCGGTGCTGGCAATCATCGCTCTCGCCGTCAAGCTCGACAGCCCTGGTCCGGTGATTTTCAAGCAGCGGCGCCATGGTTTCAACAACCAGGAATTTGAAGTCTGGAAATTCCGCTCGATGAAGGTGGACGACTGCGCCAGTGGCGAGGTCAAGCAGGCGACGCGCCATGACAGTCGGGTCACACGCATCGGTGGCTTCCTGCGCCGCAGCAGCCTGGACGAATTGCCGCAGCTGTTCAACGTGTTGCTGGGCCATATGTCGATCGTCGGTCCGCGGCCCCATGCGATCAAGCACAACCTGGAATTCGGCGCGATCATTTCGGAATACTACGCTCGCCATAACGTCAAGCCGGGTATCACCGGCTGGGCGCAGGTGAACGGATTCCGGGGCGAGACGGATACGCTGGACAAGATGCAGCGCCGCGTCGAGCACGATCTGCATTACATCGAGCACTGGTCGCTGATGCTGGACATGAAGATCCTTGTCATGACCGCGTTTTCAGTATGGTTCCACAAGACCGCATATTGAGATCCCCGGAGTACGCGCCGCTCCCGGCGCCAGCTCCGTCGCCCGGATTGCCATCGCACTGCCCCCGACATGCCATTTCAAGCGCGCGTAACGAACGCGTGTTTACGGGGTGATGTATTAGAATTGCAACTTCTCCTGATAAAAAGACATGTTTACCGATGTGGTTGAGATTGTCTTGATTGCCTGATGCAAGAAATGTACGGCGTGCGTGTGTTGCAAGCGAGCATGAAGAAGCGTTAAAAATATTATTTGTGATTGGATTCTTCTTGTACTTACTGCCAAGCTGCGAACGTCACACTGGCTCTCTCGCAACGGGGTCGCTCCTCCGGCTGCCGGCCAGCCGCCTTTGCGCGAGTCTGACCAGGGCAGGGTGCGTGGCGCTGGTCTGTTCCTTGTCCAGCATGCCCGCGTTGGCTAGCACCCTTCGGCCGTTTGTCAGTGCCGGCGTCGAGCATGACGACAACCTGTTCCGCTCGTCCAACGACGAGACGACCCGGTCGGCGGCGCGCGGCGACACCTACCGCAGCGCCGGTGGCGGTGTGCGCTTCGAGCGCCCCGTCAGTCGCCAGTTGATCACCGCGTTCGCAGACTTTTCGTCCGTGAAGTTTGACCGTAACAGCCAGCTGGACTATCTCCGCAAGGACCTTCGCGCCGACTGGCACTGGTTTGTCGCATCGCGTTTCGACGGGCATATCGGTGGCTATTACCGGCAGGAGCTGGCATCGTTTGCGGATTTCGACGTTGTCCAGCGCAATCTGCGGGTGAGCAAGAAGCAGTACGCAGACGGCCGGTATCGGTTCCACCCAAGCTGGCAGTTGCGTGGCGAAGTGTCGAAGGAAGAATACGCCTACGAGCTGGCCTCGCAGCGCGCCAGCGACCGCACCGAGGATGCGTGGGTAGCGGGCTTTGACTATCTGGCACGCAGCGGCAGCACGGCCGGTTTCCAGTTGCGCCGGCTGGAAGGCAAGTATCCGAACTGGCTCACGGTCGGCAGCACGGGCAGCATGATCAACGGCTATGACCAGGACGAAGCGAAGCTCAATGTCCTGTGGCTGGCGACGGGGAGTACGCAAGTGCTGTTTCTCGGCGGCTGGGTCCAGCGCAAGCAGATGGGCCAGGCGTCGCGCGACGACAGCGGCACCAATGCGCGGCTGATCGTCAACTATACGCCGGCAGGGCGCGTCAAAGTCACCGGCCAGGCCTGGCGCGAATTTGCCGCCATCGACGGCGCGCTGATCGGCAGTGCACTGGCAAATGGCGCCAGTGCGCTTGTGACCTGGGAATTCTCGGCAAAAATCCAGGCCGAGCTGGACGTGCGCCACGAACAGCGCGAATTCAAGCCGTTCGGTGGGGCAGCTACGCCGGTCGTCGTGTCCGATCTGGCCAGCGACAGCCGTGACACGAGGTCATTGGCACTCGTGTACAAGCCACTGCGCAATATCACCATCAAGGCGCGGGCGTTCCAGGAGCAGCGCTCGGGCAGCCTGGCCGCAGGAACCAATAGCTACAAGGCAAATGGCGGATCCATCAACGCCACATTGCAATTTAACTGAGATGCGGCACGGAATGGACTGCACCGGCGTTATGCGCTGTCGCCGTCACGAATGATTGATTTGAATTGCACTATTGACACTTTGTGAATGGAATGAATTTAACATGAAACAAATCTTGCTTGGTATCTTTGCCATCTTGCTGGCATGGAACATGGGGAGTGCACACGCCGATGAGCTGGTGCTGGGCGGCGGGGACGTCGTCAAGATTTCGGTGTTCGGGAACCCCGATCTGGCGGTGGAGACACGCGTGAGCGAATCGGGCTTCATCACGATGCCGCTGGTCGGCCAGGTCGCCGTTGCCGGTCTGTCGAGTGCGGCGGCAGAAGCGAAAATTGCCAGCATGCTCGAGCGCGGCAACTTCGTGAAAAAGCCCCAGGTGAACCTGTTGATCACTGCACTGACGAGTCAGCAGGTGTCGGTGCTTGGCCAGGTCAAGAAAGCAGGGCGCTATGCGATCGATGGTCGCCGTAGCGTACTCGACATGCTGGCACTGGCGGGCGGCATCGACACCAACGGTGGCGATATCGTTACTGTCGTGCGTACGCGTAACGGCAAGGTCATGAAGGATGCGCTGGATACGGCCGAGGTGATGCGCACCGCTGACATGGCGGGCAACTTCGATCTGCAGGGTGGCGACGTCATCTTCGTCGAGCGCGCGCCCCGTTTCTACATCTATGGCGAAGTGCAGCGGCCGGGCATGCTGCGTCTCGAGCGCCAGATGACGGTGCTGCAGGCGCTCTCGGCCGGCGGCGGTCTGACTCCCCGCGGTACCGAGCGCGGCCTTCGCGTCAAGCGTCGCGACGCGAGCGGCAAGATGCAGATCATCAGTGTGAAGGGCGACGATCTGCTCCAGCCCGACGACGTCGTGTACGTCAAGGAAAGCCTGTTCTGACCATGCGCCGTCGCCCTGTCGACACAGCGTCGCGGGTAGCAGCGCCATTGCACCTTATTGAAAGCCAACCATGAACCCAAGCCTGTTGTTACTCGCCCTGCGCGCACGCTACAAGATCGTGCTGCTCGCGCTCGGCGTGACGGTGCTCGCCGCCGTCGTCTTCAGCCTGATGCAGCCTAAAAAATACGTCGCCACCGTGGCGATGGTCGTCAATTACAAGGGCGTCGATCCGGTCACCGGCCTGAGCGCCCCAGCGCAGCTGATGCCCGGCTATATCGCGACCCAGGTCGACATCATCAAGAGCAAGAGCGTCGCGCTGAAGGTCGTCGACGATCTGGGGCTGGCCAATGCGCCAGACGTGCAGGCGCGGTTCCAGAATGCCACCGGTGGCAACGGCGGTACGCTGCGCGAGTGGCTGGCCGATTCGCTGCGGGGCAATGTGGACGTGGTGCCGGCGCGCGAAAGCAGCGTGCTGACGATTAACGTCCGTGGCACGGACCCGCAATTCGTGTCGAAGGCAGCCAATGCGTTCGCCAACGCCTACCTCGATGTCAGCGTCCAGCTCAAGACCGATCCGGTGCAGCGCGCCAGCAGCTATATCACGGCCCAGAGCAAGACCCTGCGCAACCGCTACGAGCTCGCGCAAGCGCGGCTGTCGAAGTACCAGAAGGACAACAATATCTACAGTGCCGACAACCGCCTGGACGTCGAGACGGCGCGCCTGAACGAGTTGTCGAGCCAGCTGGTGGTCGTGCAGAGCCAGAGCATGGATGCTGCCTCGCGCCGCAGCCAGGTCCAGGGCAATACCAACAGTTCGCCCGACGTGATGAACAATCCGGTGGTGCAGAACCTGCAAACGAGCCTGTCGCTGGCCGAAGCCAGGTTTGCCGACATCTCGCAGCGCCTGTCGTCCAACCACCCGCAGTACAAGGCGGCCGAGTCTGAAGTGGCCAAGCTGCGCTCGAACCTGGAACAGCAAAAGCGTAATTCGTCCAGCAGCGTGGTGGCCTCGGCCGACATCAGCGAGCGCCGTGAAGGCGAACTGCGCGCGGCCGTGGCAGCGCAGAAGAACCGCGTGCAATCCCTGAACGGCGCCCGCGACGAATTCAACCTGCTGACCAACGAGGCGGAAAACGCCCGTCGCGCCTACGAATCGGCCAGCCAGCGCCTGAACACGATCAGCCTGGAAGGCGAATCGAAACAGGCCGATATCGCGGTGCTGAGCGCTGCCACACCACCGCTGCAGCCGGCCGGTCCGCGCGTGTCGCTCAACATCGTGCTGGCGATCATCGCCGGAACGATCCTGGGCCTGGGCGCTGTCCTGGTGCTGGAATTGCTGGACCAGCGGATCCGTTCGGCCTCGCACCTGGTCGATGCGTTCGGCCTGCCGATGCTGGGCGTGATCCAGAAGCCCCGCGTGTCGTCCAGGACCAAGAAGCCGTTTTCGAAGCCGCCCGGCGCCAAGGGCACGGGCAACATGACGCTGCCAACGTAATGGCGCATCAGCATATTGACCAGCATGGAGCGTCCACGATGAATTCCACTACCCCCGCCGTCGCAATGACGGGCCATTCCGCACGTGGCGAGCGCGCCGCCAGCCACCAGTCGCACGATTCGATTGGCGCCATCCTGATCCGCAACGGGCGCCTGTCGGTGGCCGACGCCGACAAGGTGATGCGTGCCTCGATCGAACGCAATCTGCGCTTTGGCGATGCCGCTGTCGAGATGGGCCTGTTGACCGCCGCCGACATCGAACTGGCTCTGTCGCGCCAGTACGATTATCCGTATCTGCTGGCCGGTCAGAGTGCCATCAGCGACGAGGTGGTTGCCGCTTACGAGCCGTTTACCGCGCGCGTCGAATCGCTGCGCGCGCTGCGCAACGCTTTGCTGTGGCGCTGGTTCGAGACGGGCGACGAGCGCCGCGCACTGGCGATCACCAGCGCCCAATCGGGCGATGGCCGCAGCTTCCTGGCCGCCAATCTGGCCGTCGTGTTTTCGCATCAGCATCAGCGCACCTTGCTGATCGATGCCGACCTGCGCGCGCCACGGCAACACGCGCTGTTTGGTCTGGAAAACCGCGCCGGCCTGTCGGGCGTGCTGGCCGGGCGTAGCGGGCACGAGGCGATCCAGCGCGTTCCGGCGCTGGTCGATTTGTCGGTCCTGACTGCCGGCGCGCTGCCGCCAAACCCGTCCGAGCTGCTTGGCTCACCGGCATTTGGCCGCCTGCTGCGCGAACTGGGCGCCAATTACGACGTGATCCTGATCGATACCCCGGCCGGTGCCGAGTATGCCGACGCCCAGGTGGTTGCCAGCCGCGCCGGCGCCGCCGTGATCGTGGCGCACAAAAATCATAGTCACTACAAGAAAATGCGCGACCTGGTGGACCTGTTGACCGATGCGCAGGTGCATCTGGTGGGAACCGTGCTCAACGAGTACTGATCGATGATGACGAGCCGCCTTTTTATCCACCGCCAGCGCCATCTGGCGCCGACGCATCCTGTGCCACGCTGCGCGTTGATGGGCATGGTGCAGGGTTGAGCGTGCGAATTGCGTATCTGATCCTCGCGCACGACCAGCCGGCGCATTTGCAGCGCCTGGTGGAGCATTTGACCGCGCCTGGCGCTGCATTCTTCGTGCACATCGATGCGAAAGCCGATCTGAACGCGTTTGCCGGACTGGTGCCGGCCGTTACGTTCTGCAAGCGTCGTGTGAATGGCGCCTGGGGCGATATTTCGCTGGTGAAGGCGACGCTCGAACTCATGCAGAGCGCGACGGCCGAGGCGGGGCGCTTTGACCGTTACGTCTTGCTGAGCGGCGCCTGCTATCCGCTGCACACGCCCGCGTATATCGAGGCGTTTTTCGCTGCGCATGGCGACACCGAGTTCATCGAGACGTTTGCGCTGCCCGATACGACGTACGGCAAAACGCTGGAGCGTATCGCACGCGTGTCGATCCGCAAGAGCAAACCACTGGGGCGCTATCGCTGGCCGCTGCAGCATTTTCTCAATCGCGTACTGCCGCTACGCGACTACCGCAAGGTGTTGACAGGCGACCTGGTGACCGGGTCGCAGTGGTGGTGCCTGAGCGACGCCGCCGTGCGGCATGTGCTGGATGTGACGGCAAGCGCGCCGCAAGTGTACCGGTACTGCAAGTTGGTCGATTGTCCCGATGAATTCTATTTTCAGTACATCCTGTGGAATTCGCGGTTCCGGCCACGCATCAGCCACAGCCTCACATTCACCCGCTGGACGCCCGGCAAAACCGGGCCCGACATGCTCGACGCCAGTTATCTGTCGCAGTTCGAGGGACCGGTCGTCTACGCGTCGCAGTATAAGAACAGTCCCGGCGAGCGGCGCCAGGTGCTGTTTGCGCGCAAGTTTTCCCAGGCATCTGCGCCCCTGCTCGATGCGATCGACGCCATGGCGGCAGGGCGTCAGCCCGCCATGCGTGGCGAACAAGAATCAGCTCTCACTAAGGTAAAGAATGGCACGAATTGATATTTTACTGCCGGTAAAAAACGGCAAGGACTACCTGGCGGAAGCGATCGACAGTGTCATCGCGCAGACCTATACCGACTGGCGCCTTCTGGTGCTCGATCACGGTTCGACCGATGGCAGCGTTGAAATGGCCCAGGCCTATCGTGCGCGCGATTCGCGCATCGAGGTGCATTCGTTCCCGCAGGCGAAAGGCTTGTCTGGCCTGTTAAATTGTGGCATCGACATCGCCGACTGCGAGTTCATCATGCGGCACGACGCCGATGACATTTGCTTGCCGGACCGCATGGCGCTGACGCTGGCCGCGTTCGAGGCGCAGCCCGAATGCATCGTCGTCAGCGGCCAGGCCGACGTCATTGACGCCGCCGGTAACAAGCTCGAGGATCTTCTTCTGCCGGTAGGCACCGCCCGCATCGGTGCCGCCAGTCTGTTCCGTAATCCGGTGTCGCATCCAGCCTCGACACTGCGGTTTGACCCGGTCCAGAAGATGGGTGTGCGCTACGGCGTCGATATTCTGAAAATCCTGCCCGAGAACGAGCGCATCGATGTGCCGTCGCTGGCGGAAGACTACTTCCTGTTCGGCCAACTGGCCATCCTGGGGAAGGTGACCAATCTGCCACAGAAACTGCTCAAGTACCGCTGGCATGGCAAAAACGTCAGCATCACCAGTTTTACGGAACAGATGGAAGTCTCGCTGGCGATTTCGCGCTCGCTGACGCGCTCGTTCTGCACGATGCACAACCTGCCATGGTTCGATCCGGCGCCGTTCTGTAATCACGGCGGCATCCTGATGGACGTCGGTGGCAAGCGCAACTTCGACGCCGAATTCGAGAACATGGCGCACAGCGTGCGCAAGGTGTTCGGCGCGTCGCCCGAG
The DNA here is from genome assembly GCF_039123635.1 of Massilia sp. MP_M2. NCBI lineage: Bacteria > Pseudomonadati > Pseudomonadota > Betaproteobacteria > Burkholderiales > Oxalobacteraceae > Massilia > Massilia sp. MP_M2. The sequence continues at coordinate 17,112 of NZ_JBCHJF010000012.1, forward strand.
ATCGAACGCGAACTGCGCTATCGCAAGGCGATTTCGACCCGTAACTGGGCTTCGCTGCTGTGGCGCTACAACCGCTTCCGTTCCGGCGATATCACGGAAACCGGTGAGTGGCACGCAGTGCGTGGCTGGCTCGTGCGCCAGTATCCGGGCAAGCGCCGCATCCGCGTCGCGCCTGAACTGGTCTAGTGGTAGCAAGGCATGTTGAACAGATCAGCGCAAATGCTTGACTGGCTGCGGCAGCCATTCGGGGTCTCGACCTGGACCACACTGGCCCTGGTCGTTCTCAGCCTGGCCGTCGGGGCCGTGATTCCCGCGTTTGGCGACAGCATGGGGTATGCGTTTGGCCGCCTTGCGGCCTTGCCTGCCTTGCTGCTGCTGGGCGTGCTGTTGATCTACGACTATAAAAAGCTGGTGCTGCTGATCCTGCTGTTTCGGTCCGTCGGCGACATGGTGCTGGAATCGACGCAGTTCGGGATCGGCAACGTTCGCATGGGCATTGGCGGGCTGATCAACCTGTTCGTGATCATCATCGCCTGCATGATGGTGATGGAAAAGCCGCGCGATTTTCCGGGCAAACTGGCCCGCTACTGGTTGCCGTTTCTCGTGATGATGAGCGTGGGTCTGGTGCTGTCGTATGAAAAGACCAATGCGCTGAAGATGTATCTGGGCATGCTGTCGAATTTCGCGATCTTCATCATCGCGATCTACATGGTGCGCACGAACGACGACTTCAACAAGGCGATCCGCCTGGTGCTGTATTCGTCGCTGCTGCCCACGCTGTATGCGCTCGTCGATGTCGCGCTGCACATGCGTGACGGCGGCTTTCGCCTGCAGTCGACGTTCTCGCATCCCAACGTGCTGGCGTTCTACCTGACACTGGTGCTGGTGCTGTGCCTGTACATGCTCAAGAGTTCGCTGTACAACATCACCCCGCGTGGCCGCATCGCGGTCTGCGTCTATATGCCTGTGCTGCTGGTCCAGCTGCTGTTGACGCAGACCCGCAGCGCCTGGCTCGCCTGTTTCCTCGTGTTCGTGCTGTACGCGCTGGTGTTCAAGCGCAGCTACCTGCTGTACCTGCTGTTGCTGCCGCTGCTGCTGTTCGTCCCATCGGTAAACGAACGCCTGATGGACCTGGGGCAGGGTAATGAAGTCATGCGCAATGCGCAGCTCAACTCGTTCGCCTGGCGCGTGCTGCTGTGGGAATCGGCGATCGGCTGGATGGAAACGCAGCGCCTGCTCCTGGGCTATGGGCTCGACGGCTTCGGCTACCACGTCGGCACCTTCTTCCCGGGCGACCGCACGATCCGGTGGGACGCCCACAACGTGTATGTGCAGTTCCTGTTCGAGATGGGCATCGTTGGCGTGCTGTGCTACCTGTGGCTGTACGCCCGTGTCCTGGGCACGCTGCGCGCACTGGCCCGCATCGATCCGGTGTCCGGGTTCCTGATGCTGGCCATCGTGGTCCAGTACCTGATCGTGTCGTTCTCGGACAATATGTTCCGTTACCTGGTGTTCAATTGGTACCTGTGGTTTGTCGTCGGCGGCGCGTGCGCGCTGGTGAACCTGCACGCGACTGCCAGGGCAAGCACGGCCAGAGCCGGCGCAGCACGCCACAGGGCAGGCAGGTCGAGCCTACCCGGCAATCATGAAGGAAAAGTATGAACATCGCCTACCTGGTGAACCAGTACCCCAAAATCAGTCACAGTTTCATCCGACGCGAAATCCTGGCGCTGGAGCGCCAGGGTTACAAGGTGCAGCGCCTGGCCGTGCGCGGCTGGAAAGACGAGCTGCGCGACGAGGACGACGTGCGTGAGCGCGCCCTGACGCGCTATGTGCTGCAGGACGGCGCGCTGGCAATGGCCATGGACGTGCTGCGCATGGCCGTCAAGCGCCCTGGCCGGTTTGCCAGGGCGCTGGGCCTGGCCTGCAAGATCGGCCTGCGCGCAGACCGCCCGCTGCCGCTGCACCTGATCTACCTGGCAGAAGCCTGCAGGATCGTGCCGTGGATGGCAGCGCATGGCGCGCGTCACCTGCATGCGCACTTTGGCACCAATTCCACCGAAGTAGCGATGCTCGCGAGGGTGCTTGGTGGCCCGGCCTACAGCTTCACGGTGCATGGGCCTGAAGAATTCGACAAGCCTGAACTATTGTGGCTGGGCGAAAAGATTCGCCGTTCGGCCTTCGTGGTCGCCGTCAGCTCGTTCGGCCGCAGCCAATTGTTCCGCTGGGCCGCTTACGCGGACTGGGCCAAGGTGCAGGTGGTTCATTGCGGGATCGATCCGGGCTTTCATGCCGTGCCGCCGCGGCCGAGCCCGGCTGCGCCGCGCCTGGTGTGCGTGGGCCGTTTGTGTGAACAGAAGGGCCAGATGCTGCTGGTGCGCGCGGTCCAGGCCGTGGTCGCCAAAGGGATCCCGATCCATCTGGTGCTGGCCGGTGACGGTGAAATGCGCCCCGAGCTCGAGGCGTTGATTGCCGCGAACAATCTGGGCAGCTACATCAGCATTACCGGGTGGATCAACGGCGACCAGGTGCGCGAAGAAATGCTGGCGGCGCGCGCCATGGTCTTGCCAAGCTTTGCCGAAGGCTTGCCCGTCGTGGTCATGGAAGCGATGGCATTGCGCCGCCCGGTGCTGACCACCTATATCGCCGGCATTCCCGAACTGGTGCGCCAGGGCGAGACGGGCTGGCTGTTCCCGGCGGGCGACGTGGACGCGCTGGCTGCAGCACTGGAGGCTTGCCTGACGGCGGCGCCAGCACAGCTCGAGGCGATGGGGGAGGCCGGTCACCAGCGCGTGCTGGCGCGCCACGCCGTCGACACCGAAGCGGCGAAACTGGCGCAACTGATGCGCCAGTCCATGGCTTGACGGCCCCGCGCGCTCAAGACCGCAATTTTAAGGCACTCCGAGAACACGATTCATGATGAGCTGGACAAGAGATATTTACATCAAGCTGCGCTGGCGCTTGAAGATGCTGGCGCTGCACGCCAAGATCGAACTGGACTGGTTGGCCCGAGGCCGGCGCTATGGTCGCGCCAAACGTTCCGGCGCCGGCGTGATCGTGTCGCTGACGTCCTACCCGCCACGTTTCGGCACCTTGCACCTGACACTGAAATCGTTGCTGTCGCAATCGCATGTGGCCGATCGGATCATTCTGTGGATAGCGCGCGCCGATATGGCAGCGCTGCCGCCGGCAGTGACCAGGCTGCGCGCGGCCGGGCTGGAAATCATCCCCTGTGACGACCTGAAGTCGTACAAGAAAATGATCCCGCTATTGCAGCAGGGCTGCAACGCGCCGATCGTCATTGCCGACGACGACGTCCATTATTGGCCCGACTGGCTGGAGCAATTGGTGCAGGCGCGCGTTCCGGGCAAGCTCGAGGTCATCGCGCACCGCATGCATCGCATCAAACTCAACCCCGATGGGCTGCCCGTTGCGTACAACGAATGGGAGTTCGAGACCGCCAATCGTGAAGCCAGCCAATTGAATTTCCCGACCGGGATCGGCGGCGTGCTGTACCCGCCAAATGTCTTCGGACCTGAAGTACTCAATGTCGAGGCGTTCACGGCGTATTGCCCGCGCGGTGACGATATCTGGTTCTGGTGGATGGCGGGGGCGAATGGCGCCACCTTCAAGCGCGTGCCCAATCAACAAGACATACATTGCTGGGAAGGGACACAGGAGGTCGCACTGTGGAAAGACAACCTGGGCGCAATGATGAACGATAACCAGATCCGGGCCATGATCGGCGCCTACGGCTTTACCGCAGAAAGAACCACCACCTGATGTCTGCAATGTCCAATGCGCGATGGCTGACGCTGTCGCAGGCTTCAAGAATCATCTTGCAGCTCATTTCCCTGACCATCCTGTCGAGGTTACTGCCGCCTTCCGAATACGGCTTGCTCGCCATGGCAACCGTCGCCACCAATTTCGCGTTTCTGCTGCGCGACATGGGCACTGGCGCCGCCGTGGTGCAAAAGGAAAACCTGACCGACCAGACAACGAGCACGGTGTTCTGGCTGAACATGGCGATGGGCTTGTTCCTGACACTCGCCCTCGTACTTGCATCGCCATTTCTGGCCGCGTACTTTCGTATCGACCGGCTGGCGCCGGTACTGTGCCTGTTGTCGATCGTGTTTCCGATCACCAGCGCGAGTGCCGTCCATCAAGCGCTGGTGGAGCGCCGGTCCGGTTTCAAGACGCTGGCGCGCATCGAGATCGTGTCGTCGGTCATCGGACTGACGGTCGCGATCACGCTTGCGCTTCTCGGCTACGGCGTGTACAGCCTGGTGTGGAATTCAGTGGTATCGGCGTTGTGCTCGTCCACGCAATTGTGGCTGGCAAGTCCATGGCGGCCGAAGAAGGTCTGGAGCGCCTCCGAACTGCGATCCTTGTGGGGATTCAGCGGCAATCTGACCGGTTTTAACTTCATCAACTTTTTCGCGCGCAATGCGGACAGCATGGTGATCGGCCGCGTACTGGGCTCGGTGCAGTTGGGTATTTACGGCCAGGCCTACAAAGTCATGATGTTCCCGTTGCAAAGCATGAGCTACGTCGCCGGCCGGGCACTGTTTCCGGTCATGAGCCGGCAGCAGGCCGAACGGGACAAGATGGCGCAGCTGTATTTTCGCGCGCTGGCCATGATTGCCACGTTGACCGCGCCCATGATGGCGGGTCTCTGGGTATTGCGTGAGCCGTTCGTCGCCATCGCACTGGGCAAGCAGTGGGCGCAGGTTCCCATCGTTCTGGCCTGGCTGGCCCCGGTCGGCTTTCTGCAATCGCTCATTTCCACGACCGGCTCCGTCTTCATGTCGACGGGACGCACCGATCTGATGATGCGGCTGGGTTTGCTGGGCTCGGTCCTGCAGGTCGGCAGCTTTTTCATCGGCGTGAACTGGGGTATCGAGGGCGTTGCTGCCTGCTATCTGATTGCCAATATTCTCAATGGGCTACCCCATTTCTATTACGCGACGCGGGAATTGCATACGAGCCTGGGAGCGTTGCTGCGCGTGATCTGGCAACCCGTGATGTTCTCCGGGGTGATGGTCGCGGTGATTTATCCATTGTTCAACGTGCTGTCGCGCGGCGGGTATGCGCCGCAGACGATCCTGATCATGGTCACGCTGACCGGCGCCGTGATCTACGGGGCATTGACCATGATGTTTTCGAAAGCAGTGGTGCAGAGCTGCAAACAAATGATTGGCATGAAAACCGGGTGATTGTGCCCGACATGCTGCCAGTCCCGCGCTGTTACACTTTATCGAGATCGACGACGTTCCTATGGAAAACCTGATTACCGTTTATATCCCCACCAAGAACCGCCTTGATCTGTTGAAGCGCGCCGTTAATTCCGTGTTGTCGCAGACCCATCGGCCGATCGAACTCATTATCGTGTCCGACGGTTCCGACGATGGCACCTGCGACTATGTGAATGGCCTGGACGAAAACATCTCGATCGCACTGATTCACAATGAGACATCGGTCGGCGCCTGTGCGGCGCGCAATCAGGCCATTCAAGTGGCCCACGGAGAATTCATCACCGGCCTGGATGACGATGATATTTTTCTGCCGCACCGACTGGCCACCTTTCTGGCAGAGTGGCGAAGCCAGCAGGAGAAGGGTGTGAGTTTCTCGTGCCTGTTCGACCGGCGCATCGTCAATGCCGGCGACAACGTTGCATTGTGGGACACCGAAGTGTCGGTATCCGCCGAACAGATCGTGCAATCGAACGCCGTCGGCAATCAGGTATTCACGACGCCGCAGCGCATGAAGGATGCGGGCGGCTTCGATCCCGCCATGCCGGCGTGGCAGGATTGGGATATGTGGGTTCGCTTGATCAAGACCGGTGGCCCGGCGTACAGCATTCAGGCCAACACCTACATCATGGATATTTCGCACGAGTTCGAGCGGATCACCAAGAAGTCGTCGGAAAAAATCATCCGGGCTGCGCACCTGTTTTATCAAAAGCATTGCCAGCGTGACGATCTCGCTGGCTTGCTCTATTCACTGGCGGGCTACGATCAGATCCGGCTGACGCTCAGGGATATGAGCGTCATGCTGCGTTCAAAACATGCCAGATTCGCGCTGCAGAAGATCCGCGCTGGCAAGTTCAGGATGTCGCTGGCCAGCTCTATCCGCTAGCGCGGTTCCACTGCTACCCTAAGCCTGGCGACCGATCAGTATCTTCACCTGGCGCTTGATCCGCGCCTTCGATTGCTCCCTGAAATGGCGCAGCCGGCCGACGACGGTCCAGAATGGACTGAGCTTGACGATTGATTCGGTCAGCCGGTAATAATGGGACGTAAACAGCTTGGCGTGGCTGCGCTGGTCCAGGATCGAATACACCAGGCCACTGTCGCGGCTATCGATGAGTCGATAGGGCTGCGTCGTGGTCAACCGATGAATGGCCAGTGTGTAGGCAACCGGCCCGGTCAGCCTGAACGTGCCATGGGCACCCGTGTCGTTTCGCCATGGCAGATAGCGATCGATATTGGCCAGCACTGACAGGATCACGGCGCGCAGGAACGGGTGGCCCGGCGCGCAGATAATGTGCCATTGCTGATACTCGCCCTTGGCGACATGCGCGATTTCCTTGTGCATGCCCCAGCCTAGACGGTCCAGATTGTCCGGGTCGTCCCATTGCCCCAACAGATACCGATCCGACGGCGCGATGAAATCGTCGAATGGGCGCGTCATCGTGCTCTTGATGTCGAGATAGGCGCCGCCGACTTTATACAGCAGCAGATAGCGAAAAAGGTCGGCGCGCGCCGCGCCGTAGTTTGGATTGATCCGCTCGTAATACCGCAGGATCGTAGCGCCGTAATTTTCCAGGATAAATTTCTTCATCATGGGCTCGGCGTACCGGATGTGCGTCCAGCCTGGATTGAGCGCCTTGATGCGCTCAACATTGTTGGCCAGCTCTTCGGTAAATGTACGCGCACCGAAAAAGCATTGATGTATCAGCTTCGGAATATGGTCACCCATGGCGAAGACGGGGACCGGGTATTTTTCACTGCGGTTTTCTATCGAGGACTTCGTATTCAACAAATCTTCTCCCATACCGGTTTCACGCTCTGCGCTGCAGTTGTCATGTGGCTCAATGGTTCACTGGTTCACTGGTTCACTGGTTCAATCGGTCGGTCGTACGCAGCGTGTGACAGGTGAGTGTCCATGGCCTGTAACAGCGCAGCGTCGCTGTCACCGAATTTGCGCGCGAAGATCATCGGACCGCTGCCGTAGATGTCGCCGGCGCCAAATTGCGTATTGGCCCGAAAATAATCCACGTGTTTTGCCGACATATTGGCCGGGCTGGCACCGCCGCCGCTCCAGTCGGTATACGTCAGGTTGCGCCTGACGTTCGCCATGAATGGCGAGTTTCCCAGGATCGTCTGCAAGAACGTCTCGTCGGCGTATTGGGTCCCTTTGAAAAACCGCACCAGTCCCGGGTTGCGCGCCACGTAATCGACGAGGTAGTCGCACGCGCCCCGCGTCAGTGCCCACCAGGTGGAGCCGCCATACGGGGTTAATGCACCCAGTGCACGCGCGTGATCGCGCTGGCGCGGGATGATGCGGGCTTTGAGCAGCACACGCAGTGTCAGGCGGTGCAGGGCAGACAATGTCGGGCGCAGCGTGTACGACGTCAAGCGCGCCAGCGGTTTGCCGGCCGCGGCGCAGGGCATTGGCACGAGGTTGATGTATTCGGCGTCGGGCTGCGCGGCAAAGAAAGCGTTGATGGCGGCGGTCGGCTTCAACGGATAATCCACGCCGCTGAGCAGGACGAAGCGTGTGAAGGGGCCCGCTGCCAGTGCCGTTTTCATCAACAGCAGAATCGCTTCCACCTGGGAGTAGTCGCCCCAGTGCACGGCAACCGGTTCAGGCATCAGCGTCACGTCGTCAAGAGCCAGATGGGCGAACGCGCGCGCGTTGGCTTTCTGGTCAACGTGGATGAAGAATGCCGTTCCATCTGAGCGCAGGCGTGCAATCAAGCGTTGCAGATGGGCGGGGTTGCCGTGCGCCAGCAGTAAATAAGCGATCAATAAGGTCTCCGGTTAAAGCGCGGTGAAGTGTCGGTCCGGGCCACCGACGGCAGGCGCCGGCAGCCAATGTGCGCCGGGCCTGGGTGTCAGCGGGGACAATCGGTCAATAGGGGCGTGCCCGTCGATCGGCCAGTTGCGTCATCAGCGCCGTCAGGCGCGCCGCAGCAGCCGGGAAGGTGAATTTGTCGAGCGACGCCTGGCGCGCGTTGCGCGACAGTGCAGCGCGCAGGGCGGCATCTTCCCAGACTGTGCGCAGCGCCGTCACCATCGCAGCGACGTCGTTCGGGGCGACCAGAATGCCATCGACGCCATCGACGATATAATCGCTGGTGCCGGCGCAGGCAGTGGCGACCATCGGCACGCCGCGCATCATCGATTCGATCACCGTGACCTGGCCGGAGGGCGCGTTCACGTCGGCGATCGGAATGACGTTGATGCGCGAGTGCAGCGCCAGCTGGTGGCACTCTGCCAGTGTCAGGTTGGAACGCAAGCTCACACAGGGCGGCGGCTGGATGTGGGCGGTGGCGTGCGTGCCGGCCACGATGATGGTTTTATAGCCCAGCTGACCGGCAGCTTCGGCGAGCAATGCATAGTCGCGGTTGGCCGTGCCCAGGGCAACGATGTAGGGGTCATCGCCCTGATCAAGCCAGGTGTCGGTATCCCGTAGTTCAGCGCTGAGGGGCACGAAGACGAAGCGTTCGCGCGGCAGCCGCAGCCAGGTGCTGTAAATGTCGATCTCGGCGCGCGAATGGACGACGAACAGGTCCACTGCGGGCAGGCAAAAGCGCGCCAGCTTGCCCTTGATGCCGCCGTAGGGTTGTGCCAGGTTGAAGCACCAGGCGATCAACGGCACGTTCTTGCGGCCGCTGAGCGTCTTGAGCAGTGCGACGATCACCGCCAGCTGCGGGAACGCCGTGACGATGCCGGTCGGTTTCGTGTTGAACGTCTGCCTGAAACCGCGCCAGCCGTGGCGCAGGTAATCGAGCCACTGGCGTCCCGAGGACACCGCGCGCGAGCGGTCGTGATCGTAGTCGGCCGGCACCTGCCGGGTACGGTGTTTGGCCGGATCGATGAAGGGCATCAACCAGCCGGGGTAAGTAGTCTTAACGAACGGCGACAATACGAGCCAATCCATGCTGCACGATCCAATCAGTGTGAAAAACAAGGGTTGCCGGCACCTGGCGCAGGCTTGCTATCGTTGCGCTGCAAAATCCGCGCCGGTCGCTGCAGTCCCGGTGTTCCCGGGCAGCCCCTGAAGCAGGAATTCGACATTCTGCAAACGCATCGTGCGGCGCAGTGACGCGCTTGCCGCGTCCACGCTCAGGGCATTCCCTGTTTTGCTCTGGTGGCCATACAGCAGCAGCAACAGACCAAGCGCGGCACTGTCGAGACTGCAATCGTCCCGCAGCGCGACGTGTATCCGGCGTGGCCGCGCCGTGGCGCGTGCGAGCGCCAGGCGCAGTTCGCCAAGCGCTGCAAGTCGCCAGGCGCCGCCGAGGGTCACTGTGTAACGCCCGCCATCGTCGCTTTCATGCAGTACTGGCACAGCACCCGCCGCGCGCAGGCGTCGGGCGTCCAGTGCGGCAGGCAGCGCCCGGGTGGTGAGCAGTCGCACCAGCGCCACGCCGTCGCCCCAGTAGCGCCGCCACAGCGCCGGTTCTTCCTTGATGCGCCACAGCCATTCCAGGCCGAGTCGGCCCACAAGAGCCGGCGCGCGGCTGACCGTGCCTGCGACGAAGTTGACGACCGCGCCCAGATGGCTGACCAGCGGCGTGTCCAGCGCGCGCAGATTGTGTTCGATCCACGCCTGACCACGCTTGGCGCCAAGCGACACCACGAGCAGGTCGGCGTGGCTTGCGTTGATGCGCTCGATGATGGCTGGCGTGCTCATCTCTTCCAGTGTCCCGAAGCCTGGCGAATACGCGCCCACGCAGCGCATGCGGCCCTCGCCGGCATTGAGCACGTCGGCGGCTTGCTGCGCCACGCCATCGGGCCCACCGAAGAAAAACACGCTGACCGGCATGGTGCGCTGGTCGCGCAGGCGCTCGAACACGGTTGCCCCCGCGACCCGGGCCGTGAATGGCAAACCCAGCAATCTTGCGAGCCACACGACGGGCATGCCATCGGCCAGCGACAGCGACGAGCGCAGCACCGAGTCGCGAAATACCGGGTCCTGTTGGCTGGTAATCAGGAAGTTCAGGTTGGGCGTCGAGAAAAAGCAGCGCTCGGCATTGCCGGCGCGGGCCAATAGCAAGTCGACGGTTTGCTGCATGTCGAGCGCGTCGAACGGCAAGCCCAGCACGCAATAGACGGGGCGCGTGAAGTCGGTGATGACGTGCCTACGGTCGGGCCGGGTCGGCGCGGGATTATTCACTGTCACGTTTTGACCTCACCCAGGAAACTTGACGACGGAACAGGAAGCGGACATACAACGGTATTTTCGCCAGGACATACACAGCAGCGAGTGCCAGTTCTTTACCGCTCAGCACTGCGCGGCCAAAGCGCCACCAGGCCAGCAGGATCGCCACGCCGAGCGCCCCGCCTGCCAAGAGGCCCAACAGCAGCGGCGCAATCGGGCCGCCGGCCAGCGCAAGCAGCAAGCTCAGCCCCGTCAGCGCGCATGCCAGCAGCACCAGCAGCGCGAGCGGCGGCACGCACAGGTCCAGGCCAAACGCGAACAGGCTGGCGCTGCGACGGCGCAGCGCACCGAGAAGCGCAGCCGGGGCGGCGCTGGCAATGACGCTCAGATGGCCATGCTCCCAGCGCGTGCGCTGGCTTTGCACGCCTTCGGCGCTGGTCGGGAAGTAACTGTATACGAGAGCGTGCGGACAGAACATTGGCGCGCTGCCAGCCAGCGCCAGGTCGAGTCCGAGCTTCATGTCTTCGACGATGTGGCCGGTCGCCAGGTGGGCGGAGCGAATCGTTTGCCACGGAAACGCCATGCCGGTGCCCATGAGCTGGCATGGCCAGCCCAGCCGGAACCAGCCCAGCGGTCGCACCTTGTTCTTCACGATCCAGGCGAATTCGGCAATCTTTTTCAGCGGGCCGCTACCGGCTGGCGTGTGCATCAGGTACAGCGCCTGCACCGGGCGGTGATGTTGGGCCGCCAGCATCGCCAGGCGCGCAATGGCGCCTTCGCCAACGATGCAGTCGGCATCGACAATCACGACCACGTCTGGTGGCGCGTCGGCCAGTGCCTTGACGCCAAAGTCCAGGGCGTAGCCTTTGCCGCGCAGTTGCGCGTGGCTGCGCTCGATGACGTTGGCGCCGGCCTGGCGGGCTACCGCGGCGGTTCGATCGGAGCAATTGTCGGCAACGACCAGGATGCGGTCGCTGGCGCTGAGCTGCGGCTGCAGGCTCGCCAGCGTGGCCAGCAAGCCCACTTCTTCATTGTGGGCAGGAATCAGCACGGCAATGCTCGGGCGCGGCCCAGGCACCGATGCTGCACTGCGCACGGGACGCCACGCCAGCAGTGACTGGGCCAGCAGGACCGTGACTGGCACCAATATGATACACAGCAACACGAGCAGGGCGATCGAAAACGCATGGATCAAGAGAAGTTTTCCTAAATTGGATAGCAGGGGTATGCGAGGCTGGACACGGCGGCTTGCTACGTCGAACGCCACCGGGTGGCAACACCGGCAGCCGTGAGGCTGAATGCGCTGTGTGCCACGGTTGTGATCAATAGCAATATCATAAGCGAAATTTCAGATGCATGAACCGTAACGAACACGTGCGGTGCGCCCTGACGGCGGCCAAAACGCCATGGCACGCTCATCGGTTGGGGGCCGCCGTATCGGTCGTTGAGGGGCATGGACGCAAAAAAGCCGCGCACCTGGCGCGGCTTGGCGTTGGGAACAGCGACGCGATCAGCTCGTCGGAACGAGTGTGGCGTTGACGGACGATGGACCATTCGTGCCGCTGGACGCAATCAACACGATCGACGCATTGGCTGGCCACAGGATGCGCACTGATTTCCCATCGACCAGGTCCCATGTGTCATGCGAGAACGTGTTGCCCGATTTTACTTGCAGTCGCAGTCTCGCGCCACCGGTAGCGCGCACCGTGAAGTTGACATACGTCCCCGCTTGCGGCTTGGCCCACTTCACCGGCGTCAAACCGGTGTTATTGGCATTCACGTAGACCGTCTTGGTCGTCGTTGCACCAAACGAGAATTGTTGCGTGATCGGGTCATAGGCGGCCGTGCCCGTGCCGGACTGCCTATACCAACCGCCGCGCATCGAGACGATGTTCATGTTCTGCTGCGGCGCATTGCGTGCATACATCATGTCGCCCTTGCCGTTGACCCAGGCTTGCGCCGAGGTCACCTGCCGCAGGCCGGCGCGGATTTTGTCGAGCTGGTCGGCAATCGTATTGTCCCAGCCTTTCGGCATCAGGTTGAAGTCCGCTTCGTTTTCGACGTAAATCACGAATGGCGTCCCTGTATTGCGGTCAACGACGTAAGCGCCATACAGCTTGAGCGTTTCCACGATCTTGCGCAGGTCGGGGTTGACGATCGCACTGCTGTCGAAGTTCGGTGGCAGCATCAGCAGCGAGCCTTGCGGGATCGCGCCGGTATTGGCGGACGCCGAATTGTCCGCCGCCGTGGCAGGAAATACGTAGGCGGGGTGGCTGGCACCGTTGGCCAGGCCGTTGAAGGTTAGCGACATGGCGAGCGCATGCGGGTAAGCGGCCAGGCCATCCTTGATTTCATGCTTGCGGATCAGGCCGGCCGATGCAGGAATGCCGACCGCGCGCGCGCCCTGGTAATAGTGCGAAGGATCGCCCCAGCCAGTTCCGCCCAGCCTGCTCCATGAGTACATCGCCGCAGTCCAGCGTCCATCCTTCTGCTTCAGCTGCCAGAAGGAATGGACGATATTCGTGATCGGATCGACGATATCGGCGTGACCATCCGTGCCGGAGGCCGGCAACACCGCGGCAGGCCAGCGCGGCAGGGTAATGACGCGGTTCGTGCCACTGTCGGGGTCCGCAACGCCGACGGTGTTGGTGGCGGTCGAGCCCGGGCCGACGATGGTCATCGGTGCGTCGGTCGCCGAGGCGAGGAAGACCCCGGTCGAGTAGGCGCCGGAGGCCACAGTCGGGAAATAGCTCGACTTCGGAATCACGAATGTGCCGAACACCGGGTTGAGCGGGCGCGAGTTCCACAGCGAATCAGCGGCATACGGACGCAGATACGTGCCGAACACGTCATCTCGAGCAGCCGACGGCGTCGACTGTGCCGCAGCAGGCGTGGTCGGTGGCACCACGGATGGGCTCGTCGAGGTCGCCACCGATGGGCTCGTGGATGGCGCCACGGCTGGACTCACCGGGGATGCCACGGACGGGCTCGTCGAGGAAACCACGGATGGACTCACCGGTGCTGGCTCAGGTGGACTCACCGAGGATGGCACGGATGGAATCGCGGACGATGCCACGGGCGCGCTGACGGCGGATGGCAGCGATTGGGCGACGGGCAGACTGGCGCTGGCGGTTGGTGCGATTTGCGCAGGCGCGGGTGTGGCAGCGCCACCGTTGTCGGCGGCGGGCGCCGTCGCTGCAGCGACAGGCACGCCGATGTTCGACACGCTTGATGCTGCGGTCGCCGCATCGGTGGCTGCGCCGCCGCCGCATGCCGCCAGCGAGCTGCACAGTAGAGTGGAGACGACCTTGACGGTCACCGCGCGTGAAAAGAGTGTCATATGGTTATCTTCAGTAATCAGGGCGTATCGGACGCGGTATCAGGCTCTTCGCTCTCAGCCCGTTAGATGCCATGAATATTACTGCAGGGAAAAGAATTCCACACGGCAAATAATAGTTATATGCACGAACTTTGGAGATTTGCAACGGAAGATTGCCCTTCTTGCTATGGGCATTAAAAAAGTGATACTGCTAAAAGTGACCTAATTAAAATTCGATACTTCAAGCAATTGTGTTTCTTCTAAATAAGAGAATTGGTCACCTTTCTTTACTACCGGTCGCAACAATTCAAATGTCTTTACGCAGAAGGTGCTTGACGGTACTGACAGCCAGTGCTGATGCAACGACCTCGCTCGAACGGGTCAGGTGACCGGGGCGCGAATTTTTTGCGGCATTAAATAATGAGGTCGCGAGAGCGAATGATGGGCTTGAGCCGGGTCGACGAGGATGGACACTGCCATCCGGATGAACGACGAGATCGAAGCACGCCGGTATTACGGGGCGGTGGCGCCAGAAGTCGCCGTTCGGATCGTGTTTTCGTGAGAACACCGGCACCGATTTGTCGCCGTTGAACAATGCGCTGCAACGCACGTCTTGCAAGAACGTCGAATGCATGGGGGGCGGCTCGGATTACCCGCCATCCAGACGCAAGGGATATGGCGAATGGAGAATGTTTGACGAAGGATTGCCCGCCAGCGAGTTGATCACAGCGAGTTGATCACAGCGAATGAGCACATCTGGAAGGTCAGCGGTAGATTGAATATTTTGAATACCGAGCAATTGATTTGCGCGGCGCCCGTCGATTACCAGGTGGTTGGCGATCTCGGGGATATGCCGCTCATCGGCGATTCGCTGGGCGGTAATCTCTGGATGGCATTGTCAACGTTTGCACGCCGTCGCGATGCCGACGATCGGTATTTCCGCGCAGACTATTCCAAATCATTTGTACTCGAAAAGAAATTCGTTCAGACCATCAAAGAGGCAGTGCACCAGCCGACGGCTATTCCCGGCATTCCAATGCGAACTATCGTAGTAACAGTTACAAAACAAAAAAGCTGCGCATGATCGCCCGGAAAATCGCGCCGGGCTGATGGGTGTCATGGCGCTCGCCTGCATGCTGGTCAAGTCACCCGATGGCATGCAGGCGCGGCTCTGGGCTGTCAGGCCGGCATGCACGTCGTCTGTTTGCGCCAGGCGCCAGGCACCCGGCAGGGCGGCGCCATCAGGGCGACTTGACCAGCAGCGCTTTGACCGACGACGCGCCGCCGGTACCGCCCGTCGCGGTCAGCGTCAACTTGGCGTTCGCCGGCCACACGAACCGCTGTGACTGCCCGTTCGCAAGATCGCGGGTCTCTTGCGTGATCACGCCATTGCTGCGGACCTGCAGTCGTAATGTGGCGCCACCAGTGGCGCTGACAGACAGTTCGACGTGCGCGCCTGGTTGCGGTAGTGCCCAGCTCACGCGGGTCAGGCCAGCGTTGCTGGTATTGACATGCACCGTTTTGCTGCTCGCCGGTTCGAACACGAGGCGTTGTTCGAGCGTGTCATAGGATGCTGCGCCGGTGCCCGATTGCCGCGACCATGGACCCCGCATCGACAGAATATTCATGTTCTGTTGCGCCTTGATTGCCGCAGTTGCCGTGTTGCCGTTGCCATCGATCCAACCCTGTACCGACGTTACCTGACGCAGCTGCGCACGAATCAGGTCGAGCTGGATGGCGACCTGGTTGTCCCAGCCGTTGGGCATCAGGTTGAAACCGGCGTCGTTTTCGGCATAGATCACGAACGGCGTGCCCGTGTTGTAGTCGACCACATAGGCCCCGTACAACTTGAGCGTCTCGACGATCTTCTTCAGATCAGGGTTCGTGATGGCGCTGCTGTCGAAGCCCGGTGGCAGCATCAGCAGCGCGCCCTGTGGAATTGCGCCGGTATTGGCCGCTGCCGTGTTGTCGGCCGACGTGGCAGGAAAGATATAGGCAGGGCTGCTGACACCGTTGGCCAGGCCGTTCTTTGTCAGTGACATCGCAAGCGCATGCGGGTAGGTGGCAAGGCCATCCTTGATTTCATGCTTGCGAATCAGGCCTGCCGACGCAGGAATGCCAACCGCACGCGCGCCCTGATAGTAATGCGCGGGATCACCCCAACCGAGGCCGGATAGCTTGCTCCACGAATACAGGGCAGCCGTCCAGCGCCCATCCTTCTGCTTCAATTGCCAGAACGAGTGGATGATCTTCGTCTCGGGGTCGACGATATCGGCGTGGCCATCGGTACCCGAGGCAGGCAACACGCCCGCAGGCCAGCGGGGAATGGTAATCACGCGGTTGCCAGTGCTGTCGGGGTCGGCAACACCCACCGTGTGCGTGGCGGTGGAGCCGGGCCCGACGATCGTCATCGGCTTGTCTGTGGCCGACGCAAGGAAGACACCCGTCGAATAGGCGCCCGAAGCCACGGTAGGGGAGTAGCTGGACTTGGGAATCACGAACGTGCCAAACGCCGGATTGACTGGCCGCGCGTTCCATAGGGACGTGGCCGCGTACGGGCGCAGATAACTGCCAAAGGGCGCGGGGCGCGCAGCCGCGCCAGTGGTTGCTCTTGCCGCGCTCGCATGTGCCACCGTGGCGGCATGCACGGACGCACGGATGGCGCTGCTTGATTCCGCAATGGCCAGATTGTTACCGCCTGTTGGTGCTGCATGGGACAACGCGCCGTGCACGCCCGTGGCGGGAACGGATACATCGCAGGCTGCCAGTGCCGTACAGGCCAGCGGCGCAAGCAGGCGCAGCATCATCGCGCTCGGTGGAAATGTCATGTCGATCCCGTCAGGTTGCAGTCATGGCAGGCGGCGTAGCGCCGGCCTGAGAAGCCGGCCGCCGTCAGACAGCCACCGGCGCCTTGATCCCCGGATGCGGGTCATACCCGGTGATCTCGAAATCCTCGAAGCGGTAGTCGAACAGCGAGTCCGGCTTACGCTTGATGACCAGTTGGGGCAGGGCGCGCAGGTCGCGCGACAGTTGCAGGTCGACCTGCTCCATGTGGTTGGCGTACAGGTGGCAATCGCCGCCGGTCCAGATGAAGTCGCCGACCTCGAGGCCTGCCTGCTGGGCCATCATGTGGGTCAGGATCGCATACGAGGCGATATTGAATGGCACGCCCAGGAAGATATCGGCGCTGCGCTGGTACAACTGGCACGACAGCTTGCCATCGGCCACGTAGAACTGGAACAGCGCGTGGCACGGCGGCAGTTTCATCGACGGCACGTCCGCCACGTTCCACGCGGAGACGATCATGCGGCGCGAATCGGGCGTGGTGCGGATCTGCTCGAGCACCTGCGCGATCTGGTCAATGTGTTCGCCGGTGGGCGTCGGCCAATTACGCCACTGGTAGCCGTACACCGGCCCCAGGTTGCCGTCGGCATCGGCCCATTCGTCCCAGATCGAGACGCCGTTTTCTTTCAGGTACGCGATATTGGTCGAGCCCTGCAGGAACCAGATCAGCTCATGGATGATCGACTTCAGGTGCACTTTCTTGGTGGTCAGGAGCGGAAAGCCGGCCTGCAAATCAAAGCGCATCTGGTAGCCGAACACGGAGCGGGTGCCGGTGCCGGTGCGGTCGGTTTTGGTGGCGCCATGCTGCTGGACATGGCGCATGAAGTCGAGATATTGGCGCATTGCGGGTGTGGTATGAGGATCGTACGACCCGTCATTCTATCATCCGGTGCAGATGGGGGCGCCTGGGGTGCCGGGGGCGGTCGCCGCTGGCGCAGCCAGGCGGTCGGCAAAGCGCTGCAGCGCCAGGTGCAGCGCCGTGTCCGACATCGCCAGCAGGTTGTCACCCACGTAGAGCTCGACGACGCTGGTGTCTGGCAGCGCGCCGTGGCCGGCGCGGTTGAACAGCCAGATACCATCGTCGATGGCCAGCGCGTCGCGGATCGCCAGTGCAGCGTCGCGCGATACGGGCAGATGCAGATGCAGCATATTGGCCTGCGGCGCGGCCGGATTGACGCGAATTGCCGGGTGCGCGCGCAGCGCCGCACACAGGAACTGCGTGCGCCTGAAATAGTCGGGCATGGCCGCCAGGCGCGCGTCGAAGTCCATCGCCCCCGCCACCACGTACGGCGAGCGGTGGACCACGTTGCCGCCCTGGCGCCGGAACCACTCGGCGCAGCGCTCGACGAACTCGTGGCTGCCGGCAAGCATGGCACCACCCAGGCCGCCCAGGCCCTTGTACAGTGAGACATACACCGAATCGAAGCCGGCCGCGATCTGCGCCGCGCTGCGGCCATAGCCGGCCGCCGCTTCCCACAGGCGCGCGCCGTCCATGTGCAGGTGGATTCCACGCTCACGGCAGCCGCGCTTGATCGCCTCGAGTTCGTCCCACGGCGAGAGCTGCCCGCCGATCTCCCGCATCGGGATCTCGAGGCCCACAGCGCCCAGGCGGTCCGGCAGCGCCAGCAGATCGGCGGCCGACCATGGCCGGTGCCGGTCGCCCACGGGCAGCGCCTGGAAATGGTCCAGCAGCTGGTAGTTGGCGCGTTCGTGGACGAAGATGTGGGAGGTCGGATGCAGCGCCACCAGGCGGCTGGCGCGCTCCAGGCAGGCCAGGCGCAGCGCGGTTACCTGCGCCATCGTGCCGCTGACGCAGAACACCGCGGCCTCGAATCCCAGCGTGGCGGCCACCTTCGCTTCAAACGATTGGATCAGGTCACCATTGCCATAGACGTCGTGATCGATGTCGTGCTGCTCGCACCAGGCGGCCATCGCTGCAAAATGTTCCGCAGGACGGCGCAGGCGATGGCCCGGGAAGATGGTGTGGCAGCGACGCTGCAGGGCGGTGTCTGACAAGGCGTTCTCCGGGAGGAAGGAACGCTACTCTACACCGCGCCGGGTAGGCAAAGGAAGCGCCCGGCGGGATAGCCGGGCGCAAGGCCGGGGATCAGCCGTGGGTCAGTGCCGGGCGGCGCGGCGCCGCTGCGAGCGCGTTGCCACCCGGGGCCGGGCCGTCTTCGATCAGGCGGAAGCTGCGCACCGCGCGGGCGAGTGCATCGGCCTGCTCGTGCATCGCCTGCGCTGCGGCGCTGGCTTCTTCGACCAGTGCGGCGTTCTGCTGCGTGGTCGTGTCCATCTCGACCACGGCGCGGTTGACTTCCTCGATGCCCTGGGTCTGCTCCTGGCTGGCGTTGCTGATTTCGGCCATGATGGCGGTGACGCGCTGCACGCTCGTGAGCACTTCCTGCATCGTGGTGCCGGCTTGCGCCACCAGCGCGCTGCCGGCGCCGACTTCGTGGTTCGATGCGTCGATCAGGCCCTTGATTTCCTTGGCCGCTGCAGCCGAGCGCTGCGCCAGGTTGCGCACTTCGGACGCCACGACAGCAAAGCCGCGACCCTGTTCGCCTGCGCGCGCCGCTTCGACGGCAGCGTTCAGTGCCAGGATATTGGTCTGGAACGCGATGCCATCGATGACGCTCGTGATGTCCGAAATCTTGCGCGACGCGACCGTGATCGAATCCATGCGGGCGACCACTTGCGAGACCGTGTCGCCGCCTTTTTGCGCAACGCTTGATGCGGTGCGGGCAAATTCATTGGCCTGGCGCGCATTGTCCGCATTCTGGCGCACGGTCGTGGTCAGCTCGTCCATCGACGAGGCCGTGGTGGCCAGGCTGGCCGCCTGTTCTTCGGTGCGGTTGCACAGGTCGAGGTTGCCGGTCGAGATCTGCTGCGAGGCGGCGGCAATGTGCTCGGCGCCGTCGCGTACCTTGCCGACCACGCCCGAGAGGTTCTCGCCGATATCGTTGATCGCCACCGTCAGGCGACCGATCTCATCGTGGTTGCGCGGCGCGATCCGGGCAGTCAGGTCGCCGCTGGCGATGCGGCGGGCCACTTCTTCGACGGCGGCCAGCGGGCGTGTCACGGTCGCGCGCACCAGCAGGTACAGCAGCGTTGCCAGTACGGCCAGGGCAGCAATGCCGAACAGGATGAAGCGGTTGCGCAGTTCGGTCGCGGCGGCAGTGATCTCGTCGATATACGTGCCACCGGCGATGACCCAATTCCAGTCCTTCATGTACGTGTACGCCGCGAATTTCTCGCGCGCGCCGGATTCGCCCGGGTTTTGCCAGTCGTAGCGGACGGTGCCTTCCTTCTTCTCCAGCATTTCCTTGACGAACTCGTGACCGTCGGCCGACTTGCTGTCGAGGATATTCTTGCCTTCGCTCTTCGGATGCACGAGCAGGTCGCCGTAAGTCTTGCCGGGTGCTGCCGACAGCACGTAGAAGTAGCCGCTGTCGCCAACCTTGATCGCATTGATGCGCTCCTTCAGGAAGGCGATGTCCTTGCTGATGTTGACGCCCACGTAGAGTGCGCCGACGACCTTGCCGGCGGCGTCGCGCACCGGCTCGTACTGGGTGATGAACTGCTTGCCGAACAGGGTGACCAGACCCACGTAGGTACGGCCTTCACGCAGCGCGCCGTAGGCCGGTACGGTCTTGTCGAGGGCGGTGCCGACGGCGCGTTCGCCGTTTTCCTTCTTGACCGAGGTCGTCACGCGCACGAAGTCGTCGCCGGCGACGGCGAACACGGTGGCGTTGGCGCCAGTGCGCTCGGTAAAGCTGTCCGGTAAGGCAAAGTCGAGGTTCAACGGCTTGCCGTCCAGGCTCAGCGTGGGCACCTGGCGCCCGCCGATGTCCACGGTGGCCGCTTCATCGAGCGTGTATTCGCCTGGCAGGCCGGCTTTGAAGATGCGGCCGAAGCTGACGGCCTGGCTCGAGACGGTCTTGTTGAACAGTTCGACGGTATTGGCGACGCCCTTGAGTTCGCTGGTCACGCCTTGCATGGCGCGCTCTTTCAGCATGGTGGACGTGGAGAGCGTGATCGTACCGATCAGGACAGCGAGGATGACACCTGTCAGGGCGAACGTGACAACACTGATGCGGGTGCCGACATTCCAGCTGGCCAAACTATATTTTTGGTTGCTCATGATAGTTGAGTGATGATGGAAGGTATAACCTCGGATCATACTCGCTCAAACTTTTCATGCGGAAAGAATTAGTGATTTTTGGCAGTCGTTGTGGTGCCGTGATGCAACATCGCAACGGAATGTGACGGAAATTCACGGGATCGTTGCGCACTCCGCCATGATTGCGCCGGGATCAGCCGGCGCATGTGGTAATGGAAACGATCATTGGTGCAGCCCGGATCAGCGCGCAGGACAGCGCGCAGGGCGCCGTCACGCCATCGTCACGCGGCAACCGGCGCATGCGCCTGGAATTGCAGCGCAGCCAGATTGGCGTACACGCCGCGCAGGGCGACCAGCTCGTGGTGCGTGCCCATCTCGACGATCCTGCCGCCATCGAGCACGACGATACGGTCGGCACGCTGCACGGTGGCCAGGCGGTGGGCGATGACGATCGTGGTGCGGCCAATCATGGCAGCTTCGAGCGCGCGCTGCACGAGGCGTTCGGATTCGGCGTCCAGTGCACTGGTGGCTTCGTCGAGCAGCAGCAGCGGCGGGTTCTTCAGCAACGCGCGCGCGATGGCAATGCGCTGGCGCTGACCACCTGACAGGCGCACGCCGCGCTCGCCCAGGAACGAGCGGTAGCCTTCCGGCAGGCGCTCGATGAATTCGTGGGCCGCTGCCATGCGCGCTGCTGCGATCACTTCATCGTCGGTGGCGTCGGGGCGGCCGTAGCGGATGTTTTCCATCGCGTCGAGCGAGAACACGACCGTATCCTGCGGCACGATGCCGACCGCGCCCCGCAGCGTCTGCAGCGTCAGGTCGCGCACGTCGACGCCGTCGAGGCGGATGCTCCCGGATTGCGGATCATAAAAGCGCAGCAGCAGCTGGAACAGCGTGGTCTTGCCGGCGCCGGACGGGCCGACCACGGCCACCGTTTCGCCGGGTCGGATCTCGAGTGCCAGGTGCGACAGCGCCGCCTCCTGCAGGCGCGACGGGTAGGCGAAGGTCACCTGATCGAGCGTGACGCGGGCGCCGTTGGCGGTGCGCGCGGGCAGGGTGGCCGGGTGCAGCGGGTCCTGGATGTCCGAGCGCGCGGCCAAGAGTTCGAGCAGGCGCTCGGTGGCGCCGGCGGCGCGCTGGGCGTCGCCCATGACTTCGGACAAGGCCCCGACCGAGCCGGCGACGATGCCGGCATAGAGGATGAACTGCCCCAGCTCGCCCCCGGTCATGGTGCCGGCAATCACGGCGTGCGCGCCCAACCAGAGCACGAACACGATTGCCCCGAAGATCAGCACGATCGCCAGCAGCGTCAGTGTCGCGCGTGCGCGGATGCGGCGCATGGCGGTGGTGAACGCGCTTTCGACTTCGACGCCAAAGCGCCCGGCTTCGTAGCCTTCGCGCGTGAACGCCTGCACGGTGGGCATGGCATTGAGGATTTCACCGGCAACGGCCGATGCATCGGCGATGCGGTCCTGCGAATCGCGCGAGAGCTTGCGTACGCGGCGGCCGAACAGCACGATCGGCAGCACGACCAGCACCAGGAGGCCCAGGATGATGGACGTCAGGCGCGGGCTCGTGATGAACAGCATCACCAGGCCACCGATGAACAGCAGCGTGTTGCGCAGCGCGAGAGAAATGCTGGTGCCGACGATCGCCTGGATCAGCGTCGTGTCGGTGGTCAGGCGCGACAGCACTTCGCCGGTGCGCGTGGTCTCGAAAAATTCGGGACTCTGGCGCACCACGTGGCGATACACGGCGCTGCGGATATCGGCCGTCACCCGCTCACCGAGCCACGAGACCATGTAGAAGCGCGCGGCCGTGGCCACCGCCAGCACGGCGGCCACGCCGAACAGCGCCAGGAAGGTGGCATTGACGTTCTCGATGCCGCGCGCGGTGGCCGATGCGCCGAACCCCAGGTCGATCATCTGCTTGAAGGCCGCCGGGATGGCCAGCGTGGCGCCGGCCGCGAACAGCAGCGCGATGCCGGCCAGGATGAACTGGCGCCGGTAGGGCGCCATGAACGGCGTCAAACCCTTGAGGGTCGAGAGGCTGCTCTTGCGGGAAGTGTCTGCGTCGGGGGAGGCGGTGGAGCTGGTGGTACGCGTCGTCATCGTGTCTTCGTGGGATTCTTATAATTTCATCGGCTGCACATAGCCGGTCATTTCAAGGTAGCCGCGGCCGACGCGGCGGCCGTTTTGCTGGATCGTGACCGCGCCTTCCCAGTACACGGCGCCCGTCGAGCGGCGCGAATCGAGTTCCTGGTCGTTCTGCAGCGGCGCAATCTGCCATACCAGCTCGCCAGTGGTGATCGTGGTGGCAATCGGGTAGGTCGCCTGCGTACGCGGTGACGTCCATAGCGTTTGCGGCGTGAACGTGATCTGTTCCGGCGCGTAGTGCGTGACCTTGCCCGCTTTGTCGCGCCGGGTGGCGTGCGCCCATAGCTTACCACCTTGGCGGTCGCGGACCTGGAAAGCCATCAGCGCGCCGCCGTCGTCGAGGTTGGCACCAACCCAGTCCCAGCCGACGGCCTCGGGTTGCAAGGCTTCGCTCGACCATTCGTGATCGAGCCAGGCGCTTCCGGTCACCACCGTGGCGGCCATGCCGCCGCGCCCCACGCTGCCCGTGACGGCCAGTTGCGGTTCGCTGTAGTAGTAGCTGGCGTGCTGCGCGCTGGGGCCCTTGCGCGAATAGCCGCCCTGGCCTTGTGCCAGGACCGGCTGCGTGGGGCGCAGGCGCAGTTCGAGCGTCAGCTGGTTCGAGCGGATGGTCACGCGGTAGTTGCCGTCGTTGTCACGCACCATGCGCCAGTCGTCCAGCTTCAGGTCGGTGTTGCCGGGGCGGGCCCAGGCCAGGCCGAAGCCTTCGCGCGCGCTGCGCTGGTCGTGTACCAGGCGCCCGACCGACGGATCGGACAGCGCCGCATGGCCGATCACCAGCTGGCGCGGCGTGAAGTGGCTGGGGTTGGCGCCATCCACGCCCGTGCGGCTGCGAAAGAACGTGACCTGGAAACCGAGCGGGCGCTTGTCAGGCGTCTCGACCCAGCCGGTGACGTACCACCACTCGGTGCGAAACTCGGGATGGGCGCCATAATCGCGTGGGAACGCCAGCGCCGCGCCAGGCGTCACAGGGGCAAACACGGGCGGTTCGGCCCGCGCCGACAGCGCCAGCAGCGACAGCAATATACTTAAGATGAAACGCATTACCAATCCTCTCTGACAGCGCGCACCGGACCGCCCGACAAGGCCTGGCGGCCCGACACGAGCGCGGTGGCGACGGACGCGGCGACCAGCACCGCGGCCACACTGCCCAGCAATGGCCAGGGCAGGTGCAGGCCCATGGTCCAGTGGAACGACTGCGGGTTGATCACGAACACCAGGATCAGGCTGATGACCAGCCCGAGCACGAAACCGGCAATGACGCCCAGGCCCGTGAGCAGGCCGCCTTCGAAGGCGAGCAACTGCAAGACCTGGCGCCGCGTGACGCCGACGTGGCGCAGCATACCGAATTCCCGGGCCCGTGCCAAAGTCTGGGCCGAAAAACTGGCAGCGATACCCGATAGTCCGATCGCGATCGCGATCGCCTCCAGTAAATACGTTACTGCGAAACTGCGGTCGAAAATTTTCAGGCTCGCCGCGCGGATGTCGCCCGGGCGCATGAAGGTGAGCGCCGCGCCGAAGGGCAGCGTGCGCAAGCGGGTTTCCAGCGTGGCCGCGTCGACCCCATCGGCTGTCCACAGCGCCGCGTCGGTCACCGCGCCTTCGCCTGTCAACTGGCGGTAATCGGCCAGCTGGATGACGACCGAGCCGCTTTGGTTGGCGTAATCGCGCCAGGCGCCAGCGACAAAGAACGGCTTTTCGACGCCGCCCAGCGGCAGGCGCAGGGTCTGGCCGACGCGCGCGCCGTACAGGTCGAGCAGCGCCTCGGACACCCAGGCCGGTCGCGCGCCGGCGGGTATCGGCGCGCTGGAACCCACCAGATACAGCAGGCGCGCCGGATCGCGCACGTCGATGTCGCGCGCGATGACGACGATCGGCGGACGCTCGGGCGAGAGCGACACGCGCCGCGTGCGCAGGAACTGGATCTTCTGCACGCCTGGCAGCGCAGTCAAGGCAGCCTGCTGCGCCGGGCTCAGGTAACCGGTGGCGCCGGAATCGACCGTGCGCACATACAGGTCGGCGGGCAGGATGTGGCCCATCCAGTCGTCGACCGAGACCCGGAAGCTGGACACCATGATCCCCATCGCCACCATCAGGCTGAAACTGGCCAGGATGCCACCCAGCGCAATCGAGGCCTGGCCCGGCGCATTGGCCAGGCGCCCCAGTGACAGCGCCAGCACCGGCATGGGCCGGCGCTTTTTGGCCAGCAACGCTTCGAGCGCGCGGAACGTGACGGCGGCAAAGCGCGGCATCAGGCCGATGCCGCCGACCAGCAGCAGCGCGATCGCCAGATAGCCGAACAGCGGCAGTTCGAACACGGGCGGCGCGAACGCGAACAGCGCGGCCAGCATCAGGCAGGCGAGCGACGGCCAGACACGCGCCAGGCGCGACAGCGGCGCTTCGTCGGCGCCGGACTTGATCGCCACGGCCGGGCGCGCGCGCGCCGCTTCCCACGCCGGCGCCAGGCAACCGAGCAAGGCCACACCCAGGCCAAGCGCGAAGAAGACGACGGCCGCGCCGGGCGTGAACGCCACTTGCGGACGAATGCCGGGGAAGTAGCCGGCGCCCAGGTCGCCGCCAAAATAATGCAGGGCGGCCGCGGCCAGCGCGTAGCCGGCACCGATGCCCAGCAGGCTGCCGGCCACGCCCAGGCTTGCGCCTTCGAGGAGTACCTGGCGCAGCAGCTGGCCCCGTTCGAATCCCAGCACGCGCAGCAGCGCGAACTGGCTGCGCCGGCGCATGACCGACAGTGCCTGGGTCGAGAACACGAGGAAGGCGCCCGTAAACAGTGCGACCAGCGCCAGCACCGTCAGATTGACGCGGTAGGCGCGGCTCATGTTCGATGTGCGGCTTTCCTGGTCGGCGTCGTTCGGCTGGCCGACCGTGAAGCGCCCCGGCCAGGTGCGCTCGAGATCGGCGCTCAGCGCGCGCTGGAATGCGGCGCGGTCGACGCCGCTGCGCAGCTTGAGGTCCACGCGCGAGAGCTTGCCCACGCGTTCCAGGCGCCACTGCAGCGCGCCGATGTCCATCACGGCCAGGCGCTGGCCGCTGCGCGCCCGCTGCACCGGGCCGGCCACGCGCAGCGTGATGACGCCGGTGCCGGCGCGCAGATTGAGCGTGTCGCCGCGCCGCTTGCTTAGCCACGCTTCGGCGGCGGGCGACAGGAACAGCGCATCGTCGGCCAGCACATCAAGCATGCGGCCTTCGCCTGGCACACCGGTCAGGTCGGGCGAGATGAAGCCGGCGCGGAAGGCGTCGATGCCGATGATGCGCAGTGGGCTGTCCTGACCCGGCACACCGGCCTGCACCTCGAGAATGGGCGCGGCCACCGCAACGTCCGGGTGGCTGGCCAGGCGCGGGTACACCGCTTCGTCGAACAGCAGTTCGCGCCCCTGGACCTGGATGTCGGCCTGGCCCGACAGGCTCTTGACGGCGGCCGAGAATTCATTGAACGCAGCAGCGTTGATCAGGTGGATGGCAAAGCCCATCGACACGCCAACGGCAATGGCGGCAATCGCCACCAGCGCGCGCACCGGGTGCGCACGCCACTCGCCGAGCAGCAGCCAGCGCGTGAGCCGGCTCAACCCGGGCATTCGACCGCCAGTGCTTCGGCCTGGCGGCGCGCCTTGACGCGCGCGATGGCTTTTGCCGCATCGCTGCTCCTGGCCAGGTCTTCGTCGGCCCAGCGCGCCTGCAGGCGCAGCTTGTCGCAGCGCTTGCGCAGGGCCAGCGCGGCGCGCCCGGCACGTTCGAATTCATGGGCGTCACGTTCAGCCTGCGCTGCCCGAGTCCGGTCGATGGCCGTAAGTGCTGCGCGGGCCGCCGCCAGGCGCGTGGCCTGCATCGGATCGGGCGCTGGGGTGGGCGGCAGCGCGAGCGGGGCGCCGGCGCCAGCACAGGGTCGGTCGGCGTAGATCACGTGCATACCTTCATGACATTTGTAGACCGCACCGGCCGTGGCTGGCGGGCACACGGCGCAGCACGTCGCACCAAACACAAGACACCACAAGCAACGCATGGCAGGCTCCCGGTCATAGTATTTTCCCGGGATTCATGATGCCCAGCGGGTCGAGTGCGGCTTTGATGGCACGCATCATGCCAAGTTCGACCGTCGACTTGGTGCGCGCCAGTTCGGCGCGTTTCAGCGCGCCGATGCCGTGCTCGGCCGAGATCGAGCCGGCAAACGCCACCACCGCGTCGTGCACGATGCGGTTGACGCTCTCTTGTTGCAGCAGGAACGTTTCGTGCGCGACACCAGGCGGCGGCGCGACGTTGTAATGCAAGTTGCCATCGCCCAGGTGGCCGAACGTGACCAGCACGCAGCCGGGAAACGCGCGCTCGAGCGCGGCGTCGGTATGCGCAATAAAATCGGGAATCGTCGAGACCGGCAACGAGATATCGTGCTTGATGTTCTTGCCGGCCGCCGCCTGCGCCAGCGGGATGTGTTCGCGCAGGCGCCACAGGCCGAGCGCTTGCTGACTGGACGTGGCCACGACGGCGTCGCGTGCGATGCCGGCCTCGAGCGCGGCGCCGATGCCCGACTCGAGCAGCGCCTGCACATGCGCTTCGGATTCATTGCTCGACAATTCCACCAGTGCATACTGCGGATGGCGGGTGGCGAATGGCTGCGGCAGCGCGGGGAATTGTTGCGCGACCAGGTCCATGCACACGGCCGAGATCAGCTCGAAACCGGTCAGCGCCGCCCCGCAGCGCGCTTGCAGCAGGTTCAGCAGCGCAAGCGCCTGGCGCGGCGAGTCCAGCGCGACGAGGGCCGTGAGCATGCCGCGCGGGGCGGGAAACAGTTTCAGGACGGCCGCCGTGATGACCCCCAGCGTGCCTTCGGCGCCGATGAACAGGTCGCGCAGCGCGTAGCCCGTGTTGTCCTTGCGCAGGCCGCGCAGACCATCCCACACGGCGCCCTGCGCGTTGACGACTTCCAGACCCAGGCACAGGTCGCGCGTGTTGCCGTAGCGCAGCACGGCAGTGCCGCCGGCATTGGTCGACAGGTTGCCGCCAATCGTGCACGACCCTTCGGCGGCGAGCGACAGCGGATACAGCATGCCCGCCGCTGCCGCGGCGGCCTGGATATCAGCCAGGATGCAGCCGGCCTCGACCGTCATGGTGCGGTTGGCCGGATCAATGGCGCGGATGCGGTTCAGGCGGCGCAGCGACAGCACGATGGCCTCGCCGGACGTATCGGGCACGCTGCCCATGACCAGGCCCGTGCGGCCGCCTTGCGGGACGATGGGGACACCGGCGCCGGCGCACAGGCGCACGACGGCGGCGGCCTCGTCGGTGTCCAGCGGCAGCACGACGGCGCGCGCGCGGCCACGGTAGCGGCCGCGCCAGTCGGCCAGATAGCCCGCCATGTCGGCATCACCCGTGATGACGTGCTCGCCCCCCACGGTGGCGCGCAGTTGCTGCAGGAAGGCGTCCGCTGGCAGGTCAGCCATGCGGGACTTTGACCTTGTCCAGCAATTCTTTGGCCATGCGCTGCGCGTCCTTCTTGAACGGGCGCAGATAGAGCAGCGCGCAGGCGTAGAACGCGACCACCAGGACGACTTCGCCGATGGCCATCTGGCGCGACAGCGGGTTGGTATCGGCCCAGGCCCGCACGGCGCCTTCGGCAAAGTAAATCAGGATCAGCATCGACGACCATTGCAGCGTATACAGATCGCGCTTGATCACGCCGCGCAGCGGCAGCAGCAGCGGCAGCGCTTTCAGGGCCAGCAGCCAGCTGCCCGGCTGGAGGGGCGCCACGAACGCTTCCCATGCCACCAGCCAGCCGATCAGCCAGACCAGGCTGAGTACGGCGCCGATATGAAAGACTCTGCCTTTGCCCATTATTGACCTTCGTGCAGTTTAAGCGCCGCCATTGCCAGGCGGCGACCGAGCGCGATCGACAAGGCGCGCTCGTCCTCGGTGATGGCGCGCTTTCCATCGACGCCGGCCCAGTGGGTGGCGCCGTACGGGCTGCCGCCGCTGGCGGTATTCATCAGTTCAGGGTGCGTGTACGGCAAGCCCATCAGGAGCATGCCGTGGTGCAGCAGGGGAATCATCATCGACAGCAGCGTTGCTTCTTGCCCGCCGTGCAGGCTGCCGGTGGACGTGAACACGACCGCCGGCTTGCCCGACAGCGTGCCGTTGACCCATTCGGCGGCCGTGCCGTCGAGGAAGTACTTCATGCTCGAGGCCATATTGCCAAAGCGCGTGGGCGAGCCCAGCGCCAGGCCCGCGCATTCGGCCAGGTCGTCGGCGTCGACATACGGCGCGCCATCGTCCGGGATCGACGGTGCGGTGGCTTCGGCCACCGACGACACCGACGGCACGGTGCGCAGGCGCGCCTCGGCGCCGGGGACGCTGTCCACGCCCTGGGCGATCAGTTCTGCCAGCTTGCGCGTGGCGCCGTGGCGGGAGTAGTACAAAACCAGGATGCTCAAAGGGATCGTGTTCATCCTTGGTATTATAGTGCGCTTTGTTGAAGTGACATGCCCGGGTTGACGCCCAATTCGCGGCCTGAATCGGGTATCTCCATGGCCATGCCGAACCAACCGCCGCACCATCCTCCCCAGCATCCTTCCCAGCTTGGCGCCGACAGCGCCGACGGCAGTCTCGAGCGCGGCCTGACGCGGGGCGAGGCGAAGGATCTGGTGCGGTTCGCGCTGCGCCGCCTGCGCGAAGAGCGCCTGCCGCAGGTTGCCGGCAGCCTGACCTTCACCACCACGCTGGCGCTGGTGCCGCTGCTCACGATTGTCCTGGCCATTTTTACGATGTTCCCGACGTTTGGCCAGGTGCGCACGATGGTCGACGCGTGGTTCGTGCAGAACCTGATGCCGCCGGCGATTGCCAGCACGATCAGCGGCAACCTGACCCAGTTTGCCAGCAAGGCCAAGGGCCTGTCGGCGCTGGGCGCCGTGGCGCTGCTCTTCACGACGGCCGCGACGATGAGCCTGATCGAGCGCGTCTTCAACCAGATCTGGGGCGTGCGCCAGCCGCGTCCCTGGACCCAGCGCCTGCTGGTGTACTGGGCGCTGCTCACGCTGGGCCCGATCCTGTTCGGCGCGTCGCTCAGTTTCACCTCGCAGCTGGTGTACCTCACCGGCGGGCTGGAGCGCGATGCCAGCGTACTGGCGACGCTGGCGTTCACCCTCGCCTCGATTGCCGCGACGACGGGCGGCTACACACTGCTGTACGTCGCGGTGCCGAACCGCCATGTTGCCTGGCGCGACGCGTTCTGGGGTGCGCTGGCGGCCGCCATTGCATTCGAGGTCGCCAAGCGCGTATTCGGCCTGTTCATTCGGCAGTTTCCGACCTACGCGCTGATC
Source organism: Massilia sp. MP_M2 (assembly GCF_039123635.1). Taxonomy (NCBI): domain Bacteria; kingdom Pseudomonadati; phylum Pseudomonadota; class Betaproteobacteria; order Burkholderiales; family Oxalobacteraceae; genus Massilia; species Massilia sp. MP_M2. Next base: position 47,271 of record NZ_JBCHJF010000012.1, read on the forward strand.
TATGGCGCGTTGGCTGCGCTGCCGTTGTTCCTGGTCTGGATCTATGTCACCTGGATGATCACGCTGGTGGGCGCCTTGCTGACCGCAGCGTTGCCGGTGGTGAAGTACGAGCGCTGGTGGTATCAGGCGGCGCCCGGCGGCGCCTTCGTCGACGCCATGTCGGTGCTGAAGGTCTTGCACGGCAGCGCCAGGCTCAGTGGCACGGCGCTCGTGTCCGGCAGCACCATCCGCCATCACACGCGCATCGGCTACGACGAACTGGCGCGCCTGTTGCGCAAAATGGTGGCCGAGGGCTGGGTGGGGCGGGTGCATGACCAGGCGCCTGCAAAAATCAGCTGGCGCCATACCAAGCGCGCCAGCCAGGAGCACTGGGTGTTGCTGGCCGACCCGGACACGTTGCGCCTGGCTGATGTGTACCGCCTGTTCGTGTTCGACTACGCGGTGGAGGAAGCCGTGCAGCGCGAAGAAGAGGCCAGCCCCGATACCGCCCTGTCGCTCGACACCGGCGAGCTGGCGCGCCAGGTCGAAGAGGCGGTCGAGGCCGGGCTGGGCGAAACCCTGCGCGCGCATTTTGGCGACGCCGGCGACGCCGACGCCGACGCGGTTGCCGAGCCGGTCACTTGATCAGTCGTTCCGCCTGCGCCAGCAGCGCGCCGGATACCGCTTCGGGCGCTTCCTGCATCATCGCGTGGCCCGACTCGACCGTGACGATCGATGCATGCGCAATCGCGTCGGTCAGCAACCCGGCCTTGCGCGGCGGCGTCATCTTGTCCTGCGTCCCCTGCACGAACACGACCGGACAGGTGACTGCCGCAGCCGCAGTCATGCCATTGCCGTACGCATTGCACGCGGCCAGATCGGTGTGCAGCAACGCTTCGTCGCTGCCGGCTGCCAGTCGCCGCATCAGAACACGCGCCGCGTCGGCAACCGACGGGTCGCTTGATGCCGCATGCGACCAGGTCACGACCATGTCGATGGCGGCCTGCTGATCTTCCAGCGCAGTGGCGAGCAGGGCGTCGGCCACCTTCATCGGAAACGTGGCGCCCAGCAAGGCCAGGCCGGTGGCGCGCTGCGGTGCCCGCTGCGTCGCTTCCAGCACGACCAGCGAACCCATGCTGTGCCCGGCAAGCAGGGCACGTCCCACGCCCGCCGCATCCAGCAATGCCAGCAGCCAGTCGGCCAGCGCCTCGACCGAGCGCAGGGCAGGGCCTGTGCTGCGCCCATGGCCGGGCAGATCGGGCGCCAGCACGGCGAACCCGCGCGCGGCCAGCGCCCGGCTTTGCTGCACCCACACCGAGTGGTCGTTCAGTGCGCCGTGCACCAGCACGACCGTGGGCAGCGCCGCGTCGAATGCGCTGTCGCCAGTATGGCAATAGGCGGTATGGCCGCCGATCTCGAGTTGCATGTCAGGTCGCCTGTCGTGATGGTTGGAATTTGGTTGGAGTAGGGTTGCAATAGGGTTGCACTAGGGTTGCAATGAGAGCAGGCGCATCGTAGCAGCACTGGATCGTTGTGCAATCTGCACTGCACCATTCTGCCGCCCCCTGCGCACCATGAGATGGCGCAATGCTGGATTTTTTAGCGGGCATAGGCTACAGTCGGCGTTATGCCTTATACAAATTTATCCAACAGCAGTATTGACCGCGCGGGGGTGGCCAGCATGAAAGTTTCGGAAATCCTGCAAGTGAAGGGCAATATCCTGTACACCGTGACGCCCGACCAGCCTTTGGTCGAGGCCGTAACCACGATGTCCGAGAACGATATCGGCTCGCTCGTCGTGATGGAATACGGCGATCTGGTGGGCATGCTGACGTTCCGCGAAGTGCTCAAGGCACTGCATGCCAATGGCGGCGCGGTGGGCGCCGGCACGGTGCGTCGTCACATGGACGACAGCCCGATCACCGTCACGCCGGACACCGAGGTCAACGAAGTGCGCCGCATCATGCTCGAGAAGCACGCACGCTATCTGCCAGTGATGGATGCACGCACGCTGTTGGGCGTCATCTCGTTCTATGACGTGGCACGCGCGGTGCTGGAAGCGCAAAGCTTCGAAAATCGCATGCTCAAGGCCTATATCCGCGACTGGCCAGCCGAGCAGAACGCCCCGGACTGACCATGCCAACGGTCACGCAGCGCGCGTGACCGGTCTGTCGGCCAGCCAGGCCAGCAGCGCCTCGGGCGACAACGGCCGCGAGTACAGGAAGCCCTGCGCCAGCGGACACCCAAGCTGGCGCAGGATCTGCGCCTGGCGCTCGTCCTCCACCCCTTCTGCAATCACCGACAGGCCCAGGTTGCGGCCCAGCTGCACGACCATCTGCGCGATGCTGCCCCCGCGCGCCGAGCCGGTAATCTCGGTGACGAAAGTGCGATCGATCTTAAGCCGGTCCACCTGCAGCCGCTGCAGATGCGACAGCGATGAAAAGCCGGTCCCGAAATCGTCGATCGCGATCGATACGCCGGTGTGCTTGACGTGCGCCAGTTTTTCGACCAGCGCGGCCGGCTCTTCCATTGCCATCGACTCCGTGATTTCCAGCTCGATGAAGTCGGGCGGCGCGCCCGTATCGTCGAGCGCGCGGCGCAGCATGTCGAGAAAGTGCGGGTGCCGCAACTGCACCTGCGAGACATTGACCGACATCGTGAAGGCCGTGTGGCCGGCTGCGCGCAGGCGCAGCAGTTCGGTGCAGGCCTGGCGCAGCACCCATTCGCCGATTTCGACGATCAGGCCCGAGTACTCGGCAATCGGGATGAAGCGGTCGGGCGGGACCAACTGGCCGTCCTGCTGGCGCCAGCGCAGCAGCGCTTCAGCGCCGGTGGCGCGGTTGGTGACCAGGTCGATCTGCGGCTGGTAATCAAGAAACAGTTCGCCGCGCTGGAAGCCGCTGCGCAGCGCATGCATCATGCGCACCCGCTCACGAATCTCGATGCCCATGCTGCGCGAAAAATAACAGTGACCGGTGCGCTGCTGCAGCTTGGCGCGCTTGAGCGCGATGTCGCCATCCTTGAGCGCATCGGCGCCGCTGCCATCGTGCTCACGCAGGCAAACCAGGCCCAGCGTCGACGATACCTGCACGTCCTGCCCGTCGATGTGGAACGCATCGAGAAACAGCGTCTGCAGCGTGGCCGGCTGCACCAGTTCGGCACTGCCCAGTACGCAAAAGATGTCGCCGCCGATGCGCCCGATGCTGAGGGACGGTTGGAGGCCGGACGCGGGGCCGGACGCGGGGCCGGGCGCCAGACGCGTGCCCAGGCGCCGGGCGACGGCGGCCAGCAGCAGGTCGCCGAAGCGGTGACCGAGTGCGTCGTTGGTTTCGGCGAAGTGGTCGATGTCGACCAGGGCCAGCACGGCGTCGTGGTCGGGGCCGGGCCCGGCGGCCAGCCTGGCGTCGATCAGTTCGATCATGCGCGTGCGGTTGGGCAGGCCGGTCAGCGGATCGTGGAACGCTGACTTGTTCAGGTCGGTGACCAGTTCGCAATTGTCCAGGCTGACGGCCACCATGCCGCAAAAGACCTTCAGCAAGCGTGTCTCGACGTCGCTGACCGCGCGTGCGAGCGGCAGGCAGGCCACGAAATCGCGCCCGGCCTTACCGGGGAAAAACAAGGTCAGCATGCCGTCGTCGGTCGTCCAGGTGCGCCGCGCCAGCGTGCGCTCGGCCGCCAGCGCGAGGCGGGTCACGTGGGGATCCCCGTACTGCGCGCCGAGCTCGCAGCCATCGAGGTCGCGGCTGGCGCCGCAGGCGGCCACCACCCTCAGCGGGCCGAATGCGCCGGCGCCCGTGCCGTCACCAAATTCGCGCGTGCACAGCACGCCGTCGACGGGATGCCCGACCAGCTCGGCGGCCTGGGCCAGGACGCCATACGCCACATCGCGCACGCCGTGCAGCGCCATCAACCGGGCACAGGCCGCGACGATGCGTTCCATGCCGACCCGGTTCGCTTCGAGCGCGCAGAGTTGCTCGTACGAGCGGATGGCGGCGGCTACTGCAGTGTAGAGCTTGGTACGAGTCAGTTCCGACTTGGTGCGGTAATCGTTGATGTCGTAGCCACGGATGGCCTCCATCTCGGGCGCGTAACCGGGCTGGCCGGTGCGCAGGATGATGCGCACGTCATGCAGGTCCAGTTCGTCGCGGATGCGGCGCACCAGGTGCAAGCCGGCGTCGGCCCGCTCCATCACGACGTCCAGCAGGATGACGGCGATATCGCTTTCCCGGCCCAGCAGTGCGAATGCTTCGGCGGCCGAGTAGGCGTGCAGGAAGGTCAGGGGGCGGCCCTGCATGGTGACGTTGTCCAGTGCGAAGGTGGTCGTCGAATGGACATCGGCATCGTCGTCGACGACGAGAATGCGCCACGGCGGCAGTAGGCTGACGGTAACGTCGACTTCGTCGGCGAAGACAAGGTCATCCATCAAGAGCTGATCCTGCGATGGTCCGGACGGTGGCGTCGAAGCTGGCATGTACTACGTCTCCAGAGGGGCTTGGCATGTATACGTCGAGTATATAGGCATTTGTAATTGGGAAAGGAAATCGGCAATTGCGCAGCGGTGGATGTAATTTGATAAATATAGCCTGATAGCAATTTTTTGGCGAGGGTCGATTGAAGATTGTCGGTTTCTGCTGGCGTGATCGCCTGTTAAAATGCCATTTCGATCAAACCGCACCCCTCCATACCCATGTCCGGCAATACATTTGGCAAGCTGTTTTCTGTCACCACGTTCGGCGAGTCGCACGGTCCCGCGATCGGTTGCGTCATCGATGGCTGCCCACCCGGCATGGCGTTGTCCGAAGCCGATATCCAGACTGATCTCGACCGCCGCAAGCCCGGCACGTCGCGCCACGTCACGCAGCGCCAGGAGCCCGACCGGGTCGAGATCCTGTCCGGCGTCTACCAGGGCGTCACGACGGGCACGCCGATCGCGCTGCTGATCCGCAACGAAGACCAGCGCAGCAAGGATTACGGCAATATCGCCGAGAGCTTCCGTCCCGGGCATGCCGATTACACCTACTGGCACAAGTATGGCGTGCGCGATCCGCGCGGGGGCGGGCGTTCGTCGGCGCGCCTGACCGCGCCCGTGGTCGGTGCGGGCGCCGTTGCCAGAAAGTGGCTGCGCGAGCAATACGGGACCGAGCTTCTGGGCTGCATGCGCGCGCTGGGCGACATCGACGTCCCGTTCGAGGGCTGGGAACACGTGCACGCCAATCCGTTCTTTGCCGCCACGGGCGACGCCGAACTGCTGGCGCGCATGGAAGCCGCGATGGACGCGTTGCGCCGCGATGGCGACTCGATCGGCGCGCGCATCGACGTCGTCGCGCGTGGCGTGCCGGTCGGCTGGGGCCAGCCGATCTACGACAAGCTCGACGCCGACATTGCCTACGCCATGATGGGCATCAATGCCGTCAAGGGCGTGGAAATCGGCGCCGGCTTCGCTTCGGTGGCGCAGCGCGGCTCGGTGCATGGTGACGAGCTGACGCAAGAAGGGTTCATCGGCAACCATGCCGGTGGCGTGCTGGGCGGGATCTCGACGGGGCAGGACATCACGGTGTCGCTGGCGATCAAGCCGACCTCATCAATCCGCGTGCCGCGCCGCTCGATCGACAAGGAAGGCAATCCGGCGCTGGTGGAAACGTTTGGTCGCCACGATCCGTGCGTGGGCATCCGCGCAACGCCCATTGCCGAAGCGATGCTGGCGCTGGTCCTGATTGACCATGCGCTGATGCACCGCGCGCAGTGCGGGGACGTGCGGGTGGCCACGCCCCGCTTGACGTAACCAGCGGCGAGCGCGCCCCGCTCAGGCGCGGGTCGCGATCGCGTCCATCTGGTGGCGCCGCTCGATCGTGCGCACGACCAGTGCGCGCAGCTCGTTGAGCAAGGCAAACTCGGTCTGGCTCAGGATCACCTGTGGGTAGGTGTCGTCCCAGTCGCCGTAAATGAAGCCGGCCGGCTGGCCGTGCGCGCACAGCGGAATCACGATGAAGCAGCGCGCTTCCGACAGCGTGCCTTTCCACCAGCCGGGCAGCTTGGCTGTGAACTTGGCGTCGTGCGCGTTCTCGATGAAGATCACCCGGTCGCTTACCAGCGCTGCGTGGAACACGTTCGCCTCGTAAGTGTCGTCGAAGACCAGGCTTGGCTGCAGCGCCTTGGCATGTTGGCCCAGCGCCAGGCGCGCCGCGTAGCGCCCTTCGCGCCGGTTGCGCACGAAGGCGAACGAGCGCGAGAACGACAATCCCTCGTGCATGGTTTCCAGCGCCAGCGACATCATCTGGCCGGCGGTCGCGTTCAGGTCCGCGTCGCGCATGTCGGCCACGCCGCCCATCAGGATCTTGTTGCCGGCGATGCGGTCGCGCGTGGCCGCAGCCAGGCGCGCCCGTTTCTCGGCCGGCCGGGACAATGGCGCGATCGACAAATCGGCCGCCGCTGCGCTCCGGGCCTTGTCGATCGAGGCCAGGATGCCGGCCGGGGAGATGCCCAGCATCGGCGCGAACTGCTCGGCCAGTTCGGCCACCTTGTCGGCGCCTGCGGCGTCGTCGGCCCACAGCGCATCGGCGGCGCGGGTCGACATCGTGCCCAGCGCCGCCAGCCAGTCATCGTGCGCGAAGCCTTCGCCCCGTTCGCCCGGTTCGACGCGGCGCATGCCCGCCACCAGGTTGCCGGGCAGGCCCCAATGGGCGGCCGTGGCGCGGCCGAGTTCCTCGAGATGCAGCCCGAGCACGTCATGGGCCGCCGCCGTGTCGTCGCCGCCCGCGGCCCCGGCCTGGATCAGGGTCCAGCGCTCGGGCATGTAGAAGGTGATCATCATGCGGCCCAGCGAGTGCAGGATCGAGCACACGACGGCTTCTTCCGGATTGCGCACCTGCGCGCCGCTGGCCAGTTGCTGCGCCACCATTCCGGCCAGCACGGCTTTTTCCATCTCGATATGCGCGATCTCGGTGTCGGGCGTGCTGCGGCCGAGCTCTTCGATCAGTTTCAGGCCCAGCGCCAGATGGCCGATGCTTTCGGTGCCCAATACCAGCACTGCCTTGGAAATCGTGTTGACGTGCTGGCCGAAGGCCGCGTACATGCTGCTGTTGGCCAGGCGCAGGACCTTCTGGGTCAGCACCGGGTCGGACAGGACGGTCTGCGTCATCGAAAAATCGCGCTCGTCTTCGCCGCGCATCGAGGCCAGGATGGCATTGATGGCTTTGGTAAAACCGGGCATGTCGCCCTGGCGGCGGATGCGTTCCCACAGCAGGGCGAGGGTGGCCTGGGCTTTCGCCGAGCGCGCGGTGGTGGTTGGTATGGTCATGGTTTCCCTGTCCGGGTGTCGGCCGGCAGAAGAGCGGTGTAGAGGTTTTCCTTGAGCGCCGTGACGGCCACATTGGCCGGCATCGGCTTGCCGGTCAGGTAGCCCTGGACATAGTGGCAACCCTGTTCGTCCAGCCAGGTCAATTGGTCTTCGGTCTCGACGCCCTCGGCCACGACCGCCAGGCTCAGGTGCCGCGCCAGGTCGAGCACGACCTTGCAGATGGCGGCATCCTTTTGCGAGCCGGGCAGGTCCTTGACGAATGCGCGGTCGATCTTGAGCACCGAGATCGGGAAGCGCTTCAGATAGGCCAGCGACGAGTAGCCGGTGCCGAAATCGTCGATTGCGATGCGCACGTTGCGCTCGACCATTTTTTCCATGATCGCCTCGGCATGGGCCGGATCGACCATCAGCGTGCCTTCGGTGATTTCCAGCACCAGCTGGTGGCCCTGGGCGCCGGACATCGCCAGCGCGTCGTCGAGCTCCGCCAGAAAACGGTCGCTGCGAAACTGGCGCGGGCTGATATTGACCGAGATGTACAGCTCGCGGCCCGCCACCTCCTGGAACTGGCGGATCTGCATGCAGGCCGCCTTCAGTGCCCAGGCGCCCAGCAGGTTGATCAGGCCATTGTTTTCGGCAATCGGGATGAAGCGCACCGGCGGCACCATGCCCAGCGTCGGGTGTTTCCAGCGCATCAGGGTCTCGAAACCTTCGATGACGCGCGTGCGGGCGTCGACGATCGGCTGGTAGTACAGCAGAAATTCGCCTTCGCGCACGGCCTTGAACATGGCCGCCTCAAGAGAGATGTCGTGTGCGGGCGGGCCCTGGTCGCGCGGGCTGTAGAGCACCGTGCGGCCCTTGCCGGTTTCCTTCGCGCGCGACAGCGCAGCGTCGGCGAGCGTCACCAGGCGCACCTCGTCTTCGGCGTGCTCCGGGTACACCGCGACGCCAATCGACGCGCCCAGGTAGATCGTGTGTCCACCCGTTTCGAAGGGCGACTGCAGCGTGGCCAGCAGGCGCCCGGTCACGAGCTTGATCTGGGCTTCGCTGAACGTGCCTGGCAGCACGGCGACGAATTCGTCGCCGCCGACGCGTGCCAGCGTATCGCTGTCGCGCAAGACCCGGCGCAGGCGCGTGGCGGCCATCTGCAGCACGGCGTCGCCCAGCGGGTGGCCCAGGCCGTCGTTGACCTTCTTGAACCCATCCATGCCGATCGCGACGACCGAAAAACCCTGGCCCGAGCGGCGCGCATTGGAGATCACCACGCGGATGCGGTCGGCCAGCAGCAGGCGGTTCGGCAATTCGGTCAGCGCGTCGTGGGTCGCCATGTGGCGCAGCCGTTCCTCGGTCGCGTGCTGGGACGACATGTCGCGCCCGATCACGAGGATTTGTGCATCGTCGCCCGTGGTCAGCTGGGCAATACGCAGTTCGAACCAGACGTCACGCTCGCCGCTGCGAAAACGGGCTTCGACCAGCGCCGCTTCCTGCGCCGTGGCGGCGCCGTCGATGGCGTGCCGCAAGGCCGCCTGGTCGACATCGTGCACGAGCGAGACCAGCGAACAGCCCGGCGCGTACCCATGCAGGCGTTGGGCGCGGGTGCCCGCCGCCCGGATCGTGCCGCTGGGCGCGACCCGGAACACCGCGTCGCCCGCGCTTTCCAGCAGACCGTCGAGCAGCGTCGCCGGCGGCAGGTGCGCTGTCGGCAAAAGGGAGGCTGCAAAAGGATGGGTATGCATGGTCGGTCAGGGCTCTCGTTTCGCGGCGTGGTCATGCCATGCCGATGTCATCTTGTTATCCGTGCCGGGCGAACAAACCACGGACGAGTCTATCACTGAAAAATTCCGTACTGCATCAGAATGAGCAAGCTACAGCGCGTTCGCAGCCATGCCTGCGCCTGCGCACTTTCAGGCGCCAGTACACGCGTCAGTCGACGCCGTGCCTTGCGGGCCCGTCACGTGCGTATTGTCGCCGATTATTGCCGAGTAGAAAATATCTATTGGAAAAATTCATGCCTTATTGCAACCAGATTTGTGTCATCGCGACACATTCGGGGTCTGCGGCCGGGTGTGCGCGCCGCCTGGCGTGCCAGATCGACAAGAAAGCCGGCCGGTCGAGCGAGTGAGAATTATTTCGGCCCGAGCTGAGACAAACCGCGTTGTGCCTGTGATAATGCTCGCTCTCAAGCTTTATCGACCGTGTCGAGCCCCGCCATGAACCAAGATCCGCGCTTCCCGAACCTCTTCATCCTGAGCCACCCGCTGATCCTGCACAAGCTGTCGCACATGCGCGAGCACGACACGTCGACGCGCACGTTCCGCGAACTGCTGCGTGAAATCACGCTGTTGATGGGTTACGAAATCACGCGCGACCTGCCGCTGACGACGCGCCAGATCCGCACGCCGCTGGTGACGATCGATGCGCCGGTCATCGCCGGCAAGAAGCTGGCGGTGGTGCCGATCCTGCGCGCCGGCATCGGCATGAGCGACGGCCTGCTCGAATTGGTGCCGTCGGCGCGCGTCGGGCACATCGGCGTGTTCCGCGATCCCGCCACGCATGAGCCGGTCGAGTACATGGTCCGTTTGCCGGACACCACCGACCGCACGTTCATCCTGTGCGATCCGATGATTGCCACCGGCAACTCGGCAGTGCATGCGATCGACGTGCTCAAGAAGCGGGGCGTGCAGGACGAGCAGATTCTGTTCCTGGCGCTGGTTGCCGCGCCGGAAGGCATCCAGGTGGTGCAGGACGCGCATCCAAACGTCAAGGTCTACGTCGCCTCGCTGGACTCGCACCTGAACGAACATGCCTACATCATCCCGGGGCTGGGTGATGCTGGTGACCGTATCTTTGGCACCAAGTAAGGCCGGCACGACCATGATGCAGCCGGCTGACCAGCAATTCTTTTCCCGCCTGGCCGAACTGAATGACAAGTTCGCGGCGCGCCTGCCATCCACATTCGGGCGCCTGGCCGAGTTGTCGCAGGAGCTCGCACCTGCCGGCGCGCCCGGGTTCGACCCGGCCGGGCCGGCAGGCGAGCTGCAGGCGATGCTCCACACGCTGGCCGGATCCGCTGCGACGTTCGGGTTTCGCGGCCTGGGTCACCACGCGCGCCTGCTGGAACAACGCCTGCGCGTGCTGCGCGCGTTCGATGCCGTCGCCGCCGGCGAATGGCAGGCCTGGCGCGCCGAGCTCGATGAGTACATTGCTGCCGCGCTGCGCGACCCCAAAGCGCTGACCTGACACACCGGTAGCGCAGCGCGCATGCTCGATTGCCGAGCAGAGCCGAATTTGATCAAACGCAAACAAATCCAGTGTCCTTGCCTCTATTCTTTGCTGCATACCGAATTAAAAAATCGCGCTGTCGTGTTTATTGACACTAGGAATCGTAGGGCTACTTACGTATTTTTATTCAACGAATAGGGCATGCGCGAGAAATATTCGGTATAATGTGGGATCGTTGGGTTCGAGGTAGTAGTGCAGTCTGTCTGTCATTTCTTTCTTGCTTCTTCAAACGATCTAAAACGGGCGTAAGCCCAACTAACCGAAATAGGAAATTGTAATGGCAACTGGCATCGTTAAATGGTTCAATGACTCGAAGGGCTTCGGCTTCATCACCCCTGATGAAGGCGGCGAAGATCTGTTCGCGCACTTCTCGGCTATCCAGAGCAACGGCTTCAAGTCGCTGCAGGAAAACCAGCGCGTCTCGTTCGACGTGACCACCGGCCCTAAGGGCAAGCAAGCCTCGAACATCCAGCCTCTGTAATCGCCTAACAGGCGTTGCGAGACCAAAATCCCCGGAATTGCCGGGGATTTTTTTCGTCTATACCTTCGGTGTTCCGGCTTGGCGCGTCAACGTTGGCGCCAGTAGTCGGGCGCCGCGTAACTGCGGCGCAGGAAGTCGACAAAGGCGCGGATGCGCAGCGGCAGGTGGCGGCGCTGGGCGAACACGGCGTGGATGTCATTGCCCGGTGCGGCGAAGTCATCCAGTACCGTGCACAATTCTCCACTGGCAATCTGCTCGCCCACTTCCCACATCGAGCGCCAGGCCAGGCCCTTGCCGGCCAGCGCCCAGGCATGCAGCACGGCGCCGTCGTTGCACACCATATTGCCACTGACCTTGAGCGTGATTGGCTTGCCGTTTTCGAGAAACGTCCAGCCGCGCTGACTGCCTTCACTGCTCATTGCCAGGCAGTTGTGGCGCGCCAGGTCGCCTGGTACACGAGGCGTGCCATGACGCTTCAGGTAGGCGGGCGTGGCGACCAGCACGCGCCCGTTGTCGGCCAGTTTCACGCCGACCAGGTTCGAGTCGGCCAGGCTGGCGATCCGGATGGCCACGTCGATGCCATCGCCGACCAGGTCGATGACGCGGTCGTTCAGGTTCAGGTTGACCGTCACGTCGCGGTGCTCAGCCAGGAACGAGGGCAGCAGCGGCGCCACGTGCTGGCGGCCGAAGCCGGCCGGGGCCGATACCGTCAGGTGGCCCGAGGCACGCCCGCTGCGCTCCGAAATTGCCGATTCTGCTTCGCCCACCTCGTCCAGGATGCGCTGGCAATCTTCGAGAAACGCGACGCCCTCGTCGGTCAGTACGAGCTTGCGCGTGGTCCTGCGCAGCAGCTTGACGCCCAGCCGCGACTCCAGTGCGTCGAGCCGGCGCCCGATCATGGCCGGGGCAATGCCTTCGGCGCGCGCCGCACCTGACAGGCTGCCGCGCGCCACGACCTCGACAAAGGTTGCCATCTGGGTGAACTTGCTCATGCACACGGTCCTGTCGCCTGGGTTGATTTAATACAAAAACACACAGATGAAGTGCGTATTTGTCTCGTTTAGCGTTACGCCGGTGAATATACTGGAAGCCAACATGAACGCCAAGCGGGGCACGCCCCGGCCCGGCGTTGCACGCGATTTTCATTCATCTTCAGGAGTCGATATGTCCCACAGCATCCCCCAAGGCATGGAAATTACCGGCGCAATCCAGCCGGCCTACGAGCAGATCCTGACGCCGGACGCGCTGGCGCTGGTGGCCACGCTCACGCGTGCGTTCGAGCCGCGCCGCCAGGCCTTGCTGGCCGCACGCGCCGCGCGGGCAGAGCGCCTGGATGCCGGTGAGCGCCCGGATTTCTTGCCAGAAACCGCGTCGGTGCGTGACGGCGACTGGCGCATCGCGCCGATTCCCGCCGCGCTGCACTGCCGCCGCGTCGAGATCACGGGGCCGGTCGAGCGCAAGATGGTCATCAACGCGCTGAACTCGGGCGCAGACAGCTACATGACCGACTTCGAGGATTCGAACACGCCCAACTGGGATAACCAGATCAGTGGCCAGATCAACCTGTTCGATGCGATCCGCAAGACCATTTCGCTCGAGCAGAATGGCAAGTCGTATCGCCTCAACGACAAGGTCGCTACGCTGCTGGTGCGCCCGCGCGGCTGGCATCTCGATGAAAAACACGTGCTGGTCGACGGCAAACGCGTCTCGGGCGGCATCTTCGATTTCGCACTGTTCATGTTCCATAACTCGAAAGAATTACTGGCACGGGGCGCCGGGCCATATTTCTACCTGCCCAAGCTCGAATCGCATCTGGAAGCGCGGCTGTGGAACGACATCTTCGTGATGACGCAAGACCTGCTCGGCATCCCGCAGGGCACGATCAAGGCGACGGTGCTGATCGAAACCATCCTGGCCGCATTCGAGATGGACGAAATTCTGTACGAGCTGCGCGACCACAGCGCCGGCCTGAATGCGGGCCGCTGGGACTACATTTTCTCGTGCATCAAGAAGTTCAAGCGCGACAGCGATTTCTGCCTGGCCGACCGCGCCAAAGTGACGATGACGGCGCCGTTCATGCGTGCCTATGCGCTGCTGCTGCTCAAGACCTGCCACGCACGAGGCGCGCCGGCCATCGGCGGCATGGCCGCGCTGATCCCGATCAAGAACGATCCGGAGAAAAACGCGATTGCCATGGGTGGCGTACGCAACGACAAGGCGCGCGATGCGACCGATGGCTATGACGGCGGCTGGGTCGCGCATCCGGGGCTGGTGGGCCTGGCGATGGAAGAATTCACGAAAGTGCTGGGCGAGCGGCCGAACCAGTTCGAGAGGCAGCGGCCCGATGTCGTCGTGACCGCCGCGCAACTGCTTGACTTCAAGCCGGAAGCGCCGATCACCGAAGCGGGGCTGCGCTACAACATCAATGTCGGCATCCATTATCTGGGCGCCTGGCTGGCCGGCAATGGCTGCGTGCCGATCCACAACTTGATGGAAGATGCCGCAACGGCCGAAATCAGCCGCTCGCAGGTGTGGCAGTGGATCCGCTCAGCCAAGGGCGTGCTGGAAGACGGCCGCAAGGTGACGGCCGACATGGTGCGCGCGATGATTCCCGAAGAGCTCGAAAAGGTAAAGCTGGTGGCGGCCGATGGCACCCACGCCAATTATGAGCGCGCCGCCACCATCTTCGAAGACATGTCCACGGCCGACGCGTTCGCGGAATTTTTGACGCTGCCGTTGTACGAGGAAATCTGAGGCGGCGTCAGAACGTATTCTTCCACGCCCGCAGCGCCGTGAACACCTCGAGCGGCGCTGCACCCTCAGGCACGCGCCCGGCAGCAACCAGGCTGCGCACGATCGGCGCCGTCGTGGCGCGCAGGAATGGGTTGGTGGCTTTTTCCAGCGCGATTGTCGAGGGAACGGTCGGCTGACCGTCCGCGCGCCGGGCCCCGTCGGCCGCCACGCGCGCGGCCAGCGCCGCATTATCCCCGTCGACAGCCTGCGCGAACGCCAGGTTCGACATCGTGTATTCGTGCGCGCAATACACCAGCGTCTCGTCAGGCAACTGCGCCAGTTGCGCCAGCGACGCGGCCATCTGCGCCGGCGTGCCTTCGAACAGGCGTCCGCAGCCGGCACCGAAGAGCGTGTCGCCGCAGAACAGCCAGTGCGCGCCTGCGTCGCACCGCACGTAGGCAATGTGCCCCAGCGTATGGCCCGGCACGTCCAGCACGTCGAGCGTCAGGTTGACGCCGGGCACGTCGATGCGATCGCCCTGCACCAAAGGGTGCGTGACGAGATCGATGCCATCGTTCTTCGGTCCGAACACCGGTACCGCCCACTCTTGAAGCAGGGCGGGGACGCCACCAATATGGTCAGCATGATGATGGGTGAGTAGAATGGCAGTCAGGCGCAGGTCGTGCGCGGCCAGCGCCGCGCGCACCGGTGCTGCGTCGCCCGGATCGACGACGGCCGCATGGGTGCCGTCGTGAACCAGCCAGAGGTAATTGTCTTTGAAAGCCGGCACTGTCAGTACCGACAGGACCGGCTGCCGTGGAGGTGTCATGGTCATGTGTATAGTCAAGAGGTGGCATGGATAGCGCTGCCGAGAAATCCATTATAGCCCTCGACAACTGGCTCCAATCGCCAGCGGGGGCTTACGTGCGCGCGTTCGAGCAAGCCTGCCTGGAAGAGCTGACGGCGGATATTTTCGGCTACAACGCGCTGCAGATCGGCGTGCCGCAGCTCGATGCGCTGGCCGCCAGCCGCATGCCCAACCGGTGGCAGGTCGCCACGCGCACGTCGAATGCCAACGAACTCGCGTTCGCCTCGAGCGGCCGCCAGATCGCCGCCGCGGCCGATTTCACCGAGCTCCCGTTTGCGTCGAGCAGCATCGACCTGGTGGTGCTGCCGCATGTGCTCGAGTTCGCCGCAGAGCCGCATCAGGTCCTGCGCGAAGTCGAACGCATCCTGATCCCGGAAGGGCAGGTCATCATCTGCGGCTTCAATCCAGCCAGCCTGTGGGGCATGCGCCAGGGCTTGGGGCGGGTCACGCGCAATGGCTACTTGCCGGACACCGGCGAATTCATTTCTATGCCGCGCCTGAAAGACTGGCTAAAATTGCTCAACCTGAGCGCCACGCGCAGCCACTTCGGCTGTTACGCGCCACCTTGCCGTACCGCCCATTGGCTGAGCCGCTTTGCGATGATGGAATCGGCCGGCGGGCGCTGGTGGCCGTATCTTGGCGCCGTCTACGTCGTGCATGCAATCAAGCGCGTCAAGGGCATGCATCTGATTGGCCCCGCATGGAACAAGAAAACCAGCAAGCGACCGGCGGCAGTGCCGGCGGCAAACCGGATTGAACGAACAGAAAGTGAATAGCAGGGCATGAGCGAAACAACGAGTGAAGCAATGGCTGAAACAATGACTGGAACAAAGGGCGACGCCAACCCGACCCGGGTCGAGATTTTCAGCGACGGCGCCTGCAAGGGCAATCCGGGCACGGGTGGCTGGGGCGCGCTGCTGGTGTCGAACGGCCACGAAAAAGAAATCTTCGGCGGCGAACCAAACACCACCAACAACCGCATGGAACTGCGCGCGGTGATCGAGGCGCTGGGGGTGCTGAACCGACCGTGCGAGGTCGTGTTGCACACCGACAGCCAGTACGTCCAGAAAGGCATCTCCGAGTGGATCCACGGCTGGAAGGCGCGCGGCTGGAAGACGGCGGCGAAAGAGCCCGTCAAAAACGAAGACCTGTGGAAGGCGCTCGACCTGGCCCAGCAGCAACACGCCGTCGAATGGCGCTGGGTGCGCGGCCACAATGGCCACCCAGGCAATGAGCGGGCCGACGTGCTGGCCAATCGCGGCGCCGCGTCGGTACGTCGCTGAGCGGCCTGCGGCCAAGCAGCACGCCGCCGCAGTTGCTATACTGCGCCGGCACCCACTTTGAAGAATTGCACCATGCGTCAGATCGTTCTCGATACCGAAACCACAGGCTTGAATCCCCGCACCGGCGACCGCGTCATCGAGGTCGGCTGCGTTGAAATTTTCAATCGCAAGCTGACCGGCAACAACTACCACTGCTACATCAACCCCGAACGCGAGTCGGACGAGGGCGCGCTGGCGGTGCACGGCCTGACCACCGAGTTCCTGAGCGACAAACCGAAATTCCACGAGATCGCGCACCAATTGCGCGACTTCATTCAGGGCGCCCAGGTCATCATCCATAACGCGCCGTTCGACCTGGGTTTTTTGAACGCCGAATTTACCCGCATGGGCCTGCCGCCATTCGTCCAGTATTGCGACGGCGTCATCGACACGCTGGTGCAAGCGAAGGAGCTGCATCCCGGCAAGCGCAACTCGCTCGACGCGCTGTGCGACCGCTACGATATTTCGAATGCGCACCGCAAGCTGCACGGCGCGCTGCTCGACTCGGAGTTGCTGGCCGATGTGTATCTGGCGATGACGCGTGGCCAGAATTCGCTGACCATGGATGTGGAAGAAGAAACCACGCACGACGGCGAGGCACTCGAGATCGTGCCGCTGGGAGAGGTCATCGTCGTGGCGGCCAGCAGCGACGAATTGGCCGAGCACGATACCGTGCTGGCCGGCCTGGACAAAAGCGTCAAGGGTAGCTGCGTCTGGCGGAATTACGCAGCTTAATTACGCGGCGCAGGGGTGACGCTGAGATAATTCTGTGCCATAATATGCCTCGCTTCGGGAGGTTAGCTCAGGGGTAGAGCACTGCATTCACACTGCAGGGGTCGCAAGTTCGAAACTTGCACTTCCCACCAAGAATTTTCAAGGCCAGCAGAGATGCTGGCCTTGTTCGTTTCTGCGCGCCTTGTAGTGCGCCTTGTAGTGCGCCTTGTAGTGCGCGTCCGGATCGATGGTCGCAGTCGATTGCCATTTGGCATAATTTATCGGCTGTGGCATAATACGGCCTCGCTGGGAGGTTAGCTCAGGGGTAGAGCACTGCATTCACACTGCAGGGGTCGCAAGTTCGAAACTTGCACTTCCCACCAACGAATACGTTCGACCGAAAAAGGCTTGCACATCACTGTGCGGGCCTTTTTTTCGTGGCGTGCAATGACGCGGTCGGCGGCATGGTGGTCGCGCATGGCAGCGGCTGCAAATCAGAACCGTGCCGCGATGCAGGTTCGCGCCAGCAGCAGTCCAGGCAACACGGGCCAATTGGCACGAATAATTGTCAGAAATAATGCCGTTTCACGGGTGCCGAGGCGGCCGGAATTCACCCGCTTCGGTCGTTTCGCCCTGTACACTTGGCGTAAAACCGCGCAACTGGGCTGTGGCCCAGGGAACGTGCCGGTATTCGATCTACTCAACCAGCGAACTCTCTATGGTGTACGGCCACTACCAGCCCTTGCTGGTGATCGTTTCGATTCTGGTCGGCGTGCTGGCGTCGTACACGGCCCTGAGTCTTGCCATGCGGGTCAAGCAGGCGCAGGGACGTGGACGGTATGTCTGGGTTGCCGGCGGCGCGATTGCGATGGGCAGCGGCATCTGGGCGATGCACTTCATCGGGATGCAGGCGTTTCGCCTGCCGCTGCCAGTTGGCTACGATGCAATGACGACCTTTGTCTCGTGGCTCTTGCCGGTCGTGTCGTCCAGTCTCGCACTCTGGCAAGTGCGGCACCGCGCGGTCCGGCCGCGGCATCTTGCCGCCAGTGCGCTGCTGATGGGACTTGCGATCAATGCCATGCACTACACCGGCATGGCCAGCATGCAGATGCACCCGGCGATCACCTATTCTCCGTGGCTGTTCGTGCTGTCGGTCGTCATCGCGATCGGTGCGGCGGCGCTGGCGCTGCAGATTGGCATGCGCATGCAGGAGCACGGGCGCTCGCGCCACATGTTGCAACTGGCGGCCAGTGTGGTCATGGGCGGCGCAATCGCCGGCATGCACTACACCGGCATGGCTGCCGCCCACTTCGCGCCAGGCAGCGTCTGTGGCGCCGCACTGGTGGGCATCGACCAGGATTATCTGGCGGCGCTGGTGACGATCACGACGGTGCTGCTGCTGAGCATTACGCTGCTGGCGACGATCTTCGATGCGCGTCTCGAAGAGCGCAACCAGACCATCGCTGCCTCACTGGTGGCCGCAGCCGAGCGCCAAAAGCTGTTTTTGATCGAGCAGCAGGCGCGGCTCGATGCCGAAAACGTCAGCCAGATGAAGGATGACTTCCTGGCCACGCTGTCGCATGAACTGCGCACCCCGCTCAACGCCATGCTCGGCTGGTCGCAATTGCTGCTGCAGGGCGCGCGCGACGAGGCCTCTCTCAAGCGCGGCCTGGGCACGATCGAGCGCAATGCGCGCGCGCAGTCCGAACTCATCGAAGACATGCTCGACATGAGCCGTTTATTGGCCGGCAAGGTACGCATCGATAGCGCGCCGCTGCAGCCCCAGGACTTCATCAACGCAGCGCTCGACACGACGCGGCCAGCGGCCCTGGCGCGCCAGGTGACGCTGCTTGGTCAGCTCGACGCCGCCGCCGGGCGCATCCTTGGCGACAGCGGCCGCATGCAGCAGGTGATGGTCAACCTGCTGTCCAATGCCATCAAGTTCAGCGAGCCGGGCGGGGTCGTGACCGTGACCTTGCGTGCCGTCGACGGCGCCAGCGAGATCACCGTGCAGGACACCGGCGCCGGCATCCCCGCTGCGTTCCTGCCATTCGTGTTCGACCGGTTCCGCCAGGCCGACGCGTCGTCGACACGGCGCCACGGGGGGCTGGGCCTGGGGTTGGCGATTGCGCGCCAGCTGACCGAATTGCAGGGTGGCGCGCTGAGCGTGGCCAGCGCAGGCGAAGGGAAGGGCGCCGCCTTCACGCTGCGCATGCCACTGGCGAGCAGCTCGGTCCCGGCGCCTGTTGCAACGGTGCCTGCGCCGGGATTGCCGCTGACAGCGCTGGCCCTGCAAGGCCTGACGGTGCTGGTCATTGACGACGCGCTCGATTCGCTCGAGCTGGTGCAGGCGGTGCTGGCGCCCAGCCAGGCCACGATCCTGACCGCCACCGGCGCCCAGGAAGCGCTGCGCCTGATCGAGCTGCACCGGCCCGACCTGATCATCAGCGACATTGGCATGCCGGTGGTGGATGGGTTCGAGTTCATCCGCAAGGTACGCGCCTTGCCGGACCGCCTGATCGCCAGCGTGCCGGTGATTGCCCTGACGGCATTCTCGCGCAAGGAAGACGAGCAGAAGGTGCTGGCGGCGGGGTTCGATGAATTTGTGGCCAAGCCGCTGGTGCCGGCGGCGTTGCTACAGACCGTGGCAGCAGTCAATGCGCGCCGCGGTCCGGTGCTTCCCTAGGTTCAAGCTGCCACGCCCGGCAGCACCAGGTCGAGCTCCAGGGCGCCTTCGGGGCGCCGCAGGCCGGCCACGATGTACGCGCGGTTGCGGCCTGCTTCCTTGCCCTTGTACATGGCGCGATCGGCCAGGGCAATGGCTTGCTGCCAATCCATCGCCGGCGCGCCCGCCTCGTCGTCCCCCGCGGCAAACGGCAGCGCGACGGCGCCGACCGTGGCGCTGATGGCCAGCGGCGTGCCGTCCGCCAGCAGCACCGGCGTGCTGGCCAGCGCGTCGAGAATACGTCGCACCAGCAATGGCCGCTGCGAACGCGTGACGCCCTGCGAATACACGAGAAATTCCTCGCCACCCCAGCGCAGCACCATGTCCGACTCGCGCAGCGTGGCGCGCAGCCGCCTGCCCACTTCGATCAGCACGGCGTCACCCGCGGCGTGGCCATAGTCGTCGTTGATGCGCTTGAAGTGGTCGATGTCGAGCAGCGTGAAGCAATCCGCCGCATCCGGGTGCGGCGCCGCTTCCCCGGTGCGGCTGCGCATGCGGTCCTGGAACGAGCGCCGGTTGTGCAGCCCGGTGAGCGGGTCATGCGCCGAGTGGTGGGCCAGCACGGCATTGAGTTGCGTCAGGCGCTGGCCGGTGCGTTCCGACTTGCGGTACAGCCAGAGCACGCCGGCGCACAGCAGCAGCGCCAGTGCAGCGCCCAGCGAGGCGGCTGTCTGGACCAGCGTGCGATGACGCAGCTCGGCGTCCTTGGCGGCATTTTCCAGGCGCAGGCTGTCGATCTGGGCAGCGCGTTCGCGCGACGTGAACTGTTCTTGCAGCGCCGAGATTGCCTTGTTGCGGTCATTCACCGACAGTTGCTGCATGACGGTTTCGCGCTCGCGCAGCGTGGCGAGCGCTTCCGGGAAACGGCCGGCCCGCTCCAGCGCCTGGCTTTTTTCGTCCAAAATGCGTCCCAGCGCGGACAGGGCGCCGGCCTGGCGCATGGCGAGACTCACCTCATCGACCAGGCGCATGCCTTCCTGATAGCGGCGCTGGCCGAACAGCGCAAAGCCCAGGTTCGCCTTCGCCGTCTGCAGGCTGATCCTGTCCTCGCTGTCTCTGGCAGGTATCAAGGCGGCGCGCGCGGCCGTCTCGGCCTCGGGGTAGCGGCCCAGCTTGAGGTAGGCATTGGCGATATTACCCAGCACATTGGCCTGGACCGACAGCAATTGATGCGTTTGCGCCAGCGCCAACGCACGTTCGAACGCCACCAGGCCAGCATCGGGCTGATCCTGCGCGACGAGCGCGCGGCCTTCAAGGAGCGACGCCGCCGCATCCAGCCGCGGCGGCAGGGGTTTCTTGCCGGCACGCACTTCGCGCAGCGTCTCGAGCGCACGCACGGGATCGCGCGCATTGACGTACATGCGCGCCATGGCCAGCAGGATCTCGGCTTTGCGCGGACTCCACAGGCCAGGATGGTTGTGGACCACCTCGAGCGCGGGCAGGAAGCGCTGCAGGGCGCGGTCGTACTGACCGACAGCGCTGAAAGCGGCGCCCTGGAGCGCGTCGAAACCGGCCCTGAATTCGAGGCTGTCCAGATCGCGGTAGCGGGCGCGCAGGGTTTCCAGCAAGCCCAGCGCGCCGGCGGGATCATTGTTTTCGATCAAACGATACACGCGGCCCAGGCTGGCCACTGCCAGGTTGTGCCGATCGTGCGCGGCGGTGGCCAGCGTGATGATCTGCTCGTTGGTCTCGTACGCTGCGCGCAAGTTGCCGCCATCGACCTGTACACGGCGCAGCAGGAACAGATAGCGTATCCGCACCGCATAGGGTGCGCCAGCGATCAGGGCAGGGCCTTCCTGCACGAGAATGGTGCGGGCCTGCGCATTATTTTGCTCGGAAATCCTGGCGATATCGTCGAGGCGCGACGCCGGATGCGGCGCTGCCAGCGCGCCCCCGAACGCCAGCAACAACCCACATCCCACCAATGTGCGCCGCGGCCCTGGCCGCCGTGACGCGTGCGCCGGCAGTGCGGTGATCAAATGGCCTGGGGTGACGGTCATGGCAGGGGAACAGCGGTGGACAAGCAGAGGGAGGCGGCCCATGCGATATGGGGCGAATGATGCTAATCATTATCGAATGTTGACTACTGGAAATCAAGCACGGTTGGGCCGTGCGCGCTGTTTACGCAACGCTTGCCGGATTTGCCGACGGGCACGTAAATTGCAGATGTTTCAGCAGATTGCTTTGATTCGAGACAACATTCTGGTTATATTGGCACACCTGTAAAAAAGCTGGACGATGACAGGTGAAACAAGCGGCGGTTTCCAGGTCAGGCAAGCCGGCCCACCAGGCAGGATCTCGGGAGTGCGCCCGCCCATCAGGCAGGCGCAGTAATGACAAGACGCGGGACCACACCATTATTTGATTGGAGAACACGTAGTGAGTATTTTTAGAACCAAGAATCTGGACGCGATGATCGCCGCAAGCGCCAAGCCGGGCGGCCTCAAGAAAGTGCTCGGCCCGACCGACCTGATCCTGCTCGGCATCGGCGCCATCGTCGGTACCGGTATTTTCGTGCTGACCGGCACCGGCGCCGTCACGGCCGGCCCCGGCCTGTCGCTGTCGTTTGTCATCGCCGCAATGGCGTGCTGTTTCGCCGCACTGTGTTACGCCGAATTCGCCTCGACCGTCCCGGTTGCCGGTTCCATCTATACCTACAGCTATGCCACGCTGGGCGAATTCGTCGCCTGGATGATCGGCTGGGACTTGCTGCTCGAATACGGCTTGGCCACCTCGACCGTTGCAGTGGGCTGGTCGGGCTATTTCCAGTCGCTGCTGTCGGGCTTTGGCCTGGTGTTGCCTGACGCGCTGACCGCTGCCCCAGGCGCGCGTCCCGGCGTCGAGACCCTGTTCAATCTGCCGGCCTTTCTGATCATGATGGCCATCACATTCCTGCTCTCGCTCGGCATGCGTGAATCGGCGCGCCTGAACAACGTGATGGTGATCATCAAGATCAGCGTCGTGCTGCTGTTCATCGCCGTCGGCGTGGGCCACGTCAAGCCGGAGAACTGGCAGCCGTACATGCCATATGGCATGACGGGCGTGATGAGCGCAGCGGCCCTGGTGTTCTTTGCCTTCATCGGCTTCGACGCCGTGACCTCGGCCGCCGAGGAAGTCAAGAATCCGGCGCGCGACCTGCCGATCGGCATTATCGGCTCGCTGATCATCTGCACCATCCTGTATGTCGTGGTGGCTGCGATCATGACCGGCATCGTGCCGCACATGGACTTCAAGGGCATCGACCATCCGGTATCGCTGGCGCTGCAAGTGGCCGGTGAAGACTGGGTCGCCGGCTTCGTCGACCTGGCCGCCATTTTGGGCATGAGCACCGTGATGCTGGTGATGGCCTATGGCCAGACCCGCATCCTGTATGCGATGTCGCGTGACGGCCTGATGCCGGCGCGCCTGTCGAAAGTGCACCCGAAATACGGCACGCCATTCTTCGCAACCTGGCTGGTGGGCATCATCTTCGGCCTGATCGCCGCCGTGGTGCCGCTGACGGTGCTGGCCGAGCTGGTCAATATTGGTACGCTGGCCGCGTTCACGCTGGTCTCGATTGCCGTGATCGTGCTGCGCAAAAAGCGTCCTGATCTGCCGCGCGCGTTCCGCTGCCCGGCCGTGCCGTTGATCCCGATCCTGGCGATCATCTTCTGTCTGGTGCTGATGTCGTTCCTGAGCTGGCATACCTGGGTCGCGTTCGCGATCTGGCTGGCCATCGGCGCGCTCGTCTACTTTGGCTATGCACGCAAGCATTCGTTGCTGAACAATACGCCACAGTAAGCAGCTTGGTTTCCGCCCCTGCCGGCACGGGGGCTTCATGGTAGGCTTTGGTGGGCGCCGCTGTCATGGCGTCTTGTCAATCGAGAGCAAAGGAAACAACCATGAACGCCATCGTGCTGGGTGAGGGCGACGCCCTTCTGATCGTCGACCCGCAGGTCGACTTCCTTCCCGGCGGCAGCCTGGGTGTCCCGCAAGGCGACGCCGTGCTGGCACCGATCAATCGCATGAGCGACCTGTATCGCACGCATGCGTTGCCGGTGTACGTCTCGCGCGACTGGCATCCTTCCCTGCATTGCTCGTTTGCGGGTCAGGGCGGGCCGTGGCCCGTGCACTGCGTCGCAGGCAGCGACGGCGCCCGTTTCGCGCCCGGGTTGCAGATCGATGACGCGGTTGTCATCTCCAAAGCGACCACGGTCGATGTCGATGCCTATTCGGCCTTCAACGGCACCGGCCTGGCAGACACGCTGCGGGCGCGCGGCATCACGCGCCTGGCCGTGTGCGGGCTGGCAACGGACTATTGCGTGCTCAATACCGTGCTCGATGCTCTGGCGGCAGGGTTCGAAGTATTGCTCGCCACCGAGGCCATACGCGCCGTGAACGTCAACGCGGACGACGGCGAGCGCGCCCTGGTGCGCATGCTCGATGCCGGTGCGATGCCGGTTCAACTGTCGGGCGCGAGCATGGTGGCCAACCCGGCGCTGGGTGCGGCCGCATGATCGACTGCGTCAGTCGATAATATTTTTGTAATCCCTATCTTACAGCCTCACAGCGCGCCTACCGATTTTCTTGACACGGTTCAGCACGGATAATGCGTCACCGTCCATAGAACGTATTTCAAGAATCGAGACATGAGCCCAATGCTGTTAGCCGACGCGCCAGGCGTCCAGAGTGCCCCACTGCCTACCGGGCAGAGCGCCAGGAATCTGTACTTCTCGCTGTACGCCGATCCGGCTGCGCAGCCCGACGTCGCCAGGGCGTTCGTCGACGACCAAATCGCGCTCGCGCGCGAGCTCCCGGTCGACCTGCCATCGAATATCAATGACTTGCAAGCGTGGATCGAAGAGCGCACCGAGATCGTCGGGCACGAATACCGCGACTACCTGGCTGCGCGCAAGAACGGCGCGCCGCGCCGTTACTTCAGCACCCGCGCCCATGCGCTGTACTTCATCAAGGGCGTGGCCCCGACCAAGCTGGTCGATGGTGCCTGGCTGTATGGCCTGGTGCGTCAGTGGGATGACGTTGCATTCCACCCGCTGATCAAGACGTACCTCGAAGAGCTGGGTGATGGCTTGCCGGACAAAAATCACGTGACGCTGTACCGCAAGCTGCTGGCCACGCACGGCTGCGACAGCTGGGAAGGCCTGAGTGACGACCACTTCCTGCAAGGCGCACTGCAACTGGCGCTGGGTCACCATGCCGAGCATTACCTGCCGGAGATCATTGGCTATAACCTCGGCTACGAACAATTGCCGCTGCACCTGCTGATCACGTCGTACGAGCTCAACGAACTGGGCATCGACCCGTATTATTTCACGCTGCACGTCACGGTCGACAACGCCGCCAGCGGTCATGCTCGCAAGGCCGTGCAATCGGTCCACGACCTGATGCCGCGCGTGGGCGATCGCGATGCCTTCTGGCAGCGCGTAGTCAATGGTTATCGACTCAATGAGCTGGGCGCCAGCACGACGTCAGTGATCGGCGAATTCGATCTGAATGATGAGCTGGTCGACATCATGGCGGCGAAAAGCGTCGTCGGCAAGAACATGCACTCGGATTACTGCCGTGTGGCGGGTCGCTCGGTCAACGACTGGCTGACCGAACCAGCGCAGATACCGGCATTCCTGGCAGCGCTCGAAGACGCCGGCTGGATCAAGCGCGGCGAGCAGGTCGAGCACAGCCGCTTCTGGCGTCTGGTCGAGGGCGAGCGCGCCGAGATGTTCGGCGTCTTCAATGCCTACGAATTGCAAGTGCTGCGTGACTGGATCACCAGCCACCCGGATGGCGGGCAGGCTGCCGGAGCGCGCGTGCTGACCGCGCGCGCGCGCCAGCGCACGCTCGACCAGCACGGCCTTGGCACCGAGCGGGGAACCGCCTTCCCGGTGCGTGGCCTGATCCGCCGCCATACTGGGGCGGACGCGCAAGACACAGGCAACGAACTGCGCGTGCTCGAACAGCAGGTCGCGGCCAGCAGCGGCAAACAAGAGGCAATGGCGCTGCTGGCGCGGCTGCTGTCGCCCGAAGTGCACCACACCACGGTGGGCCTGATGGCCACCCGGATGTATACGCAACTGTTCGACGCCTGACGCGTCCGCGCAGTGCACAAAGCGGCCGGTACACGTGGAGAGCGTGTGCCGGCCGTCGCTTCATCAACACCATAACAAGGGAACACCAACGTGCAAATCCTGGAACAACGCTTCCTGCGCGGACCGAACGTCCACGCCGACTCCCCCTGCCTGCTGTCCGTCATCGACCTCGAAGACCTGTACGGCCTGTCGACCAGGGATATCCCCGGCTTTAACGATACGCTGCTGGCGCTGCTGCCGGCACTGGGCGGCCCGCGTCTGACCGATGGCGCCCCCGGGGGCTTCGTGCAGCGCCTGGCGGCCGGCACCTACCTGGGGCGCGTGATTGAAACCGTCGCCCTCGAACTGCAGTCGCTGGCCGGCGCGCCCGCCACCTTTGGCCGCACGCGGCCGGTCAATGGCCATCCGGGCCAGTTCCGCGTGGTCGTCGCGTACACGTCTGAAAAGCTGGCCGAGCCGGCCTTCGATCTGGCGGTCGACCTGGTGACGGCGCTGGCGCGCGGCGAAGCGTTTGCGCTCGAGCCGCGCCTGGAAGAACTGTTGGGCATCGCCGGGCGCTATGCGATCGGCACCAGCACGGCGGCCGTGCTGGCAGCCGCGCATGAGCGTGGCATCCCCACCCAGCGCATCACCGAAGAAGCGAATCTGTTCCTGCTCGGTTGGGGCGTGCGGCAAAAGCGCCTGCAAGCGACGACGACGGGCGAAACAAGCTTCATCGCCGTCAAAATTGCCAGCGACAAGCAGTTGACGAAGGCGCTGCTGAAAGAAGCCGGCGTGCCGGTACCCGAGGGCGACGTGGTCACCACCGCCGAAGCGGCGCAGCGCGTGGCGCGGCGGCTGGCCGTGCCGGTCACGCTCAAGCCACTCGACGGCAATCAGGGCAAGGGCGTCACCGTGGCTTGCGCGACGCCGGACGACGTGGCGCTGGCGTTCGATTTCGCGCGTGGCTTCGGCCGGCGCGTGATCGTCGAACGGCATGTCGAAGGGCGCGACTACCGCGTGCTCGTGGCCTGCGGCCGCGTGGCTGCCGCGTCGTGCCGCCGCCCGGCGCACGTCGTTGGCGATGGCAACCTGACGGTGCGTCAATTGGTGGAGATCGAAAACGAGAACCCGGCGCGCGGCGCCGGCCACGCGACCATCCTGACCCGCATCACACTCGACGAACACGCGAACGACATGCTGGCGCGCCAGGGCGTTGACATGGACAGCGTGCTGCCGGCGGGCGTCATGGCCGAACTGCGCGGCAACGCGAACCTGTCGACTGGCGGCACTGCCGAAGACGTGACCGACCAGCTGCCGGAATCGACACGCCTGCTGTGCGTGCGGGCTGCCGCCAAGATTGGCCTGGACGTGGCCGGCATCGACATCGTCTGTCACGACATCGCCCAGCCGCTCGCGGCGCAGGGGGGCGCCGTCATCGAAGTCAACGCCGCACCGGGCATTCGCATGCACCAGTACCCGAGCGCGGGCGAACCGCGGGACGCGGGCGACGCCATCGTCGAAGGCCTGATGGGCAGTACCGACGGGCGCATTCCCGTCATCGCGCTCACCGGCACCAACGGCAAGACCACCACGACGCTGCTGGTTGCGCACGCGGCGCGCATGGCCGGCAAGGTGACGGGTGTGACGACCACCGAGGGCGTGTTCATCGACGGCAAACAGGTCGTCAAGGGCGATTGCACCGGCTACTGGTCGGCGCGCACGGTACTGGGCGCACCGGAAGTCGAGGTCGCGGTGCTGGAAACGGCCCGTGGCGGCATCCTCAAGCGTGGCCTCGCGTTCGATCGCTGCGACGTTGCGATCGTGCTGAACATCGCGGCCGACCACCTCGGCCTGGATGGCGTCGACACCATCGAAGACCTGGCGCAGGTCAAGGCAGTGGTGGCGCAGTCGGCCTCGAAGGCGGTGGTGCTCAACGCCGAAGACGCCCTGTGCGTGCAGATGGCGCGCCGCGTCAAGCCGGGCGCCGAGGTGCTGTTCTTCTCGATGGATCCGGAAAGCCCGGTGATGCTCAAGCACCTGGAAGACGGCGGGCGTGGCGCCTATGTGCAGGATGGTGCAGTGGTGCTGGCTGATGGGCATAGCCAGCAGGCGCTGCTGCGGATCGAAAGCATGCCGGTCTCGTTCGGCGGACTGGCGCGCTTCAATATCGCCAATGCGCTGGCCGCGGCCGCCGGCTTGATGGCTGCCAATTTCAACCATCTGCAAATTGCCGCCGGGCTGTCGACCTTCGTCTCGAACGGCCGCACCAATCCGCTGCGCACGAATATGTTCGATGTACGCGGCGTGACGGTGATCGTCGACTACGCACACAACCCGGCCGCCTATGCCGCGATGGCCGACATGGCGCGCGGCATGCTGCCTGGTCAATTGATCGGCATCGTGACAGCGCCCGGCGACCGCCGCGACACCGACCTGAAACAGGTCGGGCGCGTTTGCGGCGAGCGGTTCGACGAGCTGGTGGTCTACGAATCGCAAAGCCGCGGCCGCGTACCCGGCGAAACGGTTGACCTGATCCTGGCGGGCGCCGAAGAAGTCGTGGGCATCAGCGACACGCTGCATCGCGAACTGGAAGTCGGCAACGCCATCCGCCTCGGTCTGAGCCTGTGCGTACCGGGCGACGTCCTGATCTTCGCCTGCGGCTCATCGCTGCAAGTGTTCGTCGACGCCCTGCGCATCACCGACCCCGAAAGCGCCGCCCTGATCGCCGCCCAAACGGCATAAGCTTAAAAGTTACGAACAATTAGGGTCAGAGTAGAATTATTGAGCAATTGCTCCGGATTTAAACGGACTCAGCTAATCGAGTCTGTCCAATTTGGAAAAGTTATCAAAGAATTCGACACTGACCCTAATTGTTCAGTTTCTCTCAGTGGTGCGGCACTGCAATGATTAATTAGGGTCAGTGTCGAATTGTTTTGCAATTGATTCTGGCAAGTTAGCTGTTCATAAAAAAACGGCCCGTTCAGGGCCGTTTTTCATTGGGGCGAGTCAGATTGCGGCGGGGGCGATCCTGTTTGCCAGGTCAGGGCGCCACCTGTTCGACGCCATGGCCGAACACGGTGCGCCGGCGTTGTTCGTCACCGGTAACGGCCAGCATCGCACCCGGCACGCTGGCGGCGCCCGTCAGACCCTGGACTGCCATGATGGCCGGCTCCAATACATTGACGGGCAGGGCATCGTCAGACAAGACTACCGCCATCAGGCGCGGCGCCACCGCATACAGGTTCGGCCCGCAGCAGCCATTTTTCGGTGATGTTCATGACAGGGGCGTGCGCTTCGTGACGATCTGCAGGAAGTCCAGCAGTGAAGCGGGAATGCGCCTGCCGACCTGTTCGTCGCCAATCGGCAGCGAATACTTCGCGCCGGCGGGCAGCAGGTGCAGGCGCACGTCGATCAGTTCCGGGATGGCCCGGTCCTTGATCTCGGCGACGTTGCTGCTCATCGAGCGGCCGTCGACGACGGTCACCGCGCCTTCGCCCAGCACCTCGATGCCCACGCCGCGCTCGATCACGAGCGCCGTGTCTTCGTCGATGCCGATGCCTTGCAGGTAGGGGTTTTGCGCGACGATCGACAACAGGCGCGACAAACGCTGACGCTCCGAGAAGTGCTGGTCGACGACCACGCGGTGCAAAAAGCCCAGACCCGCTCCCAGGCTCACCGAGCCTTTCTCGGGCAGCAGATCGGTGCGGCCCTGCGCGAGCATGTGGCCCGACATGGCAGAAGCACCGGCGCTGGTGCCGCCAATGGTGGCGCCGCGCACCTTCAGGGCCGTGTGCATTTCGGCGTCCAGCGCCGTGCCGCCAATCAGCGCGAGCAGGCGTTTCTGGTCGCCGCCCGTCATGAAGATGCCGTCGGCTTCGGCGACCTGGCGCACGAAGTTCTCGTCGTTGGCGTCGTCGCGGCTCGTGATTTCAAGGTGGCTGTGCCGGGTCACGCCAAGTGAGCCAAACGCGTCATCGTAGATTTTCCACATCGTGTCGGCGATCTGGCTTGCGGCCGTGATCACGACGATGCGTGCGTCGACGCCGCCGGCCAGTTCGACAAAGCGCGACAGGATCTGCATGTCGTGCTGGCGGTCTTCATGGCCGCCGATGATGACGAGGTGGCCGTTGCGCGGTACGTTCAGTGCTGGGTTCATCGTTGTACCATTTTCGAAGTGGGCATATCACTGTTGCTGAAGGCGCCGGCGTCGGTGCGGCTCACCGCAATCAGGCCGATCATGATGTCTGGCGTGAACAGGGCGACGCCGCGCTGCAGCGCGTCGGTCAGCGGGATGCCGGCGGCAATCCAGCCGTACACGGTGCGCGCGAGCAGGTGGCGCACGATCTGCTCACCGATGCCGGTAGCGGCGACGGCGCCTTGCGGGCCGGCGAAGAAACCGCTGCCGATGATCGGCGCGTCACCCACGCGGCCCAGCAGCGCAGGCGCCGAGCCGCCGCTCGAACAGGCCACGGCAAAGTGGCCGTCGGCGCCGCGCACGACCGCGCCTACCGTGTCGCATGCGACGCCTTCCGGCAGCCGCATGGGGCTATTGTAATTCCAGTAGTGCTCGATCAGGTCACGGTCCAGGCCCGGCATCACCGGCATCGAGCCGGCCAGTTGCGCCAGCAGCTTGCGGTGCGCGGTGCGCTGGCGCTCCGAGACCGGCAGCGCTTGCGGCATGCCGACCGTGCGTGCGAAGCGGCTGGCCCCTTCGCCAACGAGCAGCCAGTGCGGCGTGTCGGCCACGGCGTGCGCCAGGCGCACGGGATTGTTCACCGACTGCACGCAGGCGACGGCGCCGAGGCGCCCGCGCGTGTCCATGATGGCTGCATCCATGGCCACCGTCGCGCTATCCAGGCCCAGCACCGATCCGCTGCCGGCATTGAAGCGGCCATCGTCTTCCATCGTGGCCACGGCGCCGATGGCCGCATCCAGTGCGTCGCCATTGATTTCGAGTTGCCCAGGGCGCGGCGCGCCGCGAGCACGCAGCCATCTTCGTGGTCGCGCGACGTGCCGGCGCCGCCATGAACAACGACGGCGCCGGCGTGGGGGGGATTGCTCATGCGGTCAATCTTTCTGCTTGATTGTTGTAGTCGTCAGCTTGCAGCACTGACAGCGCCTGCGGCGCATTGCTGAGCAGATTATCCGGTGTTCGCAACTGGCGCCGTATCGGTACGCTCGCCGCTTCCCTGTAAGAGCCCGCTTACAGGAAGACCTCGCCTGACTGCCACAGCCGGGATCGCGTGAAGCGATACGCCACGGAATCTGTTACCATACTGCCCCTTCAAGATAAAGGTTCCTATGGTGCACGCTTGCGGCGTTGACTTCGGTACGTCAAATTCCACGGTCGGCTGGTATCGGCCCGGCATGATGCAATCCGCCCCGACGGCGCTGTTGACTCTCGAGGACGGCAAGCCCACGCTGCCGTCAGTGGTGTTCTTCAACGCCGAGGACGAGCGCGTCAGCTATGGCCGCGCTGCGCTCGCCGACTATCTCGAAGGCTACGAAGGTCGCCTGATGCGCTCGCTGAAAAGCCTGCTGGGCACCAGCCTGATCGACGGGCAGACCGAGGTCGCCGGCCGTTCGGTCTCGTTCCGTTCGCTGCTGGCCCAGTTCATTGGCGAGGTCAAGCGCCGCGCCGAAGACCAGGCCGGCCAGCCGTTCCACAGCGCCGTGTTCGGGCGCCCCGTGTTCTTCATCGACGACGACGCCAAGGCCGACCAGCTGGCCCAGGATACGCTGCTCGACGTGGCGCGCTCGGTCGGCTTTCGCGACATCGGCTTCCAGTACGAGCCGATCGCCGCCGCCTTCGACTACGAGTCGCGCATCGACCGCGAAGAACTGGTCCTGATCGCCGACATCGGCGGCGGTACGTCCGACTTTTCGCTGGTGCGCCTGGGCCCCGAGCGCGCCGGCCGGCCCGACCGCCGCGACGACATCCTGGCCAATGGCGGCGTGCACATCGGTGGCACCGATTTCGACAAATACCTGAGCCTGGCGAGCGTCATGCCGCTCTTGGGCTATGGCAGCAAGCTGCGCTCGGGCGCCGAAATCCCGTCGAGCTATTATTTCAATCTGGCCACCTGGCACACGATCAACCAGGCCTACACGCGCAAGAGCGTCACGCAACTGAACGACCTGGCGCGCGACGCGGCCGAACCGGCCCGCATCGCGCGCCTGCAGAACCTGATCGAAGACCGCGCCGGTCACTGGCTGGCGATGCAGGTCGAGGGCGCCAAGATTGCGCTGTCCGACGCCGACGTGGTCAACCTGCAGCTCGATCGCCTGTCGCCGCCCGAGTCGCTGGACATCGCGCGCGCGCAGTTCGAAGGGGCCATCGCGCAGCTGGTCGAGCAGGTCGCCACGACGGTCGGCAAGCTGTTTGCCGATGCGGGCGTGCGGCCGGGCGATGTCGACACGGTCTTTTTCACCGGCGGTTCGAGCGGCGTGGGCTTGCTGCGCGCGCGGATCGGTGCGATGGTGCCGGATGCGCGCCGCGTCGAGGGCGACCTGTTCGGCAGCATCGGCACGGGCCTGGCGCTCGACGCGCTGCGCAAGTTCGGCTGACCCCAGGCGATTGGCCTGACGTCGCACACAATCAGGTGCACAACAAGGAGCAAGGATGAGTATGTACGACCGACCGCTGGTGATGCTCGACTTCGAGACCACCGGCCTGTCGCCCGACATGGGCGACCGCATCACGGAAGTGGCGGCACTGCGCATCGTCGGCGGCGAAGTCACCGAGCGCTATGTCTCGCTCGTGAACTGCGGCGTGCGCGTGCCGTCGTTCATCACGGCCCTGACCGGCATTACCCAGCAGATGGTCGACAGCGCCCCACCGGCGCACCAGGTGGTGCCAGAGCTGATCGACTTCATCGGCGGCGATGTGCTGTCCGCGCACAATGCGAGCTTCGACGAAAAATTCCTGAAAGCCGAAGGCGCACGCCTGGGCCGCACGACGCAGCACATGGGCCTCGTGTGCTCGCTGAAACTGTCGCGGCGCCTGTTCCCGGGCCTGGTCAGCTACAAGCTGGGCCAGCTGTCGAGCCAGCTCGGCATTCCATTTGCCGGCACCGCCCACCGGGCCGAGGCCGATGCCCAGGTCGCGGCCGACGTGCTGCTGCATGCCGCGCGGCATCTTGGCCGCACCTGCGGCATCGATCGCGTCGAACCGAGCCTGCTGGTCTCGATCAACAAAGTCGCTGCCGCCAAGATTCCACTATTTCTTGAAAAATATGCGGCTACTGTGCGCGAACGCCGGATCGCCGCCGAGGCGCATGGCCGCTGATTGCAACTGATTGCAACTGATCGCGCCTGACGCCCCGATTGCGCGCTCGCAAACCGCGCATCCCCGATTTACTTAAACTTTTGGCAATGGAATCGGCTGTGCCTGCGGCCGTTCGCACGACTTGCCGAAAGGATCCCGATGAGCTCCGACCATGCCGCCCGCGCCGGCGCCGCGACGTTCACCTGGTACCACCGCGCTGCCTGGCAAGGCAACCCATACGCCCAGTTCAACCTGGCCCAGCTTTACTTGCGCGGCCACTGCGTCGCGCGCGACGACATGCAGGCCGCCGCCTGGCTGGCACGCGCTGCCTCGTGCGGCCTGGCCTATGCCCAGAACCATCTCGGCGCCTTGTACTACAGCGGCCGCGGCGTGTCGCCCGACCACGCCCTCGCTGCGCGCTGGTTCCGCCGCGCAGCGCAGCAGGGCGATCGCTCGGCGCAATACAATCTGGGGCTGCTATACCGCAAGGGCCGCGGCGTCACCCTGTCGCACCCCACCGCAATGCGCTGGTTCTACCGCGCGGCCGAGCAGGGCATGGCGCGTGCCCAGGCGCAGCTGGCGCACGGCTACCTGCATGGACTGGGCGTCATGGTCAGCCATCCGCTGGCGATGGCGTGGTACCGCAAGGCGGCGCTGCAGGGGCACGTGGCCGCGCAGGTCCAGCTGGCGCATATGTATGCGCGCGGGCTCGGGGTGACGGCCAGCAGCGTGCGCGCGCTGTACTGGTACCGCCACGCAGCGGGCGCCGGCAATCCCGTGGCCAGGCGGGCCCTTGGCCTGATGTAGGTGGCGCAGGCGGACGGTTTGCACCCATGTCGTTTCGCGCTATGATGCCCTGCGGCCATAAGCCGACCTCATCATTCACAGAACGAGAACAACATGCACATGAAACTTGCCACGCTTGCCGCCGTGTTGGCCACGACCTTCAGCGCCAATCCAGCGCTTGCACAAAGCTGTTCCACGCAGGGCACTGCGCCGACCTATCCGGTAACGAAGAAAGTCGACCAGACCGACAATTACCACGGCACCATGGTCGCCGATCCGTACCGCTGGCTCGAAGACGCCAACAGCGCCGAAACGAAGGTGTGGGTCGACGCCCAGAACAAGGTGACCCAGGCCTACCTGGCTGCGATCCCGCAACGCGAAGCGATCCGCCAGCGCCTGACGCAGCTGTGGAACTACGAGCGTTACAGCGTGCCAGGCAAGGAGGGCGGCCGCTATTTCTACACCCGCAACGACGGCCTGCAGAACCAGTCGGTCCTGTACACGCTGAACAACCTGGGCGACGAGCCGCGCCTGCTGCTCGACCCGAACACGCTGGCCGCCGATGGCACCGTCGCCCTGGCCGGCACCGCAGTGAGCCCTGACGGCAAGCTGCTGGCCTATAGCACCGCCGCATCGGGCTCGGACTGGAACGAGATCAAGCTGCGCGACATTGAGACCGGCAAGGACCTGCCGGACCATATCAAGTGGGTCAAGTTCTCGAGCACCGCCTGGACGAAGGACGGCAAGGGCTTCTTCTACAGCCGCTACGACGCGCCGAAAGAAGCGACCAAGCTGGCCGACGTGAACTACTTCCAGAAGCTGTACTACCACCGCATCGGCACGCCGCAAAGCGCCGACACGCTGGTGTACGACCGCGCCGACCAGAAGGAATGGGGCTTCGGCGGCCAGACCACGGACGACGGCCGTTACCTGATCATCACCACCACCAAGGGCACCGCGCCGAAGTACCGCGTGTCGTACAAGGACCTGTCAAAGCCTGACGCCAAGGTGGTCGACCTGATCGACAACTTCGACGCCGGCTACGATTTCATCGACAACGTCGGCAGCGTGTTCTACTTCAGCACCGACCGCAAGGCGCCCAAGAAACGCGTCATCGCGATCGACGTGAGCAAACCTGCCGAGTCGAACTGGAAAGAGCTCGTCGCCGAAAGTGCCGACACCCTGACTGGCGCCGACATCGTCAACAACCAGCTGGTGCTCGAGTACCTGAAGGATGCGCGCAGCGTCGTGCGCGTGGTCTCGCTCGAGGGCAAGCCGGTGCGCGAGATCGCGTTGCCAGGCATCGGCACCGTCGCCGGTCTGTCGGGCAAGCGTGGCGACACCGAGACCTTCTATTCATTTACGAGCTTCACCAATCCGACCACGATCTACCGCCTGAACATGACGACGGGCCAGAGCACCGTGTTCCGCCAGCCGAAGGTCGCGTTCAACCCGGCCGACTATGAAACGCGCCAGCAGTTCTACACGAGCCGCGACGGCACCAGGGTCCCGATGTTCATCGTGTCGAAGAAGGGCCTGAAAATGAATGGCCAGAATCCGACCTACCTGTACGGGTATGGCGGCTTCAACATCTCGCTGACGCCGGGCTTCTCGCCGGCCAACCTGGCATGGATGGAAATGGGCGGCGTGTATGTCGTGGCCAATCTGCGCGGCGGTGGCGAATACGGCGAAGCCTGGCACCAGGCCGGCACCAAGCTGCAAAAGCAGAACGTGTTCGATGACTTCATCGGCGCGGCCGAGTGGCTGGTCAAGAACAAGGTCACGTCGCCGCAGAAGCTGGCCATTGGCGGCGGCAGCAACGGGGGCCTTCTGGTCGGCGCGGCGACCACGCAGCGGCCGGACCTGTTCGCGGCCGCGATTCCGTCGGTGGGCGTGATGGACATGCTGCGCTTCCACAAGTTCACGATCGGCTGGGCTTGGACCTCGGATTACGGCTCGTCCGAGAACCCGGACGAATTCAAGGCACTGGTCAAGTATTCGCCGCTGCACAATCTGAAAGCCGGCACCTGCTATCCGGCCACGATGGTGACGACGGCCGACCATGATGACCGCGTGGTCCCGGCGCACAGCTTCAAGTACGCCGCCGCAGCCCAGGCAGCGCAGGCCGGCAGCGCGCCGATCCTGATCCGCATCGACACGAAGGCCGGTCACGGTGCGGGCAAGCCGACGAGCAAGCAGATCGAGGAAGTGGCGGATCGCTGGGGCTTCCTGTCGCGCGAGCTGCAGATGAACGACGCGGCCGTAACGGCCGCCGGCGCCAAGTAACACCGGGCGCATGCAAACATGGCCGCCGGAGCGATCCGGCGGCCATGTTGTTTTGTGCAGCTGCTGCGGGGCGACCTTCTACCTGTGCACGACCACCAGCACGGCCTTGGCCTCGGTCTTGCCCGTATTGCGGATCACATGATTCTGGTCGGCCGGGTAGCGCGCCGTCGCGCCGTGGCGCACCTTTTTCTTTTCAAGACCCACTTCCAGTTCCACGGTCCCGGTGATCACCGTCAGGTGTTCGCCCGTGCCGGGATCATGTGCCTGCGACGCCAGTTCGCCACCGGGCGCCAGCGTCAGCTCATACCATTCATACTTGCCTGCCAGGTCCATCGGGCCCAGGATGCGCAGGCAATAGCCTGCGTGCGCGCCGGGCAGGGTGGGGATTTCGTGCGCGTCCACCAGCCGTATGAGTTCAGTCGGGCGTACCTCGGACGACAGCAGTTCGCTGATCTGCACGCCCAGCGCATTGGCCAGGCGCCAGGTGATGGCGATGGTGGGGTTGGCTTTTTCGCGTTCGATCTGTGACAGCATCGATTTCGACACCCCGGCAATGCGCGACAGGTCTTCGAGCGTCAGGCCACGGGCCAGGCGCAGGCGTTGCAGTGTGGCGCCGACTTCGGGTGGCGCGTTGTTGGTTGAAATTGTATTCATTGCCGCATAAGGTGTTGGGGACCGGCTTGCCAAGTTGATTGGGCGCGGGTAATATCCACTATATTGAATCTTTGTTCGATATACAGGATAAGTCTTCTACATCGAACAAACCCACGGTACAGCATCCGCCATCTGCCGGTCAAGCCGGACCATCCACGGAACAGGAAAAACACCATGAGCGACCAAACTTTCTACAGCGGCCTTCAGCAAAAACTCGACACCTTGCGTAGCGATGGCCTGTTCAAGCCCGAGCGCGTGCTGGCGTCGCGCCAGGGCGCCGAAGTGGTCGCGCAGGATGGCCGCACCTTGATCAATATGTGCGCCAATAACTACCTGGGCCTGTCGGGCGAGCCTGAAACCGAGCAGGCTGCCGCCGCGGCGCTCGAAAAGTATGGTTATGGCCTGTCATCGGTGCGCTTCATCTGCGGCACCCAGACCGTCCACAAGGAACTGGAAGCGGCGCTGTCGGCATTCCTGGGCACCGAAGACACGATCCTGTACGCCGCCGCTTTTGACGCCAACGGCGGCGTGTTCGAGCCGCTGTTCGACGAGAACGACGCGATCATCTCGGATGCGCTCAACCACGCGTCGATCATCGACGGCGTGCGCCTGTGCAAGGCGGCGCGCTATCGCTACGCCAACAACGACATGGCCGACCTCGAGAAGCAGCTGATCGCCGCCACCGAAGCGGGCAAGCGCCACAAGATCATCGTCACTGACGGCGTGTTCTCGATGGACGGCACGATCGCCCAGCTGGACAAGATCGTCGCACTGGCCGAGCAATACGGCGCGCTGACGATGATCGACGAGTGCCACGCATCGGGCTTCATGGGCGCGACCGGCCGCGGCACGCACGAACACTGCGGCGTGATCGGCAAGATCGACATCATCACGGGCACGCTGGGCAAGGCCCTGGGCGGCGCGATGGGCGGCTTCACGTCCGGCAAAAAAGAAGTGATCGAAACGCTGCGCCAGAAATCGCGCCCATACCTGTTCTCGAACACGCTCGCGCCGATGATCGCCGGCGCCTCGCTCGCGGTGCTCGAGCGTATCTCGAAGTCGACCGAACTGCGTGACCGCCTGATGGACAACACGGCGTACTTCCGCGCCGAGATCGAGCGCCTCGGCTTCACCATCAAGCCGGGCACGCACCCGGTGGTGCCGGTCATGCTGTTCGACGCGCCGATCGCGCAACAATTCGCCGCGCGCATGTTCGAACTGGGCGTGCTGCTGTCGGGCTTCTTCTATCCGGTGGTGCCGATGGGCCAGGCGCGCGTGCGCGTGCAACTCTCGGCCGCGCACACCCGCGAACAGCTGGACATCGTGCTCAAGGCGTTCGAACAAGCCGGCCGCGAGCTGGGCATCATCAAACAACAATAAATAATCAATAAATAAATCGGCAAGGAATCACAGCATGGAACGCATCCTCATCATCGGCGCCAACGGCCAGATCGGCAGTGAACTGGTCAGCGCGCTGGCCGAGCGCCACGGCGCGCAAAACGTCATCGCGTCGGACATCGGCGAGAACAATCTGTACGGCGCCGCGCGCTATACCCGCCTGAACGTGCTGGACAACGATGCGCTGGCGCGCCTGATCGCCGATGAAGACATCACCCAGGTCTACCAGCTAGCCGCGATGCTGTCGGCCACCGGCGAAAAAGCGCCGCTCAAGGCCTGGAGCCTGAACATGGACGGCCTGCTCAACATCCTCGAGATCGCGCGCGAACGCGGTGAAGCGGGCAAGCCACTCAAAGTCTTCTGGCCATCGTCGATCGCCGCCTTCGGCCCGAACACGCCGGGCGAACACACGCCGCAGTATACGATCATGGACCCGACCACGGTCTACGGTATCAGCAAGCTGGCCGGCGAGCGCCTGTGCGAGTACTATCACAGCAAGTATGGCGTGGACGTGCGCAGCATCCGCTATCCCGGCATCATCAGCTACAAGTCGCCACCGGGCGGCGGCACCACCGACTACGCCATTGCGATCTTCCATGCGGCGCTGCGCGGCGAGACCTACGAATGTTTCCTTGGCCCCGAGACCACGCTGCCGATGATCTACATGCCCGACGCGATCCGCGCCACCATCGAACTGATGGACGCACCCGCCGAACAGGTGGCAATCCGTTCGTCGTACAACGTGGCCGGCGTCTCGTTCAACCCGCGCGAACTGGCCGCCGCCATTCAGAAGGCGCGCCCCGGTTTCGCCATCGCCTACGCGCCCGACAGCCGCCAGCAGATCGCCGATTCGTGGCCGAAAAGCCTGGACGACAGCCGCGCGACCGCCGATTGGGGCTGGCAATCGCGCATCGGCATCGATGAAATGGTGGGCTCGATGCTGGCCAATATCGATGTCGGCATCAAGGCGGCAGCGTAAGGGCTCGCCCAAAAAATAAAAAGCAGGAGACAAAAGATGGACATGAGCGTGTTTGATTTGTTCAAGATCGGCATCGGCCCGTCGAGTTCCCACACGGTGGGTCCGATGGTCGCGGCGCGTCGCTTTCTGCTCGAAAGCGGCATGCTGGACGAGGCGGTCGGCGTCGAGGCGCACCTGTACGGTTCGCTGGCGCTGACGGGTGTCGGCCACGCCACCGACAAGGCGGTGATCCTCGGCCTGATGGGCGAGACACCGCAGGAGCTCGATCCGGCCTCGGTCGACGACAAGCTCGATACTGCCGCGCTCGATGGACAGATCGCACTCTTGGGCAGTAAGACCGTGCCGTTCGACGCACGGGTCAACCTGGTCTGGCACAAGGCCTCGACGCTGCCCGAACACCCGAACGGCATGCGCTTCGTGCTGCAGCTGCGTGACGGCAGCATCATCGAGCGCATCTATTACTCGGTCGGCGGCGGCTTCATCACGGCGGCCGGCGAAGCGCAGGCACGCGCCGCGGAGCCGGTCGGCACGCCGGTGCCGTACCCGTTCGACACGATGGTGCAATTGCTCGAACACGGCCGCAGGCACGGCCTGACGATCCCGCACATGCTGCGCGCGAACGAGCGCGTGCGCATGAGCGACGCTGATCTGGATGCCGGCCTGGATCGCCTGTGGCGCGTGATGCGCGACTGTATCTGTCAGGGCCTGAAGACGGAAGGGCGCCTGCCGGGCGGCCTCAACGTGCGCCGCCGCGCCGCCGCCCTGTGGAAGCAGGCGCAGCAAACGCAGCCGCACAACGCCTTGCCGCACGACGCCGTG
Source organism: Massilia sp. MP_M2 (assembly GCF_039123635.1). Taxonomy (NCBI): domain Bacteria; kingdom Pseudomonadati; phylum Pseudomonadota; class Betaproteobacteria; order Burkholderiales; family Oxalobacteraceae; genus Massilia; species Massilia sp. MP_M2. The sequence goes on from NZ_JBCHJF010000012.1 coordinate 86,923, forward strand.
CAACAGGTCAGCCTGTACGCAATGGCGGTCAATGAAGAAAACGCCGCCGGTGGCCGTGTTGTCACGGCGCCGACCAACGGCGCCGCCGGCATCATCCCGGCCGTGCTGCGCTATTACGCCGAAGACTGCCGCCCGATCGATCCGCAGCGCGGCGTGCGCGACTTCCTGCTCACGTCGGCCGCGATCGGCATGCTGTGCAAGAAGAATGCATCGATCTCGGGCGCCGAAGTGGGCTGCCAGGGCGAGGTCGGCGTGGCTTGCGCGATGGCGGCGGCGGGGCTGGTCGCGGCGCTGGGCGGCACCAACGAGCAGATCGAAAACGCGGCCGAAATCGGCATCGAACACCATCTGGGTATGACCTGCGACCCGATCGGCGGCCTGGTGCAGATCCCGTGCATCGAGCGCAACGGCATGGGCGCGATCAAGGCGATCACCGCGGCGTCGCTGGCGCTCAAGGGCGATGGCGTGCACTTCGTGAGCCTGGACAGCGTGATCGAGACGATGCGCCAGACGGGCGCGGACATGCAGGTCAAGTACAAGGAAACGTCGCTGGGCGGCCTGGCCATCCACGTCGTGACGGTCAATCACGCCGCCTGCTGAGCCGCTTGCTGATTCAGGCCGGTTCGGCAATCGTTGGGCGGCCAGGGCATCGGCCGCCCAATTTTATTGGGTGACATGACTTTTTTGCAGCACAGCATACAATTTCGCTGGCTCCCACTATAATTGACGGTCAACCCGAGCCAACTGGATCTACAACCGTATGCACTATGTGTCCACCCGCGCGACGAGCGCGTCCGCAGCACGCAACCCCGCCAACTTCTGTGACATCCTGCTCGGCGGCCTCGCCCCGGACGGTGGCCTGTACCTGCCGGCCGAGTACCCACAGGTCACGACCGCCGAGCTTGACGCGTGGCGCACGCTGTCGTACGCCGACCTGGCGTTCGAGATCCTGCGCAAGTTTGCCACCGATATCCCGGACGCCGACCTCAAGGCCATCACCACGCGCACTTACACGCCTGCCGTGTACTGCAACGCCCGTGCCGGCGAGTCCGCCGCCGAGATCACTCCGCTGCGCGTGCTGGAAGACGGCCGCAAGGGCAAGCTGATCCTGCAGGCGCTGTCGAATGGCCCGACGCTGGCGTTCAAGGACATGGCGATGCAGTTGCTCGGCAATCTGTTCGAGTATGCGCTGGCAAAAAACGACGATGCGCTGAATATCTTTGGCGCCACCTCGGGCGACACCGGCAGCGCCGCCGAATACGCGATGCGTGGCAAGCGCGGCGTGCGCGTGTTCATGCTCTCGCCGCACGAGCGCATGAGCGCGTTCCAGACCGCGCAGATGTTCAGCCTGCAAGACCCGAACATCTTCAATATCGCCGTGAAGGGCAACTTCGACGAGTGCCAGGACCTGGTCAAGGCCGTCTCGAACGACCTTACCTTCAAGGCGCGCCAGAAGATCGGCACCGTCAACTCGATCAACTGGGCGCGCGTCGTGGCCCAGGTCGTGTACTACTTCCGCGGCTACCTGTCGGCCACCACCAGCAGCGACCAGAAGGTCTCGTTCACCGTCCCGTCGGGTAACTTCGGCAATATCTGCGCCGGCCATATCGCCCGCATGATGGGTCTGCCGATCGACAAGCTGGTGGCCGCCACCAACGAAAACGATGTGCTCGACGAATTCTTCCGCACCGGCGTGTACCGCGTGCGCAAGGCGTCCGAGACGTTCCACACCAGCAGCCCGTCGATGGATATCTCGAAAGCGTCGAACTTCGAGCGCTTCGTCTACGACCTGGTCGGGCGCGATGCCGAGCGCACCCACGCGCTGTTTCGCAAGGTCGACACGCATGGCGGGTTTGACCTGTCCGGCAAGCCGGGCAGCGACGGCGACGAATTCAAGCAGGTGGCCCGCTTCGGCTTCGCCTCGGGCCGCTCGACGCACAATGACCGCCTGGACACGATCCGCGACGTGGCCGACGACTACGACATCACCATTGACACCCACACCGCCGACGGCATCAAGGTCGCGCGCGAGCACATGGCGCCGCGTGTGCCGATGATCGTGCTGGAAACAGCGCTGGCCGCCAAGTTCAACGAGACGATCCTCGAAGCGCTGGGCACCGATGCCGAGCGCCCGGCCGGCTTCGAAGACATCGAAACGCTGCCGCAGCGCTACGTCGTGATGTCCGCCGACGTGGACCAGATGAAGGCGTACATCGCCGACCACACGGGGCTGTAGCATGAGCGCACCAGGACAACGACCGCCCATGCTGACGGTGCGTGAGGCGCTGGAGGTGCTGCTTGCCGCAGCGCGTCCCGTGACGGCCATCGACACGATTCCCACGCTGGATGCCAACGGCCGCGTTCTGGCGCTCGACCAGCTGGCCACCATCGACGTGCCGTCGGCCGATAACACGCAGATGGATGGCTACGCCGTGCGCGCCGCCGACTGCGCGAGCGGCGAGGCGACGCTGCGCGTGGCCCAGCGCATCCCGGCTGGCCACGTGGGCCGGCCACTCGAACCCGGTACCGCGGCGCGCATCTTCACCGGCGCCCTGATTCCGCCGGGCGCCGACGCCGTCGTCATGCAGGAGCAGTGCGAGGCCGCAGGCGATAGCGTCACCGTGCGCCACACGCCTGCGGACGGGGAGTGGATCCGCCGCAAGGGCGAAGACATCGGCGCCGGCAGCGCGATCCTGCGCGCAGGCACCCGCTTGCGCAGCCAGGAGCTGGGGCTGGCCGCTTCGGTGGGCCTGGCGACGCTGCCCGTCCACCGGCGCCTGCGCGTGGCCGTGTTCTTTACGGGCGACGAACTGGCCATGCCGGGCGAGGTGGCGGCGCACGACCTGCCACCGGGCGCGATCTACAACTCGAACCGCTTTACGCTGCGCGCGCTGCTGGAAAGCTTCGGCTGCGAGATCACCGATTTCGGCATCGTGCCCGACACGCTGGCCGCGACGCGCGCTACCTTGCGCGACGCTGCGCAGGCGCATGACCTGATCATCACGTCAGGCGGTGTGTCGGTGGGTGAAGAAGATCATATCAAGCCGGCTGTCGAGGCCGAAGGGCGCCTGTCGATGTGGCAGATCGCCGTCAAGCCAGGCAAGCCGCTGGCGTTTGGCGAGGTCCATCGTGACGGTGATAATGCATTCTTTATCGGTTTGCCCGGCAATCCGGTCTCGAGCTTCGTCACCTTTTTACTGTTTGTGCGGCCGTTTCTGCTGCGCCTGCAGGGCGTGCGTGGCCCGGTCGAGCCGCGCGGGTATCTGGTACGCGCCGACTTCGATCTGCCCAAGGCCGACCGCCGCAACGAATTCCTGCGTGCGCGCATCAATGCCGGGGGTGGCCTCGAGCTGTTTGCGAACCAGGGTTCCGGCGTACTGACGTCGACCGTGTGGGGCGATGGCCTCATCGACAACCCGCCGGGCAATGCCATCGCTGCGGGTGACCTCGTGCGCTTCATTCCGTTCGCCGAACTCCAGCATTAGGACAGTCATGAAGATCAATGTGAAATATTTTGCCGCGCTGCGCGAAGCAGTGGGCACGGGACAGGAGCAACTCGACCTGCCGCCTGATGTGACGACCGTGGGCGCGGTGCGCGCACTGCTGCGCGCGCGCGGCGGCGTCTGGGCCGAGGCGCTGGCGCCGGAGCGCGCCGTGCGCATGGCGTGCCAGCAAGTGATGTGCGACGGTGCCACGCCCGTGCCGGCCGGCGCCGAAGTAGCGTTTTTCCCGCCCGTGACGGGCGGGTAAGACTTCGCTGCTTTAGATCGTCGCGATCGATTGCTCGGCCAGCGCCATCAGTTTGGCGCAGTTGCTGTTGCGGGCGGCGAAATCTTTCCAGGCAGTATTGCGCGCCACCTCTTGCCAGCCGCGCAGCGCTTCGGGATTCAGGTCGACCACGCGCGCACCGACGCCCCGATACACGGTCGCGACATCTGCATCGTCCATGCGCGCCGAATTCATCGCGAACTGTTCCAGGTCGGCGCCCACCGTCATCACGGCCTGCTGCTGCGCCTTGGTCAGACGGTCGAACACGGAGCGCGACATCAGCAACGGCTCGAACATGAACCAGTACGAGCCGGCGCGCGCGGTGGTCAGCGAACGGGCTGTCTCTTGCAGGCGGAATGAGATCAGCGACGTCGATGAGGTGAGCGCCGCATCGAGCGCGCCGCTGCGCAGCGCGGTGTAGATTTCGTTGGAGGGCATGGTGACGACCGTGGCACCGGCGTTCTGCAGCAGCATGTCCATCTCGCGCGAGCCGCCGCGCACTTTCAGGCCGCGCGCGTCTTCCGGGGTGATGATCGGGTCGCCCCGCGACGCGACGCCGCCGGCCTGCCAGATCCAGCTGACGATCACGAGACCCTGCTCGTTGAGAATGCGCGACAGTTCGCGCCCGACCGGCGCATTGCGCCAGCCATACCCCTGTTCGTACGACGTGACCAGCGCCGGCATCAGGCCGATATTGGCTTCCGGCGCTTCGGCGCCGGCGTACGACAGCGGGACCAGCGCCATGTCGAGCTTGCCGCTGCGCAGCGCGCCGAACTGGGCGCCCGGCTGCATCATGGATGAGGCAGGATAGATCGAGAACTTGACGCCGCCACGCGTGCGCTTTTCGACCTCGGAAGCGAACATGCGGCACAGGCGGTCGCGGAAGTCGCCCCGCGCGATACTGCCGCCGGGGAACTGATGCGAGATCTTGAGATTGTTGGGCTGGGCCCAGGCCGAGCCCATCCAGAACGGGCTGGTGGCAAGCGCACCGAGTACTGTCCTGCGCGTAGCGAGCGATTCGATTTCTACCGACATATACATCCTCCAAGATGTTGTAACGGACTGCCTGGCGAATCGTGGCGTGCCTCGTCGGTGCGGGCATCATCGTTCGCAGCTGGCCACGACAAGAATATGCCTGCTGCGCCGCATGTCAAGAGGAATATTGCAGATCTGACAAATGGACGATCCATCGCGGATCGTCGCGGGCCGTGGCCGTCAGCGCACCTGCTCATCCTTGCAGACGGCGCAGTCGAGCCCCCGGCTGGCCTGGCGCCAGCGCGAGGCGACGAAGATCGCCGCCGCCGCTGCCGACCAGCCCAGCGTGCCGGGCCAGCTCGCGGCCAGGCTGTCGCCGCGCATCAGGTCAACGGCCGCGAGCAGCAGGAACATGGTGGCGGTGGCCAGCAGGTATTGGCCGATCCAGTAGGTAGCAGGGCGCATGGGGAAAACTCCTTTCAACGACGGTCGAAAAAGCGACGCAGGATGCCGGCCAGCGCCAGCGGCTGGTCGATCATCAGGAAGTGCCGGGACGGCGCGATCGGCACCACCTCGACCGAGGGGATGCCCTCGACCAGGCTGCGATAATGCGCGACCTTGTCGTCTGCCGTCATGGCGTCCTGGGCCCCATCGTACTGCTAAAACGGCGCTACCACCAGCACCGGCGCGGTGATCTTTTCCAGGCCCGGGCGCAGGTCGAGTGCCAGTGCGTCGGCCACGTAGGCGCCGACGGCGGCGCGGTCGCTGCGCAGCAGCAGCGGCGTGATGTCGTCGGCCTTGCCGATGTCGAGCACGCCCTGACCGCGCATGTACTGGCGCTGCTGGGCAGCCCAGGCATTGGGGTCATTGACGGCCATCGTGTCGCGCACCCGCTGCGCCGCTTGCGGACGCTGTGCCGGCGGCATGTTCTCGGTGCCGGGGAAGACCGGCAGGCCGTCGAGCGCCACGACGCCGCCGATCCGGTTGCCCAGGTCCTGCGCCACCGCGTAGCCCAGCGTGCCGCCCAGGCTGTGGCCAATGAGGATCGGTGTAGTCAGTTTGCGCTGCGCGATCAGCCCCGCCAGTGCGGCGCGGGCGCCTTCGAATGGCGCGCCAGCGGGCGCCGGGCGGCCGTCGAAGCCGGGCAGCGTCACCACGTACAGCGTGAACTCGTCCTTGAACTGGCGGATCACGTCCTGCCACACCCACGGGCCGCTCGCCAGGCCGGGAATCAGGATCACCGGCCGGCCCTTGCTGCCGTGGCGCTCGACCAGCAGCGGGCCGGATTCGAAGGTTTCCGCCGGCTTGATGCTGGCGGCAAAGCGGTTCTCGGCCTGGCTTGCCGCGGCCGGCGACCGGGATTGGGCCTGGGCAGCGGTAGCAACGGTGGCGGCGCCAAGCGCGAGGGTCAACAACAGTGCAGCTTTCATGCGGTCTCCTGATCAGCGGTGAAGATGGCTTCGACCGGCAGGCCGAACAGCCGTGAAATGGCAAAGGCGAGGGGCAGGCTGGGGTCGTAGCGGCCGGTTTCGATCGCATTGACGCTCTGGCGCGAGACTTCCAGCCGTTCGGCCAGGTCGGCCTGGCTCCAGCCGTGCGTGGCGCGCAGTTCGCGGATACGGTTTTTCATCGCGTCTGCAGCTTCGCGTGCACCGAGCGTACCAGGCAGACCAGCATGGTCGCGCCGCACAACACCATCCACACCGAGAACATCGATAGGCGCGGATAGCCGGCCGTCTCGAGGAAACCGTAGCTGAACGTGAGCCCGGCGGTGAGTCCGGCGGCCAGTGCGAACGATTCGAGCAAAAAGCTGCGCAGGTATTCATCGACCCGGCCCAGATGGCGCGCGATCGCCCACAGCGCCAGGCAAAAGCCGATCATCGGCGAGAGCAGTACGAGGATGCGCAACGCTCCGTCGTCCAGCGGCCGGCCGAAGCGGATGGAGGCCATCAGCAGGACCGCATAGACCAGGAATGCGCCGGCCATCTCGCGCAGGTAAGCGTTGCCGACCCGCTTCTCGTATTTGTTCGCAGCCATCGTGTGCCTCTCGTTGGTTAGTAAAGGATGCTTTACATCGTAGGCCCGTTATTTTGTGATGTCAAGCAGCCTTTACATGATTTTTTATGGGCTGAAACCGACTACAATGCTGGTCCAGCTTTTTCTCGTTCGTCACCATGACTCAGCCTGCCAATCCTGCAATGTCGCCCCGTGTCGCCGTGATCGGCGGCGGCCCCGCGGGCCTGATGGCAGCCGAGACACTGGCGGCGGCGGGCGTGCAGGTCGACGTCTACGATGCCATGGCCAGTGTCGGCCGCAAGTTCCTGCTGGCCGGGAAGGGCGGCATGAACATCACGCATTCGGAGCCGTATCCCGACTTCGTGCGGCGTTATCGCGACCGTCAGGTCCAGGTGGGCAGCTGGCTCGGGCAATTCGATGCCGACGCCGTGCGCGCCTGGATTCACGCGCTTGGCATCGAGACCTTCGTTGGCACGTCGGGCCGCGTGTTTCCGCTCGAGATGAAGGCTGCGCCGCTGCTGCGCGCGTGGCTGCACCGCCTGAAGGAGAGCGGCGTGCGCTTTCACATGCGCCAGCGCTGGCTCGGCTGGCAGGATGGCTGCCTGCGCTTTGCGACGCCGGACGGCGAACAGTTGATCGAGGCCGATGCGACCATCCTCGCGCTGGGCGGTGCGAGCTGGGCGCGCCTCGGTTCGGACGGCGCCTGGGTGCCGCTGCTGAGCGAGCGCGGTGTCGGGGTCGCGCCGCTGGTGCCGGCCAACTGCGGCTTCGATACCGGCTGGAGTGCGCATTTCAGCAGCCGCTTTGCCGGCGCGCCCTTGCTGACGGTGGCCGCCGGCGTACGTGGTCCGGATGGCGCCATCGCCTGGCGCAAGGGCCAGTTCGTCGTCACGCAAGGCGGCGTCGAAGGCAGTCTGGTGTACGCGTTATCAAAGCCACTGCGCGACGCGATCGCGCGCGATGGCACGGCCACGCTGTGGCTCGACCTGGCGCCGGATCACAGTGCCGAACGTGTTTTTGATGAGGTCACGCGTGGGCGCGGTTCGCGCTCGATGTCGAGCCACCTGCAAAGCCGGCTGGGGATCAAGGGCGTCAAGGCGGGGCTGCTGCACGAGTGCCTGTCGAAGGATGATTACGCCGATCCCGCGCGGCTGGCCGCTGCGATCAAGGCGTTGCCGGTGACGCTGCTGCGCCCGCGGCCGATCGACGAAGCGATCAGCAGTGCGGGCGGGGTGCGCTTCGATGCGCTGGAAGGCGAAGGCGCCATGCTGCGCGCGCTGCCCGGCGTGTTCGTTGCCGGCGAAATGGTGGACTGGGAAGCGCCGACCGGCGGCTACCTGCTGACTGCCTGTTTTGCCAGCGGACGCGCGGCGGGACGGGGCGCGCTGGCCTGGCTGGACGCCGCGCCGCAGTGACAGTGCGTGCCTCATTGCGGGCCGCGTGCTCCGTAAGATCAGCGTTTCGCGCCACGGCCACGGCCACGTCCATGACATCCGTTCGCGTCCCGATGCTCGCAGCTTTGCTCGCCCTCGTGCATGTCGCCGGCGCCCCCAGCGCCCATGCAGACATCGGCTGCGGCCAGCCATGCCGTGGCCTGGTGCTTCAAGCGCAGGCGCTGGAGGGCCGCGCCCGCTACCAGGAAGCGCTGACGAAGTACAAGGCGGCCGAACAGGCCGATCCGACGGCCTCGATCCCGCTGTCATTGGCCGCTGGTTTGGTGCTGAAACTGTCGACGGTGGCGCCGCAGGACGCGGCGCCGCAGCTGCGTGACATGTCGCGCGCCCTGGCCGAGCGGGCAGCGCGCCTGGAAGCGGACGACCCGGTCGCGCAGGAAGTCTTGCGCATGCTCGACGATCCGGCCCCGTCGCCGCTGCATCAGCCCAACGCCAGGGCCGCGACGCTGATGGCCGAAGGCGAGGCGGCGTTTGCGCGCCAGGACCTCAAGGCGGCGCTGGCCAGGTACGAAGCGACGATGCGGGCCGATCCGCAGTATTCGAGCGCGTGGGTCGCCGCCGGCAATTGTCATTATGTGCGAAGAGACTGGACGCGCGCCGAGGCGCTGTTTCGCGCGGCGACCGTCATCGAGCCGCACAATGCGCAGGCCTGGCGCTACCTGTCCGACGCGCTGTTCTACCAGGACAAGCGCGCTGCGGCCGAAGCGATGCTGTACAAGGCCATCGAGGCCGATCCTTCGCAACGGCCGAACTGGCGCAAACTGGCCCAGTACCGGGCCGGCGCCGGCATGCCGCTCAGCTCACTCGGCCTGCGCCGTGGTGTGCGCGTGCTGGAAAACGCCGACGGCAACTACGTGATCAGTCTCGACCCGCAAACGGACGCGGAGAAGACGCCCGATCACGCATTCCGGCTGGCGCTGGGCATGACCGAAGTCGCGCTGCGCACCGACGACAAGGACAGGCGCAAGTCGGCGTTCGAGATCGAGCTCGAGTCGTGGCGCCAGGCCTTGAAGATCGCCGACGAGGCCGAGGCCAAGAGCGGCGAAGGCATTCTTGATCCCGGTTTGCTGCAGGTGCGGGCGCTGGCGCGTGAGGGCCAGCTCGAAGCGGCGATCCTGCTGCTGATGTTCCGCCAGGCGTACCGGCCGGCGTTGCAGGCATGGATAGCGGCGAATCCGGGTGGGGTCAAGTACTTCATCGACCGGTTTGGCGTGCAGCCTTGATGATCCCGCAGCCGGGCGCTGGGTTCCTGCTCTGGCGCGTATAGTCGCCGGCATGCCATCTTCCTCCCGTTATCCGAACACGCCGGACGGCCGCTACTTCGTCGTCAAAGGGCGCCTCTGGCGCAGCAGCAATCCGCATCTGGCGCCCCACGAGCGGCAGCAACTGGTGAACCGGTTGATGGACGCGCGGCGCCAGGTCGGGGCGGCGCTCAAGGCGCACGACGAGGCGGCCGAGCGCGCGGCCCGCGCGGATGTCGACGCGGCCAAGCAGGCGTTGGGAGAGCGCGGGCCGGTCTGGTGGACCGATGGCGCGCCGGATTACAACCGGCGCATGGCGGTCAACACGCCGTATGCGGCGTGGTATGAGGCCCTTGGCGAGGTGGCGTCGGGCGCCGGGTCGCCACACGCAGCATCGTGACGATCAGTCGGTAACCTTGCCCCGCAGGGCCTTGGTCTGGCTGCTGCGCGTCTTGCCGTCGAGCCGCCGCAGTTGCGAGCCGCGTGTCGGGCGGGTAGGGCGGCGCGTGACCGGCACGATCGCGGCCTTGTCGACCAGTTCCTGCAGGCGCCGCAGCGCGTCTTCCTTGTTCTGCTCAAGGCTGCGCGACTGCTGCGCCTTGAGTACCAGCACGCCTTCGTGCGAGATGCGGGTGTCGCGTAGGGCCAGCAGCCGCTCCTTGATTGGCTGTGGCAGCGATGACGCAGCGATGTCATAGCGCGCATGGACGGCGCACGAGACCTTGTTGACGTTCTGCCCGCCCGGCCCCTGGGCCCGGATTGCGCTGAATTCGACCTCGGCTGGATTGACATGTGGAGTGACTGCGGCCATCTTGATCCTGTTTGCGTGATGCGCCGTGCAGGTTCGCAGCAGCAGGCGCATTGTAAGCGCTGGCGCGCCGGCTTGCCTGGGGCGTGCGCGTAACCTTCCTGTCGCGGCAGTGCGCGCAACGGGCCTGCTGGTCCTGCATGCGAACCTGGCTTGCTGTTGCAGCAGCGCGAAACCGGCGCGCGGCCAGCACCGATTGTCAAAAGCGACGACAATACCGGCCTACATTCTTTCGCACGGTCTAGTCATGTCCAATTCTTCCAGTCTGTCGTTGGCGCCCCGCGTCGACCTCAATGTGCGCCCGCTTGGCGTGGCGTTGTTCCTGCTCGTGCTTGGCGCATGGTATCTCGCGCAAGCGGTGAGCGGCCGTCAGTCGGCGCTGTACATCGTCGGCGCGCTGCTCGGCGTGGCGCTGTACCACGCGGCCTTCGGCTTCACGTCGGCCTGGCGCGTGTTCATCGCCGATGGCCGCGGCGCCGGCCTGCGCGCGCAGATGGTCATGCTGGCCGTCGGCGTGGCACTGTTCTTCCCGGCGCTGGCCGCCGGCACGCTGTTCGGCACCCCGGTGACGGGCCTGGTGCAGCCGGCCGGGACCTCGGTGATCTTCGGCGCGTTCATTTTCGGCATCGGCATGCAGCTGGGCGGCGGTTGCGCCTCCGGCACGCTGTACACGGTCGGTGGCGGCAGCACGCGCATGATCGTCACGCTGCTGTTCTTCATCATCGGCTCGCTGATCGGCACGGCGCACATGCCGTTCTGGACGTCGATGCCGCAACTGGCTCCAATCTCGGCCGTCAAGGAATTGGGCCTGGCACCGGCGCTGGCGCTGAACTGGGGGATCTTCGCGCTGATCGCGTTCATCACGATCGTCGTCGAAAAGCGTCGCCACGGCCAGCTGGTCCCGGCGCACGTGCAGCCGCCGCATCGCTCGCCATGGCTGCATGGTCCGTGGCCGCTGCTGGCCGGTGCGCTGGCGCTGGTCGTGCTCAACTTTGCAACGCTGGCGCTGTCCGGTCGCCCGTGGGGCGTCACGTCAGCCTTCGCACTGTGGGGCGCGAAAGCGGCTTCGGTGATCGGGATCGATACGGCCAGCTGGACGTACTGGTCCACGAAAGCCAATGCCGCGGCGCTGGCGTCACCGATCTCGCAAGACGTCACGTCGGTGATGGACATCGGCATCGTGCTGGGCGCGATGCTGGCAGCGGCGCTGGCCGGCCGTTACGCGCCAGTCTGGCGCCTGCCGATGCGCTCGCTGGTCGCGGCAATCGTTGGTGGCCTGCTGCTGGGCTACGGCGCCCGCCTGGCCTACGGCTGCAATATCGGCGCCTACTTCAGCGGCATCCTGTCGGGCAGCCTGCACGGCTGGCTGTGGCTGGTCGTCGCCTTCATCGGCAACGTCGTCGGCACCCGCCTGCGCCCCTTCTTCGGCCTCGACGTCGAGCGCCTGAAACCCACCGCTTGCTAAGCAAAAAGTAGGGTCAGTGTCGATTTATTGAGCAATTGATCCACTGAAGTTGTCAAACAATTCGACTCTGACCCTATTTATTCAAAAGACAATTACCCAGCAATTAGGGTCAGAGTAGAATTATTGAGCAACTGATTTACTGAAGTTGTCAAACAATTCGACACTGACCCTATTTGTTTTGCGGGTGAGGTTAGTCTTGGTAGGTGACGCTGCCGCTGCCTGTGCGGCTGGTGCTGCGTTCGGCGGGGTTGCCGTAGACCTCGACGTCGCCGCTGCCGCTCAGGGTGATGCGGATGTTGTCGCGGGCTTGCACGACGCTGTCGCCGGAGCCGGTCTGGCTGAGCGTGACCTCGCTGGCGCGCAGGTGTTCGGCGTCGAGGCGGCCGGAGCCTGTCGTGTTGGCGTCCAGCGCGCGCGTGGTGCCAGAGACCGTGATGCTGCCCGAGCCCATCAGGCGGCTCTCGATGCGGTCCATCGCGGCGCCGCCATTGACGTCCAGGTCGCCGCTGCCAGTCAGGCCGACTGTCGCGTCGCGGTAGCGGCCGTTGAAGCGCACGCTGCCCGAGCCATTGAGCTGGAGCGCGACGATGTCGCCCGAGAAGCCGTTGATCGTGCTGTCGCCGCTGCCTTCGATCGTTACCGACGTCAGCGCCGGCAGTACCAGGTCAACGACCAGCGGTTCGCGGTGGCGCAGCACCATGCCGCGGATGCCGATGCGCAGGACCTTGCCGTCGCCCGTGACCTCGACATTGCCCAGCATGCGCTGCTCGCCGCTGACCCTAAGCATCGGCGTGGCGCCGTAGCGCAGGTTCAGGTCAATGGGGCCGTCGAGTTCGACGATCTCCACACCGGCCGGCACCGGGCGCGTATCCTGCGCCACGGCGCGGCCTTCGGCGGCGCTGACCGTGCCGCTGGCCTTGAGCATGCTGTAGCTCAGCGCGACGAGCACCGCCGCCAGCACCAGCAGGCTGAAGCCCACTTTCATCAATGAGCGCATGGCGGCTAACCCCTCAATAACGACATATTCATCTTCACGTAGCGGCGGATGCCGGCGATCGTGTACTTGCTGAACACCAGCGACAGCAAAAACAGCGCGATGCCGCCGAGGATCAGCCCGCACCCGAGCACGACCTGCGTCGTGCGCGAATCGGGATCGAGGTCGGTCGTGATCTGGATGCGGCGCTCAGCCACCGCCTCGGCGCCGCGCAGCACGCGCGAACGCTGGCCGCGCCCATCGTGCTCGTTGCGCGCATCGATGACGATGTCGGCAGCAGGGCCGCCGTCGCCTGCCTCGGTCTGCAGATCCGGGCGCAGCACGGGTTCTTCGTAGACCTGGATGCCATGCTCCCCGATCGATACCCGGGTCTGCGTTTCGGCCGCGCCGTCGTCATTCGCCGCGTCCATGCGGCTGAGCGGGGCGCTCAGGACCAGCTCGTTCGAGCCGGCCAGGCCGCTGGCCGTGACGGCAATGCCCGAGACGTACACGCCGAAGGCCGACATGTACAGCGCCATCAGCAGCGACGCAAACACCGCCGCCGGAATCAGCATGAACAGATTGAATACCAGCAGCCCGAAGCCCGACACCACGGTGCGCGCCACGGAACTTGGTGGCGGCGCCTTGTGCTCCAGCTGCGCGAAGTGGGCGTTGGTGCGCAGGGTCAGCGCGACGTCGCGCGGATCGCCCAGCTCACGGGCCACTTCCGGCTCGGGCCGCCCAATGGCTGCGCCATCGACGAAACGCTGTTCGTACCAGGCGAGCGTCTTGGCCTGCACGTCGGGTGGAAGCCCCATCAGCGCGCGTTTAAGTGCGTCGAGGTAGTCGAGTTTGGAGAAAAAGTACGCCATACGATGGACGCCAGCCTAGTGGTGGCCGAGGACCGGAATCGCGCCGATCGCGCTTGCCGTGCCGTGCGCGGCGCCGCCGATCAGTTCGGGCATGACGAGTACGAGCGTGCTGGCAGCCACGAGAAGCAGCAGGGCGACCGTACGCAGGCCGAGTCGGGGTGTCATGGTGGAGTCCATCAAGCGTGTTTCGATGGTGTTACTGTACGGCGCCGGCCGCTGCGGCACCATCACCGTGCGACAGGCTGCGCTTTTCGCGGGGCAGGGCGCCGTAGGCGAGGATGGCCGTCGCCGCCCCCTGGCCGCTGCGCACGGCCGTTTCGAGCGTCGCCGGGTAGTCGCTGGCCGTATAGTCGCCCGCCAGCATCACGCGCGGGAGCGGCGTGGCGTTGCCTGGCCGGACCAGGCCGGGGGCGCAGGTGAACGTAGCGCGTTTTTCCGTGATCAGCTGGGTCCAGACCGGCGTGCCCAGTTCGGGCCGGCCGAAATCGTGCGCCAACTGCGCCGCGATAGCGCTTGCGAGCACCTCGCGCGGCAGCGCTGCGGCCTCGGCGGCGGCGCTGACCACGACGGCAAACACGCCATCCTGGCCCGGGTCGAGCTGGGCGCGGTCGAACACGAACTGCCCCCAGCGGCCAGCCTCTGGATCGTCGAGCAGCGCGCAGAATGGCAGGTCCAGGCGCGTGCCCGGTGCATATTGCAGATAACAGGTCGCAATCGGCTCGTGCGTAAACCCAGCCAGTTGCGCGGCCAGCGCGGCGCACTCGAAGAACGGCGACAGCAGTGTAGCCGTGGTGGCTGCCGGCGTGGCCAGCACCACGGCATCGACCCGCTCGTCGCCGCTGCTCGTCGCCAGCAGCCAGCCATCGCCATTGCGCGCAATCGCCGCGACCTTGACGCCCGGACGCACCGCATGGCCTTCACGGGTCAGCCAGGCGCCGGCAGGCTCCGGGAACAAGGCGCCCATCGCCACGCGCGGCAGCAGCATGTCGGAGGCCGCCCGCCGGCTGGCGCCCAGGCTGTCGCGCAGCACGGCCAAAAATACATTGGCCGAGGCACGTTCGGGCGGCGTATTGAGCGCCGCGATGCACAGCGGGCGCCACATCAGCGTGGTGAGGCGCTCGGTCTGGTCGAAGCGTTGGAGCAGTTCGGCCACCGTGCAATCGACGTCCAGCGCCCAGCCCATCCAGCGCCCGGCGCTGTTGAAGCGGGCCAGCGCGAGTTTGTCGGCGCGGGCCAGCCCCTTCGCGCGCAGCAGCGCGAACGCCAGGTGCAGCGGCGCGGGCAGGCGCGGCGCGACGAAATCCATGCCGGCGTCGCCGGGCGGATAGCGCATCTGCACCGGCAGGCGCAGCAGCGCCGCATCAGGATCGACGCCCACCTGGCGCACTATGCGCAGCGTTTCGGCGTAGGCGCCCAGCAGGATGTGCTGGCCATTGTCCAGTGCCAGACCGCGCACCTCGACCCCGCGTGCCCGCCCGCCAAGGGTGCGCGACGCTTCGAACAGGATGACCTCAACGCCCGCGCGCGCCAGCGTGACTGCTGCCGCACAGCCGGCCCAGCCGGCGCCGACGACCCCGACCCGCAGCCTAGGTGCGGACATAGGTCTTCCACGCCAGCCACAGCTTGCGTAGCGGCGTGAGCGAGATGCGCTGATTCAGCACGTGGTAGCCGTCGCGCTGGATCTCATCGAGCAGCGTGCGGTAGATCGACGCCATCATCAGCCCCGGGCGCTGGGCGCGCCGGTCTTGTTTCGGCAGCAGGGCCAGTGCTTCGTCGTAGATGGCTTGCGCGCGCTTGGCCTGGAATGCCATCAGCGCTTCGAATTTCTCGCTGTGCTGGAGCTTGAGCAGGTCGTTCGCCGTGACGCCGAACTGCTGGAGCTCGCTTACCGGCAGATAGATGCGGCCCTTGCGCGCATCGTCGCCCACGTCGCGGATGATGTTCGTCAGCTGGAACGCGAGGCCCAGTTTTTCGGCATATGCCAGTGTTTGCGGATTGGTGTAGCCGAAGATGCTGGCCGACAGGATGCCCACCACGCCCGCCACGTGCCAGCAATAGCGCTGCAGGCCCGGGTAATCGAGGTAGCGGCTCTGGTCGAGATCCATCTCCATGCCGTCGACGATCGCCTGCAGGTGTTGTTCTTCGAGCTTGTAGAGCGCGATATGCGGCTGCAGCGCGAGCATCACCGGGTGCGTCGGCGTACCCGCATACATCTTCGAGACCTCGGTGCGCCACCAGGCCAGCTTGATGCGCGCGACCGAACCGTCGGTGGCTTCGTCGACCGTGTCGTCCACCTCGCGGCAAAAGGCGTACAACGCCGTGATCGCGCGCCGGCGTTCGGGCGGCAAAAACAGGAAGCTGTAGTAGAAACTGGAGCCGCTTTGAACGGTCTTTTGCTGGCAGTATTCGTCTGGAGACATGAAAATCGTCGTGGGGTGCGGGTTGGGCGGCTGGAGCACGGCTGTGCCGTCAGTCCCGCATTCTAGCAGGGTAGAGGGCAACGCCGGCCATGGTCGCCGTGACTTTTACATGCGCACTGCGCCCCAGCCTACGGCGACCCAGTCCGGCGTGGCCAGCGTCGGGCGGTGCCTGAACACATCGTAACCGGCGCGTTCGATCCGGTCGAGGATGCGCAGACCGCCCTGGACGATCATGCGCAGCTCCCAGCCGATGCGTCCCGGCAGGCGCCGGGCCAGTGGCGCGCCGGACAGCATCAGCGCGCGGGCGCGCTCGACCTCAAAGCGCATCAGGGCCTGGAATGGCGCATCGACGATGCCGGCCTTCAGGGCAGTTTCGCTGACCTGGAAGCGCGCCAGGTCTTCCAGCGGCAGGTAAATGCGGCCCTTGGTCAAGTCGATCCCGACGTCCTGGATGAAGTTAATCAGTTGCAGCGCGCTGCAGATCGCATCCGAATCGCGCAGGTTGACCGCGTCGTCGGCCTCGTACAGGGCCAGCATCAGGCGCCCGACCGGGTTCGCCGAGCGGCGGCAATAATCGAGCAGGCTGGCGTAGGCCTGGTAGCGCGGCGTGACGACATCCTGCCGAAAGGCCGACAGCAGGTCGCGCATCGGTTCGACCGACAGCCGGTACTGCGCCACGACGCCGGCCAGCCGCGCGAACATTGGCGCGTCGGGAACGCCGCCGGCCGCGATGAGGTCCAACTGCGCGTCATAGGTTTGCAGCGCCGCCAGCCGTTCACCGGGCGCGGCGTCGCCTTCGTCGGCCAGGTCGTCGGCACTGCGCGCAAAGGCGTAGATCGCCTCGACTGCCGGCACCAGACGGCGCGGCAGCAGGATCGACGCAACAGGAAAGTTCTCGTAGTGATTGACGGCCATGTTTAGAGGGAAGACGCTAAAGTCGTCACATTGTCGATTTGCATGATTATAATTGCTGAATTACAAACTGGCGCCAACGCAGCATGCGACGCGCAGCCAGCTTCGGCGCGAGACGCCGCATGTCACGTCAAAGGATTCCCACCGTGTCTGTCCGATTTTCTTCCCCCATCTTGCGGGCGGCCGTGCTCGCCTTCTGCGCCGCTGGCGCGCTGTCCGCGTGCACGAAGCCGGCGCCCCCGCTTGAAGATATCCGCCCGGTGCGGGTGATTCAGCTGGTGGCGGATGCGGGCGCCGAGCGGTCGCAATTTTCGGGCGATGTGCGGCCGCGCTACGAGTCACAGCTGGGCTTTCGGGTGGGCGGCAAGATCATCGAGCGCAAGGTGGACGTGGGCGCGGCCGTCAAGCGCGGCACGGTGCTGATGCGGCTCGACCCGCAAGACATCAAGCTGGCCGAAACGCAGGCGCGTGCCACGCTGCGCGCCGCCGACACCGAGCGCGAACTGGCCGCCGCCGACTACAAGCGGCACGTCAATCTGCGGTCCCAGAATTTTGTCAGCCAGGCTGTGCTCGACGCCAAGCAAAGCGCGCTCAAGGCGGCCGAGGCGAATGTCGAAGCGGCGCGCGCCGGCTTGCGCGGCCAGTCGAACCTGGCCGATTACACGACGCTCGTTGCCGACGTCGATGGTGTCGTCACGGCGATCGAGGCCGAAGTGGGGCGGGTCGTCGAGGCCGGCACGCCCGTGGTGCGCGTGGCCCGCACCGCCGAAAAGGAAGTCGTCATCGGCATCCCCGAGAACAAGGTAGCGGCGCTGCGCCAGTCGGCCGACGTCGTCGTGCGCCTGTGGGCCGATGCAGGCCAGGCCATCCCCGGCAAGATCCGCGAAATCGCGCCAATGGCCGATGCGGCGACCCGCACCTACACCGTGAAAGTCGCGCTGCCCGAGCGCGCCGACGCGCGCCTGGGAATGAGCGCGACCGTGGAGCTGGCAACGGGCGCGGCGTCGACTGGCGGCTTGCGCGTGCCGTTGACCGCGCTGGTGAACAACAAGGGTGCGAGCAGCGTCTGGATCGTCGAGAACGGCGCCGTCAAGCTCGTGCCGGTGCAGGTGGCCGGCCAGGTCGACAACGACGTGCTGGTCACGGGCGCCGTGCGCGCCGGGCAAAACGTGGTCACGGCCGGCGTGAACCTGCTCAAGCCAGGCCAGAAGGTGCGCATCCTCACCGCCGACATCGCGCGCCGGGCTGACGCCGAAGCGGCCATGACCGCCAAGGGCGGGGCCGCGCAATGAAAGGCTTCAACCTGTCGCGCTGGGCGCTGGAACACATCCCGCTCACGCGCTTTCTGATCGCGGCGTGTCTGCTGTTTGGCATCCTGAGCTACTTCGAACTCGGTCAGGACGAAGACCCGCCATTTACCTTCCGCGCGATGGTCGTGCGCGCCGTGTGGCCGGGTGCCACGGCGCTGCAGATGGCCGAGCAGGTCACCGATCCGCTCGAGCGCAAGCTGCAGGAGACACCCTACGTCAAGAGCATCCGCAGCTTTTCCAAGCCGGGCGAAACCACCATCCTGCTCGAGCTGCGTGAATCGACGCCGCCAAAAGAAACCAGCGCGACGTGGTACCAGGTGCGCAAGAAAATCGGCGATATCACGGCCACGCTGCCGCAGGGCGTGATCGGGCCATTCTTCAACGACGAATTCGGCGACACCTACGGGTCGATCTTCGCGTTGTCGGGCGACGGCTTTACCTACGGCGAAATGCGCGACTACGCCGACTTCGTGCGCCAGCAACTGCTGCGCGTGCCGCTGGTGGCCAAGGTCGAGCAGTTGGGCGTGCAGAACGAGAAAGTGTATATCGAGTTCTCCAGCAAGAAGTTTGCCCAGCTCGGGGTGCCGTTCGAGCAGATCGTGAACCAGATCGCCACGCAGAACGCGGTCGAGGCCAGCGGTGTGCTGGTCACGCCCACCGACAACTTGTCAGTGCGCGTGACGGGCGCGCTCGGTACGCTGGACCAGATCGAAGCACTGCAACTGCGCGCCGGCGGCACCACGTTCCGCCTGGGCGATTTTGCCACCGTCAAGCGCGGTTACCAGGACCCGCCGGCCGACAAGATGCGCTTTAACGGCAAGGAAGTGATCGGCCTGGGCGTGTCGATGGAAAAGGGCGGCAACATCATCACGATGGGCAAGGGGCTGACCGATACGGTGGCCCGCATCCGCGCGCAGCTGCCGGTCGGGATCGAGCTCGAACGGGTGGCCGACCAGCCGCAGGCGGTCAAGGAGTCGGTTGGCGAATTCATCAAGGTGCTGATCGAGGCGGTCGTGATCGTGCTGGTCGTGTCGTTCCTGGCACTGGGCCTGCATACCAAGCCGAAGTGGCGCATCGATATCTACCCGGGCCTGGTGGTGGCGCTGTCCATCCCGCTGGTGCTGGCCATCACGTTCCTGGCCATGCGCATGCTCGACATCTCGCTGCACAAGATTTCGCTGGGCGCGCTGATCATTGCGCTCGGCCTGCTGGTGGACGATGCCATCATCGCCGTCGAAATGATGGTGCGCAAAATGGAAGAGGGCATGTCGCGCTTCGAGGCTGCCACCTTTGCCTACACGTCGACGGCGATGCCGATGCTGACCGGGACCCTGATCACGGCGGCGGGCTTCCTGCCGATCGGCCTGGCCGAATCGGCCGCTGGCGAGTACACGTTCTCGATGTTCTCGGTCAATGGGCTGGCGCTGCTGATCTCGTGGGTGGTGGCGGTGATGTTCACGCCCTACATCGGCTTCATGCTGCTCAAGGTCAAGCCGCATGCGCATGGCGACAGCGGCCACGAGGTGTTCGACTCCCCGGCCTACCGGCGCTTCCGGCGCATCGTGACCTGGTGCGTCGAGTGGCGCAAGACCACCATCGCGCTGACGCTCGGCGTGTTCGCATTGGGCATCCTCGGCTTCACGTTCATCGAGAAGCAGTTCTTCCCGGATTCGAGCCGGCCCGAGTTGATGGTCGAACTATGGTCACCCGAAGGCACGAGCTTCGCCGCCAACGAGGCGAGCGTCAAGCGCTTCGAGGCGTTTCTGGCCAAACAGCAGGGCGTGCGCAGCGTGACGAGCTATGTCGGCACCGGCAGCCCGCGCTTCTATCTGCCGCTGGACCAGATCTTCCCGCAGTCGAACGTCTCGCAGGTGGTGGTGCTGCCGGTCGATACCAAGGCGCGCGACGCGCTGCGCCTGAAGATCGTCGACATCTTCAAGCACGATTTCCCTGAAGTGCGCGGGCGCGTCAGGCTGCTGGCCAACGGCCCGCCAGTGCCGTACCCGGTGCAGTTCCAGGTGCTGGGGCCGGACATTGGCACCGTGCGTACGATCGCCGACCAGGTCCGGGCCACGGTGCTGGCCAATCCGAGCACGCTGGGCGTGAACGATAACTGGAATGAATCGATCAAGGTGCTGCGCCTCGACCTGGATCAGGACAAGCTGCGCGCGCTGGGCGTGACGTCGCAGGCGGTGCGGCGCGCGGTCAACACGGCGCTCACGGGTACCACAGTCGGCCAGTTGCGCGAATCGAACCGGCTGATCGACATGGTCGTGCGCCAGCCGTTGGAAGAGCGCTCGACCATCACGCGCCTGTCCGAAACGCTGGTGCCCACGGCCGGCGGGCAGGCCGTGACGATCGGCCAGGTAGCGCGTGTGCGCTTCGTCTGGGAGCCGGGCGTCGTCTGGCGCGAGGGCCGCGAGTGGGCGATCATGGTCCAGGCCGACGTGGTCGATGGCATCCAGGGGCCGACTGTCACAGCGCAAGTCGACAAGCAACTGAGCGCGCTGCGCGCGTCACTGCCGGCCGGCTACCGCCTGATGATCGAAGGCGCCGCTGCCGACAGCGCGGATGCCGAAGCGTCGATTGCCGCCAATGTGCCGCTGGTGCTGTTCATCGTGTTTGCGTTACTGATGCTCCAGCTGCACAGCTTCTCGCGCTCGCTGCTGGTGTTCCTGACCGGCCCGCTGGGCGTGGCGGGCGCCGCGATGGCGCTGCTGATCCTCGACCGGCCGTTCGGCTTCGTCGCGAATCTCGGCGTGATCGCGCTGTTCGGCATGATCATCCGTAACTCGGTGATCCTGGTCGACCAGATCGAGCAGGACATCGCCAGCGGCAGCCATCCGTGGGATGCGATCATCGAAGCGGCCGTGCGCCGCTGCCGGCCGATCCTGCTGACGGCCGCCGCGGCGGCGCTGGCGATGATCCCGTTGTCGCGCTCGACGTTCTGGGGGCCGATGGCGGTCGCCATCATGGGTGGCCTGATGGTGGCAACGGCATTGACGCTATTATTCCTGCCCGCCTTGTATGCGGCGTGGTTCCGCGTGAAGAAGCCGGCAGGGGCGGGCAGTGAATGATGGCATTCATCCCCGCACTGGAAAAAATGATGCCCAATAGTGTCAGAAATTCCAGTAAAATAATCGATTGAAGTTGTAGCCCCTAAACAATGGAGTGCAGGGCGGCCGGGTTCTACTGTCGGGCGCCCTTTGTTTTTGAGGCGATATTGCAATCCTGAGCGAGGATGGCGAAATTGGTAGACGCACCAGGTTTAGGTCCTGACGCCAGCAATGGTGTGGGGGTTCGAGTCCCCCTCCTCGCACCACGAATAATTATTTTTTTGGACGATTTTTACAATGGCAACTGCAGTCGAAACCCTGGGTAAACTCGAACGTCGCCTGACGATCTCTTTTCCGGTCGCTGACGTCCGCACTGAAGTCGAGAAGCGCCTGAAACAGCAGGCCAAGAGCGCCAAGGCGCCTGGCTTCCGTCCGGGCAAGGTACCGCTCAAGATGGTCGCTGCCCAGTACGGCTATCAGATCGAATCGGACGTGCTGAACGACAAAGTTGGCCGCGCATTCAACGAAGCCGCTGTCGCCAACGAACTGCGCGTTGCCGGTTTCCCGAAAATCGAGCCAAAAGACGACGCCCCTGAAGGCGTCCTCGAATTCAACGCCACCTTCGAAGTCTATCCTGAAGTCGTCATTGGCGACCTGGCAGCGGTTGAAGTCGAAACCGTCGTGACCGAAGTCTCCGACACCGAAATCGACAAGACCATCGACATCCTGCGCAAGCAGCGTGTGCACTACCACACCAAGGGCGAAGAAGGCGAACACGGCACCGGCGGCGAACCAGTCGCAGCCGATGGCGACCGCGTCACCGTCGACTTCGTCGGTACGCTCGACGGCGTCGAATTTGACGGCGGCAAGGCCGAAGGCTATGCCTTCGTGCTGGGCGAAGGCCGCATGCTGCCTGAGTTCGAAGCCGCAACGATCGGCCTGAAAGTCGGCGAAGCCAAGACCTTCCCATTGGCGTTCCCGGAGGACTACCATGGCAAGGACGTGGCCGGCAAAACTGCCGAGTTCACCATCACGTTGAACGCACTCGAGTGGGCGCACATGCCTGCCGTCGACACCGAATTCGCCCAGTCGCTGGGAATCGAAGACGGCTCGATCGAGAAAATGCGCGAAGACATCAAGGTGAACCTGGAGCGCGAAGTGCGCGCCCGCGTCAAGGCCCGCAACAAGGAAGCCGTGATGGATGCACTGGTCAAGGCAACCGAACTGGACGTGCCGACCGTGATGGTCGAGCAGGATTCGGAGCGTCTGGCCGAAATGACCCGCCAGGACATGGCACAGCGCGGCATGGACGTGGCCAAGCTGCCATTCCCGTCCGAGATGTTCAAGGACAAGGCCGAGCGCCGCGTGCGCCTGGGTCTGATCCTGTCGCAATTGGTCGCTGACAACAACCTGCAAGCTACGCAAGATCAGGTGAAAGCCCAGATCGAAGATTTCTCGCAAAGCTACGAAGACCCGAAAGAAGTCCTGAAGTACTACTTCAGCGATCGTCGTCGTCTCGGTGAAGTCGAAGCCCTTGTATTGGAAGAAAACGTCGTCAACTACGTACTTGGCAAGGCCAAGGTCTCGAACAAGACCGTCGCTTTCGATGAACTGATGGGCAGCGTCCCACAGGCTTAAGAAAAGCAGGCCGGCCCTCGAGGCCGGCTTTTTTCAATGGCCCATTTGACCAACCCCTAACAAGGAACGAGACAGGTATGATGCACAATCCAGCACTGGATACACAGGCACTCGGCTTGGTGCCGATGGTCGTCGAGCAAAGCGGTCGCGGCGAACGCGCCTACGACATTTACTCGCGCCTCTTGAAAGAACGCGTAATTTTCCTGGTTGGTCCCGTCAACGACCAGATGGCCAACCTGATCGTCGCCCAGATGCTGTTCCTGGAAAGCGAAAATCCTGACAAGGATATCTCGCTCTACATCAACTCGCCAGGCGGCTCGGTCTCGGCCGGCCTCGCGATTCTCGACACGATGAACTTCATCAAGCCCGACGTCTCGACGCTGTGCACGGGTCTGGCGGCCTCGATGGGCGCCTTCCTGCTGGCGGCCGGCGCCAAGGGCAAGCGGTTCTCGCTGCCGAACTCGCGCGTCATGATTCACCAGCCATCGGGCGGTTCGCAGGGCATGGCCTCGGATATCGAAATCCAGGCCAAGGAAATCCTGTACCTGCGCGAACGTCTGGCACGCATCATGTCGGATAACACCGGCCAGAGCATCGAGCAGATCCACCGCGACACCGACCGTGACCGCTTCATGTCGGCCGACGAGTCGGTGGAGTATGGGCTGATCGACAAGGTACTGACCCACCGCGCCTAAGAAATTGCCCGAGCATCCAGCGTGATGTTGGAAAAAACGCCCGGACGCGAACACGTTCGGGCGTTTGTTTTTTATTTCGGGTAGCATGTTCGCATGCGCGCCAGTTGCGCCCTTGGATTCGCTCTTGTTGCGTTTCCGGTTAAGCGTTATATTCATAGCAATTCAATAGAGTCCTGCCCCCATGTCAGAGAAAAAATCCTCCAGCGGCGAAAAACTGTTGTACTGCTCGTTCTGTGGAAAGAGCCAGCACGAAGTCAAGAAGCTGATCGCAGGACCGTCGGTGTTCATCTGCGATGAATGTATCGACCTGTGCAACGACATCATCCGTGATGAAACCTCGAACGTCGAAACGGTCACGGGCACCAAGTCCGACCTGCCGACGCCCCTTGAAATCACCGAGCTGCTCGACCAGTATGTCATCGGTCAGCAAACGGCCAAGCGCATCCTGTCGGTGGCGGTGTACAACCACTACAAGCGCCTCAAGCACCTTGGCAAGAAAGACGAAGTCGAACTGGCCAAGAGCAATATCCTGCTGGTCGGTCCCACCGGCTCGGGCAAGACGCTGCTCGCCCAGACGCTGGCACGCATGCTCAATGTGCCATTCGTGATCGCCGATGCGACCACGCTGACCGAAGCCGGCTACGTCGGTGAAGACGTCGAGAACATCATCCAGAAGCTGCTGCAGAGCTGCAACTACGAAGTCGAGAAAGCCCAGCGCGGCATCGTCTACATCGACGAGATCGATAAAATCTCGCGCAAGTCCGACAACCCGTCGATCACCCGTGATGTGTCGGGCGAGGGCGTACAGCAGGCGCTGCTCAAGCTGATCGAAGGCACGATGGCCTCGGTACCGCCGCAGGGCGGGCGCAAGCACCCGAACCAGGACTTCGTCCAGATCGACACGACCAACATCATGTTTATCTGCGGCGGCGCATTCGACGGCCTGGCCAAAGTGATCCAGAACCGCTCCGTCAAGAGCGGCATCGGCTTCGGTGCCACGGTCAAGAGCCTCGATTCCGGCTACAACGCCGAGATCCTGCTCGAAGCCGAACCCGAAGACCTGATCAAGTTCGGCCTGATTCCTGAACTGGTGGGTCGTCTGCCGGTGGTGGCTGCATTGTCCGAGCTGACCGAAGAAGCGCTGATCCAGATTCTGATTGAACCGAAGAATGCGTTGATCAAGCAATATTCAAAATTGCTGGAAATGGAAGGCGCCGAACTGGAGATTCGTCCAGCTGCGCTGCATGCGATTGCCAAGAAAGCACTGGCACGTAAAACCGGTGCGCGTGGCTTGCGTTCGATTCTCGAACATGCGCTGCTCGACGTCATGTATGAATTGCCAGGCCAGACGAATGTCGTGAAAGTCGTGATCGATGAAAATACGATCACAAATGGCGCGAAACCTTTGCTCATTTACAGCGAAACGGCAAAAGCATCGGGAGAAAACTGAAAAAAGCCTGTGCGCAAGCGACAAATTGCTTGCCGCACGGACTTAACTCGGTACAATCAATCTCAATAAGAGATTTCGGCTTCATTCGAAAAGCCACTCGCGGTTCGCCGCGTGGTGGCTTTTTTAATTTGATAACCGGCTTTTATTGGAACGGCTATATGCTCTGACAAGTAAGATTTCGTTTACTTACAGAATATATTTTTACCGGACGGTCTTGTGTTTTGACTGTCCAGTGCCCAAGTTCAGAACACGCTTTTTATAAGGTATGCCATGACAACTTCGAAATTAACCGAGCAAACGACGCTGCCACTTCTGCCGTTGCGCGATGTGGTTGTGTTCCCGCATATGGTGATACCTCTGTTCGTTGGCCGCCCTAAATCGATCAAGGCCCTGGAAGCCGCGATGGAGCAGGGCAAGAGCATCATGCTGGCCGCCCAGAAGGCCGCCGCCAAGGACGAACCATCCGCCGCAGACATCTACGAGATCGGCTGCGTTGCCAATATTCTGCAAATGCTGAAACTCCCCGATGGCACCGTCAAGGTCCTGGTCGAGGGTTCGCAGCGCGCGCGCATTGACACGATCAACGACGGTCCGACCCACTTCACGGCGCAACTGACGCCTGTCGAATCCGAAGTCGGCGACGACTCCGAGGTCGAGGCGATGCGCCGCGCGATCGTGCAGCAGTTCGACCAGTACGTCAAACTCAACAAGAAGATTCCGCCGGAAATCCTGGCCTCGCTCGCTGGCATCGATGACGCAGGCCGCCTAGCCGATACCGTCGCTGCGCACCTGCCGCTCAAGCTCGAGCAAAAGCAAGTGATCCTGGAAATCTTCAACGTCGCCAAGCGCCTCGAGCACCTGCTCGGCCAGCTGGAAGGCGAGCTGGACATTCTGCAGGTCGAGAAGCGCATCCGTGGCCGCGTCAAGCGCCAGATGGAAAAGTCGCAGCGCGAGTACTACCTGAACGAACAGGTCAAGGCGATTCAGAAAGAGCTGGGCGAGGGCGAAGAAGGTGCCGACATCGAGGAACTCGAGAAGAAAGTCGTCGCTGCCAAAATGCCGAAAGAAGCCATGGAAAAAGCCCAGGCCGAAATTCGCAAGCTCAAGCTGATGTCGCCGATGTCAGCCGAAGCGACCGTCGTGCGCAACTACATCGACACCCTGGTGTCGCTCCCATGGCGCAAGAAGTCCAAGGTTGCCATTGATCTGGCCAGTGCCGAAGCGGTGCTCGAGCAAGACCACTACGGTCTGGACAAGATCAAGGAACGCATCCTGGAATACCTCGCAGTGCAACAGCGCGTTGACAAGCTGAAAGCGCCGATCCTGTGCTTCGTGGGTCCTCCGGGCGTCGGCAAGACGTCGCTTGGCCAATCCATCGCCCGCGCCACGAACCGCAAGTTCGTGCGTATGGCGCTGGGTGGCGTGCGTGACGAGGCCGAGATCCGCGGCCACCGCCGCACGTACATCGGTTCGATGCCGGGCAAGGTGTTGCAATCGCTGGCGAAAGTCGGCGTGCGCAATCCGCTGTTCCTGCTCGATGAGATCGACAAGATGGGCGCCGATTTCCGTGGCGATCCTTCCTCGGCGCTGCTTGAGGTGCTGGACCCTGAACAGAATCACACGTTCTCGGATCACTATCTCGAAGTCGATTTTGACTTGTCGGATGTGATGTTCGTGGCGACCTCGAACTCGTACAACATCCCGCCGGCGCTGCTGGACCGTATGGAAGTCATTCGCCTGTCGGGTTACACCGAGGACGAAAAGACCAGCATCGCCATGCGCTACCTGTTGCCGAAGCAGTTGAAGAACAACGGCTTGAAGGAAGAGGAAATCAAGGTCGAAGAGACCGCGATCCGCGACATCATCCGTTACTACACCCGCGAAGCCGGCGTGCGTTCGCTCGAGCGCGAAGTCTCGAAGATCTGCCGCAAGGTCGTCAAGATGTTGCTGCTGAAAAAGCCCGGCGCCGGTGCCGACAAGCGCGTGATCGTCAACGGCAAGAACCTGGACAAGTTCCTGGGCGTGCGCCGCTATGACTTTGGCGTGGCCGAGAAAGACAACCAGGTCGGCCAGGTGGTCGGTCTGGCCTGGACCGAAGTCGGTGGCGATCTGCTGACGATCGAAGCCGTCAACGTCCCGGGCAAGGGCGCCATCATCCGCACCGGTACGCTGGGCGACGTGATGAAGGAATCGATTGAAGCTGCACGCACCGTGGTGCGCAGCCGCGCCGCACGTCTCGGTATCAAGAACGAGGCGTTCGAGAAGGCCGATATCCACATCCACGTGCCAGAAGGCGCGACGCCGAAGGATGGTCCATCGGCCGGTATCGGCATGACGACGGCGCTGGTGTCGGCTTTCACCGGTATCCCGGTGCGCGCCGATGTGGCGATGACGGGCGAGATCACGCTGCGCGGTGAAGTGCTGCCGATCGGCGGCCTGAAAGAAAAGCTGCTGGCAGCGCATCGCGGTGGCATCAAGACGGTCCTGATCCCCGAGCAGAACGTGAAGGACCTGGCCGAGATTCCGGACAACGTCAAGAACAAGCTTGAGATCGTGCCGGTGCGCTGGATCGAGAAAGTGCTGGAGATCGCACTGGAACGCCAGCCGCAGCCCTTGGTGGAAGATCCTGCGGTGGCCGTTGCGCCAGCGCCGGCGGAAGCCAAACCTGAAGTGGTCAAGCACTAAATCAGTATCGAGCAGCTTGCAGCTTTCTGAAACAGGCGCCCGTGTGGCGCCTGTTTTTTTTGCGTCGTCATGTTGGCGCGCCATATGCCACAGATGAACCTGCGTTGAAGCTGCCTCGCTTGACAGCGCCATGTTGCCCTTGTTTAATACGGCCTGCACTTTTGCAGCAGCGGCGCGCGTGCGTCACGAACGGGAAACGAGGGAACGAGTGAACAAGACAGAACTGATCGAAGAAATCGCGAAGTCCGCGGATATTACCAAGGCATCGGCAGCGCGCGCCCTCGACGCCGTGATCGACGCCGTAACCGAGACCCTGAAAAAGAACGACAGCGTCACCCTGGTCGGCTTTGGCACCTTCACGGTCGGCGAGCGCGCAGCGCGTACCGGCCGCGATCCGCGTACCAAGGAGCCTATCAAAATCAAGGCAGCACGCGTCCCGAAATTTAAGGCTGGTAAAGCGCTGAAAGATGCTGTAAACTAATGCCTTCTTCGCGGTGACAAGCGAAGGAAAGCAGCAGGGGGTGTTGTGTAGTCCCTGATGTTCGTTGGTGTGTTTTTTGCTGGAGCGGTAGTTCAGTTGGTTAGAATACCGGCCTGTCACGCCGGGGGTCGCGGGTTCGAGCCCCGTCCGCTCCGCCACAAAAAACGCACAGACAGTATGTCTGGAGCGGTAGTTCAGTTGGTTAGAATACCGGCCTGTCACGCCGGGGGTCGCGGGTTCGAGTCCCGTCCGCTCCGCCAGAATATAGAAGCAAGAATGCTCCGCCTGCGGGGAGCATGGCTTGGACGAGAAGGGATTTCCCTGTAGGGAAATCAGCGGCCTGCAGCATGTAGGCGAGTCCCGTCCGCTCCGCCAGAATTCGAGTAGTATGGAGTGCCCTTTTGGGTAGCTCCGCCACAAGAGGCGAACGCGAGTTCGCCTTTTTTTTTAACTTGTGCTGTTATTGCATTCTCAACCTTGAATGGCTGACCATGTTTGAATTTATTCGGAACAACAAGCGTTGGATGTACGGGATCCTGCTTCTTTTGATCGTCCCATCGTTTGTGTTTGTCGGGATGGAGAGTTACCAGAGTAACGACGCAGGGACCCACGTCGCCACCGTTGGTGGTGAAAAGATCTCTCGTCAGGAATGGGAAGATGCGCAGCGTCGTCAGATCGACCAGGCACGCCAGATGATGGGCGCCCAGTTCGACCAGAAAATGTTCGAAACGGCTGAAGCGAAGACAACGATCCTCAACAATCTGGTCGGCGAACGCGCCATCGGCACCGAGATCGCCCGCTCGCACATGAACGTCAGCGATGCAACGCTGCAAAAGACCATCATGGAGATCCAGCAGTTCCGCCAGCCGGACGGTGGCTTCGACATGGAAGGCTACAAGGCCGCTCTGGCAGCGCAAGGCATGACGCCGGCGATGTTCGACCAGCGCCTGCGCCGCGACCTCACCGTGCAGCAGTTGACGGGCTCGATCCAGGCCACCGCATTTGCACCGCGCAGCGTCGCAACGCGCCTGTCGAGCATCAACGATCAGGAACGTGAAGTGCAGGAGATCGTGTTCCCGATCGCGACCTATCTGCCGCAGGTCAAAGTTACCGACGCGATGGTGAAGGCGTATTACGACAAGAATGCACCGCTGTTCCAGATCCCGGAACAGGTCAAGGCAGAATACGTCGTCTTCAACGCCGCCACGGTCGAGGGCCAGGTGCAGGTGTCCGATGCCGAGATCAGCGACTTCTACAACAAGAACCTCAAGAACTACACGACGCCTGAGGCGCGCAGCGCCAGCCACATCCTGATCACGGTGGCCAAGGATGCCAATCCAGCCGATCAGGCGGCAGCAAAAACAAAAGCGGAAGCGTTGCTGACCCAGGTGCGCGCTGCCCCGGCCAATTTTGGCGCCATTGCCAAGGCCAATTCGCAAGACCCGGGCTCGGCCCAGGCTGGCGGCGACCTGGGCGTGGTCGAGAAGGGCCTGTTCGTCAAATCGGTCGAAGATTCGATCTATGCGTTGAAAGAGGGCGAGACGAGCGGCCTGGTGCAGTCGGAATTCGGCTGGCACATCATCAAGCTTAACTCGATCAAGCCAGCGACGCAAAAGTCGCTGGACACGGCGCGTGACCAGATTGCAGGCGACCTCAAGAAGCAGAAGATGGCCGCCAAGTACACTGAACTGGCTGGCGTGTTCAGCGAGACGGCGTATGACCAGTCCGACAGCCTGAAGCCGGTGGCTGACAAGCTCAAGCTGCAGATTCAGACCGTCGACAACCTGACGCGTACGCCAAACCCGGCACTGGGTGATGCACCGTTTAACAACGCCAAGTTCCTGACTGCCCTGTTCGGTAACGACGCACTGAAGAACAAGCGCAATACCGAAGCGGTGGAAGTGGCGCCAAGCGTGCTGGTGGCGGGTCGCGTCGTCGAACTGCGCCCGGCTACCAAGCGTCCGCTGGCCGAGGTCGAGGCGCAGATTCGTCAGCGCGTGACGATCGAGGAAGGGGTGCGTCTGGCACGCCAGGCAGGCGAAGCCAAGCTGGCCGCGGCCAAGGCGACCAACGATGCGACCGGTTTCGGCGCTCCAGTCGTGGTCTCGCGTACCAAGCAGCCGACGATCAACCAGGCAGGCGCCATCGCCGTGCTCAAGGCTGACGCCACCAAGCTGCCGGCTTACGTCGGTGTCGAGGTGCCGGGCCAGGGTTACGCTGTCTACCGCATCGGCAAGGTCTCGCAGCCAGCGCAGCTCGATGCAGCGCGCCGCAAGCAGGAAGCTGACCAGATCGGCAGCATGCTGGGCCAGCAGCAGATGGTTGACTATGTCGAGGCGCTGAAGGTCAAGGCCAAGGCCAAGGTGACGGCCACGCCGTCGCAACTTGGCACGAATACCGACGCGCAGTAAGCCGCCCGTTAGCGTTGCCTGATCGGGAAAAGCCCGGCCGCGAAAGCAGCCGGGCTTTTTTGCGTCCGCCGTTCGTTTGCGCTAGTCGTTTGCGCCGTTCGTTCCCGACTTCAGCGATGTGCTTAACCGACCCGGTACGTGCCATCTGGGACACTGACAGTACCGGCTGCTGCCAACGATGAAGGGACCGTTCCTATGACCATTGCCACCACTGCCACCACTGCCACGACTGCCACCACGATCCGCCTGCGCGCCCAGGACCTGGTTGCGCGCATGACCGAGGACGAAAAATTTGCCTGGCTTTCCGGGCCGATGGCGATTCCTCTGGCGGACGAGCTCAAAGCGCAGGGCGCCATCGGCTCGGCCGCGTTCTATCCTGGCTGGCCTACGACAGCGGGGCCCTGGTCGGACGCGAGCCCAGGGCCAAGGGCTTCAATGTGCAGCTCGCAGGTGGCGCCAACCTGATCCGCGAACCGCGCGGCGGACGTAATGTCGAATACCTCAGCGAAGACCCGCTGCTCACCGGCATAATGGCCGGCCACTCGGTCGCTGGCATCCAGGCGCAGGGCGTGGTCTCGACCGTCAAGCATTTCGTCGCCAACGGCCAGGAAACCGGGCGCGTGATGGTCAGCGCGAACCTGGCCGAAGCGGCGCTGCGCGAATCCGACCTGCTGGCGTTCCAGATCGCGATCGAGATTCGCAAACCCGGCGCCGTCATGCCCGGCTATAACCTGATCAATGGCCATTACGCGTCAGAAAACGCCTTCCTGCTGCAGCAACTACTCGAGGACGAATGGGGCTACCCCGGCTGGGTGATGTCGGACTGGGGCGCCACGCATTCGACCGTCAAGGGAGTTCTGGCCGGGCTGGACGTGCAATCGGGCGCCAATCTCGACGACGCGCACTACTTCGGCCAGGCGCTGCGCGATGCGGTGCGCGACGGCCAGGTGCCGCACTCGCGCATCGACGATATGGTGCCCCGTATCCTGACGAGCCTGATCGACGTCGGCGCACTCGGCGCACAGCCGACTGAGGACCGCATGCAGCCGATCGACTTCAGCCATCACAAGCTGATCGCGCAGCGCCAGGCCGAAGAACGCATCGTGCTGCTCACCAATCGGGACGCCACGCTGCCGCTCCCGCAACGCCTGGCCAGGCTGCTGATCGTCGGCGAGCTCGCTGACCATGGCGTGCTGTGTGGCGGCGGTTCATCCGCCGTGACGCCGATCGGCAGCCTGCAACTGTCCGGCACCAGCATCATGGGGATGGACGTGGCCAAAGTCGTCCAGCCGTCGTCGCTCGTCACTGCGATTGAAGAAGAAAGCGGTGCACGCGAAGTGGTGTTCGTCGACGGCACCGATCGAAAGCAGGTACTGGACGCCGCGCGCAAGGCCGATGCGGTGATCGTGTTCGCGCAGGAGTGGCGCTCAGAAGGCCTCGATGCCGTCGCTGGCGTGCTGCTCGGGCGTGTCAATCCGTCGGGCCGCTTGCCGGTCACGTTCCCGGCCAGCGAGGCGCAATTGCCGCGCCCCGGGCAGATCGATCCGGAAACCACAGCGTCCAACCCGGCCACGCCGCGCAAGGGCGGCATCATCCCGCTGGACTACGATATCGAAGGCTCTGACGTCGGTTACCGCTGGTTCGCGCGCGAGGGCCACGAGCCGCTGTTCCCGTTCGGGTTCGGCTTGTCGTACACGACGCTTGAACTGACCGGGTTGCAGCTCAGTGTCAATGGGCGTTACACGGCGAGCGTTGAGGTGACCAACGCCGGCACGCGCACGGGGCGCTCGTGGTGCGGATCTATGTTGCCAAACTTGGCGTCGACGGCTTCGTCAAGCGCCTGGCCGGCTTCACCAAAACGACGCTGGCCCCCGCAGAACGGGGCAGCGTCGAGATCGACCTCGAACCGCGCATCCTTGCGCGCTGCCTGGTGGACGGCGCTCGGCCGGGTTTCGTCATCGAACCCGGCGTCTACCGTGTATGGGCGGCGCAGCATGCCGGTGACGACACACTCCGGCAGGATGTCGCAATCGACACGGTCCGCCGCATCGCGCCCTAGCCTCAGACCGGCGCGTCGTGCAGGCGCTGCGCCGCAGCCAGAAAATCGCCGGCGGTGATATCGGCCAGTTCCACCACCTGCGCCTGCGGGTACTGGACGAAGTTGCGGTCGATCGAGCGCAGGTAGGCCGGATCGTAGTGCTGCACCAGCAGTTCGTCGACCAGCGCGGGCAGCGCGCCGCCTTGCGCCATCGCCTGCCAGTCGGCGATCTTCGCGCGGCCGTGCACCAGCGTCAGGTGCACCAGCTGATCGGCCAGCACCGACGGATCGGCGCAGAAGTGCCGGTAGTCTTCCATCAGCAGGCGCACGCGCTCGGGGCGCGCCAGTTGCAGGTCGATGCAGGGCGCAGCGCGCATGCGCACCATCACGGCGTCGGGCACGCGCAGATTGCCCACCTTCTTGCTCTCGGCCTCGACGAACACGGGGCGGGTCAGGTCGAAGCTGCGCAGCTTGGCCAGCACCTGCGTCTCGAACATCTTTTGGCTCGGCTGTGGTTCATTCGGCAAGTGGCCCAGCACCGAGCCCCGGTGCGCAGCAAGCTGCTCCAGGTCGAGCACCTGCGCGCCGATGCCGTCGAGTGTTTCGAGCAGGCGGCTCTTGCCGCTGCCCGTAGGGCCGCAGACGACGCGGAAATCGACCGCGGGCGGTTCGGCCAGCGCCGCGCTGACCCACGCGCGGTAATTCTTGTAGCCCCCTTCGAGCTGCGCCACCGGCCAGCCGATGCGCGCCATGATCAGCGCCATGGCGCCGCTGCGGTTGCCGCCGCGCCAGCAGTAGACGAGCGGGCGCCAGTCGCGCGGCTTGTCGTGGAACAGCGTGTCGATGTGGTGCGCGATATTGCGCGCGATGATCGGCGCGCCGACCTTCTTGGCGTCGAATGCGCTGGTCTGCTTGTAGAGCGTGCCGACGAGGATGCGTTCGTCGTTGTTCAGCACCGGGCAGTTGATCGCGCCGGGGATGTGGTCGAGTGCGAATTCAGCCTCGCTGCGCACGTCGATGATGGCGTCGAATTCACCGAGGCGCGGGAGCAGGGCGTCGAACCCTGCGACTTCCGGGTACTTCATGGTTGTTTCACCATTTTTTCAAACGTCGGCCAGATATTGTTCAGGATGATCGGATGCGCCTGCGCGGTCGGATGCAGGCGGTCCTGCTGGAACAGGGCCGGCTTGTCGGCCACGCCCTCTAGCATGAACGGCACCAGCGGCGACTTGGTCGACGTTGCCACGGTCTTGAACATGCCGAAAAAGCGCTCGGTGTAGGCGCGCCCGTAGTTGGGTGGCATGCGCATGCCCACCAGCAGCACACGCGCTTTCTGGGCCTGCGCTGCGGCGATCATCGCGCGCAGATTCGCTTCGGCCGATGGCACGGGCAAGCCGCGCAGGCCGTCGTTGGCGCCCAGTTCGATGACGACCAGGTCCGGCTTGTGCTGGCCCAGCAGAGCGGGCAAACGCGCACGCCCGCCGCTGGTGGTGTCGCCGCTGATACTGGCGTTGACGACCTTCGCGTCGATTTTTTCGACCTTCATTTTTTGTTCGAGCAGCGCCACCCAGCCGGCGCCGCGCGCGATGCCATATTCGGCTGACAGGCTGTCGCCCACCACGAGTACGGTTTTTGGTGCAGAATAAGCGTTCGCCGTCGCCGCCAGGGACAGACTCAACCCCAGCGCAGCGCCGACAATTAATTTACCGAGAACTGCGTTCTTAAGAAAAGCAAGCATGCGTGATCATCCCGAGGCATTCAAAAATGACGTCACTGACGTCGATGTAATGACAAGCCGGCCGCCCGCGATTCAGGTCAGCGGCTTGTCGAAGAAGGTCGCTGACGCCAGCGGCGAGCTGACCATCCTGCAAGAGATTGATTTTACCGTGCAACCGGCAGAGACGCTCGCGCTCGTCGGCGCATCGGGCTCGGGCAAGTCGACGCTGCTTGGCCTGCTGGCGGGCCTGGACACGCCATCGTCCGGCACCGTGCGCCTCGATGGCACCGACATCTTCGCGCTCGATGAAGACGGCCGCGCCGCGTTTCGCAAGGCCAAGCTGGGCTTTGTGTTCCAGTCGTTCCAGCTGCTCACGCACCTGAACGCGCTCGAGAACGTGATGCTGCCGCTCGAATTGCGGGGCGAATCCGGTGCCCGTGAGAAGGCCGCCGAGATGCTGGGGCGGGTTGGCCTGGGCAGCCGCCTGAAGCACTATCCCAAGTTTCTGTCGGGCGGCGAGCAGCAGCGTGTCGCGCTGGCGCGTGCCTTCGTCACGCAGCCACCGCTGCTGTTTGCCGACGAGCCCACCGGCAGCCTTGACGCGGCCACCGGCGAATCGATCATCGGGCTGATGTTCGAACTCAATCGCGAACGCGGCTCGACGCTGGTGCTGGTCACGCACGATCCGGGCATGGCCGCGCGTTGCGGCCGCACGATCACGATCGCCGCCGGTCGCATCGTCGGCTAGTCAGGTCGTCAACCGGCAGCGCGCACCTGCGCGTTGAGCACCTTGCGCACGGCCGCCGGCAGCTCGCCGGCCGTCATGCCTATTGGCCCCACGCCATCTTCGACCAGCGCGTCGGCCGCTGCGCCATGCAGCCAGGCCGCCGCCGCTGCCGCTTCCCGGCCCGGCCAGCCTTGCGCGAGCAGCGCGCCGCAAATTCCAGCCAGCACGTCGCCACTGCCTGCCGTGGCCAGGCCCGCGTTGCCGGTCGGGTTGATCAGCACCGCGCCATCCGGCCCGGCAATCACGGTGCCCGATCCCTTCAGAATCACGACCGCATCCATGCGCTGCGCCAGTTCGCGCGCGCTGGCCAGGCGATCGGCTTGCACCACCGAGACCGTCAAGCCCAGCATGCGCGCCGCTTCCAGCGGGTGCGGCGTGAGCACGGCCGGCGCGCTGCGCCGCGCCAGGCGCGCCTGCAGGTCGGAGCTGGCGCCGACCAGGTTCAACGCGTCGGCGTCAAGCACCAGCGGGCTGTCGCTGTCGAGCGCCTTGGCCACCAGCCGGATCGCATCGACCGAGTCGCCCATGCCCGGCCCGAGCACCAGCGTGCGGCCAAAGAAATCCAGGTCGTCAGCGGCGCGGAACATGATTTCGGGCTGGCTGCTGTCGTAGCCTGGCGGCGTGTTCAGGGCCGCGACATACACGCGACCAGCGCCGGCATACAGCGCGCCGCGCGCGGCCAGCACCGGTGCACCGGCCATGCCATGCGCGCCGCCGATGACGGCAACGTCGCCGAAGCTGCCCTTGTGCGAATTCTGGCAGCGCGCCGCGAAGCAGTGCGCGAACACCGGCAGTCCGTTCATGCCTGCCGACGCGGGCCTGGCGCCCGCATCCACGCCAAGCGTGTCCACGCGCACGACACCTGCGTGATCGCGCCCGTCGGCCGTATGCAGGCCCGGCTTGTCGGCGATGAACGTGATCGTGTGCGTGGCGCGCACCGCGATGCCATCCGGGCCGATGACGGCGCCCGTGTCGGCATCCAGACCGCTCGGCACGTCGAGCGCCAGGATCGGGCAGCGCATGCCATCGAGACCCGCGACGACCTCGCGGTATTCGCCCGCGAGAGCGCGGGTCAGGCCGATCCCGAACAGCCCATCGACGACGAGCGCCCACTGGCCATCGGGTGGCAGCATGTCGAGCCAGCCGACCGTGCCCGAACGTGCGCGTTCGTAGGCGGCGGCGGTTTCGCTCGACGCGTCGTCGTTGCCGTCGCCAGGCAAGTGCAGCACGGTGGCATTGACGCCCGCTTCGGCCAGGTTGGCGGCCACCTCCAGCGCATCGCCGCCATTGTTGCCGGGGCCGGCCAGCACCAGTACCGCCGCGCCGCGCATGGCGTCCGGGGCGTCGCCCAGGGATTCGCGCAGTAGCTCGAGCGCATGGGCGGCGGCGGCCTTGCCCGCGCGGGTCATCAAGGTGCCCGGTGCCAGCGTGCTGCTGGCCGCATGTTCGATGGCGCGCAGCTGCGCGACGGTATAGAGAGGATGTGCCATGGTCGTTTGCGTGAATGAGAATGCCACCATTGTCGTGCATTCGCGCCAACATTGGCGCGCCGTCCGCACTACAATGGCTGCCATCATTTGGCCAGCAGAGGGAGTTTGTATGGATTGGCAGTTCTGGATCGACCGCGGCGGCACATTCACCGACATCGTGGGGCGCCGCCCGGATGGACAACTCGTCACGCACAAGCTGTTGTCCGAGCACCCCGAGCAGTACCGCGACGCGGCGGTTGCGGGCATCCGTCACTTGCTGGGCGTCGCGGTGGGCGCGCCACTGCCGGCGGCCGGCATCGAGGCCGTCAAGATGGGCACGACCGTGGCCACCAATGCGCTGCTCGAGCGCAAGGGCGAGCCGACGCTGCTGGCCATCACGCGCGGCTACCGCGACGCGCTGCGCATCGCCTACCAGAACCGGCCACGCCTGTTCGACCGCCACATCGTGCTGCCCGAGCTGCTGTATGCACAGGTGATCGAGATCGACGAGCGGATCGGCGCGCACGGCGACGTCGTGCAGGCGCTCGACGAAGCGGCCACCCGCGCCAGCCTGCAAGGGGCGTTCGATGCTGGCCTGCGTTCGCTCGCGATCGTCTTCATGCACGGTTACCGCTACACGGCGCACGAGGCGGCCGTGGCCCGCATCGCGCGCGCGATCGGCTTCACACAGGTGTCGGTCTCGCACGAAGTGAGTCCGATGATGAAGCTCGTCGCGCGTGGCGACACGACGGTCGTCGACGCTTACCTGTCGCCGATCCTGCGTCGCTACGTCGACCAGGTGGCCGACGAACTGCCCGGCGTGAACCTGCAGTTCATGCAGTCCAATGGCGGCCTGACCGATGCGCGCGCGTTTCAGGGCAAGGACAGCATCCTGTCCGGCCCCGCCGGCGGCATCGTCGGCATGGTGCGTGCGAGCCGGCAGGCGGGCTTTGCGCGCGTGATCGGGTTCGATATGGGCGGCACTTCCACCGACGTGTCGCACTTCGCCGGCGAGTTTGAACGGGTATTCGAAACCCAGGTTGCCGGCGTGCGCATGCGCGCGCCGATGATGAGCATCCACACCGTCGCCGCCGGCGGCGGCTCCATCCTTCACTTTGACGGCAGCCGCTATCGCGTGGGCCCGGACAGCGCCGGCGCCAATCCCGGCCCGGCCAGCTACCGGCGCGGCGGTCCGCTGGCTGTCACCGACTGCAACGTCATGCTTGGCAAGGTGCAGCCCGATTATTTCCCGCACCTGTTCGGCCCGGGCGGCAACGAAGCGCTGGACGTCGCTGCCGTGCGCCGGCGTTTCGATGCGCTGGCCGGCGAGATCGGCGCTGCCACGGGCGAGCGACCTGCACCGGAAGCGGTGGCCGAAGGCTTCATCGCGATTGCGGTTGGCAATATGGCCAACGCGATCAAGCAGATCTCGGTGCAGCGCGGCCACGACGTGACCGAGTACGTGCTCACGAGTTTCGGCGGCGCCGGCGGCCAGCACGCGTGCCTCGTGGCCGACGCCCTGGGCATGCAGACGGTGTTCATCCACTCGCTGGCCGGCGTGCTGTCGGCCTACGGCATGGGCCTGGCCGATCAGAGCGCGATGCGCGAGCAGGCAGTCGAAGAGCGCCTGCTTGATGCCGTGCTGCCGGCGCTGGCCGAGCGTCTGGGCGTGCTGGGCGAGGCCGCGCGTGCGCAGTTGCTGGCGCAGGGCGTGGCGCCGGCGCGCATCACGCTGGTCGAACGCGTGCACCTGCGCTACGAAGGCACCGACTCGGCGCTGGTCGTGCTTGCGGGCGACATGGCGGCGATGACAGCGCAGTTCGAGCAAGCCTATAAGCGCCGCTATTCGTTCCTGATGCCGGCGCGCGCGCTGATCGTCGAAGCAGTGTCGGTCGAGGCCATCGGCCAGTCCGATGCGCCGCCGGAGCCGCCGGTGGCAACGACGCCGCCGGTCGGAGAGTCGGCTCCACAGGACAGCGTGCGCATGTACAGCGCCGGCCACTGGCACGACACCGGTGTCTACGCCCGCGCTGGGCTGCAGCCGGGGCACGCGGTGCGCGGCCCGGCGATCATCGCCGAAGACAATGCGACCACGGTCGTCGAGCCGGGCTGGGAAGCGCGCGTGACGCCCTTCAACCATCTGGTGCTGCAGCGGGTAGAAGCGCTGCCCGAACGGCGCGCGATCGGCACCACGGCCGACCCGGTGATGCTCGAGATCTTCAACAACCTGTTTATGTCGATTGCCGAGCAGATGGGCCTGCGCCTTCAGAACACGGCTCACTCGGTCAACATCAAGGAGCGCCTGGACTTCAGCTGCGCGATCTTCGACCAGGACGGCAATCTGGTGGCCAATGCGCCGCACATGCCGGTGCACCTGGGCTCGATGGGCGAGAGCATCAAGACCGTGATGCGCGAGAACGCGGGCTGCATGCACGCCGGCGACGTGTATATCCTGAACGACCCGTACAACGGCGGCACGCACCTGCCCGATGTGACGGTGATCTCGCCCGTGTTCGACGAAGCGGGCGCCGAGATCCTGTTCTACGTCGGTTCGCGCGGCCACCACGCCGACATCGGCGGCACCACGCCGGGCTCGATGCCGCCCGACTCGAGCCACATCGAGCAGGAGGGCGTCCTGATCAACAATGTCAAGCTGATCGACGGGCAGGATGGCGTGCTGCGCGAAGAGGCGATGCGCGCATTGCTGCTGGGCGCGCGCTACCCGGCGCGCAATCCCGACCAGAACCTGGCCGACCTGCGCGCGCAGGTGGCGGCGAACCAGAAAGGCGTCGAGGAGCTGCACAAGATGGTCGCGCACTTTGGCCTGGACGTCGTGCGCGCCTACATGGGGCACGTGCAGGACAACGCCGAAGAAGCGGTGCGGCGCGTGATCTCGGCGCTCAAGGACGGCAGCTTCCACTACCAGCTCGACAACGGCGCCCACATCGACGTCGCGATCCGCGTGAACGCCGCGGCGCGCAGCGCGCAGATCGACTTTACCGGCACGTCCGGCCAGCTACCAAACAACTTCAATGCACCATCGGCCGTGTGCATGGCGGCCGTGCTGTACGTGTTCCGCACGCTGGTCGACGATGACATTCCGCTCAATGCCGGGTGCCTGAAGCCGCTGGAGGTCATCATCCCGCCCGGTTCGATGCTCAATCCGCATTATCCGGCGTCGGTCGTGTCGGGCAATGTCGAGACCTCGACCTGCATCACCAATGCGCTGTATGGCGCGCTGGGCGTGATGGCGGCGGCGCAGGGCACGATGAACAATTTCACGTTCGGCAATGACCGTTACCAGTACTACGAAACCATCTCGGGCGGCTCCGGCGCGGGCGAAGGTTTTGCCGGCACCGACGTGGTCCAGACCAATATGACCAACTCGCGCCTGACCGATCCCGAGATCCTCGAGTTCCGCTTCCCGGTGCGGCTCGAACGTTACGAGATTCGACCGGGTTCGGGCGGGGCGGGGCGCTGGCAGGGCGGGAACGGCGGCGTGCGCCGGGTGCGCTTCCTGGAGCCGATGACGGCGGCGATCCTGTCGAACAACCGGATTCATGCGCCGTTCGGCATGGCCGGCGGTGGCGAGGCAGCGCGCGGCAAAAACAGCGTCGAGCGCGCCGACGGCCGCATCGAGCAACTGGGGCATATCGGCAAGATCGACATGGCCGCGGGGGACGTGTTCGTCATCGAGACGCCGGGCGGCGGCGGTTACGGCAAGGCGTAGCATGGGCAGCATATTGTGGCGGCCCCGCGCGCCCTGTATGCTGCACCAGCATCGATTTTCACCACTACTACGAGAGATACCATGAAACGTGTACTGACCTGCTCCGCCCTGGTTGCGGCAATGCTGCTGACGGTGACCGCCTGCAAGCGCGCCGACGCCCCGGCCACGCCAGCTGCCCAAACCGGCGGCGCGGCCGCGCCGGCCGTCGCCTCGCAACAGATCGACACCGTCGTCGGCACCGGCAAAGAAGCCACGGCCGGCGCGACCGCCGTCGTCAACTACACCGGCTGGCTGTACGAGCCGGCAGCCACCCAGCAGCGCGGCAAGGAGTTCGATTCATCCATCGGGCGCGAGCCGTTCAGCTTCCAGCTGGGCGCCGGCCAGGTCATCAAAGGGTGGGACGTGGGCGTGCAGGGAATGAAAGTCGGCGGCAAGCGCACGCTGATCGTGCCCGCCGACATGGGCTATGGCGCCGGCGGTGCAGGCCCGATCCCGCCGAACGCCACGCTGGTGTTCGAGGTCGAGCTGCTCGACGTGCGTTAATTCGCGACTGGCGCCGGCGCGGTTGCCGGGGCCTTTGCTGGCGCTGGTGCTGGTGCTGGCGACGTTGAAGGTGCTGGCACCGGTGTCAATGCCGGTGCCAGCGTCGGCGTCAATGCCGGTGGCAGCGCCACGCGGCGCGGCGGTGTCGCCACTGGGTCCTGCTTTGCTCCCGGCGCTTCGCGATCACGGATCCGGTACCACGCAAGGCCCAGCAGCTCATAGGTCGCATACCACGAGCGCCGCATGCCTTCCGCGCTCGGCAGCCAGGCATCGAAACCGTAGTGGGGGTTGTAGACGAACATCGTCGGCGCCTCGACCACCTCGAGGCCTTCGCGCTGGAACACATTGCGCGCGCGGTGCATGTGCATCGCATCGGTCACGAGCAGAATCCGTTTCACGCCCGCTTTGCGCAGCATCAGATTGCTGTAGATGGCATTCTCGCCCGTATCGCGCGAGCGCCGTTCGATCCACTTGACCGGGACCCCGAAGTCTTCGCGCAGCGCCCTGGCCATCGCGTCGGCCTTGGTGTACCCCATGTCGATGTTGGCCGGATCGGCACCACTGCCGCCATTCCCGCCGGTGACCAGGATCGGCAAGCCGGTGCGCCGCTGCAGGTGCGCACCGTAGCGCAGCCGCGCGAGTGCCGTGTGGTCGGGAATGTCGCGGTTGTCGTATTCGCCCGCGCTGCGCAAGCGGCCTGCCGCCAGTACCACGATGGCTTCGGCGCCGGCGTTTTCGGGCCGCGCGAGCGGCTTGGTCAGCTGCTCCAGCG
Source organism: Massilia sp. MP_M2 (assembly GCF_039123635.1). Classification (NCBI taxonomy): domain Bacteria; kingdom Pseudomonadati; phylum Pseudomonadota; class Betaproteobacteria; order Burkholderiales; family Oxalobacteraceae; genus Massilia; species Massilia sp. MP_M2. The sequence goes on from NZ_JBCHJF010000012.1 coordinate 128,609, forward strand.
GCCCGACCAGGAAGCTCGATCCCGCATTACTCGACATGAAAGTCAGCAAGGCCAGGCCGGTGCCGGCGACGATGCGCCCGGCCTTGGGACGGAAACGCCACAGCACCAGACCCAGCGCGATGATCAGGTACAGGCTGGTGGGCGGCAGGAAAAGATTGCGGGGAAGGGCGTTGATAATGTCGAGCAAAATGGAAGGCGAGCGGAGCGCTGTAGTAAGAATGACAGCGACAGTAGACCGTAACTTGTGCAGTGCGTCAAGTTGGCGGCCTTGGGTGCGATAGCCGGTATTGAGCACGTACAGCGCGAGAGGCAAGGCGACCATGGCGAGCAGCATGGGCAGCATCCACACCACTTTTTGCATCCCGCTCATGCGTGGATGCTGTTGCCGGCGCGTGCGGTAAGCCCGATAACCGGCATACGCGGCCAGCGGCGGCAGGATGAAGATCGGGATGGCGAGCCAGAAGGTCAGCGCTGACAGCAGTGTCAGAGCGAGGGAGAGCGGTGCCATGCTAGGTGATCATGGTACGGTTGTCGGGTCATTTGTCGGGTCATTTGTCGGGTCATTCAAAGCGCGGCTGCATTGCAGGGTCAGTGCTGCACCAGCGTTGCTGCTGTAACCAATGCGGCGGATGGCTGTGCCGGGGATCGACCTCCAGCACCCCAGGACGCAATTGCACATATCGGAACACGGCATCGCAGTTGCGCTGCTCGGCGGCGTGCTGGTACAGGGCAGCCGCCAGCGCTTCCTCACCGCGCTGTTCCAGCAGGAGTCCATACCGGTAGAACGCGGTCGCGTGGCGCGCTCCCATGGCGCGCTCGTACAGGTGCGCCGCTTCACCGTCATGCTGCGGCTGCGCGCGCAGCGTATCGAGCATGATGCCCAGGGCTGTCTCGGCGCGCCCCGCGCTGCGGCCCAGCGCCTTGCGGTACAGCGCTGCGGCCTCGAGGTCGTCCTGCACATTGCCCAGCCCAAGCTCGAAGGTGCGGCCCAACAGATACAACCCGGACGGATCATGTTGCGCTGCAGCGCGCGCCAGCCAGCTGGCAGCGGCATGGCGCTCATCGTCGTTGACTGCGCTACGCATCAGCATGGTGCCGAGGCGTATCTGGGCGTCAGGCAGGCCGCCTTCGGCGGCTTGCGTCAGCCAGTAACTCGCCAGCTCGGGGTCAAGGTCGTTGCCCAGGCCGTGCTGGTAGCTCCAGGCCAGGTTGGCCTGCGCCCAGCCATGTCCCTGCGCGGCCGCCTGCACGTACCACCAGGTTGCCCGCAGCGGATCGCGCGGCACGCCAGCGCCGCGCAGGTACAGGACGCCCAGATTGTTCTGTGCGTAGGCATTGCCGGCCCGCGCCGCCCGTTCGTACCAGAGCGCGGCCTGCGCCAGATCGGTCTTGACGTGGGTGCCGTGCTCGTACCAGGTGCCCAGCCGGTTCTGCGCCACCGGATCGCCACCGACCGCCTGCGAAGTGATGGTCACCAGCAGCGACGCGTCGGGGGGCGGGAATGCGCCCGCGTGAGACCATCTGAACTGCGCCTTGAGCCAGCCACCCGGCGCCTCGCCCGTGGACACCACCGCGTGATAGGTGCAGCCGCGCAGGCTGTCGAGCGCGGCCTCATCAAGGTCGGCGCGGCCCGCAGAACCGGTCACGCGCCCTTCGAGAAGGTAGCCTTGTTCGTGGATGCGCACGTCGAGCGTGGTCGTGCCGCGGGCGCGCTGTGCCAGCGCGGCGGCTGGCCAGACGGGGCGCTGGCAGGCGTACAGGTCTAGGTTGAGCGCCGACTGCGCCGCACTCGCACTGGCACTAGCAGTGGCACTGGCACTGGCCCCGGCGTCGTTGGCGCGTGCGGTGCCGGGCGCCATGATTGCAGTCACGCCCATGGCAGCCACGAGCAGGACAGCCTGTATGCGGTTCATGGGCACCCCGCTCAGCCGGCCGCAATCCCGTACTTGCGCCGCGCCGCCTGGTATTCCTCGGTCAGCGTCGCCAGCCGTGGGTGCTGCGCATCCTGGGCCCGGATGCCGTCCAGCAGCCCGGCGGCAATCTGGCCCAGCGGATGGTCCCAGCCCAGCTCATTGATCTGACGGAGGATGCCGCCGGCGGTGGCGGCCATCACCTGCAGGTTGCGCGGCGCCAGGTGCAGCGCTTCGCGCAGCGTCTGGACCGCGCCGCGCACGTCGCCCATATTGCGCTTTTCGTCGGCCACGCCCAGCAGGATCTGCGCCTGCGCCTTGAGTTGCTGGCCCATGTTGTCGACCAGGTCGGTGCGGCCGGCATTCACGAAGACCGTCATTGCCTGGTCGGGCGAGACGCCGCTGCTGGCGTCGTTCACCACGGTCAGCATCACGCCGGCCGCCCCCTCGTCGAGCCGGTGCGCCAGGCACGCGCGCGCCAGTTCCATCCTGAGGCCGGGCGACAGCGCATTGTTGGCGCGTACCGCCGACACGGCGTGTTGCAGTCTGGCCACCGCCGCGCCGCTGTTGCCGGTCTTGTCGTGCAGGAGTGCATTGGCATAGGCGTGGCAGGCATCGTAGCCCGGCGCCGCGCGCAGCGAGCGTTCGAGGTCGCGGATGACGCCGGTGGCCTGCAGCAGGTCGCCGCGCGCCACCAGCGTCCTGACCAGGCTGACGTGGTCTTCGGGATCGCGAAACGCCGAGTAGCGCGCCTTGGCGACTACTTGGCGGAACGACGTCTCGGCCACGGCCATGTCGCCTGCAGCCAGCGCAAGCTCGCCCAGTGTGCGCAGGCGCTGGACGACGTGCGGCGAGATGGCCACCGCGTCGGCCAGTACGCTTTTTGCCCGTGCCGGCTCGCCGCTCGATGCGAGGCAGTGCGCCAGCAGATCGTAGGCAGCCATCAGGCGCGGATTGGCCGCCAGCAGTTCGTCCAGGATTGCGCGCGCGTCGTCGACCTGATCCAGTGCGATCATCGTGCGCGCCAGGCCCAGGGCGGCCCAGCCCAGCGGCCGTTCGGCCAGCACGTCGCGGTAGACGGCGGCGGCCTCGGCGTGTTCGCCCAGCGTCGTGTGCAGTTCGGCGCGCACGCGCGCGAAGTCGGCGGCAAAGCGCGGCTGCGCCTGGGCGCCATTGGCGCACGCGAGAATCGCCTCGCGCAGCCGGCCTTGCGCCGCTAGCTGCCAGGCCGGGAGCAGGGCGCCGCGACGATCGAGCGCGCGCTGGATGCGCGTACTGATCAAGTCGACCGTGAACGGTTTGAGCAGGTAGTCGGTGGGGGCCAGTTCGGCAGCGCTGACGACCTTGTCGCGCTCGGCCTCGGACGTGAGCATGATGAAGATCGTCGACGGCGTGATCAGGCGATGGTGGCGCAGGTCTTCCAGCAGTTGCTGGCCGTCCTGGCCTTCGCCGACGCCGCTGGCCAGGTCGTATTCACACAGGATGATGTCGTAGGCGCGCTGCTGCAACTGGCGGATCGCCGTGCCGGCATTGACCGCGTGCTCGACCTTCGTGATGCCGGCCAGACCCAGCATGTTTTGCAGGCTGGTGCGCATGCCCGGGTTGGGATCGACCACCAGCACCGCCAGGGTTGCGTTTTCTTGCATCGTCGCTCTCGTCTGTCCTGGGCGCGCGCGCCGGACGGCGCACATCGCAAGATTGTCCACCGTTAAGATACCGGCAAGTGCCGAAACGATCAAGGAAACCGGTGCGCTGCGTGCGTGGGGTGCCGGTCGGTCGCCGATGGCGGCCCGGCCAGGGGGGCGAGGCTGTATAATACCGGCCTATCTTCCACCCTAGCAGCGACGCTGCATCAACCGACTGTCCAAGCCATGTTGATTCTGCCGGGTTCCAATGCCCTGTCCGCCTTCCGTAGCCAACGCCTCCTGAGCCAACTGCAAGCTGTCGCCCCGTCGATCGCCGCCGTCCAGGGTCGTTTCTACCATTTCATCGACACCAGCGCGCCACTGTCCATCGACGATACGTCGCGCCTGTCGGCCATGCTCACCTATGGCGAGCCTGCGCCGGAAACCCTGTACGACGGCGTCACCGAAGCGTTCTTCGTCATCCCGCGCCTGGGCACGATTTCGCCGTGGGCCTCGAAGGCGACCGATATCGCGCGCAACTGCGGCATGGGCCATGTCCACCGCATCGAGCGCGGCATCGGCTACACCGTCGTACTCAAGACCGGCATCCTCGGCAGCAGCTTCGGCGCGCCCAAGAAGCTGGCGGCCGACGAGCTGCAGGCGGTCATCGGCCTGCTGCACGACCGCATGACCGACACCGTCCTGCGCAACGCCGACGACGCCAAGCACCTGTTCAATGAACTCGAGGGCAAGCAGCTCGAGAGCATCGACGTGCTCGGTCTTGGCCGCGCCGCGCTCGTGCGCGCCAATACCGAACTCGGTCTGGCGATGTCGGACGACGAAGTCGATTACCTGAACGACGCGTTCACGAAGGCGCAGCGCAACCCGACCGACGTCGAGCTGATGATGTTCGCCCAGGCGAACTCGGAGCACTGCCGCCACAAGATCTTCAATGCCGACTGGGTCATCGATGGCGAGAAGCAGAGCATCTCGCTGTTCGGCATGATCAAGAACACGCACCAGCTGAACCCGCGCGGCACCGTCGTCGCCTACAGCGACAACTCGTCGATTATCGAAGGCGCGACCGTGACGCGGTTCTTCCCGCGCGACGGCGAAGAATACGGCCCGTCGACGGAGCTCGTGCACACCCTGATGAAGGTCGAGACGCACAATCACCCGACGGCGATCTCGCCATTCCCGGGCGCCTCCACCGGCGCCGGCGGCGAAATCCGCGACGAAGGCGCAACCGGCCGTGGCGCCAAGCCAAAAGCCGGCCTGGCCGGCTTCACGGTCTCGAACCTGGTGATTCCCGATGCCGTGCGGCCTTGGGAAAACGCGTCGGACGTGACGAGCCAGGTGCGCTCGGACGCGCTGTACGGCAAGCCGGACCGCATTGCCTCGCCGCTCGAAATCATGATCGACGGCCCGATCGGCGGCGCTGCATTTTCGAACGAATTCGGCCGGCCGGTCCTGGGCGGGTACTTCCGCACCTATGAACAGAACGTCGGCGCAGCGGGCGCGGTCTATGGCTACCACAAGCCGATCATGATCGCCGGCGGCATCGGCAGCATTTCGGCCGCGCACACGCACAAAGACGAGATCCCGGTCGGCAGCCTCCTGATCCAGTTGGGCGGCCCAGGCATGCGCATCGGCATGGGCGGCAGCGCCGCGTCCTCGATGGCCACTGGCACCAACACGGCCGATCTGGACTTCGACTCGGTCCAGCGCGGCAACCCGGAAATGGAACGCCGCGCACAAGAAGTCATCAACGGCTGCTGGCAGCTGGGCGCGCACAATCCGATCATCTCGATCCACGACGTGGGCGCGGGCGGCTTGTCGAACGCGTTCCCGGAAATCGTCAACGACGCCAAGCGCGGCGCGATCTTCAATCTGCGCAAGGTGCCGCTCGAAGAAAGCGGCCTGGCGCCGAAAGAAATCTGGTCCAACGAATCGCAGGAACGCTATGTGCTGGCGATCGCCCCCGAAAGCCTGGCGAAGTTTGCCGCGCTGTGCGAGCGCGAGCGCTGCCCGTTCGCCGTCGTCGGCACCGCGACCGAAGAGCGTCAGCTGCGCCTGATCGACGAAGAGCAGGCCGGTGGCCCGAATGCGTCGCCGGTTGACATGCCGATGGACGTCTTGCTCGGCAAGCCGCCGAAGATGACGCGCGACGTGCAGCACGTGCAGCACACGTTCCCGCCAGTGGACCTGACCGGCATCGAGCTGGTGGAAGCAGCGCGCCGCGTGCTGCAGAATCCCACCGTGGGCGACAAATCGTTCCTGATCACGATCGGCGACCGCACGGTCGGCGGCATGACGGTGCGCGACCAGATGGTCGGCCCGTGGCAGGTGCCGGTGGCCGATTGCGCCGTCACGGCAATGGCGTACGACGGCTTCCTCGGTGAAGCGATGGCGATGGGCGAGCGTACGCCGCTGGCTGTCATCGACGCCGCCGCATCGGGCCGGATGGCCGTGGCCGAGTCGATCATGAATATCGCGGCCGCCGCGATCGACGACATCTCGGACATCAAACTGTCGGCCAACTGGATGGCGGCCTGCGGCCAGCCAGGCCAGGACGCCGCACTGTTCGACACCGTGAAGGCGGTCGGCATGGAACTGTGCCCGGCGCTGGGCGTGTCGATCCCGGTCGGCAAGGATTCGCTGTCGATGCGCACCACCTGGAACGACGACGGCGAATCGAAGGCGGTGATCTCGCCGGTGTCGCTGATCGTCTCGGCGTTTGCGCCGGTGGCCGATATCCGCCGCTCGCTGACGCCGCAACTGCGCACGGATGCCGGCGACACGTCACTGATCCTGGTCGACCTGGGCCGCGGCAAGAACCGCCTGGGCGCCTCGATCCTGGCGCAAGTCACGCAGCAACTGGGTGACTCGGTGCCGGACGTCGATTCGCCCCACGATCTGAAAGCGCTGTTCGGCGCGATCCAGGCGCTGAACAAGGACGGCAAGCTGCTGGCGTATCACGACCGTTCGGATGGCGGCCTGTTCGCGACGCTGGCCGAGATGGCCTTTGCCGGCCGCACCGGGGTGTCGGTCAACCTCGACATCCTGACGATGGAAAGCGAGCACGCCGCTGACTGGGGCGACGCCAAGAACTGGACCGGCCAGGTGGCCGAGCGCCGCAACGAAATGACGCTGCGCGCCTTGTTCAGCGAAGAACTGGGCGCCGTATTCCAGGTACGCATGGCCGACAAGACGGCGGTCATGAACGTGCTGCGTGAAGCCGGCCTGGGCGCCTGTAGCCACATCATCGGCAAGCTCAATGACCGTGGCGCGATCGAATTCACGCGCGACGCGAAAGTCATTTACAACGAGAAGCGCAGCAGCCTGCATCGCCTGTGGAGCGAGACCAGCTGGCGCATCGCGCGCCTGCGCGACAATCCGGAATGCGCCGACGCCGAATACGATCGCCTGCTCGACGAGCACGATATCGGCATGACGCCCAAGATCGGCTTCAACCTCGACGAGGATGTCGCTGCGTCGTTCATCGCGACGGGCGTGCGCCCGCGCGTGGCAATCCTGCGCGAACAGGGCGTCAACTCGCACATCGAGACGGCGTGGGTCATGCACCAGGCGGGCTTCGCAGCCATCGACGTGCACATGAGCGACCTGATTGCCGGCCGCGCCAAGCTGGACGACTTCCATGGCGTGATCGCCGTGGGCGGCTTCTCGTACGGCGACGTGCTGGGCGCCGGCGAAGGCTGGGCCAAGACCATCCTGTTCAACCCGCAGTTGTCGGAGCAGTTCGCCCGCTTCTTCGCACGCCAGGACACGTTTGGCCTGGGCGTCTGCAACGGCTGCCAGATGATGAGCAACCTGAAGTCGATCATCCCGGGTGCGCAGGCATGGCCGAAGTTCACGCGCAACAAGTCAGAGCAGTTCGAAGCGCGCTTCGGCATGGTCGAAGTGCTCGAGTCGCCGTCGATCTTCTTCCAGGGCATGGCCGGCACACACGCGCCGATCGCCATCGCGCACGGCGAAGGCTTCGCCGACTTCTCGCTGACCGGCGACTACGACGCGTCGATCAAGGCAATGCGCTTTGTCGACAACCGCGGCCAGGCCACCGAAACGTACCCGTTCAACCCGAACGGCTCGCCGGGTGGACTGACGTCGGTGACCACGGCAGACGGCCGCTTCACGGTGCTGATGCCACACGCCGAGCGCGTGTTCCGCGGCGCCGCGCATTCGTGGGCACCGGAATCCTGGGGCGATGAGTCGCCATGGATGCGAATGTTCCGCAACGCGCGCAAGTGGGTTGGTTGATCGGCCGACTGACATGGAAAACGCCTCTTCGGAGGCGTTTCTTTTGGTGCTATAGGGTGGACGGCTCCGCCGTCCACGCGTCCAATGAACCTTGCCGCGCTACGACATCAAGCCAGTTTGAACGCGTGGGCGGCATAGCCGCCCACCCTACGGGCTGGCGAGAACGAAGACGTTGTCGCCAGCGCTCGATGATGCAAGCTGCCATCCCAGGCGCGCATAGAACTGCGCCGCTCTGGTGCCTGCGCCCGTGCTCAATGTCACCCGGCTGAACCCCAGCGAGAATAGCCAAGCCGTTGCCAGCGAGAGCAGCTGCTTGCCCAGTCCTTGAGCCTCGAAGCGCGGATCGACGAACAGCGCCCAGATCGATCCATCGATCCGGTTGGCGTAGCTGAACGCGACAATGTCGCCATCGACCAGCGCAATCCAGCCGCGTCCGTCTTTCTCCAGAAAATCGGCATACATCTGCGGCGTGATGCGCGTCGGATCGCGCAAGACGTTCTCGGTCACCGCCAGGCGAATGCGGGCCAGGTGCGGGATATCGGCGAACACCGCCTCGCGAAATACAGGTTGCATAAGCGCCAGCCTCCAAATGAAAAGAGCGCACCATCGGGTGCGCTCTTTGCGGTCAAGCCATACAGAAAATTACTGTACTTTGGCTTTCTTGACCAGGGTCTCGCGATAGGCTGCCAGCTGACGCTGTTGCAGGCCTTCGGTGACTTGCTGCTTGACTTCTTCCAGCGCCGGCACCTTGGCTGCGCGCACGTCTTCCAGCTTGATGACGTGGAAACCGAACTGCGATTTCACAGGGGTGTCGGTGATGGCACCTTTTTGCAGGGCGACCATGGCTTTCGAGAACTCAGGCACGTAGGTGGCCGCGCTGGCCCAGCCCAGATCGCCGCCGTTCTGGGCGCTACCGTCTTTCGACTGCTTGGCCAGTTCGTCGAACTTGCCGCCGGCTTTCAGCTTGGCGATGATGCCCTTGGCATCGGCTTCCGAGTCGACCAGGATGTGACGCGCGTGGTATTCCTTGTCGCCGATCAGCGCTTTCTGCTTGTCATACTCGGCCTTGATGTCGGTATCCTTGACCGGGTTCTTTTTGACGTAGTCGGCCAGCATCGCGTTGATGATGATGCTTTGACGGGCGTTGTCGATGGCCGATTTGACGTCAGCGCGGGCGCCGATGTTCTGCTTGTCGGCTTCCTGGATCAATACTTCACGGCTGATCAGGTCTTTCTTGATCGCTTCGCGCAGGTCAGGGGAGTCCGCAGCGCGGCCCTGGGCCACGACCTGCTTGACCAGCTGGTCGACCCGAGCTTGCGGGATTGCCTTGCCATTGACGGTAGCGGCGTTCTGCGCGAAGGCAGGAACGGCAACGACTGCAATCATGGCGAACAACAGGCTGGCTGGCTTCAAAATCATCGTTGAGATCCTATATAAACTCGAAAAGTATCGCCGCAGGCGACGAATGCCGGCGCGCAGTGTGCGCGCCGACGACAATACATCTTACTGCACCTTTGCCTTCTTGACCATTTGCTCCTGGAAGTCACGCAGCTTCTCTTGCGCGAGCGTCTCGGAGATCTGTGGCTTGACCTGCTCCATCGGCGGCAGCTTGGTCGCACGGGTGTCGTCCAGCTTGATCACGTGGAAGCCGGCATTGGTCTTGACCGGCACGTCGGTGACGGCACCCTTGGCGAGCTTGGTGAAGCCGGCTGCAAATTCTGGTGGCATCGTATTCGGCGTGACCCAGTCGAGGTCGCCGCCGGTGTTGGCGGTGCCGGTGTCCTTCGAGGTCTTGGCGACTTCTTCGAACTTGGCGCCGGCCTTGATCTTGGCGATGGCAGCCTTGGCTTCAGCTTCGGTGGTCGTCAGGATGTGGCGGACGTGGTATTCCTTGTCGCCGGTCTCAGCCTTGACCTTGTCGTAGGCGGCCTTGATCTGGGCATCGGTCACCGGGTTCTTGGTGATGTAGTCGCGCGCCAGTGCATTGACGACGATCGACTGACGTGCGCTGTCCATGGCTTCGCGCACTTCAGGCTTTTTGTCCCAGCCTTGCTTGACGGCTTCTTGCATCAGCACTTCGCGGGCGATCAGGTCGTTCTTGACGGCTTCGCGCAGCTGCGGCGTGTCCTGGCCCTGGTTCTGGGCAACGACCTGCTTGACGACGGCGTCGGCGCGTGCCGAAGGAATCGCCTTGCCGTTGACCACTGCGATGTTCTGGGCAAAGGCCGGGGCCGATGCGATGGCAACGAGGGCTAACAGCAGGCGAGCAGGCTTAAAGGTCATGTGTATTCCTGTGACGGGTTTTAACTGGACGAGAGAAGTTCAGGTGGTGTACTTATCTGTTCGATTGTCGGGCAAATTTCTTAAAACTGCCTGAAAACCCGCTTTCAGGTCAGCTCGGAAGGCGCGATGGCGTTGATGGCCAGAGCGTGGATTTCCGCCTTGTTGATCATATCGTGCACGGCATCATACACAAGACGATGACGCATGACCAGTTTGAGGCCCTCGAAGCGTGATGACACGATTTTCACCGAATAATGGCTGCCGCCGGAGGCCGCGCCTGCATGGCCCGCGTGCAGATGCGAGTCGTCGCTGATCTCGAGCATGGTCGGGCTCAGCCCGGCTTCGAGCTGGGCGCGCATGCGCGGTTCACGGTCGCTTTTGTCGGCGCTTTGTTCGTTCAGGTTGGTCATGCGTCTTCTTCCTTGATGTATTTGTAGAGCATCATCGTCTGGATCATGATGAAGGCAAAGAATATGGCGGTAAAGCCGAACAGCTTGAAGCTGACCCAGGCCCCGGTGTCGTTATGGAAGACCACGAACGCCATCAACAAGTTCAGCAAACCCATGCCGACAAAGAACGCCATCCAGATGTAGCCGATGCGGTTCCACAGCGGCTCGGGCAGTTTCATGTTCGGCTCCATCACCGAGCGGATCAGGTTCTTGCGATAGAACACCTGCGCGATGAACAGACCCAAGGCGAATGCCCAGTACAGAATGGTCGGCTTCCACTTGATGAACAGGTCGTCGTGGAAATAGATCGTGGCGCCGCCGGCGACGACGATCACGCCCAGCGTCAGCCACATCGCGTTGTCGACCTTGCGCCCGCGCGCGAGCAGATAGCCGACCTGGCACACGGTGGCGATGATGGCCACGGCGGTGGCCAGCAGGATCGCCGACTGTGACGGCGGCACGCCGCCGCCGGCAATCAATGGCCCAAGGAACTCGACCGCCATGCGATGCGCCCAGGCCTGGTTGCTGTCGCCGTATTTATAAACGCCGAAGAACAGCAGGACCGGGAAAAAGTCGAACAGAAATTTCATCGTGCAATCACTCTCAGGCGGGGTCGAACCGCAACGAGGCGGAATTGATGCAATAACGCAGCCCCGTTGGCGGCGGGCCGTCCGGGAACACGTGGCCCAGGTGCGCGTCGCAGACGCCGCAAATGACTTCGGTGCGCACCATGCCGTGTGTGCGGTCGGTTTTCTCGATCACATTGGCCGGATCGAGCGCGCGGAAGTAGCTGGGCCAGCCGCAACCGGAATCGAATTTGGTGTCCGATTCGAACAGCGGCGTGTCGCAGCAAACGCAGGTATAAATGCCGTGCTCGTGGTGGTCCCAGAACTTGCCGGTAAAGGCGCGTTCGGTGGCCGCGTGGCGGGTGACTTCGTATTCCATAGGATCGAGCTGGTTGCGCCACTCGGCGTCGGTCTTGGTGACTTTGTCGGTCATGATGTGGTTTCCTCGTGTCTCGTTGGTGTGGTTATGAAGAGCAGCTCACTTCGAGATGCGCGGCCCAGTCGGGCGGCAGTTCGGCGTAGGCCGCGTGTTCGGGTTGCTCGTCGAACGGGCGCTCGAGCACGGCCAGCAGCGTATGCACGCCACTGAAGTCGCCGTTCTGGGCCTGTTCGATGGCTGTCTGGGCCAGGTAGTTGCGCAGGATGTACTTGGGATTGACCAGGTTCATTGCGACGCGGCGGACAGCGTCAACGCTGTGCTCGCTGCGCAGGCGTGTGCGGTAGATCGCGGCCCAGGCGTCGAACGAGGCGCGGTCGATGAACAGGTCGCGCAGCGGTTCGTCATGCTCGGGCGCGTCCACGCGCAGGTCGCCCAGCAGGCGGAAGAACAGCGTGAAGTCGGCGTGATTCGCCTGCAGCAGCTCGATCGTGTCTTCGAGCAGCTTGGCGTCGCCGTCATGGCTTTCCAGCAGGCCAAGCTTGCCACGCATGAGAATATCCATCTGACGGCCGAACTCGGGCCGGTAGACGCTCAGGGCTTCTTCGGCCACCTCGGGTTCGCCAATCAGCGGCAGCAGCGCATTGCCCAGTGCATAGCAATTCCAGTGGCCGACCGGCACCTGGTTGGCGTACGAATAGCGCCCGCCCTGGTCCGTGTGGTTGCAGATGTGCCGGGCGTCAAATGCTTCCATGAAGCCGAATGGGCCATAGTCGAGCGTCAGGCCCAGGATCGACATATTGTCGGTGTTCATCACGCCGTGCATGAAGCCCACCGCCTGCCAGTGCGCGATCATGCGCGCGGTGCGGCGCGTGACTTCGGCCAGCAATGCAGCGTACGGATTGGCCTCGCCTGCAAGCTCGGGGTAGAACTGGTGGATCACGTAGTCGGCAAGCGTACGGAGCTCGTCCTGGCGGTCGTGCGACGCCCAGTGCTCCAACGAGCCGAAACGCACGAAGGTTGGCGCCATGCGCGCCACGACGGCGGCAGTCTCGAGCGTTTCGCGCGCGATGCCTTGCGGCGAGCCGGTCAGGCACAGCGCGCGCGTCGTGGGAATGCCGAGCGCCGCCATCGCCTCGGAGCACAGAAATTCGCGGATCGACGAGCGCAGCACGGCGCGCCCGTCGCCCATGCGCGAATACGGCGTGCGTCCGGCGCCCTTGAGCTGTATTTCCATCGGGCCGGCCGGGGTAGCGACGTCGCCCAGCGTGATCGCGCGCCCGTCGCCCAACTGGCCGGCCCAGACACCGAACTGGTGGCCGGAATACACGGCGGCGATCGGCTGCGAACTGGGCGCGACCTTGTTGCCGGTAAAGAGATCGACAAAATCGGGGCGCGCGAGATCCTCGACGGCCAGCCCGATCAGGGCGGCCGCAGGTTTGCTGGCCGCAATGAAATGCGGCGCAGGCAAGGGTGTGGGCATCAGGCGCGTGTAAAACGCTGGCGGCAATTCGGCGAACGAATTGTTCAGTGCAAGTTCGTCGGCAGTGATGGCATTCCTCGTTGACGTAATCGGCATGGCACGATTTTACCCGACCGCGATGGTATGCGTGATCGGGCACGCCAGTGTGCGCGCGTTACATCCTGTAACGGCAGCGGGTCAGCGCGGGCTGGCGCGGGCTCGCACAATGCCGCACTGCATCATCGAATTGCATTGACGCCGCGCGCCATCGCCCACGACACTTTCCACGTTGCCGCTGAGCTTAATCCTATTTACATCCCGGAGCCCACATGTCTGACTACCCGATGAGTCCCCTGCAAGGCCAGATGATGGATACACCGTTGCTGATCTCCGGCATCATCGAATTCGCCGCGCGTCACTATGGCGATGGCGAAATCGTCTCGCGCCGCGTCGAGGGCGACCTGCACCGCTACACCTGGCGCGACGCGGCCGCCCGCTCGCGCCAGCTGGCCAATGCACTGAGCAGCCTGGGCATCGCCATGGGCGACCGGGTGGCCACGCTGGCCTGGAACGGCTACCGGCACCTGGAGCTGTATTACGGCGTCTCGGGTTCCGGCGCCGTGCTGCACACGATCAATCCCCGCCTGCACCCGGACCAGATCGCCTATATCGTCAAGCACGCCGAAGACGGGGTACTGTTCTTCGATCTGACCTTTCTGCCGGTCATCGCGGCGCTGGCGCGCACCTGCACGGGCGTCAAGGCCTGGGTGGCCATGTGCGACAGCGCATCGATGCCCAGTGACACCGGTATCGACACGCTGCTGTGCTACGAAGACCTGATCGGCGCGCATGGCGATGACTATGTCTGGCCGGAGTTCGACGAACGCTCGGCCGCCAGCCTGTGCTACACGTCGGGCACGACCGGCAACCCGAAAGGCGCGCTGTACTCGCACCGCTCGACGGTCCTGCATGCGTATGCATCGGCCATGCCGAACGCGCTCAATGTCGCGGCGCGCGACGTCGTGCTGCCGGTCGTGCCGATGTTTCATGTGAACGCGTGGGGCTTGCCGTACTCGGTGCCGCTGTCGGGCGCCAAGCTCGTGTTTCCCGGTCCGGCGCTCGATGGGCGCTCGCTGTACGACTTGTTCGAGGGCGAGGGCGTGACGTTCTCGGCGGGCGTGCCCACGGTCTGGCTGGGCCTCGTCAACCACGCCATCGAGCATGGCCTGGCATTTTCTACCTTCCAGCGCACCGTGATCGGGGGTTCGGCCTGCCCGCCGGCGCTGATGGATACGCTGATGGATCGATTCGGCATCGAGGTCGTGCATGCGTGGGGTATGACCGAGATGTCGCCGCTGGGGACGGCCTGCACGCTGAGCAGCGCGCATCTGGCGCTGTCGCCGGACGCGCAACGCGCGGTGCTGCGCAAGCAGGGGCATGCCATCTATGGCGTCGACATGAAGATTGTCGACGACGCTGGCGCCGAGCTGGCCTGGGATGGCGTGACGTTCGGCCATCTGCTGGTCAAGGGGCCGTGGGTCGTCTCCGGGTATTTCCGCGAGGAGGGCGGCGACGTGCTGGACAATGGCTGGTTCCCGACGGGCGACGTGGCCACGATCGACGCCGACGGTTACCTGGCGATCACCGACCGCAGCAAGGACGTGATCAAGTCCGGTGGTGAATGGATCGGCACGATCGACCTGGAAAACGTGGCCATGGCTCACCCGGCCGTGCTGCAGGCGGCCTGCATCGGCGTCGCGCACCCGAAATGGGACGAGCGCCCGCTGCTGGTGGTCGTGCGCCGGTCCGGCATGGACGTAACGCGCGAAGAAATGCTCGCTTGGTACGATGGCAAGGTGGCGCGCTGGTGGACGCCGGACGATGTCGTGTTCGCCGACAGCCTGCCCGTCGGCGGCACCGGCAAGATCCAGAAGAACCGGTTGCGCGAGACGTATGCGCAGCACCGTCTGCCATCGGTAAGGGTTGCCGAAAAATAACTGTGCGACGCGTTTCACTGCGGGGGGGTAGAGTTGTGTCACTTTTAACAATCTTCTACTCACAGGAAACCCCATGCGCCTGCTTATCGCTCTTATCTTCCCCTGGCTGACGTTCTTCACGATCGGCCGCCCGATCGCCGGCGTCATTTGCCTGATCCTGCAAATTACGCTGGTCGGCTGGCTGCCTGCCACGATCTGGGCGGTGTACGCACTGAGCCAGTACAAGACCGACAAGAAGATCGCCGAAGCGAGCCAGCGCGGTCAGTTCTAAAGCAAGGCACCATCCTGGCTTGCCCGAATAACACGTTCGTTCGTTTATTTGCGGTATAGTCGGCAGCCCGGTCATTCCAACTTTCAGGAGACGAAATCGACATGAGCGCCGACTATCAGGTGCACGGCAGCATTGCCGTCATCACGCTGAACAATCCACCCGTCAATGGCCTTGGCTTAAATACGCGGACTGCGGCCGTGGCCGGTATCCGCCAGGCCGAAGCCGACCCGGCGGTCACGGCCATCGTGATCACCGGCGCCGGCAAGGCGTTCTCGGGTGGCGCCGACATCCGTGAATTCAATTCGCCCAAGGCGCTCACCGAGCCGTCGCTGCATACCTTGATTGCCATCGCCGAAGGCGCGGCCAAGCCGGTCGTTGCCGCGATCCATAGCGTGTGCATGGGCGGCGGCCTCGAGCTGGCGCTGGGCTGCCACTACCGCGTGGCGGCGTCGGGCGCGCAGATCGCGCTGCCCGAAGTCAAGCTGGGTCTGTTGCCCGGCGCCGGCGGCACCCAGCGCCTGCCGCGCGTGCTGGGCCTCGAAAAAGCGCTCGACATGATCCTGACCGGTGCGCCGGTCGTGTCCGACAAGCTGGCGGGCACGCCGCTGTTCGACCGCGTGTTCGCTGATGTAGCCGATGCGGGCGTCGGCCTGCTGCCGGCCGCGATCGCGTTTGCCGAATCCATCGCCGCCGTCCGGCCGCTGCCAAAAGTGCGCGATCGCGCCGTCGTGCATCCGGATGCAGCCGGCTTCCTGGCGCAAGCCCGTGCCCGCGTCGATGCGCTGGCCGGTCCGTTCCCGGCGCCGCGCGAGTGCGTCGAGACGGTCGCCGCATCCGTCACTGCCGACGCGTTCGAGGCTGGCTTGCGCTTCGAGCGCGAGCGCTTCATGTACCTGACCACGACGCCCGCATCGAGGGCGTTGCGTCATGCCTTCTTCGCTGAGCGCGCCGCCGGCAAGGTACCGGGCGTGCCCCCTGACACCCAACCGCGTCCCATCGCCAGCGCGGCGGTGGTGGGCGCCGGCACGATGGGCGCCGGCATCGCGATGAACTTCGCCAACGCCGGCATCCCGGTGACCATCCTCGAGTCGAAGCAGGACGCGCTCGACAAGGGCTTGGCCGGCATCCGTACAGTCTACGAACGCAGCGTTGCCAAGGGCAAGCTCACGGCCGACAAGCTGGCGCAGCGCATGGCGCTCATTACCGGCACCCTGTCCTACGACGCGCTGGCACACGCCGACATCGTCGTTGAAGCCGTGTTCGAAGACATGAAAGTCAAGGAACTGGTATTTCGCGAGCTCGACAAGTTGATGAAGCCGGGCGCTATCCTGGCCACCAATACGTCGTCGCTCGACGTCAACCACATCGCGGCGTTCACGGGCCGCCCGCAGGACGTGATCGGCCTGCATTTCTTCAGCCCGGCGCACGTGATGAAGCTGCTGGAGATCGTGCGCGGCGCGCAGACCGGGGCCGATGTGCTGGTCACCGCGCTGGCCCTGGCAAAAAAGCTCAAGAAAACGGGTGTCGTGTCGGGCGTCTGCGATGGCTTCATCGGCAACCGCATGCTCGAGCAGTATCTGCGCCAGGCGTACTTCCTGCTTGAAGAAGGCGCGCTGCCGGCCCAGGTCGACCGCGCGATCGAGGTGTTCGGCTTTGCGATGGGGCCGTTCCGGATGAGTGACCTGGCCGGCAACGACATCGGCTGGCATATCCGCAAGCGGCGTGCGATCGAGTCGCCGGGCTTTGCATATTCGCTGCTGCCGGACCGCCTGTGCGAGCAGGGGCGCTTCGGGCAAAAGACCGGCAGCGGATGGTATGACTATCAGGCCGGCGCGCGCGCGGCTGCGCCATCAAGCGCCGTCGACGCGATGGTGGAACAATATTCGAACGAAATCGGCGTCGTGCGCCGCGCCATTGCCGACGCCGAGATCGTCGAGCGGCTCGTGTACGCGCTCGTCAACGAGGGCGCGCAGATCCTGGAAGAGGGCATTGCACTGCGGGCGTCGGACATCGACATGGTCTACCTGAGCGGCTACGGCTTCCCGCTGCACCGTGGCGGGCCGATGCTGTATGCCGACATGACCGGGCTGCCGGCCGTGCTCGCGGCAATCGAAGGCTTTGCGCGAGGGCGCAATGGGGCGGCGTGGACGCCGGCGCCGCTGCTGGTGCAACTGGCGGCGGCGGATGGGGCGTTCAACGCCTGAAGGTAAAGTGGCTCGATGTGTGGAAGGCACCGCCTTCCACACATCATGGGCACAGCAAAGTAACTAGTCGTTCGCGTAGATATCGTTGTCCTTGGTCTCCCGCACGAACAGCGCACCGATCACGAACGTGATCACGGCGATGATGATCGGGTACCACAAGCCATAATAGATATCCCCCTTGAACGCCACCAGCGCGAAGGCCGTCGTCGGCAACAGCCCGCCGAACCAGCCATTGCCGATGTGATACGGCAGCGACATCGACGTGTAACGGATCCTGGTCGGGAACATCTCGACCAGCATTGCCGCGATCGGGCCGTACACCATCGTCACGTACAGCACGAGGATGAACAGGAACACGACCAGCATCGGCTTGTTGATTTGCGCCGGATCGGCCTTCTCCGGATAGCCTGCAGTCGCCAGTGCCCCGTTGACCTCTTTCTTGAGTGCCGCTTCGCTCGCTTTCGATGCCGTGTCGAAGTTCAGGTTATCCGGCGTCATGACAGCGTTGAACGACTTGAACTCGGTCGCGCCGATCTTGATCGTGGCGACGGTGCCGGCTGGCGCATCGATGCGGTTGTAGCTGACCGAGGCCGCCGTCAGCATGCGCGTGGCGATATCGCACGATGACGGGAACTTGCGTGTGCCGGTCGCATCGATCTGGAAGCTGCAGGTGGCCGGGTCGGCCACGACGAACACGGGCGCGGTGCGCAGCGCTGTTTCCAGTGCCGGATTGCCGTAGTGCGTGATGGCCTTGAAGATCGGGAAGTAGGTCGCCGCTGCAATCGCGCAGCCGCCCAGGATGATCCACTTGCGCCCGATCTTGTCCGACAACGCGCCAAAGATGATGAAGAACGGCGTGGCCAGCAACAGGGCGATCGCGATCAGGATGTTGGCCGTCGGATCGGCAATCTTGAGCGTCTTGGTCAGGAAGAACAGCGCATAGAACTGGCCCGTGTACCAGACCACGGCCTGGCCCATCGTCAGGCCCACGAGCGCCAGCAGGGCGATCTTGGCATTCTTCGGTTTCAGGAAGGCTTCCGACAGCGGCGCTTTTGACGTCTTGCCCTCTGCCTTCATCTTGGCAAATGCCGGCGACTCGTTCATCGACAGCCGGATCCAGACCGAAATCCCCAGCAGCACGACCGAGATCAGGAACGGAATCCGCCAGCCCCAGGCCTGGAATTCTTCTTCGCCGATCAAAGTGCGGGTGCCGAGAATGACCAGCAGGGACAGGAACAGGCCAATCGTCGCAGTGGTCTGGATGAATGCGGTAAACAGCCCGCGCTTGCCGTGCGGCGCGTGCTCGGCCACATAGGTCGCCGCGCCGCCATATTCGCCGCCCAAAGCCAGGCCCTGCAGGATGCGCAGCGTGACCAGGATGATCGGCGCAGCGATACCGATCTGCGCGTAACTGGGCAGGATGCCGACCAGGAAGGTCGACGCGCCCATCAGCACGATCGTGATCAGGAAGGTGTACTTGCGCCCGATCATGTCGCCGAGGCGCCCGAACACGAGCGCGCCGAATGGCCGCACGATGAAGCCGGCGGCAAAGGCCAGCAAGGCAAAGATGAAGGTCGTGTTGGGGTCGCCAACGAAGAACTGCTTGGCGATGATGGTAGCGAGCGAGCCGTACAGGTAAAAGTCGTACCATTCGAACACGGTGCCGAGCGAGGAAGCAGCAATGACCTTGCGCTCTTCCTTGGTCAGGCCGGCGGTGGTGGTTGGGGGTACGGCGCCGACAGTGTTGCCGGGTGTGATGGCCATGGGTTGTCTCCGTTCATTGTTTTGTGTTTAAGCGGAAAGGCTGATTGTTGGTCAGCCAACCCAATGTGCGCCTCGAAACTTACGCGAATCTTGCAAAATGGGTAGGCCGGCGGCTGAGTTGTAAATATGTTTTTCGTACTGTTTTGGCGAACGATCGTGCGATCGCTATACTTGCTGTGAGGGGCAGGCAATGCTGCCCACAATGCATTTAACAGGAGCGAAAATGATCAAGCACATCGTCATGTGGAAGCTGAAGGAACAGGCCGAAGGCGCCAACCGCGCGACCAATGCACGCGAAATGAAACGCCGGCTCGACGCATGCGCCGCGATCGTCCCCGGCATCGTCACGTTTGAAGTCACGCTGGCCCAGCCCGACCTCGAAGCGACCTACGACGTCGTGCTGTATTCCGAATTTTCCGACCGCGCTGCGCTGGCCGCGTATATCGCGCACCCGGTGCACCAGGCCGTGGTGCCGTTCATCGGCGCGATCCGCGAAGGCCGCCAGTGCATGGATTACGAAGTCTGACCACGCCATTCTGACCGGAGGCTGTATGCGCACCACGCAGGAACTGTTTTCATTAAAGGGCAAGACCGCCATTGTCACCGGCGGCTCACGCGGACTCGGGCTGCAGATGGCGCAGGCGCTGGGCGAGCAGGGCGCGCGCCTGATCCTCACCTCGCGCAAGCAGGACGAACTCGACGCCGCCGTCGCCCGCTTGCACGGCCTGGGGATCGAGGCGAGCTGCTTTGCCGGCGATCTGTCCGACCCGGCGCACGCAACCGGCCTGGTCGAGACGGCGCTGGCGCGCCTGGGTCACGTCGATATCCTGATCAACAATGCCGGCGCCACCTGGGGCGCGCCAGCCGAAGATTATCCGCTCGAGGCGTGGGACAAGGTGATGAACCTGAACGTGCGCTCGGTATTTCTGGTCTCGCAGGCGGTCGGCAAACTGTCGATGATCCCGCGCCGCTATGGGCGCATCGTCAATATCGCGTCGATTGCCGGTCTGACGGGCAATCCGCCGGACGCGATGCAGACCATTGCGTACAACACGTCCAAGGGCGCGCTCATCAACTTCACGCGCACGCTGGCTGGCGAATGGGGCCGCCACGGCATCACGGTCAATGCGATCGCGCCGGGCTTCTTCCCGTCGAAGATGACGAAGGGCGTGCTGGCCGCGTACGGCGCCGAAGGCATCGCGGCCGCCGCGCCATTGGGGCGCCTCGGCGACGACGAAGACCTGAAAGGCGCGGTGGTGCTGTTCGCCTCCGACGCCGGCAAGCACATCACGGGACAAATACTGGCGGTCGATGGCGGCGTGACCGCTGTCTGACCGCACGGTCAAAGGACAAGACGATGGATGATTTCAAGGGCAAGGTCGCGGTCATCACGGGTGCTGCCAGTGGCATGGGCCGCGAGTTCGCCACCATGGCGGCCAGCCTGGGCATGAAGCTGGTGCTGGGCGACGTGCAGCGCAAGGCGCTCGAAAAAGCGGCCGACGAATTGAAGGATGGCGGCGCCGACGTAATCGCGATGGTCTGTGACGTGCGCAAGAGCGCGCACGTGCAGGAGCTGGCCGATTCGGCGATGGCGCGCTTCGGTGCGGTGCACCTCGTGTTTAGCAATGCGGGCGTCGGCGCCGGTGGCCTGATCTGGGAAAATTCGAAAGAAGACTGGGAATGGGTGCTGGGCGTGAACCTGTACGGCGTGGTCAACGGCGTGCGCGCGTTCATCCCGGTGATGCTCGAATGCGCGGCCAAGGATCCCACGTATCGCGGCTATGTCGTCAATACAGCGTCGATGGCGGGCCTGATCAATTCGCCGGCGCTGGGCTTGTACAACGTCTCCAAGCATGCGGTGGTGGCGTTGACCGAAACGCTGTATCACGACCTGAAACTGGTCGACGCGCCCATTGGCACATCGGTGCTGTGCCCGTATTTCATCCCGACGCAGATTGCGCAGTCGCACCGGCACCGGCCCGACGAACTGCGCACCGACGAGATCATGACGGCCAGCCAGATGGCGGCGCAGGCGCTGACCGAGAAAGCCGTTGGCTCGGGCAAGGTGTCGGCGGCGCAGGTGGCGCAGCTGACGTTTGAAGCCATCCGCGCCGAGCGTTTTTATGTGTTCTCACATCCGCAGGCGCTGGGCGCCGTGGCCGAGCATGCCGATGCGCTGGTGCATGGCCGGCAGCCGCCGGACCCGTATGCGGCCACGCCGCATCTGCGCGATATCCTGAAAGTGGGACTCAAAGGGCGCCGCTGAGCGGGCTACCCTCTACCGCATCAGGCGGCGGCCTGCTCGCCCGGCACCACGACGCGCTCGTGCAGATCGGGCGCGCTGTTGCGGTACAGCTTGACCACTGTCGACGTGCGCGTGCCGTATTCCTCGGACTCGATGCAGACCGACGACAGCATCCGCTCCATCTCGAGCGGCACGCCGGTTTCCGGCAAGCGCAGATCGGGTGCGCGCGTCGTGTCGGCCAGCATTTCGAAGTAGGCGTCTTCCGGCGCGCCCTGGCACAGCAGGCTGGCGAACTGCGCTTTGGTGCGCAGCACTTTTGGCCATGGCGCGTCGAGCAGACCATTCGAGATGCCGTAGATCCGGCCGCGCTCGAGCGGCTGCCCATTGCGCGGGTCGGACTGGCCGCGGTTCGAGTACCAGTACAGCGTCTCGCCGTCGCCCAGCACCAGGTTGTAGCCGTTGTAATGGTCGGGCTGCGCCGCGAGCTGCGCGACATACGCGCCCGCATCGATCTCGCCTGCCAGGTAGTCGGCCACCAGCGCGCCGCGCGACGGCGCACCAGGCTGGCGCTCGCCGGGGCTGCGGATATTGGTCAGCGCGGCAAAGCGCGGGCCGTTGGCGCCCGTGAGCGCCACGCCCATCCAGCTGCCACCGCCCTGCAGGTCGCGCCCGGCGATCACGTGCGGATGCTCGGGCCACGGCGCGGCGGGCAGGGCGGGGCGGTCATAGAATTCGTCGCGGTTGGCGGCGGCAATCACGGGCACGCCGGGGACGACGTGCCAGGCAAAGACGATCAGGCACATGGCGGCAACTCCGTAAATACCTCGACACGGCGCGGGCCGGCGAGCAGGGGTTCGAATCCGGCCTGTTCGACGGCGCGCGCGAGCGCGGCGTCAAAACCGGCGGGGACGGACGGATAGACTTCCATCCAGGTTTGCAGGCCATCGTGGTTGCCGGGCCGGCGCTTGAGTTGCACGCTCACGCCGTCGCTCACGACAAGCGCCGCCTGCATCGCGCGCACCAGCGGTGCCAGTTGCGCGGTATCGGCGTCGCGCACCTTGTAATACACGTACAGGTCGGAGACGGACAAATCGGCCATCGTCAATCGTCGATCGCGTCAAGGCTGTACGGCATCGGCAGAAAGCTCACGCGCGCACCGGTGGCCGAACCCAGGCGCACTTCTTCAGTCAGCTGCGCCAGCTTGATTTCAACCAGCGCATCGGCGCCGCCCATGCCGTTGGGTGCCACATTCACGACCATGCCGCAGGGCTGGCTCGGGTCGAGCAGCGAAAACACTTCGTCACCGGCGCGTGCAGCCGCGTCGTCAATACGGGCCAGCGCGGCGCGGCGCTTGATCTTGCCAAGGTACTTGGTACGCGCGACGATTTCCTGGCCCGGATAGCAGCCCTTCTTGAAATTGACGCCGCCCAGCAGCTCGAGATTGATCATCTGCGGGACGAACTGTTCTTGCGTGGCGGGGCCGACCTGCGGCTCGGCCGCGTGGATCGTCGCCAGTTGCCAGGCCTGGTCGCCGCCGACGGCGAGCTGCGTGCCCAGCGCGGACAACGCAGCGCCCGCCGTCTCGGTCGACGTCAGCCACAAGTAGCGCGGCGCGCCGAACGCATCGTTCAGGCGCAGCACGGTGCCGAACGCGCCATCGGTCCTGGTCATCGGCGTGGCCGGCAGCGTCGGCACGATCTGGCCGAGCGCGGCTTGCGCGCGCGCGCCGCCCAGGCCCAGCACCGTGGCGAATGGCGCCGCAGCGGTCGCATCGACGAGTTTTGCCTTGGAGCGCATGACGAACATCGACAGCCGTTTTTGCAGCGGCGCCTGGATGGCGCGCGGCAATTGCAGGTAGACGGCATCCACGTCGCGCCACATCAGGAAGCTCGCCTGCAAGCGGCCCTTCGGCGTGCAAAAGCCTGCAAAGCGTACATCCGTGGCCGTCAGGTGCTCGACGTCGTTGGTCAGTTGCGTGTGCAGGAATTTGGCGGCGTCGTCACCGCCCACGGCGATCAGGCCCTGGTCGCGTACCGTCGCGATGAAGCCGGCGGCGACATCGTCGAGCGTGAGCTGCGGGCCGGTGTCGGCGACGTGCGCGGGGGCGGCGAGTTGGTCGTCGCCAGGTGCTGGCGAAGGCGTGTTCTGGATGTCTGCTTGGGTCGTCATCAAAATCCGCTTATATTTAGGCAATTAGGCTTTATCATTACGGCCTCATTATAGAGTTGTGTGGAAAATCGCGCCGGGCGCGGTCCATTTCGCACGTTGACCGCGCAAAGACATGGCACTGATAAAAAAATTACTCGTTACCGGCGTCATCGTTTCCGTCGCTGCCGCCAGCGGCTTTGCCTGGTGGACCAAGCAGGCCTTGCCCGTCCCCGGCGCGGCCATTGAATTCTCGATCAACCCGGGCAGCGGCGTGGCCGCCAGCGCGCAGCAGATGGTCGCCGCCGGCGTGCCCGTCAACCCGACGCTGTTCGTGCTGCTGGCGCGCCTGACGGGCGACGCGGGCCGCATCAAGGCCGGCAGTTATGAGCTCAAGCCGAACACGTCGCCACGCGGCCTGCTGACGCAACTGGTGCGCGGCGAATTCGCGCAAGAGGCCGTGACGATCATCGAAGGCTGGAGCTTCAAGCAGATGCGCCAGGCGATCAGCGGTCACGCGCGGCTCAAGCACGATACGGTCAAGCTCACCGACGCCGAACTGATGGCGAAGATCTCGACCGACTATACAGACCCGGAAGGCCTGTTCTTCCCCGACACCTACCTGTTCGCGAAGGGCTCGTCCGAGATCGAGATCTACCGCCGCGCGCACCAGGCGATGCTGGACCACCTGAACGCCGCCTGGGAAAAGCGCAACAAGGAACTGCCCTACAAGACGCCGTACGAAGCGCTGATCATGGCCTCGATCGTCGAGAAGGAAACCGGGCAAAAGAGCGAGCGCACGATGATTGCCGGGGTGTTCGTCAACCGCCTGCGCACCGGCATGCTGCTGCAGACAGATCCGACCGTCATCTACGGCATGGGCGACGCGTTCGTGGGCAAGATCGGCAAGAAGGACCTGTTGACCGACACGCCGTACAATACCTACACGCGCGGCGGCTTGCCGCCCACGCCGATTTCGCTCCCCGGCCTGCAGTCGCTGCAGGCGGCGCTCGCGCCGGCCGAAACACCGGCGCTGTATTTCGTCTCGCGGGGCGACGGCACCAGCCAGTTCTCCAACAATCTGCCGGACCATAACCGCGCCGTGAATCGCTATCAGCGCGGGATCACCACCCAATGACAGAAGGTCGTTCCATGCAGGGCAAGTTCATCACGTTCGAAGGCATCGACGGCGCCGGAAAATCGACCCATATCGGTTTCGTCACCGATTTTCTCGCGGGCCGCGGCAAGACCGTGGTCGCCTCGCGCGAGCCGGGTGGCACGCCGCTGGGCGAGAAGCTGCGCGAGCTGCTGCTGCACGAAACCATGCATCTGGAGACCGAGGCGCTCCTGATGTTCGCCAGCCGCCGCGAACACATTGCGCAGGTGATCGCGCCGCAGCTGGCGCTGGGCCACTGGGTGCTGTCTGACCGGTTTACCGATGCCAGTTTTGCCTACCAGAGCGGTGGCAGGGGTCTGGCGCGCGAGAAAATGGAAGCGCTCGAGTCGTGGGTGCATCCGTCGTTGCAGCCCGACCTGACGCTGCTGTTCGACGTGCCGCTGGAAGTGGCGCGCGAACGGCTGGCGGCCTCGCGCACGCTCGACAAGTTCGAGCGCGAGCAGGCCGCGTTCTTTGGCCGGTGCCGCGCCGAGTACCTGCGCCGCGCGGCGCAGTTCCCGCAGCGCTTCGTGGTCGTCGACTCGACGCGCAGCATCGAGGCAATCCAGCGTGAACTCGCGGCTGTCCTGGAGCGCCTGCTGTGACGATGTATCCGTGGCAGCGCGCCGCCTGGACGCAACTGCAGGGCCTGCGCGCGCGCCTGCCGCACGCGATCCTGTTTCATGGCCCGGCCGGCACCGGCAAGGCCGACTTCATCGAAGCGTTTGCCCAGGCGCTGCTGTGCGAGAACGCCCGGCCTGACGGCCAGGCCTGCGGCGCCTGCGCATCGTGCGGCTGGTTCGTCCAGCACAATCATCCCGATTACCGCCGCGTGCGGCCTGAAGCACTGGAAGACGAGCCTGGCGCGGGCGACGAGGAAGGCGACGGCGAGCGCAAATCGAAGTCGACCAAGGCGCCGTCGAAAGAGATCAGGATCGAGCAGATCCGGGCGCTGGCCGATTTCATGAACATCTCGACCCATCGCCAGGGCCTGCGCGTCGTGGTGCTGTATCCGGCCGAGGCGCTCAATACACCGGCATCGAACGCGCTGCTCAAGACGCTGGAAGAGCCGCCACCGGGCACCGTGTTCCTGCTCTCGTCCAATAGCCTTGACCGACTGCTGCCGACGATCCTGTCGCGCTGCCGCAAGTTCGCACTGCCGATGCCGTCGCACGACGACGCGCTGGCCTGGCTCAACGCGCACAGCGTGCCGGATGCCGACAGCTGGCTGCGTGAGCAGGGCGGCGCGCCGCTGGCGGCGCTGGCCGCGTCGGCGCACGGTAGCCGCGAAGAACTCGACATCCTGCTCAATTTTCTCGCGCGACCGGCGCCGGATGCGGCGCTGCGCGCGGCCGACAAGCTGGCCAAGGCCGAACTGCCGGCGCTGGTCGCCTGGACCCAGCGCTGGTTGTACGATGTGTTTTCGGTTAAATTGTCGGGCAAGATCCGGTACTACCCGCGCTATCAGAAAGAGCTGGCGGCGCTGGCGGGCCGGGCGCAGACGGGCAACCTGCTGCGCGCGATCAAGGCCATGAACGAGCGGCGCGCCGTCGCCGATCATCCGCTGTCGGCAAAATTGTTTGTCGAGGACATGCTGCTTGAGTACACTGGCTGCTGTACATGAGAGGACCACGATGAGCGCCAATCCGCCCGATGCCACCGCAGCCCAGGCCCCGCGGCCGTCCGTGCTGTCGCTGGCGATCAAGGAAAAGGCAGCGCTCTACGCGGCCTACATGCCGTTCCTGCGTAACGGCGGCATGTTCGTCCCGACCACCAAGCCGTACCAGATCGGCGACGAGATCTACCTGATCCTGGCGCTGATGGACGACCCGAACAAATACCCGATTGCCGGCACCGTCGCCTGGATCACGCCGACGGGCGCCAACAACAACAAGGCGCAAGGCATCGGCGTGCATTTCCCGGCCGACGAATCGGGCCAGCGCGCCCGCCAGCGCATCGAAGAAATCCTCGGCGCTGCGCTGCGCTCTTCGCGCGCCACCCACACTTTGTAACTAACCCATAGTTTGTAACTACCCCATAATCTGTAACTAACCCAATTTAGCTGCATGCCTTCCTACGTCCACCGCCTGGCCCGACGCGACGACCTGCCGGTCATCGTCGATATCTATAATTCCACCATCGCCTCGCGCGACGTGACCGCCGATACCGAGCCGGTGTCGGTGCAGTCGCGCGAAGCCTGGTTCAACGAGCACACGCCCGACCGGCGTCCGTTGTGGGTGATTCACGATGCGCTCGACACGAGCGAGCATCCGGCCGTCATTGGCTGGCTGTCGTACTCGAACTTTTATGGCCGGCCCGCGTATTCGGGCACGGCCGAAGTGTCGATCTATATCGCCGAAAGCGCGCGTGGCCGGGGACTGGGGCGCTACTGCCTGGAGCTGGCGATCGCGTTCGCGCCCGAGGTCAAGGTGCACACGCTGCTGGGCTTCATCTTCGGCCACAATGCGCCGAGCCTGGCGCTGTTTGGCAAGTATGGCTTCGAGACCTGGGCCAACTTCCCGCGCGTGGCGAACCTTGACGGCATCGAGCGCGACCTGATCATCCTGGGCAAGCGCGTGGCCTGAATGCGCGGGCGGCGCCCCGGCTGCGGCAGCGCGCGTCGCGTACAATGGCGGGATGTTCATCGATTCTCACTGCCACATCAATTTTCCGGAACTGGCCGCCCGCATGCCCGAGGTGCTGGCCAAGATGGCCGAAAACCAGGTGACGCATGCCTTGTGCGTGTCGGTCGACCTGCCGGACTTTCCGCAAGTGCTCGCGCTGGCCGAGCAGTATCCGCATATCTTCGCGTCGGTTGGCGTGCATCCCGACTACGAGGACACGCCCGAACCGACCGTCGAGCAACTGGTCGCACTGGCGGACCATCCGAAGATCGTCGCGATCGGAGAGACGGGTCTGGATTACTATCGCCTCAAGGGCGACCTCGTATGGCAGCGCGAGCGTTTTCGTGTGCACATCCGGGCCTCGCGCGAAACGCGTAAACCGTTGATCATCCATACGCGCGCGGCCAGCGAAGACACGATCCGCCTGATGAAAGAAGAGGGCGCCGGCACCGGGGCCGGTGGGGTGGCGGGCGTCATGCATTGCTTCACCGAGTCGCTGGAGGTGGCGCAGGCGGCCATGGAGCAGGGCTTCTATATCTCGTTCTCCGGCATTGTCACGTTTAAAAGCGCCAAGGAGTTGCAGGCGGTGGCCTTGGCCGTGCCGCTCGAACGCATGCTGATCGAGACCGATTCGCCGTATCTGGCGCCGGTGCCGTTTCGTGGCCGCATGAACGAGCCGGGGTATGTGGCGCACGTGGCGGAGTACATCGCCACGCTCAAGGGCGTGTCGCTGCGCGACGTTGCGGCGCAGACGAGCGAGAACTTCTTCAACCTGTTCCAGACAGCCAGGAGCTGACGCATGCAAATGTCTCGTTGGATGGCGCGCTTGTGCGCTGCGGGTGTGCTGGGTGTGGTGGCATTGGGCGCCGGTGCTGGCGCGGCTGAGCCACCGAGCAACAAGCAGGTGTCGTCGTTCTTCCGCGCCGTCCAGATGGACGATGCGAGCACCGTGCGCAAGATGGTGGGCACGGTCGTCAACGCGAACGAACTCAACCCGCTGGGTGGCGAGCCGGCACTGGTGCTGGCAATCCGCGAAGGCTCGAGCGCGGTCGTGCAGGATCTGCTGGCCCATCCGGGCACCGATCTGGAGCGCAAGGCAGTCAACGGCAACACGGCGCTGATGATGGCCGCGTTCAAGCGCGATGGCGACACCGTGCGCGCACTGCTGGCCAAAGGCGCGAAGGTCAATCAGCCCGGCTGGACGGCGCTGCATTACGCGGCCGCCAGCGGCGACGCCGCGATCGCCCAACTGCTGATCGAGCATGGGGCGCAGGTCAGTGCGCTGTCGCCACGCACGTCCGGCGCCGTGACGCCGCTGATGATGGCCGCGCGCGAGGGGCAGGATGCGATCGTGCGTCTGCTGCTGGCCAAGGGCGCGAATCCGGCCCTGAAGAACACCGAAGGCTTCACCGCCGCCCAGCTGGCCAAGCAGGGCGGGCACGACAAACTGGCTGCGTTGCTGTCAGGTCGGTGAAGCGAAACAAACTGCGTGTGGATTGAATTGGGCGTTATTTGCCCCTCACCTCGACAGATTGCGCGCGGGCAATGGTATCCATAATAGTCCTACGGTCCCACTACACAGGACGACGAGGATAATCATGCTGAACGAACGCGAAATCGAAAGCTGCTACCTGGGGCAGTTCATTCCAGTCCACTACCATCACAATATGCTGATGGACCAGAACCGGATGCACAGCTTCAAGTCCGCCATCCATTACTCGGTCTTGCCTGGCGCCAAGGTGCTGGAGCTGGGCGGCGGCACGGGTGTGCTGTCGTTCTTCGCGGCGCAGAAAGCGTCGAAAGTCTATTGCGTCGAATACAACCCGGACATGGTGCGTGAAGCGCGCCGCTTCCTGGCCATGAACCCGAACGGCCACAAGGTCGAAGTGATCCACGCCGACGCATTCGACTACCTGCCGCCGGAGCCGGTCGATGTCGTCATCTGCGAAATGATCCACGTCGGCATGCTGCGCGAAAAACAGGTCGAAGTGATCGAGTCGTTCAAGCGTCGATATCTCGCCAAATTCGGCGGCCCGCTGCCGCTATTCATGCCGGAAGCCGTGATCATGGCGGTTCAGCCGCTGCAGCAGGAATATGACTTCGACGGCTTCTACGCCCCGATCGTCCAGTTCCAGGAAACCGGGGTTGTCCAGCCCGGCACGATCGAACTGTCGCAGCCCGCCGTCTACAGCATCATCGATTTCGGCCAACCGGTCGACAGCCTGATCGCCTGGGAAGGCTCGGTCCTGATCGAACAGTCGGGCACCTTGAACGCCATGCGCTTCGTGACGAAAAACGTCCTGGCCATCGTGCAGGAGCAGGCCACCACGATCGACTGGCTGAACCACTACATGACGCTGCCGCTGTACACCCCCGTCACCGTCAAAGCCGGCGACCTGCTGCGCCTGTCCTTCGCCTACCGCGCCGGCGGCTCGATCCCGTCCCTGCAAGCCTCGATCCAGGCTGACGTCATCACCCAATCCGTCCCCGAACAAATCGCCGAATACGCCTAACCCCCCCCTTTAAATAGGGTCAGTGTCGAATTGTTTGACAACTTCAGTTAATCAATTACCCAATAATTCGACTCTGACCCCAATTGATGGGAAATTGCTGGCTTGATAAATAGGGTCAGTGTCGAATTGTTTGCCAACTGCAGTTAATCAGTTGCTCAATAATTTGACACTGACCCTAATTGTTTGGATTTAGGCTTAAGGCTATTGCCTGGACCGTTTATCGGGGTGTGTGACCGTTCGTGCCGCGGAATTGACCGTGCGTCGGATTGGAGCGGTCTTCTGATGGCCGGGGCAGGTAGAGTGCGTCCATGGTCAATGTGGAGGCAATATGCTGAGTTTTCTTGTTTGGGTGCTGCTGTTGATGGTGTGCTGGCCGATTGCGTTGCTGGCGCTGCTGATCTATCCGGTCGTGTGGCTGTTGCTGCTGCCGTTCAGGCTGCTGGGGATCGGTGTCGATGCCGTGTTCAATTTGCTCAAGGCCGTTGTCATGCTGCCGGCGCGGGTGCTGGGCCAGCAACCTGGGCGGTAATGAGGCCATGGACTGACTGAGTGTTGGGCAATTAACAGACGATTCTTGCGCGATCTTCTACTGTGAAGATGTTCGCTTTCATTCGAAAGCAATCATTAAACAGAGGAAATAATATGCGCCTGGATATCTACCGCAGAGCTGAACATGACGGCAAGTTTTCTTACCTGGCCGTACCGGAATCGAAAAGCATTCCCGAAGAAGCCACCAATACCGATTGGGAAGTCGAAGCCCAGGGCTACGAGGTGCAAGACAACGCCGACGCGATCAAGGATTTCGACATCCAACACCTGACCGAGCAGATCGCCGAAAAAGGGTATGCGATCACGTCGGTGACGCACTAACTATTCCCTGGCGTGCCGTCGGCGCGCCAACTCGCCATCATCGGCAAGCACCATTTGTGCTGCTTGCCGACGCGCCGGCATCTCTTCCCGAGAGCCCGGCCTGCCCGCAACGGCCCCATAGCCGTTGTGGTATTCTGCGTCCTTGATCAAGCAAGCCAGCCACGCGATGGACTGGGACGGAGGATGGTATGAAGTGGGTTGTCGTCGGTTTTTACGTGTTATCGATCCTGCACATCCATTTTCGCGGCCGCGTCCGCTTGCCGTTTCGCCGTCAGATTTTCGATCACTCGTCGTTCATGGCGCCGATCAATATCTTTATGCACAAGTTCTCGCGCGTACCCAATACGCCGTTTACGCCGCTCTCTGAATTCCCCGAACTCGCTCGCCTGCAAGAAAACTGGCCCATCATCCGCGCTGAAGCCGAGAACATGCTCGCGCTCAAGAAAATCAAAGCTGCCGAGCAGAACGATGATGCCGGTTTCAACTCGTTTTTCAAGAATGGCTGGAAGCGTTTCTACCTGAAATGGTATGACGCCAGCCACCCATCGGCCGAGCGCCTTTGCCCCCAGACGTATGCGCTGCTGCAGTCAATCCCGTCCGTCAAGGCCGCGATGTTCGCCGAGCTTCCACCCGGCGGAAAGCTGAACCCGCACCGCGATCCGTTCGCCGGTTCGATGCGCTATCACCTGGGCCTGGCCACACCGAACGATGACCGCTGCTTCATCGAAGTCGATGGCGAGCGCCACAGCTGGCGCGATGGCCAGGGCGTCGTGTTTGACGAAACCTATATTCACTGGGCGATCAACGGCAGCGACAGCGACCGCATCATCCTGTTTTGCGACGTCGAGCGGCCGATGCGCTACCGATGGATGCAAAGCGTGAACCGATGGCTCGGCCGCAACCTGATGACGGCTGCCGCATCGCCGAACGAGACGGGCGACCAGGTTGGCCTGGTCAGCAAGCTGTTCCGCATTTCGTTCTACATGGGCCAGTACCGCCGCCGTTTCAAGGCGTGGAACAAGACCGCCTACAACATCACGCGCGTGGCGCTGGTCATCGCACTGGCCGCCTTCATCTACTGGATCTGACGCGCGCCGGACATGACAGTGGCGCGGCGCCCCACGCCAATGCGCGCACGATAGGTGCACAAGACGACAGGCCATTGTAGCGAAACCGGCATCTTTGCCAATCTCGCTACAATGGCTTTTCTGTTTTCACCTATCGGAGAAGCCCATGGCAAAAGTACTGGTGTTGTACTACTCGACCTACGGTCACATTGAAACGATGGCCAACGCAATGGCCGAAGGCGCACGCGGCGCCGGTGCAACGGTCGACGTAAAACGCGTCCCCGAAACCGTCCCCGAAGACATCGCCAAGAACGGCCACTTCAAGCTTGAGCAGGCTGCGCCCGTCGCCAAGCCGGACGAGCTGGAACACTACGACGCCATCATCATCGGCGCACCGACCCGCTACGGCCGCATGCCGAGCCAGATGGCAGCCTTCCTCGATCAGACCGGCGGCCTGTGGGCCCGCGGCGCCCTGAACGGCAAAGTCGGCGGCGCTTTCACCTCCACCGCCACCCAGCACGGCGGCCAGGAGACCACGCTGTTTTCGATCATCACGAATCTGATGAATCTCGGTCTGACTATCGTTGGCCTGCCATACAGCTATCAGGAACAAATGACGCTCGACGAGGTCGCCGGCGGTAGCCCGTATGGCGCGACGACGATCGCGGGCGGCAAGGGCGAGCGCCAGCCGAGCGAGATCGACCTGGGCGGCGCGCGCCACCAGGGCAAGCTGATCGCCGAGACCGCCGCCAAGCTGTTCGGCTGATCGGGCGAGCGATACCGCCATGGCCGATCTCTCCGCATTCCCCATCACGCAGCGGTGGCCGGCGCAGCACCCCGACCGGCTGCAGCTGTATTCGATGCCGACGCCCAATGGCGTCAAGATTCCCATCATGCTCGAAGAGATCGGTCTGCCGTACGAGGCGCACAAGGTCGATTTCGCCAACGACGACCAGCACTCGCCGGCCTTCCTGTCGCTCAATCCGAACAACAAGATCCCGGCGATCATCGACCCCGACGGCCCTGGCGGCCAGCCGTTGCCGCTGTTCGAGTCGGGCGCCATCCTGATCTACCTCGGGGACAAGAGCGGTAAGCTCCTGCCCCAGGACCCAGCCGCACGCTACCGGGTGATGCAGTGGGTGATGTTCCAGATCGGCAGCGTGGGGCCGATGTTTGGGCAGCTGGGCTTTTTCCACAAATTTGCCGGCAAAGAATACGACGACAAGCGCCCGCACGATCGCTACGTCGACGAGTCACGCCGCCTGCTGGGCGTCATCGATGGTCAACTGGCGCAGCACACGTGGCTTGCGGGCGACGAATTCACCATTGCCGATATCGCGGTCTTTCCCTGGGTCAATGGGCTGCTGAATTTCTACGGAGCCGGGGACCTGGTCGGCATCGATGACTTCCCGCACGTCTCAGCGGCATTGGCGGCTTTTCTTGCGCGCCCGTCCGTGCAAAAAGGGATCGAGATCCCGGCCTGAGCAGGGTGTGGCCACCGTATGACCAGGGTGCGGCAGCGAGCACGCCTCAGTAAGGGCTCGCCGTCGGCCGAACGATCAGCTCGCTGACATCCACGTCGGCCGGCTGATCGATCGCGAATCCGATCGCGCGCGCGATCGCCTCTGGCTTGATCGCCAGCTTGCGAAAGTCGCGCATCGCCGCGCGCGCACCGGGATCCGAAATCGACTCGGCCAGGTCCGACTCCACGACGCCGGGCGAGACCAGCGTGACGCGGATCGTCCCGCCGACCTCCTGCCGCAAGCCCTCCGTGATGGCCGCTACCGCGAACTTGGTGGCGCAATACACGGCCGCCGTCGGGCTGACCGCATACGCCCCGATCGACGCGATATTGATCACCTGGCCGCCGCCACGCGCCTGCATGCCCGGCAGCACGGCGGCAATCCCGTGCAACACGCCGCGAATGTTCACGTCGATCATCTGGTTCCATTCATCGATCTTCAAGGCTTCGAGCTTCGACAGCGGCATGACGCCCGCGTTGTTGACGAGGACATCGATCCGGCCATGGCAGTCGAGCGCGAAGTCGGCGAACGCGGTCATGCTTTCCATGCTGGTCACGTCGAGCCGTGCCACGTCGGCGTTCCCGCCGGCAGCGCGGATGGCGCCTGCCAGCGCCACCAGCTGCTCGACGCGCCGCGCGCCAAGCACGACCCGGTGGCCCTGCGCAGCGAGAAAACGGGCGGTTGCTTCGCCGATGCCGCTGCTGGCGCCCGTGATGAGGATGACTTTCGATGCGTGTTCCATGCTGTGCTCCCTGTGTGTTGTCAGTGGCGCCAGTATGGGCACGGCCCGTGATGCTGCCCATGCCGAAACCTCGGCATCGATTGCACGATCCTCCGGAAATGAATAACGGCGCCCGCAGGCGCCGTTTGGTCGACAAGAATCAGTCGATGCCTGCCTGTCAGGCGCGCGGCCGCTGGCGATGGAAGGTCAACGGCGTGTACGACACGGCCGACGGTGGCGGCTGTTTCAGGATGTTCGAGCGCATCGCGCCCACCACGTGCATCTCGCACGGCTTGCAATCGAAGCGCAGCGTGTAGCGGTCTTCGCCGCTCACCAGCGTCATCGGCTCGGCCTTCACCTGGCCCTGCACGCCTTGCACGCCCTTGGCCTGTTTCGGGCACAGGTTGAACGAGAAGCGTAGGCAGTGCTTGGTGATCATCAACGAGACTTCCCCCGCTTCCTCGTGCGACTCGTACGCAGCGTCGATCAATTGCACGCCATGTTTCTGGTAAAACGCGCGTGCCTTGTCGTTGTAGACATTGGCCAGATAGCTCAACTGCAGGTCGGGATACACCGGGGGCGGCGTTGTTGCCGCCTTGCGCTCGGGGCGCTGCCAGGCCGCCAGCCGCGCCGCTTCGTGCGCGGCGATGGCGTCGCGGCGCAGCGCATTGATCGCCGCGCTCGGCACGAACCATGGCTGAGTCAGCTTGAGCTCGACATGGCCCGCTTCGAACATGGTGTTGCCGAGTTTGGCAACGCTCGAGCGCAATCCCGCATCGGCCTGCGCGGCTTGCGTCGCCGGCTGCAGGGCAATCGCCGCTGCAGCATGCGACGCAATGCCATCCTCGTCGATGATGTCGAGGCGCAGGCCATCGGGCTGCTCGCTCAGTACCAGTTCGAGCGCCACCTTGCGCTCGGACGATTTCTTGTTGAGCGTTGCTTCCCAACCGTGGTCGCGGTTACGGTGGATGACCGTGCCGACCTTCAGGCCTGCCAGCGTCTGCATCGGCTCGTTCGGATAGACGCGCCAGCGCTGGCCGTCGGCTTCGTCACCCAGCTTGTCGGCCTTGTTGGCCTGGATGCCGACCGTGTCGCGCTTGTACATATAGTTCAGGCCGTCGCCGTTGGCCATCGGCGCGCTTGTGACGACATCGAAGCTGTCGCCGTTCAGGCGCGCCACGATGCCGAGCTCCACGCCCAGGTATTTCGGCGAATCGAACGCGCCGATATCGGTCAGGCGGCCCTGCGCGAAGTACTCGGTATGGCCGCGGTGGAAGTTCTTGTCGACGTCCGGCGTGAACATGACGCGTGTGCGCCCGCTCGAGGCGCGCACGAATGCCGGCCGCTCGTCGAGCAGTTCGTCGAGCAGCAGGCGGTAGTGGGCCGTGATGTTCTTCACGTACCCCATGTCCTTGTAGCGGCCTTCAATCTTGAACGAGCGTATGCCGGCATCGACCAGCGCGCCCAGATTGCGGCTCTGATCGTTGTCTTTCATCGACAACAGGTGCTTGTCGAACGCAACCACGCGGCCCTCGCCATCGCTCAGCGTGTAGGGCAGGCGGCAATTCTGCGAGCAGTCGCCCCGGTTGGCCGAGCGGCCGTTGTCGGCGTGCGAGATATAGCACTGGCCCGAATAGGCCACGCACAGCGCGCCGTGCACGAAGTACTCAAGCGGCGTGTCGGTGGCCTGGTGGATCTTGCGGATCTGCTCGACGGTCAATTCACGCGCCAGCACCAGTTGCGAGAAACCGACGTCGGCCAGGAATTTGGCTTTCTCCGGCCCACGAATATCGCACTGGGTACTGGCATGCAGCTGGATCGGGGGCAGGTCGAGCTCGAACAGTCCCATGTCCTGGATGATCAGGGCATCGACGCCGGCCTCGTACAGCTGCCAGATCTGTTTGCGCGCCAGCTCGAGCTCGCTGTCGTGCATGATCGTGTTCATGGTCACGAAGATGCGCGCCCGGTAGGCGTGCGCGAACTGCACCAGAGCGGCGATATCCTCGAGCGGGTTGCTGGCATTGTGGCGCGCCCCGAATGCCGGCCCGCCAATGTAGACGGCATCGGCGCCGTGCAGGATCGCCTCGCGCCCGATCTCGGCGGTTTTGGCGGGCGACAGCAGTTCAAGCTCGTGGGCTAGCAATGACATGGTGAATCCTTCGATGCGAAGTCCGGGATTATAGCCAGTCGGGGCGTTGCCGTCATGTGGCGCGAGCGTCGCGGCGGGAATGCCGGCGGCCGATGTTAGCGCAATCCGACCCTCTGTTGTGCTAACATCGACGTCATTTCCCCGGCCTTGAAAACAATCCCGACATGAGTAAAGTGACGCTCGACACCATCCGCGAAGCCATGGAACACGGCAAACCAACCATGGTGGACGTCGCGAAACTGGCGGGCGTCTCGGCCATGACGGTCTCGCGCGTCATGAACGGGAAGACCCTGGTGCGCGAAAGCACCCGGCGCAAGGTGGCCGATGCGGTCGCCGCACTGAACTACACGCCGAACCAGGAAGCGCGCAATCTGGCCGGTTCCAAGCCGATCCGCGTCGGTTTCTTGTACAGCAACCCGAGTGCGGCCTACCTGAGCGAATTTCTGGTTGGCCTGCTCAACCAGTCGGGCCTGAACAACGTGCAGTTGTTCGTCGAGAAGTGCGAGGCGGGCAACCACGAAACCGAACACACGCAGCGCCTGATCGACAATGGCCTTGATGGCGTGATCCTGCCACCGCCACTGTGCGACAGCGAAGCGGTGCTCGGGTGCGTGGCGCAGGCCGGCATTCCGGCCGTCGTCGTCGCCTGCGGTTCGCCTGCGCCTGGCCTGGGCGCAGTCAGCATCGACGACTACGAAGCGGCGCACTTCATGACGCGCCACCTGATCGCGCTGGGCCATCAGCGCATCGGCTTCATTGTCGGCCACCCGAACCAGAGCGCCAGCGCGCGCCGTCTCGACGGCTACCGCGCCGCGATCGCAGAAATGAACGCCGACGCGGCCGACGAGCTGGTGGTGCAGGGGATGTTTACCTACCGCTCTGGCCTGGACGCGGCCGAGCAATTGCTGGCGCTGGCCGAACGACCGACGGCGATTTTCGCCAGCAATGATGATATGGCTGCCGCCACGGTGGCCGTTGCCCACCGCCTGGCGCTCGACGTGCCGGGCGACCTCACCGTGACCGGGTTCGACGATACCGCGCTGGCCACGACGATCTGGCCCGAACTGACCACCGTGCGCCAGCCGATTGCCGAGATGGCGCGCGAAGCGGTGCAGGCGCTCGTGCGGCGCGTGCGCGCGCTGCGCGAAGAAGAACCGGCCGAGCCGGAGCAGACGCGCATGGACTTCGTACTCGTGCGGCGCCAGTCCGATGCCGCGCCGCGCGTGCGCCCGCCAGCGCGCTTGCCCGCTGCAGCGCGCACTCTCTGAGCAGGGCGCCGTCGCCGCCCCGGTCCTGGTCCCATCCTGGGCAGGGACCATCACCCGGCGCGGGTTTCTGCGCCCATCTCGCCGCCAATCGCGCCTGCCTGCACGCTTTCCAATAATTCGTTGACAACCGTCCGAGCAGAAGTTTAGACTGCAATGATTGCGCTAACAATTCTGTTAAGGGATTGTTGTGATGCACATTAAAAATAATCAGAAAGTTTCAGGAGACGACCATGCCAGACCCGCGCACCCGGCCACCCGCCGGCGTGGCCGCAGCCCTGCTGCGCCGCGCGCCTTCCCGTGACCCCTGCTGAATACCGGCTTGTTCCGGCTGCCCGCGCCACGCTGCCTTGCCTGCGTCAGCGCGCCTGCCAGGACCCGTCATCACGAACGAGAGAGAACATGACCGCATCTTCCGTCACTGCGCTACCTGACGCGCTACCCGACGCGCTACCCGACGCGCTACCCAACGCGCTCCCCGACGACCTCGCGTCGGCCCTGCTGGTTGGCCGCGTCTGGCGCCCGGCGCCGATCGATGGCCCGGCTGTCGTTGTCGTACGCGCCGGCCGCCTGGTCGATATCACCCATCATGCCGCCACGGTAGCCGACCTGTTCGAGCGCGATGCCGCCGACATGCTGGCGATCATCAAGAGCGCCGCGGGCGAGGATCTGGGCGACGCCGCCAGCCTGTTGCAGGCGGCGCTCGATGGCGGCCCGGGCGAGCGCGGCCTCGGGCTGCTCGCGCCATGTGACCTGCAGGCCATCAAGGCCGCCGGCGTGACGTTTGCCGTGAGCCTGCTCGAGCGCGTCATCGAAGAACAGGCCAAGGGCGATCCTGCCCGCGCCGCCACCTTGCGCACGGAACTGCAAGCGACCATCGGCGCCAACCTGGCCGAGATGGTGCCGGGGTCGGACGCCGCCATGCGCCTGAAGACCGAGCTGAGTGCGCGCGGCCTGTGGTCGCAGTACATGGAAGTGGGCATCGGTCCGGACGCCGAAGTGTTTACCAAGTCGCAACCGATGTCGTCGCTGGGCCATGGCGCGGTGGTCGGCCTGCACCCGTCGTCGCACTGGAACAATCCGGAACCCGAGATCGTGCTGGCCGTAAACAGCCGCGCCGAGATCGTCGGCGCCGCGCTGGGCAACGACGTCAACCTGCGCGACATCGAAGGACGCAGCGCGCTCCTGCTCGGCAAGGCCAAGGACAACAACGGCTCGTGCGCCATCGGCCCGTTCGTGCGCGTGTTCGACGGCGACTTCACGCTCGACACGCTGCGCGGCTGCGAAGTGGGCATGCTGATTGAAGGCGCAACCGACGGCTTCACGCTGGCGGGGTCGAGCCGCATGCGCGAGATCAGCCGCGATCCGCTCGACCTGGTGGCACAGACCTGCGGCGCGCATCACCAGTATCCGGACGGCTTCATGCTCTTTTTGGGGACGATGTTCTCGCCGATCAAGGACCGCGGTGCGGCCGGCGGGGGCTTCACGCATCACCCGGGCGACAAGGTCACCATCTCGACCCCGGCGCTGGGCGCGCTGGTCAACACGGTCGGGCGCAGCGACACGATCGCGCCATGGACCTTCGGCGTGCGCGCGCTGTACCAGAACCTGGCCCGGCGCGCGCTGCTGGCTGGCCGTCCAGCATGACCCCGCCCGACGGTGCGCTGCACGACCCGCTGCACGATCCGCTTTTCGATCCGCCACAAGATAACCACGAGTTCACGATGCACCATTCAACACCAGATTCCACCCCCGCCGCTCTGGTCTACGCGACCTATCCCGACCTGCGCGACAAGCGCGTCGTCATCACCGGTGGCGGCACCGGCATCGGCAGCGAACTGGTGAGGGCGTTCGCCAGCCAGGGCGCGCAGGTCTGGTTCCTCGACATCGCCGAACAGGCGTCGAACGCGCTGGCAGCCTCGCTGGCCGGGTCCGTGCACACGCCGCGCTTCCTGCCGTGCGACCTGACCGACCTCGATGCGCTGGCCGCGACCTTTGCCGCCATCGAGCTTGACGCGGGCGGGATCGACATCCTGCTCAATAACGCGGCCAATGACGACCGCCACGGCATCGATGACGTCACGCCTGCGTATTGGGAAAGCCGGATGGCGGTCAATCTGCGCCACACGTATTTTTGCAGCCAGGCGGCGGTGGCGATGATGCGGCGCCAGGGCAGCGGCGTGATCCTGAATTTCGGCTCGATCTCGTGGTACCTGGCGTCGAACCAGCTGTCGCTGTACATGATGGCCAAGGCGGCGATCGAGGCGATGAGCCGCGGCCTGGCGCGCGACCTGGGCGCCGAGAACATCCGCGTCAATACCGTGATTCCGGGCGCCGTGCGCACGCCGCGCCAGCAGGCGCTGTGGCACACACCCGAAGAAGAAGCGCGCATCCTGGCGGGCCAGTGCCTGCCGCAGCGCGTCGAGATGCAGGACGTGGCGGCGCTGTCGCTGTTCCTGGCCTCGAACAACGCGCGCCGCTGCAGCGGCCGCGAATACTTCGTCGACGCTGGCTGGTACGGCGCATGAGCGGCGCTCTGCACTGCCTGTGGGACGTGAAGGCGATGCTGGGCGAGGGCGCCTTGTGGGACGCAGTCCGGCGCAAGATCTGGTTCGTCGACATCAAGGGCCGCCGCATCCACTGCTGCGACGCAGACGGCGGCGCGCGCCAGAGCTGGGATGCGCCATCGCAGATCGGCTTTCTCGCGCCGAGCGACGATGGCGGCATGGTGTGCGGGCTCGAAGATGGCCTGTACCGCTTTGCCGAGAGTGACGGCGCCTTCATCGCGCTGGCCCGCATCGAGGCCGACCTGCCGGGCAACCGCTTCAACGATGGCCACGTCGATGCGGCCGGGCGCCTGTGGTTTGGCTCGATGGACAATGGCGAGAGCCAGGCCACTGGCACACTGTATCGCTTTGACGGCGCCGGCCAGCCGGCGCGCCCGATGGACGCCGGCTACATCATCACCAACGGCCCGGCTGTCAGCCCGGCTGGGTCTACGCTATACCACACCGACACGCTGGCGCGCACGATCTACGCCTTCGACCTGAACGCAGACGGTGACATCGCCGGCAAGCGCACCTTCATCCGGCACGAAGGCAGCGGCCATCCGGACGGCATGGCAGTCGATGCAGAAGGTTATTTGTGGGTGGCCGTCTTCGGCGGCTGGCGCATTGACCGCTATGACCCGCAAGGGCGCAAGGTCGATGAGGTGCGCTTCCCGTGCGCGAACATCACCAAGCCGGCCTTTGGTGGCGACGACCTGCGCACCGTGTACGCCACCACCGCGCGCAAGGGTTTGAGCGAGGCCGACCTGCTCGCGCAGCCGCTGGCCGGTGGCCTGTTCACGTTCCGCGCCGCTACGCCGGGCCTGCCGCAACATGCGTTGCACCTGTAACGCGCACTGGAGAATCACCGCATGACCAAGCACTCCACCTTCCGCTTCCGTTCGCAGGACTGGTTCGACAACCCGGAGCGGATCGACATGACGGCGCTGTACCTCGAGCGCTTCATGAACTACGGGATCACGCCCGACGAACTGCGCTCGGGCAAACCGATCATCGGCATCGCCCAGAGCGGCAGCGACATCACGCCATGCAACCGCATCCACCTGGAACTCGTCAAGCGCGTGCGCGACGGCATCCGCGACGCCGGCGGCATTCCGATGGAATTCCCGCTGCACCCGATTTTCGAGAACTGCCGCCGTCCGACCGCAGCGCTGGACCGGAATCTGGCGTATCTGGGCCTGGTCGAAATCCTGCATGGCTATCCGATCGACGCGGTGGTGCTGACGACCGGCTGCGACAAGACCACGCCGGCCCAGCTGATGGCCGTGTCGACGGTCGACATGCCGGCCATCGTGCTCTCGGGCGGCCCGATGCTCGACGGATGGTTCGAGGGTGAACTGGTGGGCTCGGGCGCTGCGATCTGGAAGGCGCGCCGCCAGCTGGCGGCCGGCGCGATCGACGAACAGAAATTCATGAACATCGCCACTGCATCGGCGCCGTCGGCCGGCCATTGCAACACGATGGGCACGGCGTCGACGATGAACGCCGTGGCCGAAGCGCTGGGCATGTCGCTCACCGGTTGCGCCGCGATTCCCGCACCGTACCGCGAGCGCGGCCAGATGGCCTACGAGACGGGACGGCGCATCGTGGGCCTGGCGCTGGAAGACGTGCGCCCGTCGAACATCCTCACGCGCGACGCGTTCCTCGATGCGATTGTCGTCAACGCGGCGATTGGCGGCTCGAGCAATGCGCAGCCGCACATCATGGCCATGGCGCGCCATGCCGGAGTGGAGATCACGCTTGAAGACTGGATGACCTACGGTTACGAAGTGCCGCTGCTGCTGAACATGCAGCCGGCCGGCAAATACCTGGGGGAGCGCTTCCACCGCGCGGGCGGCGTGCCGGCCGTGATGTGGGAACTCGATCAGGCAGGCCTGTTGCGTTCGAACCGCCTGACGGTGACCGGCACGACGCTGGCCCAGAACATCGACCTGCACCAGACGATGGACCGCGAGATGATCCGGCCGTTTGCCGATCCGCTCAAGGAAAACGCGGGCTTCCTGGTCCTGAAGGGCAATCTGTTCGATTTCGCGATCATGAAGACGAGCGTGATTTCACCGGGCTTTCGCGCGCGCTACCTGGCCACGCCGGGCGCGGAGAACTGCTTCGAGTGCAAGGTCGTCGTGTTCGACGGCTCGGACGATTATCACGCGCGCATCAACGACCCGGCGCTGGGCATCGACGAGCACACGATGCTGGTCATTCGCGGCGCGGGCCCGATCGGCTGGCCCGGTTCGGCCGAAGTCGTGAACATGCAGCCGCCCGACGCGCTGATCAAGCGCGGCATCAACAACCTGCCGACGCTGGGCGACGGGCGCCAGTCGGGAACGTCGGACAGCCCGTCGATCCTGAATGCGTCGCCCGAAAGCGCGGCCGGCGGCAATCTGGCGCTGCTGCACACGGGCGACGTCGTGCGCGTGGACCTGGTGCACGGTCGCTGCGACGTGCTGCTGTCCGACGCTGAACTCGAAGCGCGCAAGCTGGACACGCCGCCGGCGATCCCGCCGAGCCAGACCCCGTGGCAGGAAATCTACCGCGCCACGGTGGGCCAGCTGCACACAGGCGCCTGCATGGAACTGGCCTTGCCGTACCGGGCCGTGGCCGGCGCGATGCCGCGGCATAACCACTAAACCGCAGTTGGTACGATGACTAAAAGTGGCATGAATAGCCATTCTTGAGCAGAATGTTGGAACTTCGCCCGGACGGTACCGTCCGGGCGTCGAAAAATACACTGGAGACAAGCATGAAAAAACTCATCACGGCAGTCGGCATCGGTTGCGCAATGCTGTTCGCATCCGCCCCGGCCATGGCCGACGCCAAGAACCCGAAGATCGGCTTTTCGATCGACGACCTGCGCCTGGAACGCTGGACGCGTGACCGCGACTACTTCATCGGCGCGGCCGAAAAGCTCGGCGCCAAGGTGTATGTGCAGTCGGCCGACGCCAGCGAGCAGCGCCAGATCGCCCAGATCGAGAACCTGATCTCGCGCGGCGTGGACGTGCTGGTCATCGTGCCCTACAACGCGACGGTGCTGAACAACGCGATCCGCGAAGCCAAGAAAGCCAAGATCAAGGTGCTGTCGTACGACCGCCTGATCCTCAATGCCGATGTCGACGCCTACATCTCGTTCGACAATATGGCTGTCGGCGAACTGCAGGCGCAGTCGATCGTCGCGCTCAAGCCGAAAGGCAGCTATTACCTGTTGGGCGGCGCGCCGACCGACAACAACGCCAAGATCCTGCGCGAAGGCCAGATGAAGGTGCTGCAGCCGTTGATCGACAAGGGCGACATCAAGGTCGTGGGCCGCCAGTGGGTCAAGGACTGGAGCCCGTCCGAAGCGATGGCCATCATCGAGAATGCGCTGACCGCCAATGGCAACAAGATCGACGCCGTCGTGGCCTCGAACGACGCCACCGCGGGCGGCGCGATCCAGGCGCTGGCGTCGCAGAAGCTGGCGGGCAAGGTGCCGGTCTCGGGCCAGGACGCCGACCTGGCGGCCGTGCGGCGCGTGATCGCCGGCACGCAGGCGATGACGGTCTATAAACCGCTGCGCAATATCGCCACCAGCGCTGCGACGCTGGCGGTGCAACTGGTGCGCAACGAAAAGCCGGCCTACAACGCGCAACTGAATAACGGCTTCAAGCCCGTCAGCACCATCCTGCTCAAGCCGATCCTGCTGAACAAGGCCAACGTCGACATGCTGGTCAAGGACGGCTTCTACACGCAGGGCCAGCTGGCCGGCAAATAAGCCGGCGTCACGCTGCTACAGCGCCCGCTTCTGCGGTCGTACCGGCTGGCGAGCCTCGCCGGCCGGTGGTCCAACGTCTAGAAACGAGTCTTTCGATGGCCGGCTATCTGCTTGAAATGAAGGGAATCGCCAAGCGATTCAATGGGGTGCCTGCGCTCGATGGCATCGATCTGGCGATCCGGCCGGGCGAGTGCATCGGCCTGTGCGGCGAGAACGGGGCCGGCAAATCAACGCTGATGAAGG
The DNA here is from genome assembly GCF_039123635.1 of Massilia sp. MP_M2. Lineage (NCBI taxonomy): Bacteria > Pseudomonadati > Pseudomonadota > Betaproteobacteria > Burkholderiales > Oxalobacteraceae > Massilia > Massilia sp. MP_M2. The sequence goes on from NZ_JBCHJF010000012.1 coordinate 172,630, forward strand.
TGCTCTCGGCGGTCTATCCGCACGGGACCTGGGAGGGCGAGATCGTCCTGGATGGCCAGCCGCTCCGGGCGCGCTCGGTGCGCGAGACCGAGGACGCCGGCATCATCATCATCCACCAGGAACTGATGCTCGTGCCCGAACTGAGCGTGGCCGAGAACATCTTTCTGGGTAACGAGATCACGCTGCCCGGCGGGCGCATGGATTATCCGGCCATGAACGCGAAGGCCTCGGCGATCCTGCGCGGCCTGAAGCTGCCGGACGTGAACGTGGTGCTGCCGGTGAAGCACTACGGGGGCGGGCATCAGCAACTGATCGAAATCGGCAAGGCCCTGAACAAGAACGCGCGCCTGTTGATCCTGGATGAGCCGTCGGCATCGCTGACGGCGTCCGAGATCGCGGTTTTGCTGGACATCATCCGCGACCTGAAAAGCCGGGGCGTGGCCTGCGTCTACATCTCGCACAAGCTCGAAGAGGTCGCGGCCATCTGCGACACGGTCGTCGTCATCCGCGACGGCAAGCATATCGCCACCACGCCGATGGGGGCGATGAGCGTCGAGCGGATCATCAACCAGATGTGCGGCCGCGAGATGAGCCAGATGTATCCGTCGCTGCCACACCCGGTGGGCGACGTGGTCATGGAGGCGCGCCACATCACCTGCTACGACCCGGAGCAGCCGGGGCGCAAGAAGGTCGACGATGTGTCGTTCCAGGTGCGGCGCGGCGAGATCCTCGGCATCGCCGGGATCGTCGGGGCCGGCCGCACCGAGCTGGTGACGGCCATTTTTGGCGCCTATCCGGGCAAGCACGAAGGCGAAGTCTGGCTCGAGGGCCGCAAGGTCGATACGTCCGAGCCTTTGAAGGCGATTCGCGCCGGTTTCGCGCTGGTGCCCGAAGACCGCAAGCACCACGGCATCGTGCGCGACCTGTCGGTGGGCGAGAACATCACGCTGTCGGTGTTGCCGCGCTTTGCGCACGCCAGCCGCATCGACGAGAACGAAGAAGCCGGCGCCGTGAGCGCGCAGATCAGCCGGCTGGCGCTCAAGACCGCCACGCCGGCGCTGGCCATCACGTCGCTCTCGGGCGGCAATCAGCAAAAGGCGGTGCTGGCCAAGATGCTGCTGACCGGCCCGAAAGTGCTGATCCTGGACGAGCCGACGCGCGGCGTGGATGTCGGCGCCAAATTTGAAATCTACAAACTGATGCTGGAACTGGCGGCGCAGGGGATCGCGATCATCATGGTCTCGTCCGAACTGGCCGAAGTGCTGGGCGTGTCCGACCGCGTGCTGGTGATGAAGGAAGGGCGCCTGAACGGCGACTTCGTCAACCAGAATCTGCACCAGGAAACCGTGCTGGCCGCCGCGCTGGGCCAGGCAGCAGCGGCGCCATCGATCCCACATCACGCATGACAACCACAATCACACAATGACCACGATGACGTTCAAACGGATTTTCACGCAGTACAAGATTCTGGCGCTGCTGGTGGCGATCGCGCTGATCTGGGCCTTCTTCAGCTGGAAGACGGATGGCGGCTTCACGTCCGCGCGCAACCTGTCGAACCTGATGCGCCAGATGTCGGTGACCGGCATCCTCGCGTGTGGCATGGTGTTCGTCATCATTGCTGGCGAAATCGACCTGTCCATCGGCTCGTTGCTGGGCCTTTTGGGCGGGATGGCGGCGGTGCTCGATGTCACGCACGGCTTGCCGCTGCCGCTGTCCATCATCATCGTGCTCGGCGCGGGCCTGTTGTGTGGCTTTCTCAACGGGTATCTGACGGCGTATGCGGGCATCCCGTCCTTCATTGTCGGCCTGGGCGGGATGCTGGCGTACCGCGGGGTCGTGCTGGGGCTGACCGGCGGCGCCACCGTGGCGCCGGTCTCGCCGGGCATGGAGCAACTGGGCCAGGCATACCTGCCGCCGCTGTGGGGCAGCATCCTGGGCGTTGGGCTGTTCGTGCTCGCCTGCGTGCTGGTCTGGCGCCAGCGCGCGAGCCAGGCACGCCACAAGCTGCCCGTGCTGCCGATCTGGCGCTCGGCGCTGCGCGTGGTGATTGCGGGTGCGGTGCTGGCCGGGCTGATCTCGACCTTCAACAGCTACGAAGGCATTCCGCTGCCGGTGCTGATCCTCCTGGTGCTGCTGGGCGTATTCAGCTACATCGCGCGCCAGACCGTGTTTGGCCGCCGCATCTACTCGGTGGGCAGCAATATGGAGGCGACGCGCCTGTCCGGGATCGACGTGCGCAAGGTGAAGCTGTGGATCTTTGGCCTGATGGGCCTGATGTGCGCGCTGGCTGGCCTGATCAATACCGCGCGCCTGGCGGCGGGCTCGCCGTCGGCCGGCGTGTCGGCCGAGCTGGACGTGATTGCGGCCTGCTTCATCGGCGGCACCTCGATGCGTGGCGGCGCGGGCACCGTGCATGGCGCGCTGGTGGGCGCGCTCGTGATGGCAAGCCTGGACAACGGCATGTCGATGCTGGACGTGGATGCGTATTGGCAAATGATCGTCAAGGGGCTGATCCTGACGCTGGCGGTGTGGCTGGATGTCGCAACGCGGGGCAACACGCGCTAGGCTTCATGGGATTTATCGCTACCAGCACACCAATTGTCCGATGTGAGCCACGTGCTTTGGCGCGGATTTGATCGCGGTTAAATCGGGCAATCGTGCGCGCGCCACTGGCCGGATCTTTTCTTACACTCGATTGAACATGTGTAGCATTTTGTTCAGTCGGGGGAAGCGATGGAAACCCACAGTGGCTCAAGGAGAATGTTTTTAAAAACAGGCATCGGGGTCACTGCCTCACAGTGCTTCCCCGGCCTGGCGGTCGCGCAGGGGAGCAGTGGGCCGCGGCTCGAATGGCAGCAGTTCAAGACCACCAGCCAGTATCCCGCCTTCGTCAATGCCATCGCAACGATGCGCAGCAATACCAATCAGGCCAGTCCAGGCTCGCTGTCCTACTGGTCCAACGTGCATGTCAATACCTGTCCGCACGGGGTGCCGTATTTCATCTCATGGCACCGCGGGTATTTGTATCATTTCGAACAGCAGTTGCGCAGCGTCTCCGGCAATCCCTATCTGACGCTACCGTATTGGAACTATTATTCCTACGCCACCTTGCCGGCAGAGTTTACCGATCCCGCGCCCACCAATCCGCTGTATGTGCCCAGGCAGAGTTCGAACGTGTACGGTGCGCTGAGCATGGCGCCATTCGCGTCGGCAGTGCGCAATTTTCAGCGCGGCAAAAGCAACGCGTTCGAGCCGAGCATCGAAGACGTGCACAATCCCATCCACGATCTGATCGGCGGGGTCATGAGCACGATGCAGTCGCCGCTCGACCCCATCTTTTTCCTGCATCACGCCAGCATCGACCGCTTGACGCATGCCTGGTCTCTGCTGGCCGGCAAGACCATGCCCAAGTCAGCCAATCCGTATTCGTCGACCAACAGCGATGCCTACTGGGCGGGCAACCATCTGTATGCGACTGGTCTGAGCATCGAGCGCTACAAGACGCGCATTCCCAGCTGGCTCGGCACGACGTATGCGTCCAACACCGTGCCGACGGCGCTGCCGCCGGCCCCTGCCGCTTCTGCGGCCCGTGCTGCGCTGTTGCAGCGACCGCCGTTCCGGTCGTTCAGGACCGTTGCGGGGCGCCGCCTGTCGAACACACGGCGCTCAGTGAGTGGTGTGGCGCAAGTGCCTTTCGATGAGCAATCGGTGTCGGTCCTGCTGCGGCTGGCGAAAAGCGATGCCGCCGAACTCGCGCGGGTCGTTGCGCTGTGCCGTGATGGTGGTGAGCCCGATGTTCGCGCCGATGTTCGCGCTGATATTCGCCAGATGCCGGGGATGATCAAACTGGTGTTTGACAACGTGTCCGTGGGTGCGGCCGCGAAGAAGGGCGGCTTTTTCTATGCCTTGTACCTCGACATGCCGGCCGTGGTCGAGTCGCAGGCGGCGCGTGATGCGTCCCTCATCGGCACGCTGGGCGCATTCCAGATTGCCGCCGCGGCGCACCATGGCACGCCCCGGATCGAATTCGATGTGTCGTACCTGCTGGCACGGCAAGAGCGCGTTAATTTCACCGAGCTCGCGTTGTCCTGGGTGCGTGTCGATGGCGATCGTCCGCCGGCCGGGAAGGCCATCCTGGCCAACGAGATCCGGGTCGAACTTGCGTTCGCTCCGGACGATGCGCATGGGTTGTCCGGGGATGCCGAGGACATCGAACGGCAGCATCTGTAGCGAACCAGGCAGACCAGGACCGTGGTCTTGGCCCGCAATTCTTGTCCACGGCGCTGGTCCACGGCGCCGGTCTGCGGTTGTGCCCCGCAGCGCTGGTTTGCTTGCGTGGCGCTTACGCAGGCAGCTTCAGCTCGCCATTGACCAGGCGCGCGATGCGCAGTGGATTGCCGTCCTTGAGTGCGTCGGGCAACAGGCCGGCCGGCACGTCCTGGTAGCACACGGGGCGCAGAAAACGCTCGATGGCAGTCGCACCCACCGAGGTGCTGCGTGGATCGGTGGTGGCCGGGAACGGGCCGCCATGCACCATCGCATGCGCTACCTCGACGCCGGTCGGGAAGCCATTGAACAGGATGCGCCCGACCTTGCGTTCCAGCAGCGGCAACAGGGCGCCGGCCAGCGCATGGTCGCTCGCGACCGCATGCACGGTGGCCGTCAGCTGGCCTTCCAGGTGGCGCGTGACGGCCAGCAGTTCTTGCTCGTCGCGGCAGGCGATCAATAGCGAAACCGGGCCGAAGATTTCTTCCTCGAGCGCCGGATTGGCCAGGAACGTGGCGGCATCGCACTCGTACAGCGCTGCCTTTGCTGCGCAGCCCGCGCCTTCGCTGCTGCCATGCGCGACGAGCGTGACGCCCGCGATGCCGGCGCGGATGCCAACCGCGGCCGCATAGGCGGAATGGATGCCGGCGGTGAGCATCGTGCCCGCCGGCTTGAACTGCAGCGCGGCCGTTGCCGCAGCGCGGAAGGCATCGAGCTGCGGCCCGGCCACGCCGATCACCAGGCCCGGGTTGGTGCAGAACTGGCCCACGCCCATCGTCAGCGAGTCGACAAACGCACCTGCCAACGCGGCGCCGCCGGCAGCCAGGGCGCCCGGCAGCAGGTAGACCGGATTGATGCTGCTCATTTCGGCGTACACGGGAATCGGTTCCTTGCGGCGGCTGGCAATCTGCGCCAGCGCCAGTCCGCCTGCGCGCGAGCCGGTAAAGCCCACGGCGCGGATTGCCGGGTGGCTCACGAGATCGCCGCCGATCGCGTTGCCTTCGCCGATCAGCAGCGAGAACACGCCTTCGGGCATGCCGCAGTCGAGCGCTGCCTGCAAGACGGCCTTGCCAACCAGTTCGGAGGTGCCGAGGTGTGCATTGTGGGCCTTGACGACGACCGGACAGCCGGCGGCAAGCGCCGAGGCCGTGTCACCACCAGCGACCGAAAACGCCAGCGGGAAGTTGCTCGCCCCGAACACGGCGACCGCGCCGACGGGGATTTTACGCATGCGCAGGTCGGCGCGCGGTGGTGTGCGCTCGGGCAGGGCCGAGTCGAGCGTCGCTTCCAGAAACAAGCCATCGCGCACGACCTTGGCGAACAGACGCAACTGACCGACGGTGCGGCCACGCTCGCCTTCGAGGCGCGCCGTCGGCAAGCCGCTTTCCTGGCTGGCGCGCTCGATCAGCAGCGGGCCCAGATCGAGGATCCGCTGCGCGATCGTTTCGAGAAAATTGGCGCGCTCTTCCAGGCTCAGGGCCCGGTACGGCTCGACCGCGGCATCGGCCAATGCGCATGCGCTGGCCAGGTCGTCGGCCGTGGCAAGGCCGAACGCGGGTTCGAGTTCCTGCTGCGTGCCCGGATTGTAGGCACGCACGGTGCCGGCTGCGCCGCGCACGATGCGCCTGCCAATGATCATTTCTCCGCTGATGTTCATGCGATCTCCTGTGTTGAATTCGTGTAGGCCGTCAATGTTATACGCAATCATGGCTGCCTGGCGAAGTTGGCTGACATCGCTCTGCGTATCCTTAAATTTATTTGTTAGCGCGAACATTCTGCTTGCCAGCATCGTCTGTATTGTTTAGCATGGTCTGCAGCAAGCTCATAGTCGCCACCCACACGCGACACATAAAAACAATCAGGAGACACCATGCCTTCCACGTACGCGCGCCAGCTTGGCGTGTTCGTGGGCGCGGCCGCGGCCATCGTCGTCGGGGCCGCCGCCACGGTCACGGCCACAGCGACGAATGCGGCGAGCGCGACGCCATCGTCCGGCGCCGCCGTGCCAGCGACTGCAGCGGCCACGACGTCAGCCGCCGCCTATGCCTGGGACAGTGTGGCCATCGGCGGCGGCGGTTTCGTGACGGCCGTCGTGCCAAGCCGCAGCGAGCCTGACGTGGTCTACGCCCGCACCGACGTGGGCGGCGCATACCGCTGGAGCGCCCGGGAAGGGCGCTGGCACCCGCTGCTCGACTGGGTCGGCGAAGACCAGACGGGCTTTCTTGGCATCGATGCGCTCGCGATCGATCCGCACAATGCCGCCAATCTCTGGCTGCTGGCCGGCATCGCCTACCTGAACGGCGGCCGCACCGCCATCCTGCGCTCGACCGACTACGGCAAGACCTTCGACGTGATCGATGTCACCGCCCAATTCAGAACCCACGGCAATGGCTTCGGCCGGCAAAACGGCGAGCGCCTCGCGGTCGATCCGGGATCGGTGCAAGGATCGACGGCAGGCCAGAGCCCGACGACACGCCTGTACCTCGGCTCGCGCCGCAACGGCCTGTTCACCAGCAACGACGCGGGCAATACCTGGCAGAAAAACGAAGCGTTGCCGGTCACGACGACGCCGAACGACGTCGGCCTGAACCTCGTGCTGCCTGACCCCGCCAGCGTGGAGGCCGGTCACGCGCGGCGCGTCTTCGTCGGCGTCTCGCGCTTCGGCAGCGTCGGTCCCAACCTGTACCGCAGCGACGATGCCGGCGCGACGTTCCAGCCAGTGCCGGGCGCGCCGATTGACCTGATGCCCCAGCGCGCCGCGCTCGATGGCGCGGGCAATCTGTACATCGCCTACGCCGACGGCGCCGGCCCGCATCCGGACAAGCGCGGCGCCGAACCGATGGAACGGGGCCAGGTCTGGCGCTACGGGATCGCCAGCGGCGCCTGGACCGACGTCACGCCAGCCGGCTGGACCCGTCCGTTCGCCGGCATCAGCGTCGACCCGGCGAACCCGCGCCGGCTCGTCGTCTCGACCATCAACACGTTCATCCGCCAGGGCGACGCCAGGGGCGACCGCATCCTGGTGTCGAACGACGCCGGCGCTACCTGGGCCGACGTCATCGCGCGTGGCTTCCGGCGCGACGCGGCCGGCGTGCCGTGGCTCGAAGGGCACGCGATCCATTGGGCCGGTTCGGTCGAATTCGATCCACGCGATCCGCGCGCGGTCTGGGTCACGTCCGGCAACGGGATCTTCCGCACGGCGAACATCGACGCGGTGCCGGCCACCTGGACGTTGATGGTCAAGGGCCTGGAAGAGACGGTGCCGCTTGGCCTGGTGAGCATGCCGGGCGCGCCGCTGGTGTCCGCGATCGGCGACTACGACGGCTTCGTGCATGACGATCCGGCGCGCCATGGCCGCATCCACCAGCCCGAAATCGGCACCACCACGGGCCTTGACGCCGCGGCGCGCCGGCCCGGCACCCTGGTGCGGGTCGGCGACGCCATGCTGGTCACGCACGATGGCGGCGCCAGCTGGCAGAAGACGCCGACGATGCAGGGCAAGCGCGGCCAGATTGCCATCTCGGCCGACGGCGCCACGCTCGTGCACACGCCGCAGGACTCGACGACTTCGTACCGCTCCGGCGACACGGGCGCCACCTGGACCCCGGTCGCAGGTCTGACGGGCAACCGGATGCGCGCAGTGGCCGATCCGGTGCGCGCGAACGTGTTCTACGCGTATGATGACAAGGCCCTGGTGGCAAGCAGCGACAGCGGCGCCACGTTCACGGCGCGCGCCAGCCTGCCGGCGGGCGGCTCGCGCCTGATCCGCGCGGCGCCCGAGCGCGAAGGCGACTTGTGGGCTCCGCTCAAACAGGGCGGCCTGGCGCGCTCGATCGATGGCGGCGCCAGCTTCAAGCCCGTATTCGATATCGACTATTGCGGCGCGGTCGGCTTCGGCAAGGCTGCACAGGGCAAAACCTATCCGACGGTGTTCATCTGGGGCAGCGTGAAGGGCGTGCGTGGCATCTACCGCTCGCTCGACACCGGTGCCACCTGGCAGCGCATCAACGACGATGCGCACCAGTACGGCGGCCCTGGCGACGGCCACTTCATCGTCGGCGACATGAACCGCTTCGGCGTTGTCTACATGAGCACCGCCGGACGCGGCATCGTGCATGGAAAGCCCGTTACCCAATGACTCTGAATCACACGCTGCGCGTGGCGCTTGCCGCCACCAGCCTTGGCCTTGGCCTGACCTTTGCCGGCGCCGCGCTGGCCGCACCCGACCTCGTGCTGCGCTATGACGCGCCCGCGCAGGACAACGACACCGGCTGGGAAAAGGAAGCCCTCCCGATCGGCAATGGCCGCATCGGCGCCATGGTCTTCGGCCAGCCGGCCCGCGAACACCTGCAGTTCAACGACATCACGCTCTGGACCGGCGACGACAAGACGATGGGCGCCTTCCAGCCGTTTGGCGACGTGCTGGTCGATCTGCCGGCCCATGCGGCGGGCGTGACGAATTACCGTCGCACGCTCGACCTGGTGCGCGGCGTGCACACCGTCACCTACACGCACGACGGCGTGAACTACAAGCGCGAAGCCTGGGCCAGCTACCCGGCGCAGGTGATCGTGCTGCGCCTGTCCGCCGACAAGCCGGGCCGCTACACGGGCAGCGTCGCGCTGACCGATCGTCACGGCGCCAATCTGGCGGTCGCTGGCAACCGGCTGTACGCAGCGGGCACGCTGGCCGGTTTCGTCCTGCCCGACCAGGCGCCCAGCACGAATGTGATGTCGTACGCGAGCCAGGTGCAGGTGCTCAATGACGGCGGCAAACTTGCAGTGGACGGCAAGCGGATCGGTTTTGCGAACGCGAACTCGGTCACGCTGGTGCTGGGCGCCGGCACCAGCTTCGTGCTCGATGCGGCGCGCCGCTTCGAGGGCGGCCACCCACTGTCTCGCGTGACGCAGCAAGTGAGCACGGCCGCGGCGCGTGCCGTCGACGAGCTGCGCATCGAACATGAGCGCGACCTGGGCAGCCTGCTCAAGCGGGTCGAGCTCGATCTGGGCCCCACGCTCGCCGAGCGTCGCGCGCTGCCGACCGATGCGCGCCTCTTGGCCTACACGCGGAGCGGTGGCGACCCGGAACTCGAGGCGCAGTATTTTCAGTATGGCCGCTACCTGCTCACGGCCAGCTCGCGCGGCTCGCTGCCGGCCAATCTGCAGGGCCTGTGGAACAACAGTTATGCGCCGCCATGGAATGCGGACTACCACACCAATATCAACGTGCAGATGAATTACTGGCCGGCCGAGGTGACCAACCTTTCTGAGCTGGCCGAACCGTTCTTCGGTTTCGTGGGTGGACTGGCGCCGGTCTGGCGCCAGCAGACGGCGCAGGAATTCAAGAACAAGGATGGCCAGCCGATCCGTGGCTGGACGCTGCGCACCGAGTCGAACCCGTTCGGCGCCATGGGCTACCTGTGGAACAAGACCGGCAACGCCTGGTATGCCCAGCACTTCTGGGAACATTACGCGTTCACGCGCGACGAGCGCTTCCTGCGCGAGACGGCCTATCCAATGATGAAGGAGGCCGCCGCGTTCTGGCAGGACTACCTGAAGGTGCTACCGGACGGGCGCCTGGTGGCCCCGCAAGGCTGGTCGCCCGAACACGGCCCGGTCGAAGACGGCGTCGCCTATGACCAGCAGATCGTCTGGGACCTCTTCAACAACACGGTCGAAGCGGCCGGCATCCTCGACATCGATCCCGAACTGCGCGCCGAGCTGACGACGATGCGCGACCGCCTGGCCGGCCCGCGCATCGGCAGCTGGGGCCAGCTGCTCGAATGGCTGGACGAGAAACACGATCCAGTGCTCGATACACCCCACGACACGCACCGCCACGTGTCGCACCTGTTCGCGCTGTTCCCGGGCCGCCAGATCGGCCCCGTCAAAACGCCGGAGCTGGCCGCTGCCGCCAAACGCACGCTCGAAGCGCGCGGCGACGCCGGCACCGGCTGGTCAATGGCGTGGAAGATGGCGTTCTGGGCCCGCCTGCACGACGGCGAGCGCGCGCACCGCATGCTGCGCGGCGTGCTGGCAGCACCAGGCACCCGCGCCTTTGAGCAGGGCGGCACCTTCTCGGAACATAACAATGCGGGCGGCACCTACCCGAACCTGCTCGATGCGCACCCGCCATTCCAGATCGACGGCAACTTCGGCGCCACCGCCGCCATGGCGGAAATGCTGGTGCAGTCGCACGCGGGCGAAATCCAGGTCTTGCCGGGGCTGCCCAAGGCGTGGGCCACCGGCTCGGTCAAGGGCTTGCGCGCGCGCGGCGGCTTTGAAGTCGACATCGTCTGGCGCAAGGGACTGCTGAAGCACGTCACCGTGCGCGCCCCGTCGAACGCCGGCAAGGTCAAGCTGCGCTATGGCGCCTGGGTGACCGAGGTCGAGCTCAAACAAGGGCAGAGCCGCACCGTGTCTGCCTCGCTGTTCAAATAAAAAAACGACACCACGAAGGAGACAACCCGCATGACACTGAACCAGATCGCCCGCCGCCTGTCGCATCTCGCGCCACTGTGCCTGGCCTTGACGGCGCACGGCGCGCCCGCCGCGCCCGAGCTGCCGCGCCTCGAGAGCAACGACGGGCGCCACGCCCTGATCGTCGACGGCGCGCCGTACACGATGCTGGCGGGCCAGGCGCACAATTCCAGTAACTACCCGGCGGCCTTGCCGAAGGTCTGGGCCGCGCTGAAAGACGCGCGCGCCAACACGCTCGAGATGCCGATCGCGTGGGAACAGATCGAACCGAAAGAGGGCAGTTTCGATTTCAGCTTTCTCGACACGCTGGTCAAAGAGGCGCGCGAACACAAGATCCGGCTTGTGATCGTCTGGTTCGGCACCTGGAAGAACACGGGGCCCGGCTACCTGCCCGAGTGGGTCAAGTTCGACAACGCGCGCTTTCCCCGCATGAAGGACAAGGACGGCAAGACCGTCTACAGCCATTCGCCGTTTGGCCAGGAGACGCTGGCGCTGGATCGCCGCGCCTTCGTGCGCATGATGGAGCACATCAAGAAGATCGACAGCGCGCACCGCACCGTGATCCTGGTGCAGGTCGAGAACGAGGTGGGCACCTATGGCGTCGAGCGCGACTTCGGCGCGCGGGCGCAGGCCGCGTTCGACCAACCGGTGCCGGCGGCCGTCGCGGCGCGCCAGGCGCCAAAGGTCAAGGGCGTCACGAGTGGGACCTGGACCCAGGTGTATGGCGACTACGCCGCCCAGTACTTTCACTCGTGGGCCATTGCCAGCTACATCGAGTCGATCGCCAAGGCCGGTCGCGCCGTCTACAACCTGCCGATGTTCGTCAACAACGCACTGCGCGAACCGGCGCTGGCCGGAGAACCTGCAGCGCTGTGGAAAGACGGCGGGGGCTTTGCCAGCGGCGGGCCAACCTACGACGTGCTCGATATCTACAAGGCCGCCGCGCCCCACATCGACTTCGCTGCGCCCGACATCTACATGCCGGAATCGAAAAAAGTCACCGCAATCCTCAAGTCGTTCCAACGATCCGACAACGCGCTGATGATCCCGGAGATGGGCAATGCGCCAGGGTACGCGCGCTATGTGTACCAGTCTTTGGGCATGGGCGCGCTCGGCGTGGCGCCGTTTGGCCTGGATTATGCGGACTACAGCAACTATCCGCTGGGTGCCAAACACACCGACAAGCGGATGGTCGAGCCCTTTGCCAAGGTGTATGGCGTGTTCGCACCGATGTCGCGCCAGTGGGCGCGCTGGGCGTTCGAAGGCCGTACCTACGGCGTGGCCGAGGGCGACGACCGCGCCGCGCAGACCGTGGCGATGAAGGGCTGGAAGGCAAACATCGAGTTCCGCGAATTCCAGTTCGGCGAACGCAAATACCTGAAGGACAAGAACGAATACCAGTCGGGCACCGAGCAGCCGGGCGGCGGCGTCGCGTTCGCGCAGATCGGCGACAACGAATTCGTCATCGTCGGCCAGCAGGCGCGCGTCAAGCTCTCCGGCAGCGGCGCCAACGACGGCAAGCCGTCGATGCTGGCGCGGGTCGAAGAAGGGCGCTTCGACGCCAACGGCAAATGGGTCATGGAGCGCAACTGGAATGGCGACCAGACCGATTACGGCCTGAACCTGCCGGCCACGCCGACTGTCCTCAAGGTCCGGCTGGGTACCTACACCGAGTAAGCAGAACGAACAAGCATAACAAGAGTAGCGCGCCGGTCATCCGGACCGGCAGTGCTAAACACAACAGGAGATAGACCAATGCGTATGACACAAGTGGCGGCTGCAGCGCTGATTCTGGCTTCAGGCATGGCTGCCAGCACCGGGGCCGATGCGGGCACCTTCCAGCAAACGGCCACCGGCATCGACGTCAAGCCTGACAGCGGCGCCAAGGTGGTGCGACTGAACCTCATGAGCGACAACATCGTCCAGGTGGTCAAGCTCGACCAGGTCGACAAGACGCTCACGCCATCCCTGATGACGGTGGCCAAACCGTGCGCGAGCAGCTGCGCCTTCACCGTCACGCCCGGCAAGGACGTGGTGCAGCTCAAGGCCGGCAAGATCGCCGCCACTGTCTCGCTCAAGGATGGCCAGGTTGCCTTCTTTGATGCTGCCGGCAAGCGCTTCCTGGCGCAGGCCTCCGAATCGATGCAGCCCGTGAACGTGGGCGGCAAGCCGTTCGTGGCGATCAAGCAGGGCTTCAACCACGGCACGAAGGATGCGTATTACGGCCTGGGCCAGCACCAGAACAACCAGATGAACTACAACGGCGAAGACGTGCTGCTGGCCCAGCACAATATGATCGCTGCCGTGCCGTTCGTCGTGTCCGACAAGGGTTACGGCGTCCTGTGGGACAACAATTCGATCTCGCGCTTCGGCGACCAGACGCCATACGCCCTGATGTCGCGTGACCTGGTGCTGCGCGGCGCCGATGGCAAGAGCGAAGGCCTGACGGCCCGCTACTACGTCGGCGGCAAGCTGGCACTGACCCGGCAAGAGAAAGACATCGACTACCAGTACCTGAAAGACCTCGACGAGAACTGGCCGAAAGAACTGGGCCCACACAAGGACCTGAAGGACGTGCGCGTGGTCTGGGAAGGCACGATGAGCAGCGACAAGCCGGGCGTGCACAAGATGCAGCTGTACTCGTCGGACTACGCGACGCTGACCGTCGATGGCAAGCAGGTCATGGACGTCTGGCGCATGGGCTGGAACCCGTGGTACCACAACTTCGACGTCAAATTCGCCAAGAACAAGCCCGTCAAGCTGCACCTGGAGTGGAAGCCATCGGGCGGCATGGTCGCGATCACCCACAATAATCCGTTGCCTGCGCCCGAGCGCCATTCACTGACGCTGTCGTCCGAGATCGCCGAGGCGATCAACTACTACGTCATCAGCGGCGAGAACATGGACCGCGCGATCGCCGGCTACCGCCACCTGACCGGCCAGCAGCCGATGATGCCGAAGTGGTCGTACGGCTTCTGGCAATCGCGCCAGCGCTACGAGACGCAGCAGCAGCTGCTCGATACGGTCACCGAGTACCGCAAGCGCGGCTGGCCGCTCGATAACATCGTGCAGGACTGGTTCTACTGGCCCGAAGACGGCTGGGGCTCGCACGATTTCGACAAGACGCGCTTCCCGGACCCGAAGGGCATGGTCGACGCGGTGCACAAGCAGAACGCGCGCATCATGCTGTCGGTGTGGGGCAAGTTTTACGCCAATACCGAGAACTACAAGGAGTTCGAGTCCAAGGGGTATATGTGGACCAAGAACGTCGAGAATGGCTCGCGCGACTGGGTCGGCAAGGGCTACCTGAACAGCCACTACGATCCGTACACGAAGGAAGCGCGCGATATCTACTACCGCCAGATGAAGAGCAAGCTGGTCGACCTTGGCTTCGACGCCTGGTGGATGGACAATACCGAGCCTGACGTGCTGTCCAACAGCCGCCTGGAAGACTTCAAGGAACTGATCGGCCCGACCGTGTATGGCGCCGGCGAAATCACGTTCAACCCTTACAGCCTGGTGAGCACGGGCGCGATGGCCGATGGTCTGGCGCGCGACCAGCCGGACAAGCGCCAGTTCATCCTGTCGCGCTCGGGCTTTGCGGGCATCCAGCGCAATGCGGTGGCAGTATGGAGCGGCGACACGGTGGGACGCTGGAACAACCTGTTCGACCAGATCGCAGCGGGCACGAACATGTCGATGTCGGGCATCCCGAACTGGACCCACGACATTGGCGGCTACGCGCAGGAAGTGCGTTACCAGACCGGCGACGTGGGCTCGGCCCAGGAAAACCGCGTCACCTCGCGCGCCGCAGCGAATCCGGAAGACATGAAGGAGTGGCGTGAACTGAACCAGCGCTGGTTCCAGTTCGGCGCCTTCACGCCGCTGTTCCGCTCGCACGGTGAAGTCGTCAAGCGCGAGATCTACAATATCGCCAATGGCGACGACACCATGCGCGACAATATGGTGTGGTACCTGAAGCTGCGCTATCGCCTGATGCCGTACATTTACACGATGGCGGCCGACACGCACTACGGTTCGGGCACGATGATGCGTGGCCTGGTGATGGACTTCCCGCACGACGAGAAGGTCAAGAACATCAAGGACCAGTACATGTTCGGCCCATCGTTCCTGGTGGCGCCGGTGTACGCGTACAAGGCCACGTCGCGCCAGGTGTACCTGCCGGCGGGCGCAGACTGGTATGACTTCCATACGGGCGAGCGCTTCAAGGGTGGCGCCACGCGCACGGTGCAGGCGCCGCGCGAGCGCATGCCGCTGTTCGTCAAGGCCGGCTCGGTCATCACGGCGGGCCCGGTGACGCAGTACGTCGACGAGAAGCCGGATGCGCCGGTCACGCTGTTCGTGTATGCGGGCGCCAATGGCGAAGCCACGCTGTACGAAGACGATGGCGTGACGAATGCCTACCAGCGCGGAGAAGCCAGCCGCATCCGAATCGCCTACGACGACAAGACGGGTGTCGTGCAGATCGGCGAGCGCGCCGGCCAGTACAAGGGCATGCCGATGAAGCGCGAGTTCAAGGTGCGCGTCATCAAGCCGGGCGTGTCGACGGCGGAAAACCTGGACGCGGCCGACCAGACCGTGGTCTATGACGGCAAGCCGGTGACCATCAAGCTGTAACGGCGTCGTTCGTTCGTATCCGGCCGGGCGCGCGCCCGGCCTTTTCCATTGAGGATTCCATGACAAAGCTTGCGCCCCTTCTCGTGCTGACGTTTGTCGGCCTGCTTCACCTGGCCCCCGCGTCGGCCGCCAATCGGATTGCAGCCGACCACGAGTACCTGCAATACACGGGCCGTATCGATGACCGTGACAAAGCCGCACCGGTGTTGAGCTGGCCCGGCACGCAGATTGCCGGCCGCTTCACCGGCACATCGCTGGCGATCGTGCTCGACGACGAGCGCGGCCAGAATTTCTACAACGTCTTCATCGATGCCGCCCGGCAGCCGCTTATCCTGCAGGCAGACAAGGGAAGCAAGGCCTATGTCGTGGCCAACGGGCTGGCCCCGGGCGAACACCGCTTCGTGGTCACCAAACGGACCGAAGGCGCCGAAGGCCCCACCACATTCCAGGGGCTGGAGCTGGACGACAAGGCTTCTCTGTTGCCACCGCCGGCGCGCCCGGTTCGCCGGATCGAATTCTTCGGTGACTCGATCACCAGCGGCATGGGCAACGAAGCACCGGACGATGGTCGCGATGACCTCGCCAAGGACAAGAATAATTACATGTCATACGCTGCGATGACGGCCCGCGCGCTCGGCGCCGAGGCGCACATCACGTCGCAAAGCGGCATCGGCGTGATGATCAGCTGGTTCCCGTTCACGATGCCGGATTTTTACGATCAGTCCAATGCCGTGGGTGACAACGACAGCCGGTGGGACTTCAAACGCTGGACGCCCGATGTTGTCGTCATCAACCTGATGCAGAACGACAGCTGGCTGATCGGGCGCGACCATAAGCTGCAGCCCGAACCGACGGATGCGCAGCGTATCGCCGCGTATCAGGCCTTTGTTGCCCGCGTCCGCGCGCTGTATCCGAAAGCGTATATCGTCTGCGCGCTGGGCAGCATGGACGCGACCCGCGCCGGTTCGGTGTGGCCCGGCTATGTCAAGTCGGCGGTGGCGAACCTGCGCGCATCAGGCGACGCGCGCATCGATACGCTGTTCTTCCCGTTCACCGGCTATGGCCAGCATCCGCGTGTCCGGCAGCATCAGGCCAATGCAGACTTGCTGACAGCATTCGTGCGAACAAAGCTGGGTTGGACGCGGGCCGAGTAGCGGTGCAGTGCCGGTCACGTCACGAGCAAGAACGTCGCACTCTCGCCGGCTTGAATGGTCGTTTGCAGATGCGTCGTTCCCCCCATACGGGCCAGCACATGATCGAGGCAGTAGGTTGCAAGGTGGGTGCGGGCTTGGTCGGGTTGGAAGTGATCCCATAGCACGCTGAACCTGAAGTCGGTATTGCGTTCATCATTCGAACAAGGCTTCCTTCGTATGGTGACTTTGGGGGTTCACTCCAATTGAGCGCAGTCCATGAACGTCCGCTTCGGGTCGGTTCCGGCCTGTCGTGACAGTCAGTGCTTTTTCAAGCCAGGCAACCTGCTAAGCTGACGTGAGCGGCCGGGTTCGGCCAATAACGGTCGTTGAAACCGAATAGAAGTAGGCTCAGGCGGTATCGGGCCTTGCCCTCGATCTTCGCCGAGGCACTGCCGTGGGTAGCACCGCACGATGTAAAAGAACAAGCTGTGCAATGTCGACCACCAGCACCCTTAATCCACCGCCAGACTAAGGCAACCCATGAACAAAAAACTGCTTTCCGTACTGCTCGCCGCGATCCTGCTGCCAAGCTCCCTCCATGCGAATGAACTGTCCAAGGCCGTCGCGCAAGACTACGACACCCACCTTGCTCCGCTGCTGGATTACTTCCACCGCAATCCCGAGCTGTCCTTCCTGGAGGTGAAAACGGCGGCGCGCATGGCCAAGGAGTTACACGCGGCTGGATTTACCGTCACAGAGGGCGTCGGCGGCACTGGCGTGGTAGCGATCCTGAAGAATGGACCTGGCCCGCTGGTGATGATGCGCGCCGACATGGATGGCTTGCCGATGCTGGAAAAATCGGGACTGCCAAATGCCTCGACGGTGATTCAGAAGGACATGGAAGGCAACATGACGCCCGTGGCACACTCCTGCGGCCATGACATCCACATGACAAGCCTGGTTGGCACGGCGCGGCGCATGGCGGCAGAGCGCAGCAAATGGTCTGGCACCTTGATGCTGATAGGTCAGCCAGCTGAAGAGCGCATCGGCGGCGCGCTTGCAATGATGAAGGACAGCCTGTACGAGCGCTTCGGCAAGCCTGATTTCGCGCTGGGATTCCACGTCAAGGCCGACATGGCAACTGGGAAGGTGCACGCCTCGGAAGTCTCGCCGTATTCCGGCGCTGACACCGTTGAGATTTTTATCAAGGGCGTAGGTGCTCATGGGGCATCGCCGCATCGTGGCAAAGACCCGATCGTGCTCGGTGCGATGATCGTCATGGGTCTGCAAACCATCGTAAGTCGTGAACTCAGCCCGCGTGAGCCCGGCCTGATCACGGTGGGCTCCTTCCATGGCGGCACCAAGGCCAACATCATCGGCGACAACGCCAAACTGCAACTGACCGTGCGCAGCGAAAGCGCCAAGACCCGCGATCTCCTGCTGGGCGCTATCAAGCGCATGGCCGAGAACACGGCGCGCGCCGCCGGCATGGCGGAGAACGAACTGCCGGAGGTAAAACTGGTCGATACGCCAGCGCCGCCGGTTCTCAATAATGTCGAGCTAGTGCAGCGCCTGCGCGCAGCCTGGACCAGTAAGCTGGGTCCTGGTGCCATAGGCGACGAAGAGTTTCGCGAAGGTATGGGCTCGGAGGACTTCCCAATGTTCGTGACCGATCCCTATGTCCCGAGTGTCTATTTCACGGTCGGTGGGACGGCACCGGAGAACATCGCCGCCGCCAAGGCAGGAAAACTGCGCCTGCCGAGCCATCACAGCCCTCTGTTCAAGGTGGAGCACGGGCCAGCGGTGAGGATGGGCGTTGAATCGACGGTAGTGGCCTTGCAGGACTTGATGCGCAAGCGTTAAGCTTAAAGGAATATTGACGGTCTTCAACCAACAGCTCCTTATGCTGCCGCTATCGGCCAAGAGCGGACGCAGAAGAACAAGGAGGCCAATGATTTATCTCGACTGTTCGGGAGTGCATTTTTGGATCGCAGCTCGACGAGAAGCATCTTTTTGAGTGAGCGATGGAGATTTCGGGTGTCCTTCGCTGGGAACAAGATACGTTGGTGGTCAGAACGAACCTATCGCAAGCATTCCTTGAAGACCTGTTAGCTTTGTTCAGTCGCTATCAAATACCAATGGCCCAGCTTGCCCAATTCCGAACGTCCAAGAACGAAGACTGGTTTGCCGCACAAAAGATGTATTGGCACAACCGCGTGTTCGGTAAGCCTGCCCGCTAACAGCGTGGCTGTCCGAGTTCCGCTTTGGGTCGGCAGCAGCCGGTCAAATAGCGAGGGTCAGATACCGTCTTGAATTGCAAGCCGATTCGATAAGAAATTTGCGTCGAATGGCTTGCCTGTTCGAATGACACCGTAAATCAGATGGGCCA
>NZ_JBCHJF010000013.1:0-134213 GCF_039123635.1 Massilia sp. MP_M2
ATATTTATGCAAGTGACGATTAAAACCGACTCCGAAACTCTGGCTGAACTCGACCTTACGGTCGAACAGTTCGAGCATGCAGCCAGTCAGGCCCTAAGCTCGTTTTCTCATCCTGAGACTGGTGACACGATTTATTTCAATGGGGTGAGCGTGGCCGTGACACTGGCTGATCCAAAGGCTGCTTGAATGTCCCGGTTCAATGGAGTAGAGCTGACTGCAGACGCGATGCAGGAGGCTCGTGAGCAATTCGCAGCCAATTCTGAGGCCTGCATTGCCGAGGTGAAAAGCGGCGATGTAAAGGTGAATGATCCCGAATCCTATTTCGTTTGGATGCAGCAGCTCGCCGCTGATGCGTTAGCGGGTCGCAGTGATCACACATTAACTTTCCTGCAGCGAGCATATTTCATTCAAACCGGCGAGTGTGTCGCACTACTTCCATAAAATTTAACTCAAGCTACTTTATGACTATCAAGGAAATTGATCGCAAGATCACGACAGAATTCAGGGCTTCTGTGTTGGCTCATATTGCCGATACACTCCCCGCCAGCGAGTGGGATCGCTTTCGTGTTATTGCGGCCGACCCAGCAAGTGCGAAGATTCAAGGCCTGCAGTCGCTTGCGCATGCTGCTCCGGCCGAGCTGGTCGCTGCCGCGATGTCTCAGGACAACTTGACGCTCGACGAATCGATCCCGCCTCCTTATCGGCCGCTAGTCGAGGTGGTCGCTTCAGTCGCTGGGATGCCTGTCTACTACGTGGCGGGCGAGGGTGTCTATCTGTGGGCGGCTGATAGCAGCAGCGATGTCCTGAGCGTCTGGCTTACGCATCCCGCTTATCCACCAAGCCGGTAGGTCCGGTGACGAATCCGCTTCCAAGCCCAGCCGAGATGCTGGCGACGGTGCTCGCTGGCCGTGGCGAAATCAACGGACATGCGCTCAACCACGATCAAGAGAGCAATGTCGTTTGGGTGACTGATCCATACGGCAACGACTCCGGCATGCTCCAGCCGAATGAAGAGTCGTGCGCCCGTTTTCTGGATGCGATGGAATCGGGCAGGTCGTTTGGCTTGGAGCCGTAATTTTACTGAAACTGGAATAATATGAAAAAAGCTCTTTTTGCAATTATGTTGTCGGCCATTGTCTATCCGGCATTAGCAGCCGACCCCGAGGTGTTTGCGCTTCGGCTTTCGATGTTGCAAGGTGATCGTGTGGTCACGAACTGGACAACCAGTGCAGGAATGGGGCACCCGGCCGAAGTGAAAAGCTTGGAATACTTGCAATATGATGAAGCGTGTACTGGTGACAGCAATGGCAGGCCGCAGTTCAAAAAGGCCCAGATTGAACTGGGACTGAATGCCACTATGCGTCCCGTCCTGCGCTCCACTGAAGGTATTGCCGTGCAGGTTGATCTGCGTCACGTTGACCTTAATGGCATGAACCGCAAGAGCTTAGCGGGCGGTTGTGGCGTGGACCTACCATCGACCCATGTCATGTCGATATCGGGACACATGGTCTTGCTCCGCGCCGGGCAAAAAATCCAGCTCCCAGCAGGCAGCGATGATAAATATCGCTTCACTCTTGAGCGGATGTGACCCATGGACAAGATTTTCAGTATTGGTATTGCGTTGGCGGTTATCATCATCGTAATCGCTGCACTTACTCCGACCAAGCGTACGCCGACTGCAGGTAGTTTCAGGGCTAGAAAGCTGGTGTCCGATAATGAATCGGAATTCTTCGGCAGGTTGGTTGTTGCATTGCCGGAATTTTATATATTTCCGCAGGTGGCGATGTCCGCCTTGCTAGAACCGTCCAGCGGCATTGCGAAAAAGGCACACTCCGACTTTCGGAAGATTGCCCAGCAGCGGGTTGATTACGTCATCGCCAACAAGCAAATGGAAGTGGTTGCGGTCGTCGAGTTGGACGACATAACCCACTCGCGCGCGAAAGACCAGCTCCGCGATAGCCGTCTTGAACAGGCCAAGATCAGGACGGTGCGTTTTCAGTCTAAGAACAAGCCAAATGTCGCCGCGCTTCGTTCTGCAATCCTCGGACAGACGCCTGTCAGTGATAGCATTTCTGTTGCTTCGGTCCGGTCAACGAAGTCTTGACGCGATAAGTTTTTCAATTCCGGCGTGCGCACGCTACCCGGAATTGCGTTTCTTGATCCGAGCAAAAAAGTAAATTAACTTGACACCGTAGCCGGAAACGGTATTATCTGAGGAATCAGGCTTGTCCTGATTCGCGTATTGAGATCGCGGGTAATTTTTACTGCAAGGCAGCTATAGTTGCGAATAATAATCCGGGATTTTTTTGAAAAGTCCGCGTTAGAGAACAAGCTACTTTATTCCGTTCTGGCCGGATGCCAGATTTAAAAGTGAGGTATTGATGGATTTGTCGAATATGAGCCTTGCCGATCTGCGCAAGCTCGCGCAGGACGTTCAGGCTGCAATGGATCAACGCAAGAATTCTGACATCGCTGCTGCTCGCCAGCAGATCGAAGAAATCGCAAAATCGGTCGGCATTCCGCTGCCAGAGCTGCTCGCTGGTCGCGAAGGCAAGGGCGCAAAAAAATCGGGCGGTGGCACTGGTAGCGTTGCCGTCCGTTATCGCCATCCGGACGAAGCTTCCCAGCAGTGGACTGGCCGTGGTCGCCAGCCGCGCTGGGTCAAAGAATGGGTCGAATCCGGCAAGCCGTTGGCGGACCTGCTCGTCGCTTAATGCAAGGGGCCGTGGTGTCGGATACTAAGAAGCAGGGCGGTAATTACGACTACACAGGCCCGGAAAGGCTCAAGCGCATGCGTGAGAGCGTGAAAGAGGGTGGTGGGGGGCGTGTAGACGCGCTGCTCGAAGGTGACGAGATGGCCTTTATCGACAGCTTGATCGCGAAGGGGCTGGTCAAGAGCCGCAATGCTGCCGTGAAACGGCTTGTGCGATTGGCGATGGACACCGAAAGCACTGCAACTCCACCAACCAGTTGATGTCTTGATGCGCTTGAAACGGCCTGCACACTCTGCAGGCCGTTTCCGTTATGGTGAGCCTTTACGGGGGGCGTGAGCCCGGCAACGAAAAGCAGCCGGATCGACCGAGCAACGCGAGGGTGCCATGACGCGCAGCGTCATTCGACCGGAGACAAGCGCAGCGCGTCAGTGCCAACTATTCTGACTTCGGAGCGGCAGCAGGTTCCGCAATCGGCTCGGGATAATTTTCCCGCATGTACTCTGCAGCTTGCTCCGCGCTCTCGACTTCTAGCAGCGTCCGCATGCCGCTGTCCGGGCGCTGCGGCATCACTACCAGTGCCGACTTTAGCTCGCCGTGGTAGAACACTGGCCTGCCACGATATCCAACCCATTTAGCTTGTTCTTGTTCGGCCAGTACACATGCGTCCTCGTAGTTGTCGGCGACGCCGAGATGGGTAGAGCGATCCCACGCTCCGCCGTTCAGGCAGCGAACCATGATCCTGCCGTCTGGCAGCGAGATGGCGTAGGGATGATCCCACCACGCGTCCAATTCCGCCTTGCTGCGCTGCTCGTTCGGGGTCTGGTCGAATCCAGCGCGCAGTTTCGGGTCGAGGGGTATTTGCTTTGGCATGGCTGTTTTGGTTTGGTAGGTTGTGTGGTGTCGCTGGGATCGACAGAAAGAGGCCTCTAGGCCGTTGTCGCTTGCCAGCCTTCCCGGAATCCTAGCATCCAGTCGTGAAGGCCGTACGCGGCCGTATAGGACTCCCTGTAGTGTTCGGCGGCTTCCTCTCCATACGCCACCGACATCGCAGCGCGGATGCTCACCAGTACGAGCAGCCGGACCATCGTCAGGCCTGCTGTTCGGTTGCCGTCTTTTTCTTGAATTCGCTGCCCGCCGTGAAGCGCGGACGCCGCACTGCCGGTATCGCGATCTTCTCGCCAGTGTGCGGCAAGAACCCCGGCCGTGGTTTCGAAATGATCGCTTCGAACAGGCCGAAGTTCTGCAGTCGTACCGATCCGCCAGTAGCGACGGTGTCGATTATCGTGCTGAACACACTCGTAACAATCGCTTCCGCTTTTGCTTTGCTGATGCCGTGCTTGTCGGCGATGTGCTCGACCAGTTCTGTTTTGTTCATGGCGGTTTCCGTTATGCTGCGACGATCTTGATGTCTGCCATCGGCGAATTTTCACCGGCTGTCGTGATGCTGATCATGGCAGTATCTTTGGGCCTGATCAGGGACAGTGGGTTGACCTTTTTACCGCTCGCCTTGATCGTCACCATGTCCAAGCCCAGCTTGCGCCGCATCGGCTCACGGTACATTTCCGGGCATCCCAGAACCACTTTCAGGCCGCTGGACATGAGCAGATCGTCGGAGAAGTGCACGAACGCCTGCGACGCCAGAATGATGCCGATGCCGAATTTCCGAGCTTCCTTGACGATGCGGTTGATGATGTGGTCGCCATCGTCCACCACGAACTTGTGGGCCTCGTCGAGTAGGATGAACGTGTCGGGGCCGTCCGCCTCTCCGCGTGCCTTGGCGATCGCGAAAATGTGCTCCAGCAGAACATCGACGAACAGGACCTGCTCAGGGTCCGAGAGGTCCCGGATGTCGTAGCGCTTGACAGGAATGCCGGAGTCGTAAAGAGGGGGCTTGCCCTTGAAGATGCCGCTACGCTCCAGCGCTTCGATGCGGTCGAAGAGGCCTTTGACTGCATCTGCGCTGTCCCACAAGAGCAGGTCTTCCAGCTCGTGGCCGTTGTCGAGCTTTTCCATGCCGTCCTTGAACGCGTCCATGGATTCAGCCTGTGCTTTGCCGAGCTGGGCCTCCAGCTTGTCGAGATCATCCTGCAATGCTTCGTTTATTTTCTTCGTGCGCAGACGCGCGCGGGTCGCGGCCAGCTTCATCACTTTGTCGAGTGCGCGGATCGAGGGCGCGCTCTGGCCGGTTTTCATCATCACCAGCCGATCCCACAAATGGCGACGAACATCGGCCAGCGTCGGGTAACGCTTTGCATCGCTCGTACCCCAGCGCTCTTGCGCCTCGGCTGCGCGCGGATGGTCTTCTGCCACTTCCCAGAACTTGGTGCTGCCTTCGCCGTTGAACTTGAGGCCGTAATCGGCCTTGAGCGATTCTTTTTCGGTCTGGTTCTTGTCAAACCAGTTCAGGTCTGGCAAGGCGATCATGCCCGGCCGTGGCGTCACGACGCGCGCTGTCTTTCGACGTGGATCGTAATCGAGCGTCCATGTCTTCGGGTCTTCTTGCAAGAAGCCGTGCTGCTGGTACAGGTCCATCAGCATGCGGAAAAGCGCGGTTTTCTGCTTCGGTCCGAGCACGCTTTGACGCTCAAGCAGGTTGATGAATGAGTTTGCGCGTCGGCGTGGGCCGATGCCCGGCAGCAGGTCAAGCGGCGGCAGGCCGTGGGGCGTGTGCTCGCCAAATTCGATGGTCTGGACGAGGTTGTCTGGAATAGGGTGCGTCCGGTGCCGTGCAATGTCGGAGAAATCGCCAAGGTCGCCGTGCACGTCGATGGTGTGAATATGCGCGCCTTGCTCTGCAAGGCTCAGGATGACCCGGTTGAGTTGGTGCGATTTGCCGGAGCCGCTGGGACCGGCCATCAGCATGTGGCCGTTGATGGCCGCGCTGCTGTCGAACGCGTAGTGCTTGTCGAAGCGCGAGTGTTTCCCGAACGGGATGATGATTGTCGGCGCGCGCCGCTTGTGGCGGACCGGGACATGGTTGTCAAAAACAGCTTGGTTCATATTTTACTTTCGCTCGTTACGTCAGTGACTAGAGTCCATGCTAAACGTCACTTGTTGCGGATCACAATGGTGGGCAGTCCACGCACAGCGTCATCCCAATGCATGGCACGGTCGGCGTTACGGGCGAGCTTGCTTACCCAGTTTTCGGTAACGCCCCAGCGCTCTGCCAGAGCGCGATAAGTCCAGCCGCGCCGCCCGATCTCAGCCTTAAACTCTTCTGGCGTAAAGTTTTGTTTTGTCGTTGTCTTCATGAAGTGCCCTAGCCTGATCAGAAGTTCTGACCGCATCATCATTTGTATGAGCGCAACAGTCATGGTTTCTTGATGGCAAAGTAGGAGTGGAGTATTTGTGTACGGATTATAATACTATGCTTTAATGCGCACAATGAGTAGCAATAAGGACGGGGAGTGTTGTTAAAGCCGTACGATACACCCGCCGATGTCAGTATCTTACTCCATGTAATAGCTGGCGAGTAGTTCCCTCAGTGGATATGTGGTTTCTTTTAAAAAACATGGATTATAGTCTTGACTGTGCGAAATAGCGTGTGTACTATAGTCCATATCGAAGCACAAATTAACCATCTGGCAAAGGAAGAGATCATGGCTGGCAAATCCCTCAAAGTTCAGGCTGAAGCTAAAGTCGAAGGCGTCAAGAAGCGCACGACTTTCCAAGTTGACCCGCGTATCCTTCAGGAAGAAGAGGGATTCAACCTGCGCGACTACGATGATCCAGACGTGATCGCGCACATCGAATCGTTTGCCGAGTCGTATGCCACCGGCCGCTACGTTCCGCCACTACTGGTTCGCGTTCGTGATGACGGCAGCATCGTCCCGGTCGAAGGCCACTGCCGTCGTCGTGGTGCACTTCTCGCAATCAAGCTCGGCGCGCCGTTGCCGTTCGTTGACTGCGAAGAATTCAAGGGGGGTGACATCCAGCGTAACGGCGTGATGCTGCGCTCCGCCGAAGGCCTGAAGCTTAAGCCACTGAAAATCGCACTGGGCTACCTGCGTCTGCAGCGTATGGGCATGAGCAATGCCGAGATTGCTCAGGATCAGGGCAAGACCCCAGCGCGTGTCGAGCAGATGCTGCTGCTGGCGAACGCCAACAGCGATGTGCAGCAGCTCGTCAAAGAAGGCAAAGTCGCTGCCGAAGCTGCAATCGAGGCGCTGCGTGCGCACGGCGAGAAGGCTGGTGAATTCCTGACGGGCAAGTTCAAGGAAGTCACGGAGCGCGGCGAGAAGAAGGTTACTCGCGGCTCCCTGAAAGATTGGGTCCCGGCTCCGAAGGTGGTGACTGGTCTGATGGGGTCTGTGCAAACGGTCGTCTCGGCGCTCGACAAAGGAACGCTGACCATGCTGGCGAAGTACGAAGCCATGAGCCCGGATCAGCTTAAAGCCGAACTCGTCGGAAAGAAGGTCGAGATCGATGCTGCAGCGCTGCTGGAACTGATCAAGGCGAACGGCGCTGTTGCCGATGCGAAGAAGGTCAACGACACGAAGCAGTCGCAGGCCAAGGCCAACGCTTCGCAGATGTCCATCGAAGGTGCTGTGGGCGAGGGCGAGCGCGACAAGGAAGGTGAGTAAACGGCGAGGTGGCGAGCCCGGAAAGCTGCTTTACCGTCAAGGCAAAGCGCCGGGCGAACCCCAGTTGTTCGCGTCATGCAGAAAGTAGTGGCGAAGGTGCCGCGACAGATTTAGGACATTGAAATGAATCTCTATGTGAAGCTGGAAGGTAGCGACAATACCTATCTTACCTACCCGTGCTTTGGTTTGCTCCACATTCTCGAAGTCGGGACGACTGGAAGCATCATCGTGGCGACGTTCCGAGTATTGCAGGACGGGATTCTGTCTGCGCCTGTGCGCGTTCAAAACGCGACGTTCAGCTACAGCCCGAATGCGGCCAACGACGGGCATACCGCTGTGGTGGAGCTGATGAGGCGACAGGGTGTCAAACTCGGTGACTATGCCCAGTCCTGAGCGTGCTGCGCCGAATGGGGATGGCAAGTCGAATTTGGAAATGCTGCTCGCGTTTGCCGTTCGCGCTTATCAGCTCGGCGAGGAAGACGCGGGCAAACAACGGACGCAAGCAGATGTTTTCAACGCGGTTCGGTTCAGCCTACGAAACGGCTATAAACCCGTTGTTTGGCAAGCCTATAAGGCAGGTCGTTTTGCGGCTGAGAAGGGCGATCAATAAGGACAATCATGCGAAAAGATCAAATAACAGCGGCCTACGGCAAAGTTTTCGATGCGCCCGGCGTTATTAACGGCAGCGGGAAAGTGCGTTTTGTGGGGGTGTGGCCTACCGGTAACGTGGCTGTCAAGCGCTCAAGCGATCCGGATAGCTTCGGCCCGCTCACTGTTTCGCCAGAAAAAGCCCGGCCTCTGACGCAAGCGATTGAACGCTTGTACCCTGCAAAGTAATCGACCTGAAGAGAATGAGATCATGACCCTAGATGTATCAGCCATCACAAAATGCCGGGAGTGCGGTAGCACTGCCATGACGTGGAATACGTCCATCGCCACTCGCTCGAATGTCCAGCAAGGGCGACTGAATACCAGCGACGTGGAGTGCCTTTTCTTCCTCGGCTGTGATGGATGCTCGGAGACGTTAGCAACCGTCAGCGCCGACAAGGTGGCGGGGCTGATGAGCAACGAGATTGCATCGTCTGCGCCGCCCGCACCTATCGAAACGGTGGCGATCACTGAAAAGAAGCCTATGACCAAGGCCGAGATGCAAGCCCGAATCGAGCTTCTCAGCGATGAGATGAACCATAACGACGAAGAAAATCGGGACATGCAGAGCGAGATCGACGGCCTGTACAAGAAAATCGACGCACTGCCACCTGACGAGAACTAGCATGGGCGTGTCAGAAATTCAGCAGCATCACGCTGACTACGTGAGCTTTGCGAGGGCCAAGGGCCACCCGATGATGACCTATGCTGTTCCGTGCTGTGGTCAAACAGTGGAAGGGCGGCTGGCTCCAGCGGGTAGGCTGTGGGACTGTCTCTGCTCCTGTCCGCACTGCGGCAAGATGTACCGAAAAATCAGCACTACCGAGTCAGTGGTCGGCAAGATGCCTGATCCAGTAAATAGTGTATTAGCATAGTGTTGTTGTCGCCAGACAATATCCAAAAGCTATGATTACAGTTTTCTAACAAAACAGTTTTGTCAATTGTTCAAAACGGCTTCGTCGAGTAGAATCGGCGAGGCCGTTTTATTTCACCACGTCAACATACGGAGGCCCTTGTGGCTCAACCGATTTCTACTGATCAACCTTCCGCAGTACCAGCCGCCAGCGTCAGCCGTACAGTCTGGCTCGCAATCCGTGAGGCGGTGACGGGGCAGCGCTATCGTGCAACCGAAGCATTGCTGACGCGCCCTGCGCAAGCGCGGCCGACTGCGCCTTCAATCACGAACTCGCATCGTCCGGGGTTACAGCATGCAGATGAAGGACCGGGCGAATGAGCGGAAAGTTCGATCCCTCAGCGCTCTTTAGCGTCGAGGCGTCACTCGATAGCGAGACGACAGTCGTTGCGGTCGGCGACGACGAGCTGCGCCGCATTCACGGCCCGGACCTGCGCCGCAAGGCAGCAGGCCTCAAACTGGCCGCGCGCATCGTCGGCATGGCGATGAGTGAGCAGGGCGAGCTGGATGATGCCGGTGTCCTTGCCAGCATGGAAATGCTACTTGCCCGTATGGGGGCGTTACGCAAGTCGGTTGTCGCGGTAATCGGTGCAGGACGCTCCGAGACTGATTTTCCTGCTGTGTTTAATTGCGCGACGAATGTCGCTATCGATCTGCTGACGGAAGAGTGGAAGTGGACGCGCGTCGGCAAAGCGGTCAAGCCATTGACGCCAGAAGCGCTTGCCATGCTCTTGGAGCGTGCTGCAGGCGAGGGGCCAATGTTCGATGAAGACACGGCCGAGGTGTTCGATCTGGATACCGTGCGACGACTTTGTATCGTTGAGGCCATGCCCAAGCTTTGGAATGTGACCAACCTGTTCGATTACTACCAGCCTTCGCGCGATTTGATGGTGGCCCGCCTCGCGCGCGCTGTCGCTGACCGGGCCGAGGGACACGTCCTCGCTCTGTGTTCGGATACCACGCCGACTTTCGCGCAGCGCGCCCTTGTGCACCGCGCCTATGCCGCCAGCACGGGCCTGATGTGCGAGGTCTACAAACAGGCAGCAGCGGACGACGTGCGCGATCTGCGCAGCATGCCTGAGCTGGATCGCTCAGTGCTCTTGCAGCAATACGCCACGACCGGGATGAAATACGACCACATTATCGCCCGCCATAAAGCAGTCATGGATCGTGCCATTGACACCACGAACTTGATTATCGAGGCGCAGCGCGACCAGCCGCGCCGGACCATGGAGCAAGGCTATGCAACGTGAAGACCTTCAGGCGCAGCTTGCGCGCCTTGTAACTGGGCTTGCCACCGAAGAGATTGGCAAGGGCAATGATTTCTTCTACGGCGGCTCGAAGCTATATCCCGATGAAGTTGCCGATTTGATGCTGCCCAGCATCGTGTGCATCGCACAGGATGTCGCAGCACGTGTTGGTCTGGGCGGCTTCGGCTTTGTATTCAGGATCGGGCAGGGCTCACCGTCGAGCTTCCCACTGGTGATGGAGCGTGAGGACGACACAAAGCGCTTCTTCGAGATTGCCCCATTTGTTGTCGAGGTTTTTGAAGCGGAAGTGGTGGAATGTCGTCACGACCTTGTAAAGCTGTTTGAAAGCGCTGCCCGCCTTGTTCAGTCGGATTTCCGACTGGAAGGCGGTCTTGGCGATTCCTTCTGAAAGGGACCGGGAAATGGACGTAAAACTGGATGCGGCCGACAAGGCTTCGACTCGCAGGGAACTGACGCTGCAGGAGTTGGTTATCCCCGACTTGCAGCTCATGGCCGCTTCGGGTAAGTACGACCAGAATGTGCTGCTCTGGCTCCAAGATGCTTATGTCGTCCGAGGCATGAAGGATCATTTCGACGAGCTGTTCGCTTTCCACCGCGATCTGGCAACGCAGACCGAACTGACCGACGATGAGCGCTGGTGGTGCAAGGTCGAATTTCTCGGCAAGATCACGCGCGAAGTGTACGACGCCGAGAAGATCAATGGCGACGGCGCGCGCCGCCCTATCGAAGAGCGCTATATCGATGCAGCCCGGACGTTCTATCAGGCCGAATCTGTGGTATATGCCGGGCAGCTCGAAGAGCTGGCCGAGTACATCAAACAAGCGTTGGAAGCTGGCGTCAAGCCCGATCTAGAGCGGTTTGCGCGCGAAGCATACGTTAGCATGTCGCGCATGTCCGATTCGGTGTCGAAGCTGGAGAAGCTGCCAAACAGCAACTCCCAGCAAATGATGAAGATGATGAAGCAGGGCATTGAAGCCATCAACTACGCGGTCGTGGCAACACCCGGTCAGCCGATCCCTGCCGGGAAGATGTTGTTGCAAATCGTCAACGATATACAGAAAAACCCGCATCGCTACATCGAGTTCAAACAGCCTCAGCGGACTATCAGGGCGAACCCTGTTTCGTTTGAACCTGCGCGGCGAAATGAATCCGCACCCGAACTAAATTGATGGCAAAATAGAGGTTAGAAACATGCAACGACAAAATTCTAACAAGAAAAAAGAAATTTGATCTTTTGCATGTGTGCAATTACAATTGCTCCTGTAAAACCATCCATAAAGGTTTCGAAATGACTGCATCCCAATCCCTTGCGAAGATGGCTGTGAAAGCAAAGGCCTCCGCATTCGGTAATTACATCGATCCAGAGCGCATGCTCGCCGATCTCCCGAACATGGTTCTGGTCGAGCTGGACGTGCCGGAGTATGAGCGCAATGGGCTCGGTGGCATGGTTGCCAAGACTCTGCGCTATGAGTTCGTTGATCTCAACCAGCACGGCTGCGAGGCGATGTCCATTGGTGCAGAGCGCTCGCGAGCGCACATGATTTACACCGACATGAAGCCAGTTGTTGTCGGCACCCTCAAGGATGTCGAGGCGCGCGCTCCGGATGTCGCGAAGTTTCTGATGGAGCGTCGCTACGGGCCCGAGATGGTGGCAGTGGGGGTCTTGCGTGCTGCTTCCATGGGCCTCGGCGTCGCAACTGCTGACGAGCAGGCCCGCCTTGTCGCATTCCTCAACAAATACCATCGCCGAGCCACGTGGCTGGAGACGCATCCGATGGACGTGCGCATGGCGAACATGGAAGCCATGATCGGCGAAGGCGCGGCTTTCGACTGGGCGCGCATCTTCCCCACTGTCGAAACCGGTGAGCTGTAATCCATAACTCCCTCGGAAGGAACATCCCATGACTACTACCGCGTTGACGCAGGAAGCACAGGCGCTGCGCGCGCTTGTGCGCGAAGCGATGGCCGATCTCGCCATCCCAGAATCGACCCCGAACAGTGAGCCGCCCGCGCAGCGGGAGGACGGCGTGCTGGAGTTTTACAAGCACTGGCGCGTGCGTGGCGAGAGCGCGGTTTCCGGGCTGTTCGCCACCTATTCGGATCACGCTGACCTGATCGAGTTCGGGTTGACCGAACGCGATGGCGACATCGTGACCAACGTGCTGCAGGCATCGATTGTTCTCGACGGCGGTGAGTTCAATGTCGTCAGCGAAGTGCGTGACGACTTCAACTTCGATGTCATCGTCACCCCGGAAAAAGCGCAGCCGCTCAATGATGCCCTGCGCTTTTTTGTCACCATTTTCCGGGGCGCGTGATTCATGGCGAATCCTGACAAGGTGAAGTTCATCATCAGCCACAACGGCGACAGCTCGGTGGGGGTCGCGGGCGAGAAGGCCGAAGTGCTGCTCGACGCAAGCGGCTTTAACGCTGAAGACCGCGCCAATTTCGTCGAGAATGCGCGCGACTCGCTTGCAACAGCGTTCGCCTCGATCTGGGAATTCAAGCCATCGGTGCGCACTGAGGCCGAGCTGCAAGCTGAAGCGCCGTTCGAGGGCGGTAGGCTGCTGTTGCAGGGCGAGAAGGTACGTTTCGGCCGCAATAATGAGCGTGAGATCGAGGCATTCGCTGGCCTATTCCGGTATTCCGGTTTTGGCTCTGGCACCTATTACGGTCTGACGCACAAGGTGTTCACTGACTTGAACGAAGCGCAAGAGCTTGCCCAAAAAGAGGGGGTCAAGCTGATCAATTGGGATAGCGAGAATGCGTGGAACCACGACTACGACCACATGATCGAAGCGCGTCGCGCCGAGCAAGTCGTTGCCGCGAACGATTCCACCGCTCAGCGACCTGATTCAGCCCAGCCTGCAGGTGTTCCATTCACAGTCATCGGCCATGACGAGTACGAGCGCACGCTGTTCATCGAGCACGTTGTCGCTACCGATGGGCTCAATGCGTTTGCCGTGGCTGCGTCGAAGTATCCAGAAGCCGAGTTTTCGGTCGCTATCGAAGGAACGCTGACCGAAGAGGGAAATGTTCTCACGCTGCCGGGTGAAGGTCTGGTGCCAAGCGGCGTGATCCTGACATCGCCAGACGTGTTCGGTACGGCGCAGGAAGCCAATGACGGGCCAGACGGTCCATAAATCCAACTCCGCAACTAACATCGAACGCTGGTCGTCAAGCAATTTGCGGTCGAAATCTGAGAGAGAGAATCATGGAAAGAACTTACTATTTCAAGGCTGATCGTCGCGAAGGGCGCGAGGGGTATTACGACATCTACAAAGGCCCGAAGGTGATCGACCATGCGGTGACGTTTGATGATGTCATCGGCCGCTATCCGGATGCTATTCCGGTGCCGTGGCAAGTTACCTACCAAGAGATCGCTCACAGGTTTGACTTGTGGGATGCTTATTGCCGTCGCACGATGCCGCTGACCAAAGAGCAGTTCGATGAAGGCTCGCCAGCCGACCGCTTGACGAGCATGATGTACCAAGGCGGCACCGATAAGGACGTGTTCAAAGACAACCCGCGAAAGCTTGGGTTGAACGGGGAGCAGGCTGAGTGGGTTTGGAGCGTTCAGCACGCCACGAAAATGGACCTGCATCATGCTATCGAGCTGCACGAACATATGGCTGATCTCACCGCCAAGCACTTCGCGCTGCACGTCATCGCTCATCATCCCGATAAGCGCCTCACGACGGGTCATAGCATCGCATGGGGGCAGGTCGAAAAAGATATGTCCGAAGCGGTTGACGGTCTGGATGGCATCACCGGCATGGTCTTTCGCCGTTGGGATGTCGTCGCTACGAGCGGCATCAAGTTCGACTCCGGCCTGACCAATGTGCCATCGGTTGGCGGCGTCTACACTATGTGTCTGGACGACGATGTGGTTCCGAATTTGCTCAAGGAGCCCTTCTGGACCGAATACGAAACGCGTGCGCGCAACGCCTCGATCACAGAGACGATCAAGACCCTGCAGGCCACCCGCGACGAGTGGTCACGCACCGCCGCCCGGTCCGACAACAAGCTGATCGGCGAGCGCAACATCATCATCGATGCGCACTGCCGGGCGTTCACCCAGTACAGCGAAGACGGCAAGCCGATGATCAAGCTCGAATTGCCGAATGCCTCGCTGACGGGCGTCTCGCACATGGATGCCGCTAACGCCGAAAAGGCCAAGGCATTCTTGGAATCGTCGGTCCCCGATGCTGCGCCGTTCGTGATCTGGGATTTCGAGACCTACGCCAAGAATGAAGTCGCGACGAACAATCGCCTGATCGACCAGCTCAAGCAGCGCGCATCCATGGATGTTGAGCCGGTCGGGAGCATTGCGGTTGCGGCCCCTGCCGACGAGCTGGCCGGTCCTTAATCCTGATTTCGGCGGTGATGGTCATGCAGGCCACCACTGACACAACACACATACTGGAACGAGCATGAGCATCGAGAACACGAACACCCAAGGCCGTGCTACGAGCGCGGTGATCGCGGAAACTACATTGCCAGATGAGCTTCGCTCGTTGCGCGGATTCGGCCCGGAGAATTTCGAAATGCTCGAACGCGCCGCAAACGAGATCGAGCGTTACCGTTCGATGGCGATTGCTGCCGAAGCTGACAGGGTGAAGTTGCACGATGCCCTGTTCGGAAAATACGGTGTCGAAAGCGGCATTGAAGTTGTCGAGAAATGCTTGCAAAAGGCAATCGCTGCCGCGCCTGAAGATGCGCCGTTTCCCTTGCTCGGCAACGATGCAAAGCTCTATATGCGTGCGCAGATGGAAGCGTATCGCCACTCGCTGGAGATGATCTCACTCGATCCAGCACTGAAATCATCGCTCACGGCTGGCAACTTCATCAAGGCAGTGAGCAACGTGCTCAGCCCGGCAGCACAGGACGGTGAGCCGGGGCATGTGGCTTCGTCGAATCGTGGTATCGCGGCGATTCTGGCCGCTTCGCCGCTGGAGCTGCTGCAGATGGACCTGCAGATCGTAGCGCGTACTTTGGGCGATGCTCAATCCGCGCTGGAGAAGGCAACTGGCGGCAGGCAAAGCTGGCTGGATGGCGCAGTTGCGATTGCACATGATCGTGCTGCAAACCCCCTGCCGCAAGATGCGCCGAAGGCCCAGCAGGTCCATGGGGAGATGGTGAGTCCCGCTCTCAAGGGTTATGTTTTGGGTTTTCCCGAAGCAACGGACGCGGAAGCCGAAGAGCTGATCGAGACCTTGAAGAGCGGCGGTAACGTCGTCTACCGGGCTCATGGCGATGCAGCAGATGCAGTTTTGCGTGCCGCCCATGACGCTGAACATGAAAACGCGATGCGCCTGAGTCTGGAAAACGACGCTGCAATCGAAGGGCCGGATTACGGCCAATAGACCTCGCTGAGACGCTAAAAAAGTAACTAACCAAAAATGACTGCCCAGCTTGAACGACGGGCCACCAAGACGGTCGGGCGTCTGCGAAATGCGCGGTGACGCCTGCAGAAAATCAGCCACCCCATCGGGGAGCTGGTGACAAATTCGAAGATTGGAACCAATATGAGCACCGACAAAACCACTGATATGAACGCTCTCGCGCAACGCGCCGAGAATGTGCGCTCCGCATTGAGCGAGCAGGGCTTCGACACGAAGTTCGACGACCAAATTCGCGGCAAGCTGCTTGCTGAGCGTGCGGCCGACCTCAGCGACGATGAACTGGAGCGCGTATTCGGGAACGCAGTTCTTGGCGATTTCTGCATCAAATACGCCCAAGCCGCGCGCGAAAGCGGCCTGACGATGGAAGACCTGTACGCTCAAGACACCGCTGCGCACAACGGTGTCACAGCCGAGCAGCGTGACTGGATCGACGTACTGCATTACGAAACCGGTATGGACAATGCCGAGGCGACGCAATTCGCTGAAAAGCTGCATGATCTGGCCGCCAAGCACTTCAAGCTGTGCCACATCAACCTGAACGCTCCCTTGAGCCCGGAGCAGAGCAGCGGGCGCGATCAGATCGAGCGCGAGATCAAGGCGATGGTCTCCGGTTTGAAAGGTGTTGTCGATGCCCGTTTCGTCTACGATCCTCGCGGTACTACGGTCGGCCTGAAGTTCGAATCAGGTCGCCACAATTCGTTCGGCAATGGTGGTATGTACAAGGTGCCGCTCGCTGAAGGCGCTGCAACGAAGCTGGACGGCGTGGCGTTCTGGGACATGCACCAGAATCAATCGAACTGGGTGGTGATGCGGATCAATGAGACCGACAATGCCGCGTTTCGTGATATCGGCCGTGAAGCCGAAGTTGCGCGCATCATCAAAGAAGCGGCTGGCCGCGTCAGCGAAATGTCGAGCATCAACGACGTGGATATCCGCCTGAAGGACATCAACGGGAATACCGTTGGCGAACTGAAGTTGATGCGCGGTGAGCCACTCGATGAGATGCCATCGGGGTCAGTACGACTGCGCGTTGAGCTGGGCAATGCGGCCTTTGAAGACGACGCTTGCGGCGAAGTCGCTCGCATCATGCGCGCGACTGCAGACCAGATCGAACTGGGCCGTCATTCCTTCCCAGTTCACGATAGCAACGGCAACAAAGTTGGCGGTCTGGGGATGCTTGACTTGCCATCGCTGGTGAACGACGGCCTTCTAAGCATGGAGGATGCTCTGTTGCAGGGTCGTGTCTATTTGGCGGAAGAAAGCTACTCGGGCATTGCCGAGGGCGAGTACCGCTATATCGTCCCAACCACGGAATACGATCCCGGTTACGGCGATGACGGGGGGGAGGTGTGGCTGGTGAATGCGAAAGGCAAGATCGCTGCTGGGTATGAAGACGGCAAATACGTCCGCGAGGTGCAACTGAATGATCTGCCGGGTGATCACGCACGCGATGTGCGCGCAGTCGCAAAGGGTCAGGTGTCGCTCGAAGACCATGAGCGCAAGTACGGCGACAACGACGATCTGGAGCCGTAATGGCAAGCAAGCAAAAAGTGGCGAACCGATTCGCTGCATTCAATGTCGATTCGCCGATGGGCAAGTTCGCCGTGTTCGTGAAGCTGGAGCCGGAGATGAATGCAGCAATGGCCCGTGAGGACGCGCTCAGCGCGGCTCAGAGCGAGTTTCGCGGTGCTCATGGCCTGATGCTGCGTGGTGACGCTCATGAGGTCGCAGAGGTGCCTGCCGAGGCCTTTGCCGCGAAAGGTGCATCGGGCTGGGCATGGCTGCAGCGCGGTTGGTTGCCTGCGCTGGAAGTGGCGGCTGTGGCTGTGCCGGTTCAGGTGTTCGAGCCCGGCTCGGCGCAGCTCATTGAAAGCATCCAGACTTTGCTGGAAGAGGCCAATACGATTTGGGCTCTGCTTCCAGAAGGCGAGCGGGCACTGCTCGACGTGCTTGCCGGGACCGGAGATCGTGCGCTGGGCGCGTGCCTGAGCGACGGACTGAAAGCGGCCAAAGCCGCAACCGGCCAGTTGGCGCATCAGGCGGACCCGCTCAGTTCGCCCGAAATGTAGTTTTGGAGCCTGTCATGAACGCAACGGTTCAATCTGATTTGCTGGGAGAGCCCAGCATAAGCGGCACGCCCCCTCCGGGCTTGCGCAGGCCCCGTCCCGACGTGTCAGGCTTCGATGCGTGGTTCCGCAATAGTGCAGTTGCAGACGCCCAAGGCCTGCCTCTGATCGCCTACCATGGGACCACTGTCGCTGAAGACTTCGATGCATTCAGCGACTCCGATTTCTTCGGCTCCGGGACGTTCGGCAAAGGCATCAATTTCACTTCTTCGCCGGTCGATGCGAGCAAGTACGCATCGACCGATATCGGCGTCAATCACGATATCGTGGGCAAGGCAATAGTGCATGCCGCCAAGCTCACGGGCGAGCAGGCTGGCGAAGAATTTTCGAACGCCTACCGAACGGCCCGTGATGCCATGACGCAAGGCGCGGGACGCGTCATTCCGGTCTTCCTCTCGATTCAAAAACCGCTCCATGTTTCCCGTGAAAAGCTGCTTGTTCCGCAAAACGTTTTCATGCTCGCTGCGGCCGAGGCGGACATCAAGCCCGACGATGCGCAATCGCTCTACGAGCGTTTCAGCGCGGCGCGTGATGGCGTTAAGCAGTTCGAGCTGATAGAGCGGCGCAAGGCTACCCGTATCTATCGTCAGATTGCATCCATCCAAAATTGCGATGGGCTCATTATCGAACCTGAATTTGCGCCGAAGAGCAACGGCGCGCGCCACTATCTCGTGTTCTCGCCGGAGCAAGTCAAGTCAGCAGTGGGCAATGTGCGATTCGATCCCAAGAGCCCGAGCCTTGCCGACATCCTGCAGGTTGAGCCTGCACACGTTATTCCTGAGCCAGTCATGATCCACTCCAACGCCAACAGCACTCCAACCGTCGAAGACCTGCAGAAACAGCTTGCCGAGATCGAGCAGCGTTTCAAGCCGCTGATCGAGCAGGGCGCGCAGGGCAGTGAGCAATGGGAGCAAACCCGCAAGGATGCCGCAGCGGTACGCGTCCAGCTTTTCGATCTCACGGGCGACTATTACGGCAAGCCGAAGGTGAAGGCGCAGCGCCCGGACGACGCGCTGCTGGAGGCAAGCTACGCATCGCCAGACGATGTTCCGGAAGCGGTGATGAAGTGGGTGCGATCCAAGTCTTCTACGCTCTTCGCCGACGCCTCCGATGCGGTGCGCTGGGCGCGCATTGTGGGAACGTTGGGCCATGATCGGTTTGCTCGTGGCGACGTGACGCTGTACCGTGCAATTGAGGCCGGTGCCGAAATGATCGACGAGATCAGGCCGGGCGACTGGGTGACTGCGGATCGTGCTTATGCCGAAGAGCACCTGCAACGCTCGTTGAGCGGGAAGGGCCAGATTCTGGAGATGACCGTGGATGGCCGGGACGTTTTGGTGTCACCGACTGGGAACGACGAAGAGGCGATCTATGCCCCCCGTGAGCTGTCTGGCTCCATCGACTACTCCAAGCCTCGCACGGAGCCTGTGATGCTGCCAGAGCGCGCCCCAAGCGTCATTGAGCGCATGGCGGGCGACGAGCGCTTCAAGGCATGGTTCAAGGAGTCGCATGCGGCGCGCTGGGATGGCACGCCGAAGATGTTTTTCCATGGCGCGAACGTCTACGATCATCAGGGCGACGTGCACGTGTTTGACCGCATGTATACCGCCAAGGTCTTTGGCCGAGATCAGAACATCGACATGATCGGTAGCTGGTTCAGCGATTCGTTCGACGAAGAAGGCGCGTTCAAGTATGCCGGTGCCGGGGCGAATCCAAGCGAACCGCGCGGCGTCATCTACCCGGTTTTTCTCTCTATCCAGAACTCGAAGAGTTACGATAACTTCGACGCAATGACGGCGGAGTTTCGCGCGTTCCATGAGTCGAACGGCTCGCCCGAGCAGGTGGCGCGCAATCTGCGAAACGCGATGCATGGTGATGCCGATGGTTTCGTCGCGCACCTGAAGGCGCAAGGGTACGATGGGATCAAAATTCTCAGCCACACGACGCCAAGTTGCACTGAGTTCGCGTATCAGGATGTGTGGATCGCGTTTGATGCCGCACAGGTGATGTTTGCGCTGTCTCCAGAAAGCCACCCAGCCATGATCGCATCACCGCAACTGCGCACCGACAATCCGGGCGGAAGGTGGCTGGCCGATAAGCGTCGCTACATCGAAGAAGACGGGCTCAATCGCTTCGGTACTCCGGCTACCTTTGGGCCTATCACGGGCATGTATGACCGGCCTGTGATGCTTCCCGTGTCGCTTCTGCGCGACGTGCCGGGCCTGCGCAATGAGCAGGATGTCGTGCGAGAGCGTGACCTGCGCTCGCTTGTCGAGCTGGGCCGGACCTCCGGCCGCTTCCCGCTGTCGAAGTCAGCCGACGACAGCACGTATAACCCGTTCATTCAAGTGGACAAGGACGGTAAGCCGTGGATGAACGAAGGAAACCATCGCGCGATGGCGGCTGACGTTTTGGGCTGGGAATACGTGCCGGTTCAACTGTCCTATTTCGTCGGCGGCGAGGCCTGCGACGGGCCACTGTCGCCAGCGCGCGTGCTGGAGTACGACGCCGCCGCGCGCGCAGCAGGCTATACGCCGACCTGCTACGGCGCTCGCGTACAGGGCCAGTTCAAAACAGCCGACGATATCGAGCAGGCGTTGCAATCGCGCCTCTCTGCAGGCGCAGTGCTTGAACTGAGCGACACGCTGACATCGGCATTCACGGATGTTGGTCGGTCCAACGAGATCGCGCGCATCATTTCGGATGCTGCCAGCGAGATCGGGCGTGGATGCCCGCGCATGGAATTGACGGACACGAATGGCAATGCGGTGGGGCGGTTCACGTTCCTGTCAGCAGTGCCAGAAGCAGCCGAGGTCTCGCGTGTTCAAGATGGTGGGCTTCGCGTCGTAATCGACCTGCAGGGGCGCGTATGCGAACAGGACCGCAAGGCTTGTGTCGCAGAGCTGCTGCGCGAAGTCGCGCATGTGGTTGGCGAGGGCGCGGAGCCACTGTCCGCCCTGATTGGCTCCGGTGATGCGGCCGGTGTGGCGCGGCTGCACGTGAACGGATTTGGCCCGGCTGCGCAAGCCGAAGCGAGCTTGCGCTCGGCAGGGCTCGACATCCTGTCCAAGCGCGACATCGAGCGTTGGAACCGCACGAAGGACGAGGGCGATCCAAAGGCAGTCGAATCAGGCTGGG
Organism: Massilia sp. MP_M2; assembly: GCF_039123635.1. Lineage (NCBI taxonomy): Bacteria > Pseudomonadati > Pseudomonadota > Betaproteobacteria > Burkholderiales > Oxalobacteraceae > Massilia > Massilia sp. MP_M2. Next base: position 20,796 of record NZ_JBCHJF010000013.1, read on the forward strand.
TTGAGCATCCACGGCATCTCATGAAGGAGTTCTTTGTGCGCGATCCAGAAGGCGTTGAAGTTGGCGCGCTCCGGAGAGCATTGTTCGTCGATTCGGCGTGCTCAGATGGGTACGAATTGGTCATTGTCGATGCGTCCGGAGAAGAGCTGGAAATGAGGTCCAATGCAGGAGTGTCTGAATATGAATGACGTGATCTACGTCGAGGACGACGACCGCATGGACCTGATTATGAAATTTCAGGATCAGGCGATGCAGACAGCGGAGTACGTCGCGCTTGAACGCGCTGCGTATGAGGCATCCGAGCGATCTGTGGCTTATTGGAAAGCGGTCGATGCAGAGGCAATGCGCATGTTCAAAGAGCGCGGTGCTGAACTGTTCGCCGATTTGACCGAAGAGCAGCAGCAACGCACGGCAAACACAGTGTTTCGTAGCCGCGCTCAGCAGATCATCGGACCGGCCCCGTCCTTGACATGGCAACGGACCAATCAAGCCATCGATTCGTTCGTGCGAGCCTATGTCGATGCGCGTATGCCCGAGCGCAATCCCTACGCGGATGCAGCCCGCCAGCGGCGCGACCAGCAGTCGCTGGAGTCGTTCAAACGGTGGCATGCCGGTAGCAAGGTGGTGGACCGGGAGGGCAATCCAATCATCGCTTTCCACTCGACGGCGCGAGTGTATGACGTATTCCAATGCGGTGATGATAATGCTCTGCGCAAGAGCGGCAAGAACCCTGATTATTCCGGCGCGCTTGGCGCATGGTTCGCCGCGCCGCCGCTCTACGACACCAACTACGACGAGGGCGCGGCCGAAAGTACAGCAGAAGAGTTTGTCGTAGGCCGTGATGGGATCAGCGAGTATCGCGAGGGTGCGAACACGATGCCGGTGTATCTGGCGATCAGGAACCCGAAGGAGTTTGGCGACTACGAGGATTTTCAGGACGAGCGCGACAGCTACAAGTCGCAATGGCATTTCAAGCAGGCCATGCTTGAGGCGGGGCACGACGGATTCGTGATCCGCAACTGTGATACTGACGGCTGCAACGACAGGGATGACTGGGTGGCGTTCTATCCCCAGCTAGTGAAGTCAGCACTGGGCAACAGCGGTGCGTTTGATCCAGCGAGCCCGTCGCTGACGGATGCATCTCCAGCTCTGGCGAAGGTTGCAACGCGCAAGCCGCGCGCGGTCACACAGTTGGCCGCGTTTAAGGCGTGGTTTGCCGGTAGTAAGGTGGTAGACCAGCAGCAGGGCCCGTTGGTGGTGTACCACGGCACGCAGTCCGACGTAATTCAATTCGATGAAGGCAAGCAGGGGAGCGTCACCGATGATGGTTTTGCAGGCGCAGGGTTCTACTTCACGGATGATGCGGAAGTGGCGTCTGCCTATGCTGGATTCAGCGTAGAAGACACTGGAGGCAACGTCATGCCGGTCTATCTTTCGCTCCAAAATCCCAAGATTATTTCAAGCTACGACGACCTGTACCCTGATGGGAAAATTCCCGGCAATCGTACTGCAGCCAAACGCGTGCGGGATGTACTTATGGCGCAAGGACATGATGGTGTAATCATGCGCGGAAAGAGCATGAACCAGTACGTCGCCTTCTCGCCCGAAAGGATCAAGAGCGCCGTGGGCAACAGCGGTGCATTCGATCCAGCCAGCCCGTCGCTGACCGATGCGGCACCCGCACTGGTGAAGGTGGCTGAACCGAAGCGCCGGGCAGCTCCGCAGTCCGATGCATTCAATGCATGGTTCGGCAGTAGCCGCGTGGTGGATGATGCGGGCCTGCCTCTGGTGGCGTATCACGGCACCGATGCTGACTTCGATATGTTCGATGCCGAGAAGATCGGCAGCGCGTCTGATGTTGGGCATTTGGGGCGGGGCTTCTATTTCTCGACCGACCCGCGCGTGATCGGCAAGCGCGCCATCGGCATGCCGGTCTACCTGCGTGCACTGAACCCGCTTATCGTCCAGATGCCGGACTTCAGGACGGACAAGCGCTCGCTCGTTCCGCACGACTTAGGCGATCACGACGCGGTGATCCTCGACTACTCGCCGACCGGATACAACCACAAGGAAATCATGGTCCGCTCGCCTGAGCAAGCCAAGTCGGCGATAGGCAACAGCGGTGCATTCGATCCGAAGAGTGCGTCGCTGACCGATGCCGTTCCGTCACCGGAGAAGGCTGCTGCGCCGCTCGTGCGCAGCCCCCAGTCGGAAGCATTCAAGCGCTGGCACGGAAAGTCCCAGCTCGTGCTTCCGACAGGCGAACCCATGATCGCCTTCCACGGGACCAACAAGGACCTTGACGTGTTCGAGCCGGGCGGCAAGACACAGGCGATTTTCGTCACGGTCGATCCTGCCTACGCATCGGTCGTGGCTGAGACCAAAGGATGGGGCAACGGCGACAATGTAATGCCGGTGTATGTGCGTGCAGAGAACCCGATGTTTATCAGCGAGAACGAATATTCGTTTGAGGCGATCGCGCAGGCCAAGCAGGGCGGCTTCGATGCGCTGGTCACGATGTCTGACGATGGAGCGTGCGGCCGGACCATCGCCGTGTTCTCCCCACACCAGTTGAAGTCTTCGGTTGGCAACAGCGGAGCGTTCGATCCCGAAAGCGCCTCATTGACGGATCATGAAGAGGTGCTTGAGCTAGAGCACGACAGCTACGAAATGGAGCCGTTCTAACCATGGCCGCAAACCTCTTCATTATCGAAGCGCCCGGCAAGCGGCAAGGCCTGTTTGATGTCTTGCGCCGCGCCGCCGTCCGCGACATCGACATCGAGGCCACGGTCGGCCACTTGTGCTCAAACCCTGACGGCTTCAAGCCGCTTGGGGTGGATGGCCACTACCGCGAGACGGCATACCGCATCCGGCCCGATAGAGAGCGTATGGCCGCGTCCATCGCGGCCAAGGCGGGCGACGCCAAGCGCATCTACCTCGCAACGGACGACGATCAGGAAGGCGACGTGATAGCGCGCGATGTGCTGCGCTTTTGCATTCCCGAAGAGCATCGGCATAAGGCGGTGCGACTGCGATTGAAGGCGCTGTCGCAAGCCGAGGTGCAAGCCGCGCTGCGTGATGCGCAGCCGTTCGACGAGATGCTGGCCGAGCAGGGCGACGCCCGGCGTATCATCGACAGGCTGTTGGGCTCACTGTCGGATCAGAGCGGTGCAATTGGGAGGGTGCAGGGCTCGTTGCTGATCGCATTGGCCGAGCAACGCCCGGTGGTTGGTGTGGTCACGCATACACTTGCTGCGGTCGATGGCAAGGGGCACTTTATCGCACAAACGCCAGTGTTTGCGGGGCAATCGGCTCCTGACGCAATGGAGCTTACGCGGCCGGTGGCCGTGGCGTCGGCCGAGCGCACGACTGTGGGCGTGGGCGCGATGAATCATGACCAGATTCTGCTGGCGGCAAGCATGCAAACAGGCGCGGCGCTTGATGATGTGTCCAAGGCCATGCAGCGACTCTATGAGCGTGGCCGCATGAGCTATCCGCGCGCAAAGGACTGCGCTATCTCGCAAGAGTCTTTGAAGCGTCTCACTATGGTGGGTAGGGCCAATGGCGCAGCCTTCAGGCCGGAGTTGTTCGAGGGAGTTCGCAACGTGGCCGGAGCGCACGCGCACGAGGCCCCGAATCCGATGGTTCTCGACGTGCCCATCAATCGTAACTTTAACCTGCTGACACTGGAAGAACAGGTCTTGGTCACGGTGACTCGCAACCTGCTTGATGCAGGGATCGAAGCTCGCCTTGACCGGCCGAACATGCTGTCGCTGCCGCCTGCCGCGCAAGAAATGAACTGGAATCGCATTACTGCAGTTGGAACCCGGCTATGGCAACCAGAGAAGACCGTTGCCGGGGTGCAACGGTGGACGAAGGAACAGAGCCTGTTGCACTTCATGATGAAGCAGAATCTTGGTAGGCCATCTACTATTGTGTCGCACGTGAACAAATTTCTAACAAGAGGTCTTGTAACGCAAGACTTTGATTTTACGAAGAAAGGTGATGATTGGTACGCCAATACGGGGGCAAAAATTGGATACCGTAACTTGTCTGTGCTCATCGAAGAATACATCGAGAAGAACAGAAAACTCTCGTCAGAGGCCGTCTCCGATATGGTAAAGTCGTTCGAGTTGCATACAGTCAATTATGTGGTCGAACAGCAATTGGAGTTAGAAAATGAAGACAACGAAATTTCCACCGGGTTCGTTCCTTGAGATCGATGATCTGCAAGGTGGTCGCAAGGTAGTTCTCGTCGGGCGCGACGGGGTGACGTACTGGGACACTATCGATGCCGAAAAGGTGACGCCGTTGGTGATTCACCCGGTTTGCAAGCCTGTCGAACTGGGCTCGATGGTGCGCTTCGTGCAGGCGCGCGGCCTGAGCGAAGTGGCTGTCAAAATCCCCGACCGGTTGCGCGCGCGCATGGATGCTCGTGCTGACGATGCGCTGTTCATCATGCGCGTGCTGTGGGTGCTGTCGAATGAACTCGCATTCGGCAGCGTGCCGGGCGACTCGTTCATCGATGCCGCCATCGCCAAAGCAAACGAGCAGCAGCGTGTCGCACAGAGCATGCATGCCAGTGCTGACCGTTACTGCGAAGTAGGGTAAGGGGCCGCAATGGGGAAGATGTTGATCATCGCGGAGAAGCCTTCCGTCGCGCGTGATATCGCCGCCGCACTCGGCGGCTTCAAGAAAACGGACGACTGGCTCGAAAGCCCGACCGCAATCGTTTCCTCCGGCATCGGCCATCTGGTCGAAATCTACTCGACGGAGGCTGCGGCGGGAGGCAAAGACCTGTCCTCGCTGCCCATCATCCCATCCCAGTTTGAATTGCAGCCCATTGCCAAGACGAAAGCGCAGTTCAGCCTGCTGTCCAAGCTGATGAAGCGTAGCGACGTGGATTCCATCGTCAACGCGTGCGACGCTGGGCGCGAAGGCGAGTTGATCTTCCGGTTGATCTACGAGCTGGCGTCCTGCCGTAAGCCCACGCGCCGCATGTGGCTCCAGTCGATGACCCATGATTCGATCCGCGACGCATTCAAGACCATGCGGCCGGGCAGCGAGTTCGATGCCCTGAGCGACGCGGCGAAGTGCCGGAGTGAGTCTGACTGGCTCATCGGCATCAACGGAACGCGCGGCATCACGCAACTTCGCATGACCCAGACGCAGGCGTACGAGATGACGCCAGTTGGCCGCGTCCAGACGCCGACGCTTGCCATCATGGTTGATCGCGAAGAAGAAATCCGCAACTTTGTTCCGCAGGATTTCTGGGAAGTGCACGCCGCTTTCGGAGCCATGGCCGGGACCTACAAGGGCCGCTGGTTCAACCCTGCTGCGATCAAACCTGCAGACGGTGAAAGCAGTCAAAACGGCCGGTTTTTCGACCGCTCGCAAGCTGAAGAAATTGCGAACAAGTGCCGGGGTGTTGCGCCCAGTTCGGTCAAGGACGAATCCAAATTAACGACCAATGCTGCACCTACCCTGTTTGACCTGACCACGCTTCAACGCGAGGCCAATAAGCGTTTCAAGTTCTCGGCGAAAAAGACCCTCGACATCGCGCAAGCGCTGTACGAAAAGCACAAAGCGACGAGCTATCCGCGTACCGATTCGTCGGCCCTGCCGGAAGACTACGTGCCAAAGGCCAAAGAAGTGATGGCGACGTTTGGCGGCACCGCGTTCGCGCCGCACGCCGAGCGCGTCTTGTCCAATGGCTGGGTTCAGCAGGACAAGCGTATCTTCGACAATTCGAAGATCAGCGACCACTTCGCGATCATCCCGACCGGCCTGCAGCCGAACGGACTCGATGCTGACGAGGCTAAGATTTACGACATGGTGACGCGCCGCTTCATCGCGGCATTCCACCCTGCAGCAGAATTCAGCCTGACCACGCGCATCACTGTCGTGGCCGGTGAATCGTTCAAGTCCAGTGGCAAGATTCTGCTCAAGCGCGGTTGGCTGGAAGTGTACGGCCCGCAGACCGGCGATGAAGGCGACAAGTCGTTGTGTGCAGTGCAGCCCGGCGAGCAAGTGCGTACCGATTCGGTGGACGTGAAGGCAATGCAGACCCAGCCGCCGTCGCGCTTTACCGAGGCGACGCTGCTGGGGGCCATGGAAGGCGCAGGCAAGCTGATCGATGACGACGAGCTGCGCGCTGCGATGAAGAAGTTGGGTCTGGGTACGCCTGCAACGCGCGCCAGCATCATCGAAGGGCTGTTGCACGCCAAGGACGGCAAGGGCAACCCGAAGGAGCCGTACATCACGCGTGAAGGCAAGGAGCAGCACCTTGTCCCGACTGGCAAAGGCATGGGTCTGATCGGTTTCCTCAAGTCCAACGGGATCGAGTTCCTGACCTCGCCACGCATGACCGGCGAGTGGGAACAAAAGCTGCGCCAGATGGAGCAGGGCAAGTACCGCCGTGGGGACTTCATGTCGGAGATCGCATCGACGACGCGCCGCATGCTCGACGTGATCCGCGAACGCGCCGGTTCGATGCCAGCAGTCGTTCGTACGTCGTTGGGCGTGGCTTGCCCGCGCTGCGGCGGCTCCATGTTGGCGTCGGCGCAGGGCTTTGAATGTGAGACGGCTTGCGGCATCAAGCAGCGCCGGGATGTCTGTTCTCGCAAGCTGACGGACGAAGAGGGCGCAAGCCTGTTTCGTGATGGCGAGACCAAGCAGCTTGACGGATTTGTCAGCCCGAAGAGCGGCAAGGCCTTCAGTGCAGCGCTCAAGCTCAATGTCGCCGAAGCGAAATGCGAATTCGTGTTCTCCGATGCGCCCAAGGGCGCGAGCGGCAGCGGCGGGTCGAGCGCTGCAGTGTTCGGCGTGCCGTGCCCGCATTGCGGCGGGCCGCTGCAAGACAGTGGCCGGGTTATCTCGTGCGCGTCCGGGCAGTTCAAGCTCTGGATGGAGGTGGCCGGGCACAAGTTGAGCAAGGCTGAAGCCACGCTTCTGCTCTCGACGAAGGCGCACCCGACGATCAAGGGCCTGACTGGCAGCAAGGGCAAGTTCTCCGCTGGGCTCAAGCTCAAGCCGGACGGTAAGGTCGAATTCGTATTCGACCGGAAAGCATAGGCGGCATCGGCCGTCGTAGTTTGTAGTGTCTCCGCGCCAGATCGGCGCAATATGAAAAGGAAGAATTGATCATGAGTATGACCGACAAAGATTTGCAGGAAATCGTGGCAACCGGCGAGCAGTTGCCGAGCGGGATGTTTGATCCCAGCCTTCTGACTGAAGACACCGACATCGAGCTGCCGGTGTTCAACGGCGAGAAGGTGGTCGAGAAGGCCAAGGGGTAAGTCATGGCACGGGAAGACTTTCGCAAGCAGTTGACAGACCGTCTCGTCGCCTTCATGGAAGAAGAAGGCGGCATGCCGTGGCAGAAGGGCTGGAATGCTGTCAACGTGCGTCCGTTCAATCCGGGTACAGGCGTCAAGTACCGGGGCGGCAACGTCCTGAACTTGTTGCACGCGGCCCTTGCGCGCAATTCGGACGACTCGCGGTGGATGACGCTCAAGCAAGCCAACGCGGCAGGCTATAGCATCCGCAAAGGCGCGGTCGGCGAGAAGGTCGAATACTGGGATTGGGGACAGGCGAAAGCGAAGCGCGAGCGCGAGCTTGACGATCAGGGTAATGAGATCGAGCAGAAAGCCGATGCAGAGCTGGACGACGAACCGGCCCGGCCCCGCAAGCCGCTTGTCTTCTATGCCGTGGTGTTCAACGGGGCGGACATCGTTGGTCTGCATGAGATGAAGCGGGATGTGTCATGGAAGCCCAACGAGCTGGCCGAGAAGCTGATCGCGGCGACCGGCGCAGTCGTTGAGCACCGCGCTGTCAGCAAGACCGCTGGCGGCAGGACGATGACCAATGCTGCGTATTACGACAATGCAGGGGATCAGATCATCCTGCCGCCGCTTACCAGTTTCAAGAGCAAGGACGATTACTACGCGACGAAAATGCACGAGCTGGCCCACTGGACCGGCCATAAGTCGCGTTTGAATCGGCTCGAAGGCACGGCATTTGGCTCGCCCGAATACGCGAAGGAAGAGCTGCGCGCTGAGATCGCCGCAATGTTCCTGACCTCGATGTTCGGTCTCGAAGGCAAGGTGCAAAACCATGCTGCGTACGCGTCGAACTGGATCGAAGTGCTCAAGAAGGACAAGCACGAGCTGTTCCGCGCGGCTAAGGATGCCGAGGCAATTGTCGATCATTTGCTCGAATACGCTCCTGAGTTGAAGGCGATCCTCGATCAGCGCGTTGCCGACAACATGATCAAGGAACCGGCAAAGCGCAGGGCCGACGCGGCAATCTCGGCGCTGCCGAACTTCGTCCCGGCCGGTGTGAAGGTCGAGGTGGCTGCGCTCACCGAAGAGGCAAGATGGCAGAGGTTCGAAAAGGCGGTCCGTGGCGAGGCGATAAAGTATGGCGTCTCCGACGATACCGTCGAGCGTACCCTCGTGCTCATCAAGCCCCAGTTCAATGATCTGATGAACGCTGCAGAGGCCAACAACTACACGGTCGAGGACATGAACGACATGCTGCTCAAGCAGCTCGTGCAGGAAATGCGCCTGAACAGGGAGCGCGAGCAGCACTGGAACAAATACTGCGAGCAAGTTCGCGAGGCTGCTGTGGGTGTGTTGTCGGCGGAAGGGGTCGAGATCGAGCTGCAGGCACTGGGCGCGCGCTACTTCAAGCTGCTGGAGAAGGCCGGGCAGGAGGATTGGAGCAAGGATGATACCGACAAGGCGATCCGGGACATCATCTACGGTGATGCCGGACGCCGCCAGATCACGGCGGACTATGTGCGTGAGCGGTTCCCAAGTAAGGATGCGCCTGCAGTCTCGGCCGACGACGATGACGATTTCGCGCTGACGCCAACGGGCGGTGGAATGGTATTGGACGACGCAGACGACGATTTCACGCTCGCGCCAATTGGTGACGCCATGAATGTCAGCGATGCATTCCCGGCCGACGCGGCACCGACTGCCGACGAGCCGTTGTCAAAACATCCAAAGATCGAAGAACTTGACATGAGTGGGCCCTAAAAAGTCAGAAAATAGTGACGACAGGAATCATTCTTTGATGTAATATTCGAGTCCTTCAATCCTGCTCTTTCCTCCCAAAAGACAGTTCTTGAGAGTCGCCCCGGCATGCCGGTGCGACTCTTTTTTTAAGGATTTTCATGTCGTCATTTGTTGAGCATGCGGCTCTTCTCGGTGCTGCCCGTCGTAGGACTGTCGCTGCCATTGCTCGCCAGCTTGCATGGCCGGACTCGGACACTGATTCGCTGCACAAAGTGCTTGATGCTGCGCCGGGCCTGCATCCTGTGGTGCGTGCGCGTTCAGCAGTAGCCGCGATCAGCAATTTGTACGGTGCGCTGCGTCCAGAGCAAGCTGGTTTTGTCTTCATATCTGTTGTAGGACTGAGCGCCGCCGAAGGAAGTCGGGCTGCTTAGATCGGCCTGCGAAGCCACATCAAAAAATAATCACGCTGCCAAGCAGCTTGTTTCCTGTTCTCAACAGCCCGGCAACGCCTCTCGCGTCGCCGGGCTGTTGTTTTTTTGCGATTTGAACACGTTTTAAGGCATTGCCATGCCTATAACTTGATATCAATCATCAGATATTTCCGCGTATCATTTCGTATCTTTAACATTGTCTCATTCGGTTTGCTCCATGAAATCGGAATAAAAACATGAATAACGATGGAAAAAAGCGAATGTTGCGATTGAATGTTTTTGACAAAAAACAGTATTTTTCTTATATACTATCCTTGTTGTCTCAGGGCAAAACTTCTTGATGGCAATTGTAGGTTTCGAGTGGCCGCGACGGGCGGCGGCTCCATGGCGGACTTGAAAGGTTTGAAATGCAGGTGGCAAAAGTAATCCTGATGGCATTGGCTGCAACTGCCGTCAATGCGCAAGCGGCGACGGTTGTCGTCAGCGGCGGCTCATCGATGGTGCAAAGCGCTTCCGGGGAAGAGAAGCGGCTGAGTTCTCTTCGCGTTGACTGCGCAAGCTACAACCGCACCAATGTCGGTTTCCTGTGCGCTTTCGATGACGGCCAGCGCACCATCCTCCAGTTCGAAGAGCAGGAAGGTCTGCCTGTGCGCCTGTTCGACGCGGACGGGACCCCGATTGCAGGCGTGCGGCGCGTCGGCTCATACCACGTGCTACCGCAGCTCTACCGGACGGTTTTCGCACGCGTCGGCAATAAAGAAGCCGCTATCGTGCGCGACGCGTCGGCTGGAGGCTCTGGGTATGCGGCGGGCACGATGCCATTGCCCTCTGTTGCGAGCCCAGCCGTGCGCAGCGGGCCAGCACAAACTGTCGCTGGCGTTTCGCCAACCCGCAGCGCAGCTCCGGTGATTGCAGCGGGCAGCGCTGGCAGCAAGGCTATCAGGCCTGACCAGTTGAAGCGCGATTGGGTGCTGAAAACGTCTCACAGCACGCTGGAAGAAGCGCTCGAAGAATTCGCATCGCGCATCGACTACGAGCTTGTGTACGAAAATCGGGAACTGCTGCTGAACCTCAAGCGCGACATCCCAATCGCGCGCAACGCCGACTTCTGGGAAATGCTGGCCGTGCTGGGTGAAACCTATCGCAAGAGCGACGCGGCCTTCCAGATCATTCCTACCGACTTTAAACAAATCGTGGTCGTGCCAATGGGGCAAGAGAACACGGCTATCGCCCCGAGGTAAGCATGAAGCGCTCCCTGATTTCCACCGTCACTGCTCTCGCACTGGGCGGCTGCGCAAGTACACCAGTCATGGACTCGGTGACGCAGGCTCATAACAATGCGCAGGCGGAAGTGACCGCCTTGCAAATGACGAACGCCAACATGGCGAACGCACCTATTATTCTGGCGACGCAAAAAGTCCCGTATCTGCCGCTGAAGTCCTATGCGCGCGGCTCGTATAAGGCGGAACTGCCTTCTCCATTGCGCAGCACGCGGATGGTTAGCATTGCGAATCAAGGCCCCGTAACGGCCGAAGATTTCGCGCGCTTGATTGCCGAAGAATTCAAAATTCCTGTCAAGGCCGAGGCAATCGGCGCAGTCCAGACCGGGCAGCAGGAAGCGCGCCCGACTGTCGATCTGGGCATGGTGCCGCCCCAGCCCCTCAAGGAATACCTGACGACCGTGACCGGTCTACTGGGCACTGATTGGGATTGGCAGGACGAAACCTTGCTGATCCAAAAATCGTTCACACGAACCTACTCGGTTTCCACGTCGCCGGAATCGTCGGATGGTTCGACGAAGACGGGCAAGCAGGGCACGAGCACGGCTGGTGTCAGCGGTGGCGGTGGCGGTGGTGGAATTAGCGGCAACTTCAATTCCGACGCTGTAGCCAACACCAAATACGACGTGGATGCGTGGCGCGATCTGGAAATTGCATTAAAGCAGATTGCTGGAGCCGGTAACGTTGTCATTGGTCGCACCTTCAATATCGCGCAGGTGAACTGCTCGAAGGCTTGCCATCGCAAGGTCAAGCAGTTTATCGACGATGGTAATCACGTCCTCAGCGCGCAAGTGCTGTTCCAAGTAATGGCGATCAACGTCGCTACCACGCGCACTGGTGAATCGGGCGTGAACTGGTCATTGATGTACCGGACAATTCTGGACTCGCGTCGTTACCGCCTTGGCCTGAACACGCCTGTATCGCTCGTGAGCATGGCGGCAGGGCAGGTGAGCCAAGTTCTGTCGCCGGTCGGCGAAGTAGCCAATGGCTGGGACGGCAGTGGCCTTATCGTCGAAGCGCTGTCGGCCGCAAGTAAGGTCGTTGAGAAGAAGCCGTACACCGTTCTCGCGGCGAATAATACTACTGCGGCACTGAACAACATCCAGCAGCGCAGCTATACCGGCTCTTTCACGGTTGTGCCATCGACCATACTTGGTGGCTCACCTACATATGTCGGCAATCCCAGCTTTGCCACCTTCGGGCAAAGCCTGCAGGTGCGTCCAACCGTCTTGCCCAACGGCCTGATCCGTGTCTCATTCGTCATGGACGATACATCTGGCAAGGTTGAGAAAGGGCCGTCGCAGACCAGCGTACCTGAGCCTGATCGTGTGGAGTCGAATGCCATTGCAGTGAACCAGACCTTCAACGTGCGGCCGGGTTCGACCATCATTCTGTCGAGCTTGAAACGCACTACAGATCGCTCCAACGCTCAAGGCCTACTCGATGGGCAGCGGTTGGGCTCTGAAACTGGAACTCAAGAAGCGACGGAAACAATCCTACTCATCACGCCATACATCGCCAATGCAGGGGGCATGTAATGCCGGTGGTCGTAAAAGGCTTCGCCTTCGGCCTGCATTGGTACGCCACGACCAGTGACAGCAGCGACGAGCTGCAGGCGCGAGCGAAAAAACTGAAGGCAAACGTGTATGCGGAGGCCGAGCACGAGTCCGGTCGCATGTTCGGTTTTGCCAGCATCAAAAAGTGGAAGAGCGTGCGTGCCGCAGCCGCAGCCGTGGGTGAAACGCTGCCTGACGGCGGCGTGTTCATTCATACGTTGGACAAAAAGGGGACCTCCTGTCTGATCGTGATCGATAAAGACCGTCGCCTCCCTGTGCCCGGCTTGGACATCTTCGGACCACGGGAAAAAATGGTTGGCGCAGCCAATACCTATATCGCATCGGTGCCAGAAGAGCTTATCAGGGTCTACGGTGATGCGGAGATGGGAGAGATTGATGGCGCACACGAGGTGGTGCGTATGGACCTTGAGCGCATTGCGAGTGATGCAGTAATTGCTGGTTTGCTCAAGCCTGTGAACGAAAAAGACGCCAAATGGATTCTCGCGCCATTACTGCTAATCGGACTTGGCTCTGTCTTTTATTCGGAGGAAATTGGAAATCTAATTTCTCCACAAGCGACAACCACAGTCACGCCCATGCAAGCCTATAAAAATCAAGTCAAGGCGGCAGTTGACGGTGTGTTGCAATTGAACCAATTTCCAGAGTCAGTCATGGCAGGCTTCATGCCGTTTCTCGCAACAGTGAATAGCGAAGCGGATGGCTGGAAGATTGATGGCCTGAAATGTGCCGCTTCAGAGTGCGAAGTCACTTGGCGTCGTAGTGAAGGCGCAACTTCGGAGGGATTCTTGCGTGCCATGCACTTGCAGGCGACCGATACAACTGTTTGGTTTCCTGATATGGATACTGCAAAGCGCAAGCTAAGTTTTTCGAAGGGCACAGCTTCGACAACGCTTCTCCTTGCGCCCAATGCGACATTCGCGCAGGTTGTAGGAACATGGTTTCAAGGTTTGTCGGATCGCGGTTTGCCAAAAGCAAATATTGGTCAATTGCAGCCACTTATATCGCCTAACGGTGTGAGCGTGCCTGTCGGTGAAATTCCCCAATTTGGGCAATACCAATTCACTGTTCCGTTTAATGAGTCTGATCTGCAAGCAGTCGCGGCCCTTCCGAACCTGATGACAATTGAAAATATCGAGCTTCGTCGCGAAGGGGCACAAAAAATGACCGTGCAATTTAATGGAAAATATTATGCGCTTTAATCTGATCTTGACGGCAATTGCATTGGCCTTTTGCGTGACCTCGCTGCAGGCGCAGCAATTGACGCCAGATCGCCCTCCAGTCGTGCCGGGGAATAACATGCCCGGTCAAGCTCTCGCAGTTACGCCAACTGCTGTCGCCTCACCGGCCACTGCTCCAGCCGTAAGCACGCCGGGAGCAGTAACGCTTTCCGATATTGCGCGCCAAGGCAGTGCCACACCCGCCCCAACTGTACAGCCTCAATCGGCAGGGCAAGTGCCCGCTATTGCAATTCTGGACGGCAATAGCAATAAGATCGCCACCAAGCCCGTTCCAGTCCCTACTGTTGTCCGGGTCGCACCAGACACTTCGATCAGCCTGTCGCGTATTTCCCGTGTGGGTTTCGACACGACTGTGGTGCTGTGGGTGAAGGGGCAAAACCGGCGCGTGACTACCGGATCGCGCGTTTTAGATTACACAATCGGCGAAATCCGCGACGATGGTGTTTGCCTCTACAAGCCTCAAACCGCTGCACAGATCAAGAAAAAACAGGTTGCGTCAGAAAATCGGTGCAAACCATTCCTGACCTTCGCCAAGGGGTTATAAGCAATGTTGAAATACATCCGAGAAATGGCTGCGCGTTTGTCGTCAATCAAGGGGCGTCGTAAGGCAGTTGCAGAAGCCAATCGTACTTATCCATACCTGCTGAGCGGCGATTCGAAAGCGGCTTTAGTGCCATTACGTCCAAATCTGATGGCAAATATCGCCGTCATGGCGGAGTCAAAGGAATGTGCGTCTGTTCTGACAACAGAAAGCTTTGCACGCAGTCTCGAAGTGAAAAGCGTCATTTGTGCGCTGGAAGATGAGGGGTGGACTGTTGAAACTCGTACCGTCTCCGCTTCGGAGATTCGGACTCACTACGGTTTTACCATTGAAACCGGCAGTAATTCTGATAAATCAGTCGAGTCGGCGAATACTGCGCTCTTTGACCATTTATTGGAAAGTGCGCTCCTTAATCGCGCAGACGAACTGCATTATCACGTGCGAGAGAAAACTTGCGGTATAACGCACCTGATCGACGGGGTTATTCATCCAGCAGAATCGCTGAAATCACAAATCGCAATTGAAGTGCTGGCAAACGCCTACACCAACCTTGCTGACCAGACCTCGTATGAGCGCGGCAAAAGCGAATTCTCGCATCCAAGCATCGATCAGAGCTGCACGATCATGCGTGTGATTAATGGGGGCAAATACAAGCTGCGTTACGCGACCGTACCCGAAGCGGATGGGGGCTTCGATGTAACGATGCGTATTTTGCCACAAGCGGCGAAGGGCCAAGTGCCGACGATGGAAGGCTTGGGTTTCCCGCCATCGTTTATTCGCCAAATTCGCGCTGCAACCGAGCGTCGCCGAGGGATGATCCTTGTATGTGGACCAGTGGGCGGCGGCAAGACCACTCTGCTTTATTCGCTGCTATATCGGCCGCAGGACAAGCGAGATCGTTACGTCGTAACAGTCGAAGACCCTCCTGAATACGAGCAGTACGGCATCACTCGTATCCCAGTCGAGAAAATCGGCTATGAAGACTTGGAGAAAAAGCTGCTCCGAATGGGGGTGCATTGGGCAATGGTCGGCGAAGTCCGCGACAAGAAGATGGGCCGCATGGTCAAGGTCCTCTCAGCGACGGGTCAAAAAGTCCTGACAACAACACACGTATTGTCGGTCAGTCAGATTATTGATCGTCTCACAGGCGACGAAATCGCCATTTCGCGTCAAACCCTCTGCGACACCGACATGGTGGCAGGGATGGCTTATACCTGCTTGTTGCCGAAAGTGTGCCCACATTGTTCAGTACCGGCGACGAATGAAGGTGCGATAAGCGATCACCATATCAAGCAGCTTGCCCGCCTTGAAATTGATTTGGCATCGGTTCGCGTTGCGAATCGCTCCGGCTGCAGTCATTGCAAAGGCGGGCGTCTTGGTCGCCAACCAGTCACCGAGCTGGTAATCCCTGATGAGGAATACATGCGCCTCATGCGGGCAGGTCTGGATAGCGATGCAAAACAATACTGGATGAAATCCTGCGTGTCGCACGTGACGAATGAAGATGTCACTGGCAAGACCATGATGGCAACTGCACTCTATTGGGTTTCACAAGGGACACTTGACGTGCTCGATCTGGAGCGCGAGATTGACCTGCTGGAGAAATTCACTCCGCGTGTCACGCGTGCCAATGTCGTGCCGATGAAAGTATTGTAATGAAATCTCTTCGCTTGATTCTCGCCACGCAGGTATTTCAACGTCGTCGCGCCGCGATTTACGAAAAAATGGCGTTCGGCCTTGTGCGTGGCGGCACTCCGGGTAATGAATTCAAGGCGATGTATCAGAACTCGGTTAAGAGAAAAAGCACTTTAGTGCCGGTGTATCGACACTGGTACGACACACTGCGCGGTAGTGCGGCTGGTCGTATGGCACTCGCTATGAAAGATACAGTTCCGGAAGCAGAGTATAGTTTGCTCGCAATCGCGGAGGCTAATCAGTCTCTTGTTAAAGGGCTTGAATTCTTAGCGATTTCAGTGCGCAAGTCAGCGGAAATGCGAAAGGCATTTACCGACGCACTGCGATCATCAGCATTGCCGATCTTTATGCTGATCGCTGGCATTATCGCGATTGATCTTTACTTCTTTCCAATGCTCGAAGATTCATTGCCACGTCGGGAATGGCCTACGCTCACAAAAATCGTGGCAGCGACGGCGCATCAAATGGGTACTTTCCTGACTTACTTCGCAATGATGATTCCAGCGCTGTTGGCTTTTTGGTATTGGTCACTGCCTCGACTTACGGGACGCCCGCGTGTCATGTTAGAGCGGCTTCCCCTGTTGTACACAAAATATCGTGACTTGCAGGCAGTGATGTTTCTTGTGAATCTTGCGTTTCTGCGTGAAGCAGGAGCATCACCACGAACATCACTCATCCAGATCGAAAGCATGGCGACTCCTTATGTAAAGTCGCATGTGTCTGCGATGATTAAAAAGCTCGATAAAGATGCAATCAATTTTGGTGACGTAATCGTTTCAACTGGGCTTTTTAACCCTGATCTTGCAGAACTCATCAGTGATTATGCTCGATGGTCAGACTGGCATCAACAGTTACGCTCGATTGCGGATACATCGATGGAAATCGTCACGGATGATGTAAAGCGGCTTGGTCCATTCATGTACCAATTATTGCAATTGACAATGGGGGTCATTATCTTTATCTTACTCGCGTCTTCATCGTCAGCAATCGTTAAAGTATTAAGTAGCAGCGGCCTGTAATATTTATATACAATCAACTAAATTAATTGGAGTAACAAAATGCAAGTAGTTTCGAAAGCAAAATCGATTAACGCTCGCCGGTTTAATGCGGCCAGTATCGTCAACCGCACCAAGCAGGCTGGCACCAGCATGGTGGAAATGATCATCTATATCATGGTGGTCGTGGCAATCGTCGGCTTCGCGTTCTCGATGAAGACGATGGTCTACGGTCCGTTCTTGGGCTGGATGGAAGCGATGACCGTCTCCAACGCGATGGGCAAAATCGAAAACGTTCACAGCGGTGCGGCAAACTATGCTGGCCTGACAACCGCAGGTATGGCGACCGGCTCCATTTTCCAGACCAAGTATCTGCCGGGCGGTGGCACCATCAATAATCGCTTTGGCGGTCAAGTGACTCTCGGCATCGCGACAATTAATACCGCGAGCGACACCCTGCAGTTCACCGATGGCGGCGTCCGCACTGAATCGTGCCCGACGCTGGTCAACCAGCTTGCTGAAGACGCGGACCGCATTACTGTTGCAGGCACTATCGTCAAGCCTGCCAACGGTACTGTGAATGCAACGACGCTCAAGACCCAATGCGACAGCGCAAACGTCGTCGCTGTCATGTTAGAGCGGATCAAGCGGAGCTAATCGTGCGTGCGAAGCAGGCCGGTTCCTCGATGGTCGAATTGATCATTGCCGTGACAATAGGGATGTTTGCTATGTCCGCGTTTTTTGAAACAATCTCACGATTGACAGCGCTCGACAAGGCTAAGCGCGAAGCGGCCCAGTTGGCATACGGTGCCGCGGCCTTGCAGTCGCTATTAAAAATTCACGGCGCAAACATCATCAAAACCGGTACTGCATCGGGGTTTGTCAATCCTCTGAAGCCAACGTTCGCTGAATTGAAGGCCGGTCGTTATTTGCCCCCATTTTCAAAGCAGGTAACTGCCTTCAATGGATCGCTCGATTTCACAATTAGGCGAGGCGCAAAAAATGACCTTTTCGGTCTCGTATGCGACACACAAAGCGTCACTGAGCGCGGATCGCCTGCTACGTGGTTAGCGAGCGAAGTTATGATGGCTGCAGGGGGGCTGGGGTTGCGTACAAGTATCGCGACGCCGACTATATTAAGTGGACAGGCTTTTAGCGGAGTGCTCAGTCCAATTACAGGTCCAGCAGTAGTTTGCGCTTGGGCATATGTAGGTACGCCGACATAAGATGGCATTCAAGTCAAAACGATTACAGCGTGGTGACGCTCTCATTACTGCGATGATCGCGGCATTGATCTTTCACGTCATAGGATACGTGCTGATTGAATGGACCCGAATCGCGCGTGAAAATAGAGCGTATGCAGCTCAAACAACTGGCCTGCGCGCAATGCACAGCGCGCTTACGCAGTATGCTCGGGCAAATCAAGCTTCGTTTAAATCTGGCAAGGAGATCATGTATGTCAATGATCAATACGCGCCTTCAGTGTCCGAACTTACGTCGCTTGGATTTCTTTCTCTTACAGGGCCGGAGATTACTGCTCCGTGGGGCGGAACCTTCGGCACGAAGTTGAAAATGGAAACAGGGGGGGCGGTAACAGGCTACGTTTATTTGAATGGAAATATTAAGAACTCCGTTGGGGCCGTAGATAGGGTAAGGGCATGTAATATTGCGAAGACACTTGGCGATATTGGTCTTTGTACACCTCCATCTAATGCCGCTTTTTTGGGGAATTTGATGGTACAGGTTGCCAATCCGAGTAGCCTTCCGGCTGCTATCGGTGCTTACGTGGCAATTCCGCCTTAACACGATATACCTTACGATTAATGGTGACGAAAAAACGATGAAAAACAAAAACCAGTTAAAAGAAGTCCGGGCTTCCCAAGGATTTTCAATGGTAACAGCCCTTGTGGGTATCGGTGTTCTTGGCACGATCGCAGTTGGGGGCATGCATCTTTATAACGATAATAAACAAGATCAGGTTGCTGAAGCTCGTGCAATGCAGATCGGCAGCAGTCATGATCGACTGGAAGAATTTGCACGCAAGTATCAGTCGCAGATAAGCGCAGGTCAGGCGGTCTCCGGCGTCGTCAATATCTCGTCGCCGACCACTGCTGAACTGCGTAATTTGGGCTTTGCCGCAACCGGGTTTGATGATGGCGCGCAGCCGGGTGGCGCGATCATCTACCGCATTGACCGTGAACCAACCGGATGCGCCGCTGGGAAATGCATTCTGGCGTTGAAAGCGGGTACGAGCACGAGCGTGCGAACTTCTGGCCAGCCTGATCCCGCCCTCGCCCAGCGCATTGCTGGCCATGTACCTAAAGGTGCGGGCTGGTCAAATGCTCCGACTGATGCAACTAGGTTGACCAAAGCAGGCATGACCTTGCCAAACCCGCTTGGTAGCACGCCAGCAGTTGTGTTCGCAATGTCATGGCTTGGAAATAACTCGGCCAGTACAACGACGCCACCACCACAAAGTGAAACCCGGAACAGGAGCTGCCCTTCTGGGTACAGTGGACGGATTCGCCAATCGCGCACCATGACCACCGATAAATGGGGCAACGTGAGCTATTCAAGCTGGCGTACGACGAGCGACACTTGCGAGGCACCGCCGCCGCCTGCTCCCCCACCAACCCCTGCACCCGATCCAAGTATTACGTGTTTGGCTGGATCGTGGAACAACGTTGATGCCTGCCCATCTGGCATGACCGGCTCGATCTCGGCGACTAGCTACCGTACGTGCCCAAACGGCGCATACGGCCAGCCGTATGATTACCAAGGCAACCATTCCAATACGTGTACTGCTGGCGGTTCGACGACACCAGTTACTAACGATCCGCCATATGTGCCGCCATATGTGCCGCCTCCACCGCCTCCACCGCCGCCGCCTCCACCGCCGCCTCCACCGCCGCCTCCACCGCCACCTCCGCCACCGCCGCCACCGTCAGGCTGCTATGACGTTTATGGCTCTTTCGTGTCGGTTGGAACGACTATGGGTGTCTGCGAAGCTACAGGATCGCCGGACGGCTATCCAAGTGGTCGTACCATGCGATGCACGTCAAGTGGATGGATAACAGGTAACTCTGGAAACAGTAACAGACCAGTTGATTGCATGTAATGCATCGTAGTTAATAACAGTGGATAGCGCGATCTTGATCGTGCTATCCTTCAATATAACTAAAAGGGCGCTCGCGCCCTTTAATACTAACTGCGACTGGAAAGAGTATGACTGATCCCAAAAATAATAAAAGTGATGCCAACGAGGCTAATTCGAGAACAAATTCTCTTTTGGTTGCCAACCGGGAGTATTCACGAAATCACAGGGACAAGCTCTTGCAGCTTGGTAAAGTACAGTTGAAGGCTTTTATTGATCCCAGCACTCGCGATGGCTTAAAGGAGTCAAAAAAACAACTAGGGCTGACAGATAAAGCGACTTTAGGTGAGACCATAGACGCCCTGTGGAAATTTTTTTCGGAAAATAATAAAAAAAACTGAGACACTCAGGATTTCTTTGCTATAATTCTTCTCAGCAACACGAAAACTAACTTCCTAAAAGGGTATTACCATGAAAGCAAAACTGTCGTTTATCGGTGTGACTCTCTCCGTCCTGTTGGCTGCGTGCGGTGGTGGTGGCGGTGATTCGGCCCCGGCGAACAACGGCGGCACGCCAACCGGCAATACCCCGGCTGTTCCGACCCCAACTCAGCCTCCAGTCGTCACGACTCCGCCAGTGGTCACGCCTCCGCCAGTGAGCGTCACGCCTGCCGATCTGCAAACGACCGTAGCTGCGCCGACCTATACGGCCGGTTCGCAAGAACTGATGTTCTTCAACGGCCTGAACGATTTCCGCGCCAAGCTCGGCCTCGGCCTTCTGGCTCAGAACACGAAGCTCGATGCTGCGAATCAAAACCACGTGAAGTACCTGATGACGAATCAGGACGTGAACTTCTCGGCAGTGGACCCGAAGACTGGTCGCCCGTTCTTCCACCTCGAAGACGCAACGCGTGCAGGCTTCACGGGTGTTACCGAGCTGGACCGCGCTAACTTCATGCAATACGGCGGCGTGTATGTGGGCGAAAGCGGCGCGTACGGCCGTGGCCTCGGCGCAGGCGTTGCTCTGTCCGACCTGATCGCTACGGTGTATCACCGCGCTGGCCTGATGTACCAGTTCCCACGTGATGTTGGTATCTCCATCGCCAACGATCAATTCCAGACTGTTGTAATGACCTTCGGCTACAACACGCAAGGGCAGAAGAATGCGTCCGACTATTTCGGTTCGTACCCTGCTGACAAGCAGACCAATGTACCGCTTGCGGCCTACATGGAAACGCCAAATCCGATGCCGGAAGTCGCACTGGCCGATTACAGCACGAAGACTTCGTTCCCGATCAACGTGGTTTCGGCCACGGACACGACCCTGAGCGTGACCACGTTCACCGTCACCGAAGCTGGTCAGTCGTCGCCTCTGGAAGTTCGCCTGCTGACCAAAGCAACCGACCCGAACAAGATGCTGACAGGCAACATCGCGTTCATCGTCGGCAAGGCTCCATTCAAGCCGAACACAACGTACAACGTGCGGTTTGACGGCGCGATCAACGGTGTGAACACTGTCAAAGTCTGGAGCTTTACCACCGGGGCATAATCTGCCACGCAATAAGAAAGGAGCCTTCGGGCTCCTTTTTCGTTTATGGGTGAGAGCCTATAAAACGGGTTAAGGAAAGAACCGGCGCTAATAAGGTTGTTTCTTCAAGCGACTTTATCTATTTAGGTACATGATGGAATTCATCGACGTAGCGAGACAGTGTGCGCCAATGGTGCATGAGCAGACCATTCACGCTTTGGCACGGACCGAATCTGGTTTTAATAGATTCGCAATTGGTGTTGTCAATGGCCGCTTGGCGCGGCAACCACGTAATATCGAGGAAGCTGTTGCAACAGTCGAGGCTCTGGAAAAGCTTGGATACAACTATAGTGTCGGTTATGTACAAGTCAATAAGCACAACTTTGCCAAGCATGGCCTCACGTACAGAACTGCATTCGAGCCTTGCAATAATTTGAGGGTAGGGGGGAAGATTCTGGATGAGTGCTACGCTCGTGCTTTAAAGCGTTTTAAAAATCCGCAACAAGCCTTGCGCAGTGCGTTTAGCTGCTACTACAGTGGAAACTTCTCGACAGGATTTAAGCCTGACTTCAAGGGCCAACCCGCATACGTGGATAAGGTGATTGGTAACGCGATCCCGATTTCAGCAATATCCGGGATACCCGTTTATCCCGCAGTCGCGATTGTAAGCCGATGAAAAAAAGCCTCGTGATCCGAGGCTTTTTTATTCTGCAATCGCTTTAAACGGGCGGCGTAGACTGTGCGTGTACCAAACCAACCAAATGCTTGCCGATGTCAAATGCACCTGCTGCGCGCAGCGCTTGGGCAACCTTGCGCGACTTGCGCTCACTGCGCGGCAGCAGGATAGCCCTTGCGTGTTCCCATGGTGTAGGCATGTCACGCCAGAGGTACGTCGCGCCGTACATGCGCATGGCATCGCCGAAGGCCAGCGACAGCCCAGGTGTGTCCGAGATGGCGAATAGCTCGTACTCGTCGCACAGCTCGAATACGGCCGCTGCGTCAATCGACAGGGTGCGCAGCCGTCCGGTGAGCAGCACGCACGCCGGTAGCCGGGCAGCGATGTACTTGGCCGCAGCGAAGTGGTGCGAGCCGCCACTATTCATCAGGAACACGCGACCGTCCCAGCCGTGTCGCTGGAAATAGTCGTCGCCGTGCGAGCCGTGGATGATGCGGATTTCCTTGTGCGCCAGATTTTTCTGAAGTCCATCCGGGCTGATGGTCGATATCATCTCTTGCGAGTTGGTCTCGACCATAGCATCCATACTGAGAAATTCGTGCAGATTGGATTTCGATGCGGCCAGTCCGTGCACCTGACTGATATCGCAGGACCAGCTCTCGTCGGTCGAACGCTTGGTCAGGCGCGCAAGAGCGGGCAGGGTGGCTTCAAACGATGTGTAGCGGTCGCCCGATTGCTTCCAGCCGACAGCCCAGCCTGCATTGCGGTGTCGGTGCATGCTGCAAGAGCGTTCGGCCCAGTCCTGCCATGGGACCACGCTGCTTAGGCCGATGTGAGCAGAAGGATGTTCGAGCTGGACGCACAGGTTCGGCCGCTCGTCGAGCAGGCGCAGCACACGAGCTGGCACACCGAAGGATTCTCGGGCGGAATCGTAGAAGAATTGCAGAATATTGTTCATGGTTTACAGGTGTTCAAGGTTCAAGGTCCGACACCGGCTCGGTGCCGAAGGCGGCGAATCGTTCCATCGGTTCGCCTGCCAAGACAGTAAAGATCACCGGTTTTATTTTCACCATCTCTGGGGCCAGTTCCTCGCCTTTGTAGCCATGGTGCGCCTCTGGTATAAAGACGCCATGCGGCACGCTGGGGTCATCGCCAAGCCACATACGCGCCCGGAAGTCGCATAATTGACCATCCGGGAGCGCAATCCACCAATGATGTGGAATGGTCCCAGTGCCCGGAATATCGAGTGAGCCCAACAAAATCCGATGTTCGATGCCGTCGCGCTGCATCAGGGTCGAGATGCAGCGGGTCAAACCGTCGCATTCCAGTGGAAGCCGGTCGAACTGAGCCAGCCATTGTTCAAGCTGCTGCATGGGCCTCCCGCTTGCCATGACGCCACCATTCGATGGACTCGAATTCCCCGGCGCGCAGCACCGGCTCGCCGTTCAGCAGGACCACGCTGAAGGTCTTCGTGATGCCGAGTCCGAACTGGTCAGGGCGGTCCGTGGACACGTTGTCGCTGACAACGGTGTCGGCCGGGAATGCCCGGCTGTAGGCGAATTTGGGTGCGGCGATGAAGGGGCACGTGCGCAGCGCGTAGATCGCGCAGTCGCGGTGCATGGGCAGGTCGGTGAAGAGCCGGTTTGCCATTGCGAGCGGACCACCAACAAACGCGATCCGTGCGCCCAGCATCTCGCCGCAGATGCCGCAGCAGCGCGCTTGTACGGCGCGCTTTGCCTTTTGTGGGTCCACGATGCGGAAGTCAGGTTTGCCGGTCGCATCACGCTGTATGGTGTACGGGATCGGGTAGCCGCGAACGTCGCGCGGTAGAGCCGCCACGCGTGGCGGCATGTCGATCATGCTGAGGTCAGTCCAGCTTTTCATGCGCAATGCTCGCTGGGCGTATCGGGTTTCGCGGTTGGCACAACTCGTCCCCGAACAATTTCAGCGGCCCGCATGGTTGCGGCATTGCTTGCAACCCACTGGATCGACAGGTCAACGGTTTTGCCGGGAATGAGGTCGGCAAGGATGGCGTGCGCAAGTTCTTCGCGTAGGGCGGTGTCCGATGCGACCGGGGCGTAAGCCATGCCTGCTTTGAACGCTTCGGCGGTGCTCATCTTGTCGCCACCGGGCGCGTTGATCCACGAGGTGTGGCCTGCGATCCAGTCCCGCACGCTGGGTGCTGCAGCTTGCTCTGTGAGTCGCTTGAGCAGTTCGTCGAGGCGGTCGAACGGCTCGCCCTCACAAGGCTCCCCGCTGTACTTGACGACGGCATCGCGCACGCCCTGCCATACTGCGCCGAGCTTGTCGCGCACGGCTGTTAACGCTTCCTTGTGCCATCTGAGGTCGTCCAGTGTCGCCTGCGTACCTTGCGACTGAGCGGCGATGGCTGGCAGAATGCCGCTATGGTCGCAGCGCGAGCACAGCTCAACGGCGCTGATGCGGCCGGTGCCTTCGCACTCGGGGCAGTCGCGCACCGCTGCCGGTGCGCCACGGAGAGGCGACATAGATGCGGCCGGGTCGATCAACTCAATCAGTTGCTCAACAAGACTGTCGCGCCATGCCATTGAGCAGGGCTGGCGGATTTCATTGACCAGCCGCGTGACTTCTTGGCCGAATCCATGTGTAGATTGGACATCGACTTGCGGCGCTTCGCCCGCTGGCAGGGCACGCGCGGCTTTCCAGAAAACGAATAAGCTGGCAATTTGCGGGCGCTTAAAATTGCCCGATGCGTCAAGTAAGTATTCGTCTTCGTGAAAACCCATGTGGGCAATAGCCATCTGCTTGAACTGCTCTCGCAGGTCGGGTGCAGGTGACTCTGCATGTTGGGTGTTTGGTACTACCTTCGGCTGATCATTCATGTCCAATTTCTTTTCCGTGTTGTTCGCTCATTTTGATCGCGCGGAACATCGCGCAGCGGCGGAACGTATCGAGCGTCAATGCCTCGCCACGGCCCAAAGCGACCCGCAGGGCGAGACGCAGCAGCATTTTGATATCGCGCGGCGCGATGGCCGGGAACAGCTTCACCAGCTCTGTAATCAGATCGCCTGACAATCCGGCTTTAAACTGGCCGTCCATAACACGCCAGATCGCAGCGGCATCCTTGGCATCAGGCGGCGCATAATCGATGATGGCCGCGCAGCGGGAAATGATCGCATCATCGATGTCGTGAGGGCGGTTTGTGGTCATGAACAACAGACCGTTGAAGTATTCCAGAGTACGCAGGAATTCAGCCACGATAGCGTTCTGCTCGATGTTGTCGCCACGCTTTACAACGAAGACATCGGCTTCGTCGAGCAGCATCACGCATCCCCAACGTTCGGCGCGGTCGAACAGGATTTGCAGATTCTTCTGAATGTCACGTGCAGTTGTTCCCAACGAGCCCGAGTGGATGCTGTAAAGCGGCTTTTCGATCAGCTCGGCGTAGACTTCGGCGGTCAGGGTTTTACCCACGCCGGGGATGCCCTTGTTGAGCACCACATTGCCCGCGCTCTTTCCTTCGATGATGTCGTTGATGAACGCATCAAGGTTGGTTGTAAGGACATCAAGCAGGTCGCGATGGCTTGCAGGCAGAATCAGCTTGTCGCGCAGCGACTTGTCGTACTGGTATGGAGTCAAGAAGGCAGAGTTAGCCCACACGAAATCATGTGTTTTGAGATCAAATACCTTGACAATCGGGTGTTCAGGTATTGAGCCGACATCAGGATGCTCTGCATGTCCGTCAAACAGTTCTGAGTCCACAAAGCCTTGGAGTGCTCCAAAGCTACCCTTGTCCAGATCGAAGATTACCTTGCGGTTTTCGAACTTGCGATTTTCGAGTCGAGCACGGTTGTCGCCCTCGATTCCTGCAGCGACACCATTTAACCGAAACTGCTTCGCAAATGCGTCAGCAGTCACCTCGTGATGCCGCTTGAGGGCTGAGTCGTAGTCGGCGCGCAGCGCGGAGGATTCTTTCTGGATGCCAGCGTTGCGCAGGGTGTCGGCGATCCGTCGCCGGGCCACATCCTGCGGGTCGAATCGATGACTATTTTTGCAGACCCCGATACGGTTACTCTGGGTCCGGCCATAATAGGTAGTGTGAACCGTCACAGTGGGGGTGTCGCGGTCCCGCGTCACCGCTGAGTGGACGACCGAAGTTACCAACTCTGGATAGACCATGCCATCGTCATGTTCAACGTAAATCCATCCGTCCTGCAGCTCGTGCTTGAGGTAACTCAGCAAGGTAGCGTAGAACGCGTTGAAGTTCGGCACTGGGCGGCTGAAGTTGCCAGCCCGAGCGAGCAGCATCGCGTCGAGTGTGCGTACAACCTTACCGGCGTCCAAACTCTCTGCCGCTGCGCGAAGGTCTTCGACATCAGCCGTCGAAAGCGCGTCCTCGTTTCTGATCAGGTGTTCGCTCTCGTCGTTGCGCTGGAGGCGGGATTCAGCGCTGCGACGGTCTGACGCCAGTCCAGCGCACGTCGTAGCGACGAGGATTTTCGAGTCAATGGCAAACGGCATACTTCTTCTCCTGTTCGTGCAGCGCATCGCACCGCTTCTACTGGCAAAGCCCGCTCGTGGCGGGCCGTGGTGGGGCGTTGGAGCGGTCAGGTCTTGGAGGCCGCTACGGCTGCGTCGATGGCGTCGGCGATCTCCTTCGGTACGATGGCGCGCGCCAGCTTGATCGCGTCGTCGCTGGTGAGGGAAATGCTGCCCAGCCCGCCGCGCAGGTTGCGCCCGTTCTTGATGTTGACGCACTCGAACGTGATCGTTGCGCACTGGGCCGACTCGAAGAAAGTCCCTTCGGTCATGCGGAACGACGCGTCGAATCCGGACCCGCTCCAGCCCTTGATGTGCTGCTCAAAGCGGACGGTGCTGCCGGGGTTCGCGTGGCGGTGGGTAACTTCCTCGGCGTGTTTCTGGTCGATTACTGGGGTGCTGGTCATGGGCTCTCCGCTTGGGTTTATTTACTGACAAAGCCCGCTCGTGGCGGGTTGACGATTACTCTGTGAGGGGATGCAACTGCCAGAATGTAGCAGCATCCACCTCGCGCGAATCCATCTGGTAGTGACGTTCGAGCAAAGGCATCAGCTTCGCAATAAAGATGGCGCGCGCGTCGCCGGTCCTTGCGCAGTACAGCCCGCGCAGCTCCCGGCTTTCAAAAGCCAATTCACCATCGAGTCCCACAACGTCACACCCAACAGCATTTGCGGCAGCGGTCAGGCCATCGATATGGTGATGGCCGTATGGCACCTTCAGATAGCCGGTTCCACGCCTCTTCGGCACCAGCACGCTAAAGCCGTTTGATACCCAGCAATAAAGCAGCGTGCGCGTCCCGCTGTCAGCCATGCTCGGCATTGTCCAGTGCCTCCATCGCTTCATCGAGGTCGATATCAGCGGCAATCTCGTCGAGCGCATTGATGGCGGTATCGAGGTTCGCAATAGCCTGTTCGCTCGTCTGGCCGCGATCACTTTGCTGGAGACCTTCAGGCATGTTGTCGAAGGATTCCTGCTCTTCGTCGCGCACATTCTCCAGCTCTGCCTTGATCTCTTCGGCCTTGGCGACCACCGCAGCGTGCATCGCCTTCAGTTCTTCCATCGCATGCCATTGCGTGTTGATGATCTTGCGTCGCTCTTTGTTCATGACAGGCCTTTGCGGTGTTGAGTTTCGATGAAACTATTGTGGACTATAGTCCATGTTGCGTCAAGCAAATTTTACGCTTTTACAGCCCCGTATTTTCAGCCTCATGCGGGCTCGTTCTCGCGATCTGTTGGCCGATTGCATTGTGCGCCGCCTCAATCAGCTCCACGTACTCACACACCCGATCTAGCGCTTCGCTCCATGTGTCGCAGTAGTGAATGTCGTCGTATGGATCATCATGCTCGCGGCCTTCAAAGAGTTCGCCCGGTGGATTAACCCAAATGGAGTCATCCTTGTTGTCCTGCGAAACGTCTATCGCAAACTGGTCGGCAAGCAGCTTTGCCTCGCGGCGGCACGCTCCTTCGGCGCGCTCTTCTTTCGTCGGCAGCGGCCGTTTAGGTATCACCGATTCAGGGTCGATCACCGCAATCTGCTTTACCTCAAACGCCATATCTACGGGGCTTCTGGCATTTGGGTGATCTTCGAGGCGTACAAAATCACGCGTCTTGCCGCAGATCGCCCGATCTCCTTCGACAACAATCCAATGATTTGCGGCTGCTACCAGATAAACCCGCTCTCGCGCAGCTTCTTGGGCCCAGTCCTGCAATACCACGCGTGCAGTCAGCGCAGCATCGGCCATGTGATAGCCGAGCTTCTCAAGTGCGAACCGAACCTGATGTGTATAGGTGCCCTTGACAGGCGACTTGCTGTTGGTTCGCGAGCGAATGAGTGCAGACGCCTCCTTGGTGCCGATCCCAGCAATCACTGAAATCGCAGATGGACCGCAAAACTTGTTTCCGTTCTCATTCACTTTGCTCAGTTTGATACCGTGCAATTTAGCCATGACTCTAGTCCACGTTTATAATGTTCTTGCGAAGTGCGCTGCGCAGCTTTCGTAGCCCACGGGGTTTTGCGCTGCCCGGCTTCGCTTTCCTCACTAGCTCGACCATGCTTCGGTTCTGCTGTTCGAGTCGGGCAACCGTCGCATTCAAGTCGTCTCGCTCCTGCGTCAGCTTACCGATTCTGGAGTGATGCACTTCAAACTGACTGCGCAGGGTTGAGTTGTTCTGAGAGATGTCGTCCAGCTTCTTGCGCAGCTCAGCCTCGGCCCGGATCGCATGATCCCGGATATCACGAACCTCCCGATCCGCATTCGTTCGGGCCTGTTCAATTTGCAAGAGCGTGTGCTTGCGCTCACCGTCAAATCGCTCCAACGCCTGTGCCATTGCGGCCTGTGACTGAGCCAGCGTTTCCTCCAGTCGCTGTCGCTGCTGTGCAAGCTCAAGCGCACTGTCCTCACGCATCTGTTCTGCATACCGTCGCAGCTCACGCTCGCTTTCAAGCTGCTGCTTCAACTGCGCGCGCACGTCCGCATCTGCAGCGAGCTGCGCACGCAAAGTCTCGATCTGACCGTGGGCGTGGGTAACGTCTGCGCGAGCCCGCTCTGCCTCTTGATCAGCAAGCGCTGCGCGTGTTTCGGCCGCGTCAACCTTTGCTTGGCACTCGGTGACATCTTTTGCGTGGAGTTCACGAGCAGCAGCAACTGCGGCTTCCCAGAAGCCCCGCACGAGCGGAGCAAGTTGTGGCGGCAGGCCCGCAATTGCGCCACCCATTTGACGAAGTTGCTCAGCATGCTCGGCCCTGAATTCTTTGACACCGCGACTGATGTCGTTCGAGCTGCCTTTCTCGATGATTTCACGGATCACCATCCAGCTTGGGATCGCCTGACCTAGCTCTGTTAGCACACGACAACAAATCTTCGCTCGTGAATACGCAGTTCCACCAGCGAAATCCGGGTGCGCGTTGCACCGGGCCCGTATCTCTACGTCGATCATATTGCATCCTTTTAATAGAGCGTCGCAACTGAACACATTGCTATCTTATAGCTGTCTCATTGTTGTCACATTGTTCGACGGGGAAAGGTTTTTCCTGATTCTACATTAGTATATGAACGTATCTCATTCATTTATGATCTTTTTGCTTGTACATCTTCCCATAACTGCTATTATGGGTAAGAGTTTGGGGGATGTGGTGTTTTGTTGTTCAGGGATCGTGAAACATTGGCTCTCAGGACGGCCCAAAAACCTCAAACCAGCACTGCCAGTGCGAGTTAGCCTGCGAAGAATTTGGCAGTGAAAGTTCGTGAAACAATTTTGGCCCAGTGGGCAACTACAGGAGACTTACCCATGCTGCGAGAAGATCAGTTCCCTCTTTTGGAAAAACTTGCGAAGCGCCCGGAGCTGGTCGTCGATGCGATCCGCGCTATCGTTGCTGGCGTTGCGGCCGATTCGATCCGGAACGTGACGCTCAATGACGCCAAGGAGCGGATTTCCCGCGCCGTCTACGACGCATGGAAGCTTCACGTTAACGCACGCTTTACCAACGACGGCAAATGGCAAAGCCTTCCAAAAGAAACGCAGGAGCTGGACCACAGCATCATGATCATGGGTCTCCACGATATGATCGCCACCAGCAAAAAGCTGGCTAAAACCAAGGCGACTGGCCCGATGGTTGATGCGATGCGCGAATTCGTCAGCGAGGTCTTGCCGCTGGCCGAGGCGGTGAAGTCGCTCAAGAGCAAGGTCGTTAAAGGCCGAGCACCACGCGAGGCTCCGAGCAAGCCGGAGAACCCGAACAAGATTGTGCGGACCTGCCCCTGCTGCTTCCGCGCGATTGCGGTTCGTGGAATGACGCTCGCTCATCACGGATACGAACGTCCGGGCGATGGCTGGCAGACTGCAAGCTGCCCCGGCATTCGCTTCAAGCCGCTTGAGCGGTCCAAGGAAGGTCTGGAGTGGATCACCACCGCCACCAAGGAACAATTAGAGAGTGCGCAGGTCGCGTACAAGGCCCGTGGCGAGTTGACGACACTGATGATCATGGAAGGCCGCAAGACTGTCGAGATCACGACAGAATCGCAGAAATGGGATCGCGAATTCCGCTACCACGTCTCCAAGCTCGAAGCCCGCATTTCGAACCTCAAGTATGCGGTGAGCGAATTCGAGAAGAGGCTGAGCGTATGGGTGCAAACGGAAGCGGAATAACTGACGCTCGCCTGATGCCTAACGAGCTGTTTGAGGCTCGCGCATAGCTGGATCAGGCCTACTCTCGTAGACTGATCCTAATCCATATACAAAATCGGCAATTGGCCGTTAAGACAAGCATTAAGTCTTGACGCGACACGTACTATAGTCCATACTAAATCATCACTTTTTTTCCTTTCGATCATGAGCCAACTTACCACGACTTCGCCAGAAACCGAATCGATTGCCCGCTTCCAGTCGCTGCAATCCGGGCAGTATTGGCGCGCGCAAGAGGCCGTTCCATCGGAGGGAATCGAGCTGGACGAAGTGCTACTGATTGAGTCGCTGCGTTGGGTCGATGATGCCCCACACACGGTGATTCTGCGCGCCCATCCGTCGAAATACGACACGTCGGTCGCCGTCGTATACACGCTGGAAAATGGCACCGTTCGAAACTCGAACAAGACAGTTACCGAGCATCGCTTCCTGCTGCACGACTTTCTGAATAAATTCGCATATGAGCCGGATCACCAGCTCGTGCGTGCGCAAGAACTCCAACAGATTCAAGGAAAGATCGGCACCCTTCAGGAAGAGCTGATGGAAGCGCAACGAGACCCTGCGATCCTTGCTGCCGTGGTGGAAGATGGGTTGAAAGATCAGGCTGACGCTGCAAAGAACGCATCTGCCGAAAGCGAGCCTGCTGTGCAGCCGCATGTGAGCGGCGCACCCGCCCTGCCCGCTCCAGTACGCACGGCCCAAGAGCTGGGGTCGATGGCATCCGGCACGGTCAGCAATGTGATCGGCTCCGGCATTACGGTTGAGGGCATTGCTCAGCTCAAGAGCGCAGCAAACCGCGAATATCAGGTCGCGACGATTAAGGCCCAATGGATTCAGGGCAAGACCAGCGAGATCGCAGCTACGATCACGGCGATGACGCCGTTCTACAAAGAGCAGGCTGCAGCGGCGTTGGCCCAGACCGAGGACACGCGGTCCTATGTCGCCAAGCTGCTGAAGGGCATTGAATCGCTTGACCTGTACGTGCTCAAGGACGTGGAGGTGACGACTGTGCGCGAGGGCGTCTCCGCGCCCAAAGATGTGCCGCTGACGTTCGTCCAGAAGAAGCTTGTAGTCGAGTACGAACTGGCCGTCCACATGGATTTAAACGAGTGGTTTGATTTCGAAAAGATCGATTTGTTCTTCGACACCTTGCGCAAGAATGACGCAATCGTAAATCAAATCTTCCCGACTGAGCGATGTGTCGTCGTGATGGCGATGACCCATCGCGATATCGACTACGGCAATGGCTATACCAATGCCATTCGCAACGAGGCAAACAGGCGCGTTTTCATGATGGTCCGTGACGGCACCAACATCTATCAGGTCTGCTCGCCAATCGAAACGCACTTGAAGACCGCGCGCTTGTTCCCGTCGAAAGACGATCAAGATCGCGTCTTCCGTGGCGTGTTCGGCGAGCATATTAAATTCGAAGACGTAGCCTATACAGACCGGCTGAACGCGCACGACCAGTTCGCCCTGCACTACAAGCGCTTCCTGCTGCTGGCCTGCGGTCTTGATCACCAGCTCAATTTATTCGGTGAGTTTTACGAAGGCCCTAAGTCCTTCCACTTTGTCTCGATGGACTTTCAGGAGAAATACTGCCGGTTCCTCCACGACGACGACGGTAGCAATATGCTGCCTGCCGAACAACGCCAGTCACTCAACGACTGGATCGCGGAAAAGAATTCTTACTTGCGATCTGGCTCGCGCGTCCTGTGCAAGTGGAACGAGCTGATGAACCCCGACACTGCGCCCGGCGCATGCAAGGCAGAACATAGCCGCCACAGCGGATTCGAACGCCGATACACGACAGCCAACAATCTCGATTTTGTCGTCGCCTATAAGAGCGGTGATTCGGTGTGCGTCGATATCAAGGTGTCGGGCTACTCGTACAGCAACCACGCGGACCGTAGCTTCAACTGCAAAGTCAATCTCACCGCATTCAAGGAGTCGCGCTACGAACACGTTGACCTGCCATATCTGTGCCTTGATGCGGTCACGCCGGAAGAGCTGCAGTGGTATGTCCATAACCGCGAAACGCGTGCTTATCACCTGTCCTACATCCGGTTCTTCAAAGAAGCTCTGCGATTCATCGAACGTGAGCGGGCCGACGAACACGATACTCGCGAACGTCTGGTACAAGCTCTGGCCGTAGGCGGCATTGCCGAAGGCGAGGAAGCTGCCGAGATCATCCAGCAGGCTGTCATCGCATGGCGTGCAGCGAATCGTGGCAAGCCTCTCCCGGCCTTCCAGAACGGCGCAGCACCGGCCGCATGGACATCGCTGCTCGACCAGATGTTCATGCTCGCTGGTGAAGGCAAGCGCCGTGTGGACGACGTGGCAGCGTTCGTTACTGCGCTCGGCTACATGCCTCTGCGTCTGGTTCTCTCAGGCGGAGCCAAGCTGGTGATCTATGCCGCGCCAAGTTCGGCCGAACGTGACGACCGGTTGGAGGAACATGCATGGGTACACCGCATCACGGTTGAGAAAGGCAAGACCAAATACGTCGAGAAGAACCGCCGCTGGGTCCTGTTGCCGAAGTTAGCAGCTTCGGAGACCACCTTGCACCAGTGGGACGAAGCTGCCGCATGGGCTGGCCTGAATCCGGCTTTCGAGAATTTTGAACGCAAGCAAAAGCTGCTTGATCTTCCAGCACGCTTTGCTGAACGTCTGACACCGTATGCCGAACAGATGGATCGGGCTACTTTTTCCAGCGTCTTTGAGGACTGGAGATCACTGCGTAGCGACATGCTCTCGAAGAGCAAATGGATCAAAAATCCGGAGTTCGCGATCCCATTCGGCGTTGTTTTCCATACCAAGAGTCGGATACTGACCTACCTGTGTGTTGGCACTCCTAATGCGCACGCGTTGTTGCGTGATCGAGCCCCTGATGACGAATCGCGCAGCACGCTCGAAAGATCGTTCACGCGTACCTATGGCAAAGAAGAAGCGGGACGCCGCGCTTTCAATCTCCCGTTCTCGTGGAAACTCATGGAAGTCAGCATCGAATTGATGGGAAGCGAGCCCGTTTCCGGACCGTTCTTCGACCCAGCATCCATCAACTCGCGAGAGTCCCACGGCCAGCCGCCCTGCAATCCACTCCTTGCCGACTGGCTTGATGGCCGCAAGAGTGCAGCCGTGCAAGATGCGGAGAGGTACAGCACGGCCACGAAGTTCTGGTTTGCGGATGGCGCACTCAATGATTCTGGCAGATTAACGTTGGATGCAATTCTGCATATCGAACTGCCGTCCGACTTTGAACCAGTCGCATACAGGCATATCACCCTGCGTCCGGCCCCAGACGAAGAGATCGGGCTCTACGCAGAATGGTTCGACATTTACCGCGAAAACGAGGAAGACATAGCGTCCAACCGGACAGCATTTTCGAGCGGAACGGACCGTGCCAAACAACTGATCAAGGAGAGTACACCTGCAGGCGCTTTTGATTATTCAACGGGATACAGTTCGCAGAGCTTTAACGCTGCGAACCCGGCCGAAGCGCGTGTCTCGATACAGTCAGCGGTAATCTCAGAACACGGCCATTCGCACCACGCCGTGGCCTCAACTGATCTCGCGGACGCTCCGCAGCCACCTGCTGGCGTTGAGCGCTGGTATGTGGTTAGTGCAAATTCCTGACACGGGAGCATAGATGGCAGACGAGTTCGAAAACCTGTTCAAGCTGCGCCGTCCCTGCTCGAACTGCCCCTTCTTGAAGAAGGGCGGGATTAATCTCGCACCGGGTCGTTTCGAAGGGATCGTTGAGATGTTGATGTCCGACGATTGGAGCCATTTCCATTGCCACAAGACCGTTCACAGCGAGCGAACTGGTGGCGAATGGGATGACGACGGAAACTATAAAGCCAGCGGACAGGAAAGCATGTGTGCAGGGGCGATGATCTATCTGGAAAAGGCCGGACGCCCAACGGTTGGAATGCGTGTTGGCCGTGTGGCGGGGATGTACTGTCCCTCAGAGCTTGAGCCAAACTTTGATTTAGTGATTGATCCCGACAAGTCCGATGAACGTTGAACTGCTGCCTCCTGATAACTCCTTGCCGCTGGCCCTCGACTCCAGTGGGACAGGCATCGCGCTGCAGGCGCGGAACGACATCGAAGCCGTCACCGCATGGCTGATGGCTCGCGGTAGCCGCACGAGCAACACATTCGACGCATACCGACGCGAGTCTGCCCGGCTGCTGCTGTGGATGGACGAAAAGCAGCTCAGCCTGCGCGATCTGAAAGTCGAGCACGTGCACGAGTTCTACCAGTTGCTCGCAGCACCGCCTGCGAAATGGCTCCGGCCACGCAAAACATCGCGCGGCGAGCAGCTCGCATCGACACAAGTGCTGACCGGCCCGCTCGCGGCCAGCTCAATCAATTTCGCACGAACCGTTCTGGGCCAAATGTGCAGTTATCTTCAGGACGCAGGCTACCTGCAGAAAAACCCATTCCGACTGTCTGCGAAACCCGTAATCGTGACCAAGAGCGTTTCAGCGCGATCTCTGGACCTCACGAGCTGGGACTGGTTGTGGCACTGGATCATTCGGATGCCACGCGAGACCGACCGTGAGACGGCGCACGCAGTGCGCACCCGGTGGCTCTTCGCCCTGCTCTACCATGCCGCCTTGCGCCGCGATGAGGTAGCCAAAGGGACGATGGGAGACTTCGTGCGCACGGACGGCGACTGGCAACTTCGGGTGATCGGCAAGGGCAGCATCGAGCGGATGGTAACTGTGAATTCCGTCTTGCTGCAAGAGTTGACAATCTACCGCTCATGGCATGAGCTGATTCCAGCATGCCCACTTCCCAGCGAGACTTATCCGTTGATATTGTCTGTCTACAAAGGCCACGGCAAGAGTTCGCTGACGCCACGGGCGATTGGCAAGACGATCAGTGAAGTGGCAGCGCAGGCGCAAGCGACCTGCCCTGATGAGCATATCCGGGACAAGATCAGCAAGCTAAGCACGCACTGGATGCGGCACACCAGTGCCACGCATCGGCTCAAAGCAGGCGCGCGGCTGGAGACAGTTCAAGATGAGCTAGGCCATAAAGACCCGAAGACCACGCGAATTTATACACAAGACCTCGGCGAGCAACGACGTGAAGATGCCGAGCGTCTTGCACGCCTGCAGAATGGAGACATTTAATATAAATCAGCATTGAAATACGTTGACGAATTAGCATTAATTGATCCTAAGCAATCAAATCCGGGATAAAATAACAAATTCAGAATCACACGCATTGCATTAAATGAATCTACTTGATCGACTCATACCGGAGACGGATCGAACATCATTATTTGCTTGTTTGCTCGCGCCTTTGATCCTTGCTGTTGCCGCTTTTATATTGGCAGTGTCACTGACAGCAGTGAGCGTACCTATTTCGGGAACATTGCGCTCGACAGTCGCCGCGCTCTCATTTGTATATCTGACATTAGCGCTCGCATGGCTACCTGCGTACACCATTGCGCTCGCATGGTTCTGGATAACTACCCGCAATGACGAAGCGATATTCCCTCGACTGTATTGGGTTCCGGTTATACAAACGCTGTTTATTTGGTTCCCGACTATTTTCTTCTTGGATGTGCCAACAGCGCAGAAATTGCGAATGATCCCACCATGGGGAATAGCATCAATCGTCCTTGGCTTTGTATTCATCGGACTGATCCGGGGAATCTTCTACCTTTGGAAACGCAAATGAAAAAGCGACTTTTGTCAATCAGCGTTGCTGCGTCGGCGCTAATCATGGTGCCAGCTCATAGCGGGTTCTTGATTATACAAAAACCTAAAGCTGCCCCCGCCCCTGCGCCCAGTGCGTACAGCTCATACAGCCTTGTCGAATCCGATTCCGAAACGTCGATTATTCCAGTGCCTCGCCCCGCCGAGCCCGTGTATGCCCGCCCTGTTGCAGAGCCGATTCAACCGCGACGGGCAGCTCAACAGGATGCTGAACCACTTTTAAGCGTCGAACGACTTGAAGCTGAAAGTGAACGCATTCATACCCAAATTGAACGACTACGGGCCGATCTCGAAGGTGTTAAAGCCGCTTTAGCTTCCGCTCGTGCGCGAAAAGGTGGGAATGTGCAGCCGATCAATTCTCGTCTGGATGCGATTGAGCAGCGCATCGCTAACACCAGCACTTCAATGATGAAAATAGGGTTCTCGCTGAACAGCGTACGATTTGCACCCGACTTGGCAATGGCACAGCAGCTTTTGAAAAGTGCAAGGGCAGCGGCGAAAGTTACTATTTACGGCCATGCCGACAATACCGGTACGCCTGAGCGTAATGCGGACGTTGCAATGTCCCGCGCAATTTCAGCACGCAATTATTTACAGGCGCAAGGAATTCCGGTCGGTAGAATTTCCACCGTCTCGCGTGGGTCGAGCGAGCCTATCGCAGATAACAGCACGGCTGAAGGCCGAGCAGCGAATCGACGGGTTGAGATCGAACTAAATAGTAGCCCAGCATTGGTTGCCGACAAAGGCCGCTAACGCGCTGCGCTTGTTGCCGTAGTGCCTGCCTTTGGCAGACACTACGGTTTTACTAACCAAACTATTCTAATTATGAAAAATATTTTCAACCGCACTACAACTTATATTTGGCTCGTGATTTTCTTTTTGCCTTTACAAGCAATTCTGGCTTTAGCAATCAGAAATCATGCGACGTTGGCAGGGCTGGCTTTGATGAAGCATGATGCTGAGAGTTTCGCTTCCGCGCTGCAGAATGGCAATTACATGACCTACATTTTATTAGGCTCAATCGCGCTGAGTGTCATTGCTCTCATGATTGCGACTCGCCTTTTAAATAAGGAATAATAACCGGATTGAAACGGAACGCATGTTGCATTGCGGTTCGTTTCCAAGTAAAGTGAATCCATTGATGCGCTCCGCATCTAGCTGGAGATGTTGCTATGAATTCCCGTGATCTTGAATCTGTGCTACTGAGCCGCTGCACTACCGTAGCGCGTCAGCCTTCGGCGCAAGCTCAGGACCAACGTGAAGCAAACGTCTTCCGACTTGCTGCAATGGTGGTCCAGACTCGCTTCCCAGCAGAGTCAAAAAGCCTGATGCGGGCGAGCGACGATTATTTCGCGTCGCATCCCAGCGAACGTCTCACCCCGCAGACGGTAGTGCGAAACGGCTGGATATTTAATCTTCCGCGCTTGCGCGATATGCTCACCCAGCAACTCTAGGCCCGGTAATGCAGGAATATGTCTTCCACACTCGTACAGCCTTGGCAGATGGCTTACGTGATCTCTTCAAGCAGCTTGAACAGCGCCTCTCCCTTCGCGACCCGGTAAACGTCTATATAGCTGGTGGCATGGCAGTGCATCTTTACACTGCGAGCCGCGTGACGACGGACGTGGATGCCGAGTTCAGCGGGCGAATCTTCCTCCCGAATGACCTTATGGTGGAAGTCACCTTGGAAGACGGCACGCCGCAGGTTGTCTATCTGGACACGAACTACAATTCGAGCTTCGCCCTCATGCATGAGGATTACATTGACGACTCGATTCCAGTCGAACTGGGCGTTGATCGCATTCAGGTACACGTGCTCTCCCCTGTCGATCTGGCCGTGAGCAAAATCGCCCGTTTCGCCCAAAACGACCGCGAGGACATTGCCTCATTGGTTCGCCTTGGATTGACCTCGGCAGATGAAATTGAAGCGCGCGCGACGGAAGCACTGGGCGGATTTATAGGCGGACAGGCGATGCTTCAGTGCAATCTTCGTGATGCCGTCAAGTTGGCGCGTGAGACACAACCTGATAATTCCCACGGCTACGGCATGTAGGACCGGACCTGCCGGGTGTCTCACCCGGCAGGCGACAAGCAAAGCGCGTCAGGCAGCAGGCCCGGAGTCCAACGATTCGATCAGCTCAGGCTTTGGCTGGAGCAGCTTGGTAAGCCGGTCATAATCGTCCTGATTTGGCTCATTTCCATCAACGTCATGGATGTGCAGCGAGAACGAAACCAGTTCGCCATCATCCTTTTTCGTACGTGCTTCTGCGTTGGACACATACCATACGTGCTCAGCCGTACCTTGTTGCGAAACCCCGTCGATCTTCATTGAGTTTGCCACCATCCCCAGTGTCTCCACGTTCAGTGTGTGGGATTCCAACACCGGCCGGGTGAAGTCATGCTCACATCCGACTGCGTGCTGGTAGATGGTGAAGCGATAATCGTTTCGTGGTGGTGCCCAGTGGCGTTGGGGTTCAGCCACCGGCTTCGGCGCTGCAACAAGTGGCGCGGCCGGGGACGCTGATTGCTCGACTGTCGCTTCCGGCTCCAGCCAGTCCTTGACCTTCAAGTGCGTAACTGCGGTCTGGGCTACACCCTTGTAGTCATCGTGCTCCTTGACTTTGAATGCAGCGACCATCGACTTGCCTTCACCTTTTGAGATGTCGTACGGGCAGGCTCCAGTCTTCCATTTGAATTTGTTACCCGCTTCGTCGGTCATCATGACCAGCCGTGACACGCCAAAGGCGGTGTTGATATCGATGATGCGGTCGATACGCAGTATCCGCTCCATCTTCTCGCCCTTCTGGCCGACATGCTCGCTGGGCTGCTTCGCCTCAGCCTGCTTGCCCACGTGCCGGTTATACGTGGCGACAGTGGCAGCAGCGAACGCGAGATGCTTCCGATCTGTCGAGATCGCATCGCGGGCCAGCAGCAGCTTTGCATTGCGGTCAAAGTCGTTGTCGGCTGGCTTGTTCGCCATCCACTCGCGCACGGTTGATGCGATTTCCATGTGACGCTCGCGCTCGTCCACGTACATTGCCATCAGCTTGGGCGACTGCTGCAGCATGTGGCCCAGTTGACGCGCATCTTCATAGGTTGCGGTCATGCCGGTCTCGCGCGCTTTTGACGCGGAGACGAAACCGTAATGGCTTGTCAGGAACGACACTGCGGCCAGATACCGATCAGTCTCGACAGCATTGACCCGGCCGGAAGACGCAAACTCGTCCAGCTCATCGGACGCCATGTTGAACATGGTGTGCATGCGCGCCAAGAACAAGGCTGCGCCGGGATCGATGCCAGTGAAATCTTCGAGGCAATTGCCTCCGACCTGCATGTACTTGTCGTTGTTTTCGTCGCGCAGAATGAACCCGTCCTTCCGCTTGCGTTTGGTCTTGCAGTGATCGCACTGGATCGGATGCTCAGCACTGTCGCGGACGACTGCTCGATCTTCTTCGTCCTGCGTAACAGAAAAGGTCAGGTTGCCGCCTTCAATCGCTTCCAGCTTGCCAACGACCTGCCATTGGCCCAGCTTGACGATTGGGTATTCGATGCGCACCTTTGTGAGAATGACCGGTGGCTCATCGTCAAGCGGATCGTTTGCCGGTTTCCATGGCACGAGCGAGACGACCATGCGTTCGTTGTCGCGGCCTTCGAACTGGCGCAAACGCATGTATTCGACTTCCTCGGACGCGAGAATCCGGATCGGCTCCAGTCCGAACGCTTTGGCCTTCTTGTTCAGGCTATCCAGCCGCTTCTGGAAGGCTGCAAGCTGGAATCCTTCAAGCAGGATCACGGAGTTGTCCAAGCTGCTTGTAGAGCCCTCTGCGGCGCTCTCAGTGCCAGTCTTGGTAACGGCGTCGTCGGTCGGGTTCATGATGTCCTTACAGAGCGATGTCGCTGTCAGCACTTGCGTCATGGCGGGGAGCAATCTTGACCCCCAATTTGCCTGCTAGGTCAGCATAGTTTTCGGTGGTTGGCTCTTTCCCGTCCACGGTCTGAATGTGCAGGGCGAAGAACTTGTTGACGCCTTGTTCGAAATGCTCGCGGTCTTCAGCCGGTGCGGACGATTTGAACCACAC
This sequence comes from Massilia sp. MP_M2, assembly GCF_039123635.1. NCBI lineage: Bacteria > Pseudomonadati > Pseudomonadota > Betaproteobacteria > Burkholderiales > Oxalobacteraceae > Massilia > Massilia sp. MP_M2. Next base: position 61,387 of record NZ_JBCHJF010000013.1, read on the forward strand.
ATACGGCTCTGCCAGCGTCGGCGACGACACGCTGTCGATGCCGTATTTCTTGGCCTCGCGAACCAGCTCGTCGAGCGTCAGGGTTTCCGAATCAACTTCCACGGCGCGCCCTTGCGGCTCGCCTGCTTCGAGGGCATCTTCGTCCCACGATTCGCTGTGGATCGAGACGGTGTACTGGACTTCGGTATCGGCTTGCTTGATCACTTCGACCTTGCGGTCGAGCTTCGTGTTCGCCAACCAATCCGGGCCGCACTCGTTGCGTACCTGCTGTAACAGAGCGGCTTGATTGGACTCGATTCCGCGCTTGCTGTAATCGCCTTTGAGCCACACGTCGGCCATGCGGTCTTTCCACTGCTTCCCGTACTTCTCGCTGAAGTCGAGTACCGCTGCATATTGCTGCGCAGTCGGTTCCTTGAACGAAGCGAATAGATCAGCATCGTTATGCAGCTCGGTGGAGCCATCGACCATGACGTAGGTGCCATGGCCTTCAAACTCGATGATCTGGCGCACCCGCTTCCACTGCTCACCCTCAGCCAGCATAACCTTCATCCCCACAACGTGATTGCCGTGCTGGTAGCCTTCCGGCTGCGGGAACAGCGGCTCGCCTTGTACATCGCGCATGGCGTAGGTGTAGTTGACGAACTGCTCCTGCGTCAACATCGTGCCTGCGTTCGACGCGCCGCCGAGAGGGTCTTGCTGGTAGTGCGCATATGCCTCGTCAACTTTGCCCTCGTTGAAGAGCCGTTGAGTGTGCTTGCTGTATTCAACGGCAGCGTCCATATCGTTGCTGTCATATGGCGCAACCAGCGGCCGATCAGCGTGCACGTTGTTCTCGGACTCGGTGCGTGGGGATTGCATGAGCTTTGGTGTCGTAATATTTGCTTGCATGATTAACCTACTAGGTGGGGAATGATGACGGGAAAATTCGTGACGGGGACAGCCGGTGAGAAGCAGTAACCTTGCAAGAGCTGCGCGCCGAGATCACGCGCCCAGCTCCACATTTCAAGCGTTTCGATATGCTCGGCAACGACCAGTGCACCGGTTGATCGAGCCAATTCAATCATGTTGCTGATAGCGTCATTTGCACCAGTTCTGTAGCACTGGGTCACAAAAGCTCCGTCAAGCTTGATCATGTCTGGACAAATCCGATGGAGAGCCGATGGGGTGCAAAACTCATGAGCTGGCGTGCAGTCATCGAATGCGATACCGAAACCAAGCTGCTTGCATTCACGGACGAACGACTCCAGCGCTTTTGGGGTCAGGACAGGAAATGTTTCGGTGATTTCGATGATGACGTGGTTGGCTACTTGAGCCAGCGGGGCCACTGCCGTCAAATAAGCAGCCGGTGCGAGCGCGACAGTTAGCGCCGACACATTGAGCGTAATGATTCCCGGTAGGGGGTGCGCGGCCAAGCTGGTATGAATACGCCGCGCCATCGTGGTATCGACCAGAGCCACTTCACCCGTCGATTCCCAGCGCCGAAAAAGTGCATCGCATGTCTCAATGCCCGGCATGCGAAGAAGGGCTTCAGCCCCGAAAATGTTGCCAGTTTTACTTTCGACAATGGGCTGAAAATAAGGCCGGATGTGCGCGATGCCATCTTCAGATGGGTCTGCGATTTGCGTGCCGCTCATTGCACAGCCATTGTAAAAAGGACTGCGCATGCAGGAACGCGATGTCCGTGAGCAACAATTTTCTGAGAATGGTGATCCATGATCCCTCCTTGCCGGGGTATGTAATACAATCAGGGCGGCGGTCCATGACCGCTTCCACCTTTCATATTTTTTCGGCACCCACGTGGTGCCGTTTTTTTTGTTTGTAAAAATACCAAGTTTCAATAATGAAAGGAAATTTTATCACTGCCGTGGTATCCTATGTTAGAAAAATGATTTTTGCCATGTCAGTTTGATGAAGGAGTTGTGATGATGCGAGTCGGTCTAGGACAGCACCGTGCCCATGATGGGAGGATCGTTGCTGCTTGGATCGAGCCCAATTTTCCGGCGTACAGAGCACGTGCTGTTAGGGATCATGGATTTCTCTGTATTGAAGAAATTGGTATCACCGATGCAGGTTCTTCGCTGCTGAAGCTTCGGCTTGAAAGCATGGATGAAGAGGCTGTCGCACTGAGCGATGCTGTGGGAAAAAAGCTCGGCAAGCTGCTTTGGAAAGAGCGCCAAAAGTACGATGAACAACCTTTTTACTACGTTGTGGATCATGCAGTTTTTGGACGCATCTACTTTGAGCCATATGTAATTGAGGCCGGAGCAGTAGGTATAGCTATCTCGACGCGTCCTGATCTTGGACACAATGAATGCTCACTGTTGCCAATAGGCAACGCGATGCCGCATCTGCGTACGTTGTTTGAGCACCATTACTTGCGTCCGCATCGCAGACTTCCGGACTCACTACAGCTCGCAGACGGGATTGCGCAGGGCGCGGATCATGCCCTCGCAGTCATGGATGCACATGAGGCATACAGTGCTTGCGTAGATTGGGATTTCGACCGTCGTCTGACCACTATTATGCTGGGGGCGACAGGACGCGAGCCGCTCGCAAGTCCAGCCGACATTGCACGCTACGACGCCTTGTCGCTATTTGCCGTTCGCCCGGCGCGTGAAAGCATCCGCGCTGGCTCGCCCGAATTTAAACGGTGGTTTGATGCTGCAGGCCGCGAGCGTTTAGAGCCATTGACCGCAGAGCAGCTTGCATCGCAGTTGCAGGCAAGTGGCCTGTCAATTGACATGGCAGCATTCCATGCCGCGCAAAGCGCGGTAGCTGCGCAAGATTGGGAATGGCTAAAAGACAAGCGTCTCGGCCGTATGCGTTATGCCGTTGACCTGTTGCACGACCTGATCAAACATGAAGCCGCCGCTGAGCCGGTGCACGTAGAATGGGTGAGTACCGCATGTAGGGCGGCTGATTTCTGCGCCGTTATGCCCGCCAGCCCCTCGCGTGTATTCGACATGATCAACAGCTTCCCGTCACGACCGACCCTTGCAGATACGCTTCGATCCAGAATGGATGAAGTTGTTGCATATATGGCTGACCCGGAAAACGGGCTCGCAGTTCAGGCTGTACAGCCGACTTCCAAGCTGCTTGATGCCTTGCACGAGCTGAACGACTGTGCAATTGCGCGGTGGCGTGCTGGCTGTGCGAATGATGTTCATGATCTGCATTCCCGCAACAAGACTACCTACACGTAAATATGAACTCCGTTTCTGACAGCCAACATTGGCTGCAATCTCTCATTAAAGCCGCTATCGGAGGCGATGTCCTGACCGAAGAAGGGGGTGGTTTTGTTGCTGTCATGGCCCAAAGCAATCCTCATATCAGGCAGGACATTCCGAGCGCCTTCGAGATGTATACCCTGCTAGACCATTTTCTCAGTTCCAGCACTATTTCGGTTTTGCCGCGCGATGAGGTTATCGCTGATCTTGCGCCATCGATTTTGGTCGATCAAAAAGCTGAACGGGTCATAGCACTGATTTCGATTCCTCAGATGCAGTTGGAGTTGATCGCGTTCTGGCTATCTGAAGGGCTTCGAAGCCAAACGGTGAAGAACATGCCGGGAATACTGGCAATGCCGTTTTCAATCGAGGTTCGTGATGGTGTCCAGCACCTTATCCCTGAATGGTTTGCAGCGTTTTATGTTGATGGCAACCCTGAGCACTGTGTGCCAATCCTCGCGCTCAAGTCGGTGACATGCGATGATCGATTCGGCGACTGGGTATCAATTGCGCTTGAGCGCATGCACCACTTCAACCTACCCTGCACTCTCGCATCGGATGCGGTGAAAAAAGCAACACAGTCTTCACACAAACCTTCCGGCTATGCGAATAGTTGACATACTTGTTGACACAATGTTGACGCAATCCTAGACTCGTTATTGAATACTGGCAATCCCGGAGAATCATCATGACTGACTACTTTGACCCTAACGCTTCTGCCCGTACGGCCGGTTTCCAGCACGGCCAGAATGAGGGGAAAATGCAAGGCCTACGTGAAGGCCATAACGCAGGGTTCTCTGAGGGGCAACAAGACGGCTACAACATCGGTTATCTGGAAGGCCATGACATAGGCTGGAATGCAGCCATCGAGCGCGCAAACGCTGAGATGGTCAAGCAGATGGAATTCACTCGTCAGCACATTGCAGACAAAGAAGCTCTGTCTCAACGGCTGGAAGAGCAGCAACGGCTGATCGAGCTGTTGACTACCAAGCTTGACCAGATCGAACAGGAAAATGCGAGCCTGAAGGGAACCAACACCGAACTCCGCCAAGTCGTCGATGCTCTACGTGACGCAAACGAACGGCTGCGCACGGAAGTGTCGCAACTCGACGCCAAGCTCAAGGCGCGGACCAAGGAATATAGCGAGCATCTGTGGCAGTACAACCGGTGTGCGGTATTCATGAATTCCGTGAGGTGCGTGATGGAGGACATGACGGCCGAAGGCGGAGCGCAGGCGGAGCACGTGCGCACGCTGTTTTCGAAGCGCTATGCCGAGAATATCGAAGGTGCCTTGAACAAGGGTTTGTTGCGTACCCCGCTCGACCGCGATGAGACGCTGGCGAAGACGATGCCGAAGGTCGCTAAATTCATGGCTGACATGCTGCGTAAAGTGGAACTGAACGGCCCGCAACACATTGCAAAGAACATCGCGTCTCAGCAGCCGGAATCAGAAGAGCACTCTCCGTCAATGTGACGCGGCTTGGTGCCGAAAAAAAAGCCCGCTAATTAGCGGGCTTTTTTCATACGTCTGCTATCGGAGGCAAACTGTCATCTGCTTGAGATGATGGAGCCGGTGATTGCGTCGAGCTGAGAATCTGCTCAGACGCCGAGCGGGGGGAAGAAGACGCCTGCGCGCTCGCATTTGATTGAGCTGCAGATTCACCGCGTGGTTGTCCCGGCATGGCCTCACGTCCGCCACCAGACCCGGCCATCGAGGCACCAGCCGCCATGGCTGCTTGTCCGCCCGTCATAGTCGCTGCAGCAGCTCCAGTCGCCGTCGAGCTGCCACCACTGCTGGTCGAACCGGGAGCTGCACTGATCGCATTTGGAGATGCTTTAGCTTCGCCTGAATCTTGTGGCCCGCCCTGCAGAGCACCACGCAATGCCATTTCCGATTTGAACGCGCCGATCCTGCTATCAGCACCACTTTGGAACGCAGCGGCACCTTCTTTACCTGCAGACACCATGGCGTCCTTCATGTTGGTGGCAGCACGCCCAGCAAACCCGGAGCGGCCTCCTGCAGCCGCATCTTTTACCGCCATCGCTGAGTCCGTTACCGAGCGACCAATGGCAACCCCAAGGCCGTCGCTAAGCCTGTTGCCCAGCCCACGATTCGATGCGGAGGATGTCCCAGTACCTGCTCCAACGCTGCCCTGTCCTCCTGCCAGTGGTGCGCCACGTGAGTTGCCGCCGCCGCCGCCAATGCTACCGCCGCTGCTGCCTTTCATTCCGCCATCAGGGGATGCAGGAATGATCCCTTGTTGGCCTGCATTGATCGGCTCGCTCCGCGCGCCGCTGCCATTGCTGTTTGCACGCAGCAGGCCTGCACTACCGGGCGCGTTCGGGCCATTACGACCACCACCGGGCCCGCCACTACCACCAAGCTGCTGAAGGGCCTGCGAACCTGCCTTCGATGCAGACGGCGTGCCTTGATTTTGCATATGAGCGGACGCACCAGTCGCCCCCAGATCGTGTACCCCTGCATTGATCCACTTGAGTACGTGGTCAGGCAGCACTTGAGGCAGACCGTAGATCATGTACAGCACTGGCAGCAGCAACATACCGAACGCGGCAAACCACCAGAAAAACGTGAAGAACTGGCTGATTGCACCGATGAATCCTGTGGAAGCCACAACGTCCCCACGCATGGAGAAAAATGCCTTTGTGATGAAATCCACAATAGGATCAGCAGTCAGCATAGCCGCGAATAGACCAATCACGGCCAACGTAGGACGGACGAACAAGGCCAGCAGCAGCAGGTAGCCTTGCGCGTCAGAGCCGATGAATGTCTGGGATGGGCGCATGTGCATTGTCGCCCAGAGCGGAGCGGCGATAACGGTCTGGATGACTCCCAGAACCCAGCCAACTACCGTGATCGTGAAGATCATGTAAGGCAAGCTGGGGAGGAAGACCGAGAAGTAGAATCCGAGTAGGCCCAGATAGTAGGCAAGCTCGGCCAACACAGGAGTGATCTCGGCCTGCAGCCAATCCCATACATTAGACATGGCTCCACTACCGTCCACTTTGGTGCCAAGCACCTGAACGCCGCCAACCCCGCTGACAACAACACGAGCAGCCGTCATGGCCGTGTTAATACCAAATTTAGCAGTGAGCAGGATGGCCCGGTACGATGCCAGCAGGTCTCCAGTTAGCTTCATGCGCGAGATTGCATCGACATCGGTCCCACTACCGATAACGGTGTTGGTTGCCCCCTGCATCACGCCATTCACGAGCAGTGTAATCTTCGTGCCAACGTCATTGGACAGCGCTCCGACATTGATGTCGCTTTCAGCACTCGCAGGAAGAAGGCTGCTCAAATCTTCTGGACGGGGTGTACTGGAGCCCTCATACCCGTTGCCCGCCTGTTCGGATTTCTTGACAATCGTTTCCACGACAGTCCCGACACTGCTCGTGAGCGTGACAGAGCGGGCATCGGATGGAAGTCCAGACATCGATGGTTGCGTCACGCTGCCCACAGATTCGGCTGTAACTGCTGTGAGCTTCGAGCGCAGCATCCCGACGCGCTGATACCAACTAGCCGACATGGCCCAGCCCTCGCGCACCATCGAATCCATGAATGCCGAAGAGCCCTGCTTTAATGCATTCGCTGCGCCGCCGCCACCTTGCATGGCGGTGGCGATCTGCGCAGCAATCTGGTCTTCGTGCCTTTTAACGATTTCATTGAGCTTTGCCGACTGCACGCTATCCCAGCCGCTTTTACCCATATCCGAAGGCATGGTGGCTACCCAGCCATCGATATCTTTCATCATTGCCATCGTGGCAGTCAGCTTTGCAGTAGAAAGACTCGCCCGCAGCGAGTCTAAAGCGGCTTGGCTACCAGAGTCATCCGCATATTTCCCGGCCACACCGTACGATGTCAAAGTGATCGTCCCGCACACAGGCTCTCCACCTGCGAGGTTCGATATTGGGTTGCGATCCTTGATGTAATAGGTGTAATCGGTGCGGGTTCCGGTCACGATCTTGCGATCTGGCCTTGCGGAATCCGGCTTCAACATTGGCGTCTGATCCGCTTGGTCTGGATTGCTATAAACCGCATTGGCAGAGCGAGCGCAATATGCGCTTGCAAGATACTGCTTGGCAAAATCGCGCATACCAAAGTAGGTGCCGGGCTGGTACGAACTCGCCACGATTCCATCAGGCTTGAGCACCCCCATCGTCATCCCAAGTTTGTATGCACCGTTGGCGAATCCAATGCTCCACAGTGAGAGCGTCAACACGAACATCTGGATGAAGGAATAGCCACTGGCAGAGGGCAGCAAAACCGCTCCACCACCCACAATACGAAGTGGCGTCCAGACTGACGACCACGCCTTCCCCATAGCTTCGCCATCATTCGCTGTATTGACTGTGCCCATCGCAGCAACATAGCTGATGATGAGCGAAGCAACCACAAGCACCCCTGAATTGAAGTGCCCGATCATAGCGGCAAGGACGCTTGAACTGGCTGAAACTGTGTTCGGGTCCGCACCGGTAACAAGCGTTCCGATGATCGGCCCGAAGATATGTTGGAGAAGAGCAACAGTTGCGTCGTTGCAAGTTGGCTGCGACGGATCGCATGGTGAAAACGGCATTGGCATCAGAACGACCCTTTTGATTTCGGCTTTGCAGTAGGCCTGCGGGAGCCCGAAAACCCCTTGTTATTCACTGCAAGTTGGGATATAAACAGTACATAATTCTACACGACAATATTGCTGAATGTAAAAAACATGCCACACACAAATTTTGAATCTGTAGCTCAATGGGTACTTGAACATCACGATTTAAGCATCCCAGTAACAGCCTCTAAAGGCGAGATCACCCAGTCATTGGCGTCGCTGTATGCATCAGCAGGCAAATGCGAAGCGTGCATCATGGTGCCGGACCTGTTCCCCGGCGCTTCGCTGGAAGCAATCTATGTGCCAAAACTGGGGCTCAAAAACGCATCGCTCGACCCTGATCCCCTGATCAAAGATAGCGTTCTTACACAAGCTGCACTCGCAGCCATGGGCAACGCGTTGCTCATGCACATGAGGGCTTCTGATAACGACATGGTGCATTACCAGTTCGACGATGGTGCTCAAGCAGTCATCTACCTTCCAGCAGAACGCAGCACTGTGCTGCGAGCGCTGGGCCTGACACTGCTCGAAACCTAATCGGAGTTGCCATGGGCCAAGTATTATTCACCAAAGCCAGTGACTTTTTAGCTGGCAGGTTGCAAGAAAGCAACAAACCCCTGCGGGTTGGTATTGTCATCCGTGCCGCTTTCTCGAACGTTGCCAATGTTGCTTCTGAGATCGACAACGCTTTCCACAGCGCATGGGACAAGCTGGATGCTTCCATCGAGCGCAAGCTTGCTGACATGAGCGATCAAAATCAGCGCGCAGCTCTGCAACTCCGGTACGCGGCCGATATGCGCATCCCACTCGCCAAGCAGCTTGAGCTATTGGAACTGGGAAAATTCAGCGAGACGGTTACTTCGGCAGCGGCGCACCAGCCGGGCGTGGCTGCGGAAGTTCAGGATTTCCTACTGGCACACTGCTATCGCCAGAAAACAACAATGATCGGGTTGGCGCACAATCCGAACACAATGCTGGATGTACTTACGCAATTGGCGCATCATCCTGATAGGCAGGTGCAAGTAGCTTTAGCAGCTCAATTTGCGCCAAGCATGCGAATCATCGACGAAAGTCGTGAGACTGAAAAACAGGCGGTATATAATGCTCTTTTCGATAACTTCCACAGCGATCTTGCTCCTTACCTCGTCCCTGTCTGCAAAGATACGGAACAACTGGACGCAATGTACGCTCAAACGTCGAAAACGCCGGGTGCCCTCCGTCACTTCGTCGAAAATCCGCTTACTTCAGATACAGTTCTGCTAGACATCAGCTCGGCTATTGCCGTGCGGATGCTGCCCGGTGGCGCACGTGTTGCGGCCGATGCTAAACAGCTTCTTGAAAAGCGGCTTGTTGTTACCGAAGATGCTGCGCCCTCACCCTAACTGAAAGTTGTATGGAAATGCTCTCGATCCGAGAAGCCAGCCGTTTTGTAATTGGCGCAGCCATCATGCGTGACATGGCAATACAGAACTCGCCGGGCACGAATATCACCTTTGCAAACGTGGCTGAGGCCGCTTTGCGCCCGGCCGGAGACAGCGGAAGCCTACGTTCATCCATTGAACGTTTGGCCGATCAGGAGGCGTCGTGGTTCCGTAGCACGCCGCCGCACACGCTTGCGACTGATCGTGTCATGCATACAAGGCAACAAGAGTTGCACACACTCAACAGTCTGAGTTTGGCTGTTATGGCGACGCTTGAGCACAGTCAGAGTGCTTCTGCAGGCGATCCTACTGCCCAGCATGTTCTGCAAGAGAGTTTCCAGAAAGCTATTCAAGCGATTGATGAAATGCCGGGCTCCACCACAGAACGGCGTGGGTTCTTGCACATGCTAAAAGCACAAACCATGGAGGCGAGCAGCGATGCCGCTTACATCGACAGCGCATTGGACGCGGCCCAGCGCTCGTATCTGGACCAGATGATGACCGAACGTCTCTCGGCATATCAGCCTGCCTCGCCAAGCCGTACCGACGACCACGACCCAAGTTTCTAAGGATTCTTTATGCCTCACGCTGCGCAGTTTCAAGGAATGCTCTCATCTGTCCTCCCATCCCAAGATGTTGAGGTGATTTTGGGGAAACAACCCGTGCTGGCCGATCATGGCCGCGAAGTACGCGCTGCGATCAGTGCCATGCCGCCCGAAGTCTCGCGGTCTCTGATGTCGGAGTACCGCGAACCAACTGCGCAGCTCGTCTCCAGCATCGAAGATACGATCCTGATGCGCGAACATGCTATCGACAACGCAGAAAAAGGGATCGGCCTCGATCAGCAGTGGGCTGCAGGTGAAGGCCCCGGCCGCAAGCTGAGTGAGCAGTCCATCGGTGAGAAAGACCCGTGGATGGAAGAAGACCTGACACCATAAGAAAAGGGGCCTGAGCCCCTTTTTTTTCGCCTATGCAGCGTGCTACTCGCGCAGAACCAAGCGGAAGAGTTGGCCGGTAGGATCGCCTATCTGGGACCCCACTCAGGCACGCCATGAGGTCATCGCAAAACGAACCCGCCATCGCGGTTGGAATACCGGACCTTCATACCGGTCTGCCATACTCCATCGAGCGTGACGTTAAAGAACTCACCAGATTGGTCATCGCGCATCAATAAGTAGGATGCTGGAACAGTATTACGCTGAGCATTGACACCTGCACCTGCAGCCGCCCCCGCAACCGCGCCTAGCAAGGTAGCAACTTTCTTGCCTCGGCCTTTGCCCACTTGATTTCCAGCGACTCCACCAAGAAGCGCGCCGATTAGCGCGCCTCCCGCATTTGGTGCCGCGATGACACGCTGTGTTGGGTGCACGTCCACGATACTCGCGGTACGCACCGGCAAGGTGTAAACCGGTGTCGCGCAAGCAGCAGAAAAACACACAAAAATCCCAACAGCAGCAACACGTAAACTACGGCAGAAGCTATACATATTAAAAGTACCGTGACATATCTTGTTGTTCAAGTTTCGCTTTCGCAGCATCTTTCAATCCCAAGACAATATCTTGCCGTGTGATCTCAATACGCTGGCCGAGCTGGTTTTCGACTGCACAAACAACGCCATCGCGAACTTGAACGCGAATGACTTGTAACCACTTTGCACTAGCGATGTGCGCACGTTTCCGCTGGTCGTCCATGAAGACGCCTATACCAAGTGGTGGCAATTTGCTATCCATGCATCCGACCCCCTCTACTGAGAGGTAAAGTCGATCCGAAACATAAGCCTTTGCAATTGGCATTGCAGATAGCCATGCAGCTTCGAATGGTTGTGCCCCGAGATAAATTGTATCGCCTTCAATGCAGTAGGAAAAACGACCTGATAGCATTGGAGATAGCATCATCACTTTGTCGGTTTTCGGATGACGTGTGATTTCGTCTTTCCGGAAGTTCGCAGCCCATCTCAAAAAGTTAGCGTAAGCCGCAACTTGTTTCGCGGCCTTGGCAATACGTGCCTGCTCTTCTGGGCTTATCTGCGGGCCTTCATCGTCCTGTTTTCGACCACCTGCCATCACGAACCTTTCTTGACGCCTTTGCTTGCTTTGCCGCCGAATGTCCCACCGAACTGCTGTTGCTTTTCCGAGATTGTAAAGAAATCGTCGATAACTTTATTGAGCGCACGGCGTGGAGTCATACCAAGCCGATCAGCAACACTTTTAATCCGCTCATGATTCTGGACATTAAGCTCATAGCTGTTCTCCGGGTCCTTTTGACGATTGCGGAATTTCAGCCGTCCTTCGCGGCGAGCCATTCGCGTAATCGTGTCGTAATCAGTCAGCGTCACCTTTTCTTTAAGGATTCCGACTTTGACTTCACGTAGAATATCCAGCTTGGTTGCACCTTCTTCAAGCCGCTTGATCACGTCCATCATCGCGTTTTGGAGATCAATCAACTTTGCCATGCGTTTATGGGCGGATTCAATCATCCCCATTTCAACGCTGCCGCGATCCTCATTCGGGCGAGTTAATCCCGAGCTGAGGCTCTTTAAAACGCTTTCGTCCCGCGTGTCGAGTAAACTACGATTACGCTTGGTTTCTTTATAATCTGGCGATTCACCTTTTAGATAAGTGATCGCCCCGAGCTTACTGATCTCAAGATCGAGGTAAGACACAGCCAATACAAACTCGTCTTCGAAGCAGGTGCGACGCCCCTCGCCTTTCTGGATTTGCCGGACTAAATCGAGAAAAGCCTTGATCGGCAGGTTCTTATCTGCGAGCAAGGCAATCTTATATAGCAGCGAAGTAGTATCGGCCAGCGTAGCACCGTCAGAGAATTGAAGTAGGCGCTTTTCCTGTGCGAACTTCAAGAGCTTTGCGGGATCGGAAATTTCATCGACTGGACGCATCCAAGTTCCTCTTTGTATTTAATATTTGTGAGATTGTTTCCGGATTGGTCAAGCCACTATTTGCAAGACAAGCAATCGTGTAATTCATTGGAGCCACCTGCTCTTCACGCTTCCAACCCGGCAAATCCATCTGCTTCAGGATAGAGTGGCTAAGCGCATCTCGCCACTCTATCTGTTCTGCTAAAGAGATCAAGCAGAAGTCGAGATTCAGCTCCGGAAGCGATGGCAAGGTCATTGTGCAGCGAGACAACCAGTGTCACCAGCAGCGCCCGGATCGAGACCCATTTCTTTCAGCGTCGCTTTAGTTAGCTCAACCTGCGCCTGCGCTGCGGCTGGATTCTGCACCATAGCCTGCGCTACAGCATCGTGAATAGGATCAGCAGGCTTATTGTTGCTTAATGCCCACATGAAACCCACAACAATCAGTGGGGTTAATACTGCTGCTGCAAGCATCTGCTTGCGAAAATTCTTACCATCGGCAGGCGTGTCGTTGGCGGCATTGCGATTGCCAATCGCGGATCGCACGAAGCTCGGCATTGACATCGACGCACTGGGCCCTGCCGCGACAACCTGTGTCGGTGCGGAATACGCGCCGACCGGTAAGCGCTGAAGCACCGCGACCTCACCCTCTTTAGCCGAAAACGCCTCCAGAGCGCGAGACAGCGCGTCAGCAGCACCTTGGCGAATGACGACCGTCACAGCCGACGCGGGCGGGAAGTCGGATGGAGGAAGGCCACGCCTCGGTTTGCCTACTGCAGCAATGAGCAGATCGAAATCGGCCAGATCATAAATCTGGGTGTCGGCTGCGCATTTAACATGAAGTTTAATGGCACCCCGATACACGCGTTTAGAGTCGAATTTCCCATCAGGGACCTCAACGACTTCTACCACTTCCAATTTCAGCGATGCAAAGTTTCTGGGGATGCGCAGTGCCACTGGACTACGGCGAAGATCGTAAGCCGCTCCAGAGTCGAAAGTCACCAATGCTTGCTCGCCATCCACTGCGACGATGCGCATGTCAGGCTTGAACTGTTCCAGCATTCCTATTCCTTGTTGATTAAAGTTTGCCAAAAATGGCCTCGATCACAGGCAATTCAGATACGCCGGTCATCATGCGTGGCTTTCCAGTGCGCTTATCAAGAAAGAATGCCGCTGGGACTCCTGCTTGCTCGACGCGGTTGTTTTGGAATGCAGCAAAGAAGAATTCGAGGTTGCGCGCGAGTGCCTCCTGAGAGGCCTTGGTAGGTTCCGTTGCGATCTCTTCTTTATTGCCGAGCACTCTGCGCAGCATTTCGGCTTGCTGGCCCGGCTTGGCTTGCAATACGGTTGCACCCAGTGGGACGCCTTGGGCTTGATTGCCTAGTGCCATCGCTGGAATCCATTTAATTGAGAAGCCGCGCTTTACGTAAGCGCGCGTTTGTTGATACGCCGCGCGGCAGTAGCCGCAGCGCGGGTCAAAGATGACGTAAAGGGTATCTGCTGCGCTGCCCTTGCCTTCTTTGATACCGGCAAGCGAGTCAATTGCTTTGATGGACTCAGGAACCGCGCCACTATATGCGCCCACCAGTGCGCCACGGTCGGGCTGGGCGACCGGTTGTAGGGATGGAACCGTAGTTGCCGCACCTGCAGGCAGACCTGCCGGTCTTACAACAAATTGATCGCTCAAGTTCTGGCCGGTTGCTGCATCCCATACCACGCCGGAAATGATGACTCCCACATCAGGCGTGGTATAGAGCACAACACGGCGTCCGTTTTTTTCGAGAGTCCAAGCAGTTAGACCACCTGCGCCGATCACACGCTGATCAACTACTTTCCCGTACTTTTCCATGACAGCACGGGGATTCATCGATTCGAGCGGTTGCACTGCCGCGCCCTGATCACGCAGTTGCAAAGGCATGCCGCCCTTCCCTGCTTGTGCGAAGACAGGAAGCGACAGTAGGCAGGCTAACGAGAGTGCAATTTTTCGTTTCATGATTTCTTACAGTTTGTCGGAAATGTGCCGCGAAGATATTCTAACAAAACATCCTGTTTCCCAGTAGAAAAAGTGTTGCCCTCAGTCCTTTTTTGGCTGAGCTTCCGAAGCCGGGGCTTGCGACTCGTACTTCTTCTTATCGTCCTCAGTGAATTTGTAGTTGTTGATTGCGGCATCTACCCCCGTCACTGCCTTATCAAGCTGGGGCTCCACAAGGCCGGTCCCACACTTCGCTTCGTACAGGTAGTGCGACAGCACTCCTGCCGCTTCTGCAAACGGTGCCTGCCGCCCAATTGTCTGCACGACGTACCAGAGCGCGCGGTCGTAAAAACGCAGCCACCGCATCTCAGCGGGCTGCAGAACGCCAAGCCGCCGCGCCTGCATGACGAGCGCAAACAGCACCGTACGGTTAAAAGCGTGCCTTTCAATGATGCTCTGCACGGCCTTTGTCCCGATGTACCGCTTGATGACCTCGCGCGGTAGCGCAAGATCGATCTCTGGCTTTAGCCATGCATCCGGATTTTCAGCTTTCTCGGTTGCAGCCAAGGGAATGAACTTGCTCCAACAGTAAGCGATCATGTCTCTGCTATCCTGCATCGCTTTTTCGAATGTCTTATCGTCAAGTGATGGGTCAGTGGCCGCAACACGCGGCATAGCAATTGCGATAATCAGTGTCTCGCCCGGCGACAGGTTCACTGATGATGTCCAATGCTTGCCGAGTTGCTCGCGCAGTATCACGGCCGTCTTTTCACGATCCAGCGTTGGTGCCCAAATCCCTGATCCTTCGTCGCGCCAATCTGAGATCAGCCGATTTATCGATACGAATTGGCGTGATGTCTGTGACATTCCGAAAACCGGATGATCCAGTGATGCATCGATCAAATTAATGGCTGAGAACATTCGCAGATGCGGATAAAGCAGCTTGTCGTCTTTGTCCGTTGCTGCCATTTGCTCTGCTACAAAGCTCTTGATGTTATGGCTGCGCGTGAACTTCAGCTTTGGATGGGTTTTATTAGTGTGAACAAAGAGCCGGACGCAGTATGTGATCAGACACAGCAATAAAAAAGCATTCACGTAGATCGAGCTGTCGCTAATCTCGGGCCACGTGACAGTACCAAAATCTCGGGTGCAAAATCCGATGCCGTTGTTTGGAGCGCAAAGTCCTGAAATCCACGAATGAACGTGCGAAAAGCCGGGAATGTTCGCCAGCTCGCCCAAAAGGTGCGGGATATAAAACTGGACGTAACGCCAATATCCATAGATAGTCGAAATTGGCGTGTGCCAAAAATACCAAATCGCCCAGCCAGTAAGGTAGAGCGCGAGACACATGACGCCAATAAAGATGGGATCATCGAACGTGACAGTACGTCCTTCTCCCTGCCCTTGTTTTGCCATCAGTCGCTCCCCCTCGAACCTGCAATACCGGCGAATCGGCCCCAGTTAATCGCAGGAGATGCGGCAGGCGCGGCAGGCTCAGGTTCGATTGCCCCGTCATCCGCCATAACCGGCGCAGCGGCAGCGGCCTCAATTGTGGCATCCGGAATAGTGTCAGGCTGAACAGGAACCAGCTCGGGCACTACATCAACAGGTTCGAAAGCTGCAGGGAGGATTTCGGCCCGTACCGTAGGGGCATCGTTGCTGCTCGCACGAGTCATCGCCAGAGACAGCACAGGTTCAGCGTCAGCAGCCTTCTCGGCTTCGGGAGCAATCGCCACAGCAGCCACGCTATCCAACGCCTGCGCTGGTGCGCTTGCCGCGCTATGTGGCATTTCCGGCACCAAGGCGGCAGCGGCCTGCGTGGACGGTGTGGTGATCTCTGCGGGGACGGCCGCGACGCTTGGGGCTGACGGGGCATCAGCCGGGTACAGCAAAGAGCGCAGCGCGTAATACGTCCCTGAATCCATGGATTCGGCCACCCGCTCTAAAGCTGCAAGCGGATCACTTTCACTTTTGATGCTTTCAATCTCACGCATCATCCGCACGTATCCCCGAATCAGGCGAGCCTTCAGGAAGCGTCCTTTAGCGCCGTATTCGCTCTGTTCTTCCAGCGCTGCGATGATTGCCTGCTCATCCGCATTGCTTGGACTGAAGCGCACTTCAAGACGTTCAATCGCCATTGTCAGGCCTTTCATTCAGGATCGCGGCAGGCTTTGCCGCCATTCCTTTCGACAATTCAAGGTCTTGATGCCCAAGGAGGATCAGCGCGCGCATGAAAGCCGTCTGATCCCCTTTAGGCACAAGTGAGATCGCTTCGATTACCCGCTGTTCAGGCGGGTAGCTCGAATCGAGAAGCAGCGGATACCGCTTCTGTCGCATGGCTTATCCCTTCTGGCCGAAGATATACTTGGCAATCTTGAACATGCCGCGAGCGTTGGCGAATTCCGGATGTTCTGGGAAGCGCGAGTGCGGGAAATGTTTGGCGAGCTGGTCGCGCATGACGATAGAACCGCCGCCAACAAACAGCACCCAGTCCAAATCCTTGCCGGTCCCGATCTTCGCACGCACGATATTCATGATCGATTCAGCCAGAATTTCTTTGGCTTCGCGAACAATGCCCGACACGTCTTCTTCTGCGCCGTATACCTTGATACGGCCAGTAGCGATTGCGGCCTCGATGACGCGCGGTGGAACCATATCAAAACCGAACTTGGTACGAAGGGTTGCCTCGATCTGATCGTGCAGCTTGAGCACGCCCACGTCGCTAGAGCCTGAGCGTTGGGTGTCCACGTGCGCGCCGCCCGGCAAGATAACAGCGCAGTCCGTGGTTTTGCCGCCCACGTCAATTACCCCAACGTGCGAATGCTCGATTTCGGAGTAAAGCGGGGTCGGCGTACCATCCATTGCGATGAACTGGTCGAAGTAGGCAGCAATAGCTTCGGTCGCAACCATGTTTTCAACGATACGAGCACAATCGCCGGTCTCGCACATGACAGCTTTCTTCAGGTTTGCTACCTTGCCTTCGATCAGGCTGGTATTGGGGACACCGCCGCTGTAATAGTAGTTAACCGGCAGGCCGGTCGCGATGCTGACTGCCTTGCCTGCTAAACCTGCTTTACGCAGCGCATGGTGGACCAGCACCCGGTTCAGCGCAGATTGCGGATATTCCCGGAAACGCGTGTCGTCATATTCAGACAGGTGCGCATGCGCGGTGAAGGTTGTACCCTCTTCGGCGACGTAGATTGCGCCGTCAGTGTTGCTGCCACCTTGCCATTCGATCAGATGTTTGCCTGAACGTGCGCGCGACGGTACGCTGAACATCGCGCCGCTATCCGTCACCACTTTGATCGCGTAGTGGCCGTCATCAACGCCGACGAATTCCGGTTTCTCAATCTTGCTCATTTTTTCCTTACCTTTCATATATTTGATTTATCGTTTGATTTCTTTTATGAGACTAAGTGACGCTTTAACCCGACCGGTCAATACGATGTTGACCGACCTGAAAAACGCCCGCAGGGACATCTTCTTAATCACTTCCACCCAGATCAAGAAGCCGATGATGCCCAGCGTGATAAACAACCACGTCATCGACGGGAACAGCACCAAAATCAAAATCGGTACAGCAGCAACCGCGTTGATCTTGAAAAAACGTGCAGAGTGCGCTGCATTACTCCAGTGATACCGTCCTTTTGCCACACTTCCCCCTTGCTACATTTATCCACAGGTTTTGTGGAGAACTTTGCTTAAAACAGCCGAAACAGGCACCACCCTTGCTTCCTATCGGCGGCGTCAATTTTCAGGCGTCAGGACTCTCTGAGTTCGCGTGCAACTGCTTCGTCGATCAAGCCAGCAGCAAGCAGACGCTCACCCTCCTTCGCGAAGCTATGGCCCCGCCCATCAACAATCTGCTGTACAACTCGCGTCACTTTACCCATGTCAGACAGTTCGCTAAGGCGCTCACGGATGCTTTCATCGAAGGCAAGATACTCGCGTACCGCGATTCGTCCGCCGCCGACTTTCGGAACAAGCCGTTGCGCCATGATGAATCGCGTGGTTTCAACGATGTCAAAAATTGCGGTTGCTCGCTCTGTCTCTGGAAAGCGTGAGATTAAGCGACGCATGACCGCTGCCACGCTATTAGCATGTGCAGTAGCGAATACAGTGTGGCCGGTCAGAGATGCTTCCACCGCTGCGCGAATTGTTTCTTCATCGCGTAACTCTCCAAGCATGATCAGCTTTGGAGCCCGGCGCATCGCCTCGCGGATAGCCTCGTAAAACGTCTTCATCATGGTCGGAATTTGAGTCTGAACGATGATGGAGTGCCTACTCAAAATACGTGAGAAATCGAATTCGATTGGCTCTTCGTAGGTAACAATATTGCCTTTGATCGGAGTGTCATTAATCAGAATATAGTGCAGGGTAGCGGCGAGCGTCGTGGTCTTACCGGAGCCAGTAGCACCTGCGACATAAACGATTCCATCCCTCGGGGTCATGTAGCTGAGGATTTCATCGCTCAAACCAACTTGCTCCGGCGTAGGAGGATCAGTCGGGATTGCTCTAAGCACGATCTGGGCGGAGGTGGCACCTTCCGTGTAAATAGGCACGGCGTTGACTCGATAAGCGTGGCGAAGCCTTGCTCCGCTCTCCATCCGCTTCGTTGGATCGAATAACTCGTAGCGGCCATTTACTGGCCTTCCTTCGAGAATGTCTGACTGGGCCGTTTCTCGATCAGCAGCCCACTTCAAAATCAACTTGACTTCTGAATCGTCAAGTTCACGGGTCATTACCGCATACAGACGGCCATCAATACTGGTGACGATTGGCTTAGTTGGCTGGACGAAGATATCACTAGCACCGTGAGCAAGCGTTTCCAGCATGAGCGTTTTGAATTGATCCGGATGATTGAAACGGAATGATTGCTGAAAGTCCGTTTTGTACGTCAGCAGGGGCAATCCGCTGTGCTCTTGGTTATTCATTTCCCAGCCCCTTTGTTCGCTGATGCCTTGCTGTTGGATATCACGACGCCCTGCCATGTGCTCATCTTGCTATTGAACTCTGGAAGCGTTGTGATTCGCAAAAGCGTCTCGTCCACCGCCATCGTCGATCCATTACGGCTAACCGGGATGTCCTCAGAGGCAATCGCTGGAAGCGACACCTTGCCTTCGACCACGAAGCGATGGAAACGCCCCATTCCGCTGAAGTCACGGTTGAGCCGATCCATTGCTTGAGTCAACATCAGGTTCGCCTGCTCTACCCCTTGACCCCACCCATTCTTAACAGCTTCTTGCCACACTGTTCGCTCAGTGTCGGTCCTGACGATTAGCATGTCCGACTGATCAGAAGCCGCGCCATTTGGAAAGTTGATGTACTCACGCCAATTTGGCGGCACGGATGTCAACCGCGCCTGCCTTTCGATGTTGTAAAAGGCACCCGAAAGGCGCACGGAATAGTCGCCCTCTTGGTTGTATAAATTACGCGCCTCCGTGATTACCGGTGGCACCACTCGCTGATTGATCATCAGCGCATCGAAGTCGTACACCTGATCCAGATCACGAGACATTGCGGTAATTACCGAATTTATGTTCTTGAGCTGCCACGTCAATCCTGCCTTCAAGCCGAAGCTCAATGCGATGTCATGAACAGCTTTGGCGCGTGCTTTCTGGGCCTCATTCACCCCTCGACCGGCTCCCTCTGGGGTTGCATCGACTGAGCGCACGTGTGCTGGACGATCGACGAGTCGCTGCACCTGTTCGAGAGACATTGGCACTGGATCAAAGAACATGGCTTAACCCTTCTTGTAGATCAGGCGGACTACCTTGGCATCCTTGTCCAGAACCACGTCAGCGCCGCTATCTATCTGCAGCCCAACATCGCGTAAGACTTCGATGACGCGCGCACGCGAAACACGCAGATTGATTGTTCTCAACTCAATCCGCTTGCCGGTTTCGATGTACTTGTATCCGTAACGATGCGCGACCGACTCCAGCAGAGGCTGTGGCTTGCCAGCGTAATCAATGTCCACTTCGTCGCTATCTAGTGCGGCTTGCTTGCGCAAAACCATTTCGCGCCCCTCTTGGGTCGTCGCCGCCAGCTCGCGCAACGCTTGAACCGCTGCATCGACCTTCTCCACGACGATCTGCCGTGCATGGGCTTCCGAGTCTGGCGTCACCACGACGGCAGGCGTAGCTGCGCATCCAGTCAGCAACACGACAACAGCAGCAGCGGTGAAGCGCTTATTAATCAGCATGTAAAACATCCCTGAACTTGTACGAAAAATATGATGGCAGTTTTCTACCCTGTCACACGAAACACAGATAACACACCCACTTATGCCTTAGAGCAGACACATTGATCTGCCTCGTGTTCGCACAATCATAACATAGAGAAATTTGCTGTGGAAAAATAGTTTGCACATTGATAGGCATACTCTTCACACACTTTTCACTCAAGAGCCGGTAAAAACAACACACTCTTTACAACCTTTGACCCGACTATTCACACATTGTAATCTATGTGATGACGCTCTGTAAGCACTCTGGACTCAGATTGTTGACCACGTGTACCCACCGTTCGTCCGTTTTGTCGAATTTCCGTGGCTTGCCGCTCAAAACACAGCCTTTGATGTTTTTAGGCAACAAATGGGCTTGGATGAAGTCCTGCTGATCTCGGGTGCGCGCTGCACCGCGTAATTTCTACCAACTCATGTTGGCAAACCAGCACTGTGATTGCCGGTCTGAGTGTTTCTGCGTATGCCCTCACCCCTTAAAAAACTGATGATCGCACCTTACACCCAGCCGGGAACTCTCCCGGCCGTTGTTTTCAGCGTGACCTCGCCCCGTTAGTGCTAGGCGGGCTTTGCCCGACTAATTCGCGCACATCGTAATATCAAAATTGCACACACCTTTTTTGTGACGCTATCCTCTAACACGACCAACGAAACGCCCTAACTGCGATACTGCTGTGCACTATAGTCTCTACATGCTATCCTTCATGTGCGCATAAGTCCTCTAACTGATCCCTAGAGGCGACGGTAACGTCGCCGACTGGATGCACTAACGGGGCTGAAACCAACTACGGGCACTTTGCGATCAACTTGACCCACTGAGGGCACAAACAACACACACTGTTACCCCCATGTCGGCACGTTCCGAGCAACGCGAAAAACTGTCACCTCAACTGCCAGCACGTTCTGGCGCGCCGGGCTCGTCCGGCTGAATACACGGTAGAAGCGTGAAGACACCATGGCATGGGACTGCAGGGATAGGAATGATGCAAACAACGAGATTGACTTCTGATTCCAACGGCGACTTGATGGCGTACATCGCCCAGATGGAAGACCGGCTATCAGATCGGACAAAACGTGAATACACGTCGAGGATGCGTGAGATCAGTAAGAAGATTCGCGTCGGCGCTGATGACACTTTGAAACCTGCAATGGTGTTAGCACGGCTTCGCGAAATGGTTGAGTACAACGAAATCGCTGCCTCCACGTTCCGGCTTTACAAGTCCGCGATCATGTATTGGATCGCTCAGCAAGCCCAAGCCCTGATCGCAAGCGGCGACGATACGCTCGACTACGGTCGCGCGTTCGCCGAGCTGAAGGAGATCAACCATGACAAGCTGCGCAGCGAGGCACGGACATCAGCAAAGAAGCTGAAGGTCTTCCCCGCCGAGTGCAAGGATGCACTGTCCAAGTTCGCCAAGGAACGCGGCCATCTGGCTCCAAATGCTGGACGTGCTTCAGCTTTCGCTGATGCCAATCTGCTAGTTGGCCTGCGCCCTATCGAATGGTTCGATGCATGCTTGGCATCGTACATACAACGCCACGAGGATGGCACCTTTGTGAGAGATGCCCATGGCAAACCGATCTTCGAGTACATGCTCGTTGTCGAAAATGCCAAGGCGACTCATGGACGCGGCAATGGAAAGCGACGTGAGCTGATTCTCAAAGGCATCACGTCGGCCGAGTTGAAGACTCTCGTTCACTTCTGGAAGATCGTCATGGACTTTCGCGAGCGTCACCCCAAGGACATCGAGCCCAAGAAACTCACGAACCTGTTCTACAGACCGATGAACAACATGATTCGGCGTGCCTTGACAGCGAGTGGCTTCGCGGCACGCGACATCCCTTCCGTGTACAGCACCCGCCATCAGGTTGTGTCCGACTTCAAAGCCAGTGGGATCAAAAAGCGCGAGATCGCGGCCTTTTTTGGACACAGCTCGGACGAAACACACAGGGAGCACTATGGATACAAACGAAGCGGCAACAGGGGAGTGACCTTCCACGCGTCACCAGAAAGTGTGGCGCAAGTGTCACGCAGCTCCACGATTCGTCCAACGCAAGTGCTATCTCGTGAAATGTCTACAGAGATCGAAAGCTGGGTCCAAGAGCGTGATTCTCGACGGATTTAGTATAGTTTTTGGCAACGTCAAATATCTTATTTTTTGTTCATCACTAGATATCTTTTGATGTTGCCACCGGCTGACTGGCATCCCACATTAGCCTCATAGTATCCCCATGAGTGGCATCAGGCAGACCCGTTGATGTCATTCTCTAACCCATCTGTTCACACACTGTAAGCGTATTGATCACGGCTTAGAAGCATCCTGTAGCCGACTTCGCACCACAGTGATATCCCGCCCGAAGCATTAAGTGCGCCCATGCAATTTTCGCGTTGCAAATGGGCATTTTTTGCGCGCGCGATGTCACTCGAAATTTCTAGCAAACAAGACAGATGTCCTATGGAAACAAATCTCTTGCACATCTGCACTGCTGCTGTCAAAATTTGGCTATTACGCTTTTTCTACATTCCAGACAAATTTACATCATCGAACTCGAAAAAATGGCAGTCGAATCAAATGGCAGTTCGTGGGGGCAGGGCGCGGAAATTGAAGATATCCGCGCCCTGCGTCGTTACAACTGGATTCTTCGGGCACTCGCCTTTGCTGGGGAGATGTATGTCTTTACAGTGCTCACCCTCGTCATCCTGATCGTGGGCTGGTTCCTGTATAGCGGAAATTTCGAGAACGCCATCTTTAACGACGGCACCAGCCTGTCTTGCATTTTGGATGGGGCCACCGGGGAAATTATCAATGTCAAGTAATGAGATCACGCCTGAAGCGGGCGGTCGCGATTCGCGCGAAGCTGATCGAATCCAAGCCGTCCTTTCAGACCGCGACGCTTCGGCGCACGCAGCAACCCTGCGCGAAAACACTCGTCTTCAAGACGACAACATCTACCTGAAACGGCAGAACCTGCGCGTCTGGGCCACGGCTGGCGTACTGTCAACCGCGCTTGTGATGGGTGTTGGGGCCGTTTTCTGGTGGTTTCCAAAGTATCGCTATATCCCTACCAAGGACAACAGGGCTATTTGCGAAGTCACTTCCACCAGCTCGGCACCAGTCAGCCCGGCAATTTTGGAAGACTTCGCGAAGAACGCCGTCATCGACAGCTACAGCTACGACTACGTGAACTACCGGGATGCCATCAACCGTTCAACGTCAAAGTGGTACAACGACCGGGGCCGCAAGGCATTCCTGAAGTCGCTAGACGACAGCGGCAACATTGAGCGGGTCGTTAAAGGCCGCTTGATCATGAAAGCTTTCGCAACCAACGCTCCACAACTGGAATCTGAGGGAACTGAGGGTCAGCACCGTTTTTGGACGGTTCAGGTCCCGGTTGCTATCGAGTTCTACATGGGTGGCGGCGCTGCGCCAACCAGCACCCAAGATTTCATTGCCGAAGTCAGGATCATGCAAGAGCAGGCGTCTGCGCTTCGTCCATCCGGCCATGGTGTCGATTCTGTGACCTTGCGTCCAGCCAATCGCCGAAAGTAAAGCATGGCATCAAATTTTAATCCTTACCTCGGCCTTCTGCTCGCTGGCATTGCCACCGCCAGCATCGCTCAAAATGCCCCTCAGCCGCCTCTGCCACCAAACCAGCAAGCGCAACAGGCACCAGCCCCGCAAGCTCCAACGCAGCCTAAGAGCGGCTTGGGCCAGCAGGCCAAGCCACAACCCGTTGAACTCATCGTTCCGATGCCGAAGCAAGCTGAAATCGTGAGCGATTCAATCGACGACATTGAAGATGCTCAGTTGACCGATGCACAGTACCAGCGCTTAAAGCAGCTTTTTCTGCGCAAAGAACGGCAGAAGGCCACTCCGTACGCATCACCAGCCAAACCGATCACCCGCACACTGCCGATTAACCTCGATCCCGGCGTCTCACCGCCCGTACTTCGTTTGTCACAGGGACAACTTACCAGCGTTGTCTTTTCTGATGTAACTGGTCAACCATGGAACATCCAGCAGGTCGTCATGAACCGGCAACTGTTCAGTGATGGGCGGGAAGGGCAGGGCGGCAGTGGGACTGCGGCGCAAGAGCCAACAAATGTACTCACAATCGATCCGCTGAGCCCATCGGCTTACGGAAGTGTGTCCATCCGTCTGAAGGGTTTGACTACCCCAGTAATTTTTGTCCTCACCTCGGGCCAGCAGGAAGTTGATCTTCGGGTTGACGCGAAAGTATCGGGCCACAATCCGGATGCTGTCGATGCCGTTAGTTTCACGTCGATGCCGACCATCGACGTTCTGCTGAGTGCGTTCCTTGACGGCGTGCCGCCGAAGGACGCTCGCCGCCTGAAGGTGTCGGGGCTTGCGAACACTGAAGCTTGGCTCTACCAAGAAAACCTGTATCTGCGCACAAACGCTGATGCGCAGTACCCGGCCTATCTGGCCGCTGCTCGCAGCACATCTGGCAAAGCAGTTTATCGCTTCGCCTCGCGTCACAACAGCGTAACGCTGCTGACAAATGGACGCGCGGCTACTGTTTTCATCGAAGAATAATTATGACGACCGACCAACAAAACCCCGATCCTAGCTCACCGCTGCCTTCGAATAACGGCTATGAAACAGAGGGCGGCACCGAGATGACCGTGCGCGAAGAGCCTGCGAAACGCAGTGCAGGCAAAGGCAAAAGCATGGACGAGTTGAAGGCTAACTTCAACACGGTGTTCGGCCATGGCGCGGGCAAACTCGGCCTCATTGCCGCCGGTGTCGTGGTCCTCGTTGGCACAGCGTTCGCGGTTCGCGGCTTGTCACCGAAAGACCCGCTTCCAGAAAAAACCACACAAGTCGATGTGCCGGGCGCACCGACTACTGAAGTTTCCGTTGACGCCATCAGCCCTAAAGAGGCAGAGCGGCGCGCAAGTCAATCCAGCATAGAAGCACAGGCTGCTGCTGCGGCCGGACAATCATATCAACCCGCGTTCGACCCGAACATCGCGCCTGCAGGCACTCAGCAAAGTGGTGCTACCGGAACGGCGCAACCAAGCCAACTGCCGGGCCAAACACAGGCATCTGCTCCGATTGTACCGTCACCTGACGGTGCCCAAACTGTCCAAGTAACGGTCCCTGCAGGACAGGCCGGGCAGGCAGTGGACCCAGCAGAAGAACAGCGTCGTCAAGCTGCGATCACTGAGCGCACCGGCAAACGCGATGCTTATGTTGGCGAAGTGCGCCGGGGAGTCCTGAAATCAGTTGACGAACTACTGGGCGAGGGTAAAGGCAGCATCCGCAACACCGGCACCTACAGCAGCGTCAGCTATATGCCACAAGTAAAAGCTGCAAATGCTGCTTCTTCCGCTCCTACTGCTGCGACTGCTGCAGCACCCGGAGCTGGTGTCGCCGCAAACTCCGGCGCGAAGATCGCGTTCAAGGCAGGCAAGACCATCTTCGCGGAGACCGATGGCGAAACGAATACCGACGACGGCGCAGAAGTCTTCGCAACAGTGCGTGGTGGCCCATACGATGGCTCGAAGCTCATCGGCAAAGTGGAAATTCGCCCTCGCAATATCGGGGTTCGCTTTACCGTACTCGCACCCCAAGATGACCGTCCAACAATGACCATCAATGCAGTCGCTATACGTGAGGAAGACGCGCGTCAGGGCGTGGCGGATAGCATCGACAACCACACGCTTTCGCGCTATGGCGCGCTGTTCACCGCTTCAATCCTCGGCGGGCTGGGCAAGGCTGCTGCACAACCGCAAGGGTCAGTAATCATCCTTCCAAACGGACAGAGCGTGAGCCAACAGGATGAAGTGAGCGGTCGTCGCATTGCCATGTATGCGCTTGGCGAAGTCGGCGCGAACGCTTCGGGCGAGATGCGCAAAGTAGTGGATCAGCCAGCTACATACACGATCAACGCCCGTCGCGGGCTTGGAGTCATATTCCTCACCGATGTGACCCTTCCAAAGTAAGAGAGAGAAAAATGGCTATGAAGAATATGTCGTTTGGCAAGCTGCTGGGAATTTTCGGGGGCTTCCTCGTCGTGATCCTGATTGGCGCAGTGGTCTTCATGAAAATGAGCCAGACGAAAGCAGGACCAAGCATCGTGACCAAGACCTATGCTCCTGCTCAAGCTCAAACTGTACCGAACGATCCTGCGGTTCTCGGTCAGCAAGCAATTCAAGCTCCAACACAAGCAGCTTTATCGCCGCAGCAAACCATTACGCCTGCTGCAGAGAGCAATCCAACTGCTCAAGCGACACAGGGTCTGGGAACACAAGCAGTCTATCCAGAAGCCAGTCAGCAAGATATGCCGCGCCGCCTTGCATCTATTGACAGTCAATTGGCGTCGATCCAGTCGCGACTGGCGGCAGTGGAAGCCAAGCGCGAATCGGCACAGACAAGCCCATCAAGCGGCCATACAAAGCCTCCGCGCGCTGCGCGACGTGTCAGCCATGCGCAGTCTTCCAGCAAAGCTGCTGAGGCCTCCAAGCGCACGAGCGAGCCGCGCCGCCTGTCGCCACAACCGCAGGAAGTAAAGGCACTTGCTGTTGTCGGTAATCGTGCTTGGGTTCGGGGTGCTGATGGAGCTGAAGACAGCGTGACTGCTGGCGACCCGCTGCCCATTGCCCGCCCACGCGTGCATTCAGTCGATGCGGCCAACGGCGTGGTCATCATGTCGTCGGTAGCCGACTGAGTAGACCCACTCAGACATAGGAGAAACCATGCCCGATATGATGACGCTCTTGGCGAACGTCGGTTCGCAGATCACACCGATCATCATGATGCTGCAAGCCGTGGCGATGCTGATGGGCATCTACCTTACGATCAGTTCAATGATCGAGTTCTACGGCGTCTCGAATCCTAATTCGCTGAAGTACATCTCAGGCAGAGATCGCTTTTCAGTGAGCGGTGGGCTGATGCAGATGTTCACTGGTGCCTGCCTCATTGCGATGAGCACACTGGAAATGGTTGGCATCCTGTCCCGCAGTTTGACTGACGACTACGCAAATTCGAGATTCCTCAGCTACACCGCCCACAACGCCACTTTCGACGAACAGAGAATGGCAGCACTGGCGACCATCCTCGGGATCATGCAGATCGTTGGCTTTATATCCATGACCAAGGGCTGGACAACGCTCAACGACATCGCGCACCAGAAAACCCAAGCATCCAAGGGCCAAGCCTTTGGCTGGATGATCGGCGGCATCTGTGCGTGGAACTTCAAATGGGTAACAGACGTTCTGAACTGCACGTTTGGCTACAACGTAATTGGAATTTTCACGCCATACGGCGTGGCAAATGCTTGTAAAGCAGCTTTTTAACTACCGCAGTAACACAACCACGACTAGGAGAGCAGGACCATGAAACGCTTCATCAAATCGGCACAAAACACCATGAACAACACTGCCCTGAAAATCAATGTAGCCATGGCTTCGCTGATTTTCTCCGGCGCTGCATCCGCGCAAGTAAATCAGGTCGATCTGACCAAGGACACGTCGAACGGCAAGAAGGTCGGCGACATCATGAACAACGTCAATACGGCCTCGCAGCAAGGCGCAAGCCTGCTGATCCAACTTTGCGCCCTCGGTGGCTTTGTGGTCGTCGCGCTCTCGCTGTATCAGCTTTGGAAAGCCTCGAAGGATGAGCGCGAGAAGCCAATGAGCGCAGTCGTCGGCCTGTTCATCGGCGGAGCCATGGCAGGCGTCGGCAGCATCATGTGGATCATGAAAAACACCGTCACCGGCTAACAAGCCGCGTCACCGTGCGGGGCGGCATGCCCCGCGCTCTTTACCAGAAGGTCGAGGATGCAACAGACTTCCAATATCACTCAGGGTTCCACCATCGAAGTTGCTGCGCCGCCAGCGTCGCTTGCACTTGCTGGTCGCTGGGACTTTCAGCCGCTGCTGGGTGTGAAACGCCAAATGTGGCGCAAGGACGATGACCATGCGCACCTCGCTGATCAGGCATTTGCACCGACTCGTGAAAATGTGCTTCGGCGTGATGCATATACCTGCCGTTTCTGCACGTTCAAAGCGGCTAAGTATCAGGAAGTGCACCACTTCGACGATAACCACGCTAACAACGAACCCAGCAATTTACTTACTGTTTGCAACCTGTGCCATCAGGTTCACCACCTCGGCATGTGCGGCATGCGTAACGCCGGTTTCATCGCTGCTATCCCGGAACTGACGCAAGTCGAAGTCAACCACATTACGCGCGCGTATTTCGTGTCGATGATGGTCGGCGACCAAAATGCGAAAGACCGTCTGACGGGTCTTTATGCGGTGTTTCGCGCTCGC
The DNA here is from genome assembly GCF_039123635.1 of Massilia sp. MP_M2. Classification (NCBI taxonomy): domain Bacteria; kingdom Pseudomonadati; phylum Pseudomonadota; class Betaproteobacteria; order Burkholderiales; family Oxalobacteraceae; genus Massilia; species Massilia sp. MP_M2. The sequence continues at coordinate 90,044 of NZ_JBCHJF010000013.1, forward strand.
GCTGACCTGCTCAAAACTGCTTTCAATCTCGACATCAGCTCGCCGCTGCTGTTCGCCGAAATCTTGTCAGTGTGCGACGACACGCTGTACGCGGAGCGCCTGAAGAGCATCGAGACATTACGCATCGTTCCGACGAAAGAGGCTTTCAACGCCGGGCAGCTCGAATACTATGCGGCGAACTTGCGGCCTCAGTTCCAATCGGAAAACTGGGGTGCGTTCGCACGCCAACTGCAAGGATAATCACATGCGTTGTGGCGTCGTCCTTTTCGATTCAGCGAACAACATCACCATTGGCGACAAGACGTTCGCCTCTCTCGACAACGGGTGGGCGTCTGCTGGCGGCGATCAAGCCGTGCGCATCTCGTCTATCCACGACCTGTCGTCCGATGTTCTGTGGGTCACGAACTTGACCGAAGAACAGTTCTACCGGGCGACACTCATGAGTCATCCGAATTTCCGTAGCGAAGGCTATCTGCGCTCGTCCCTGCGGCACATATACAGCGAACTGGGAGTGGACCCCCAGTTTGTAAGCCCGGATGTGGTGGCCTCGACATTGGCAACAGTTGTCCAGCGGACGGTTGACCTTGCCTGTAACCGCTATGGGGTTCGTCCACGCAGTAAAGCGCTGAATGAAGATTACGCCTATGTTCTCAATGCACCTCGTTCGCAGCTTCCGGCCGAAATTTATGGCATGTTTGAAGGATCGGCTCAGCATTCGTATGTGCGCACCGTTGCGACGAACAACTACCTCAACAACGGCCAGACGCTCACGCTGCGCCGTAATCGCTTGATCCACGCGCGCGAGCTGCTGTCAATGCCGGTGCCTCCAGATACGCACTGGGAATACATCGCGAAGGACCGACTTCCCGCGAGCAAACGCGGTATCGAATCGTTGCTGTCCCAATCGGAAACAGCGTTCTTGGTTTGCTGCGAAGTCAAGCGTATCAGCCCTGCTATCGCCGAGGTTTTTTCAGTCGGTAGCGGCGCACGAACAATTCGCAATTGGCTGACCGATGTCGAATGGCGTCGCATCTACGAGTGGGCCGAGATCGATTACAACGGCCTTCTCCTTTGCGGCACGCCATCTGCGCCGGTCTCACAACATAGCCTGCTTCCAAGCGGTGAATACGCTGCGCTGTCTTTCACGTGCGGACTGACAGCCGAGCAAATCTGGACTGCCATGACCATGAAGCGCGGAGGGCGGGACGATCATCGCTACACCGCTGCTGCTGCATGGTTCCGTGCAGCAGACCGCATGGCAATGCTTTCGTATGCGCAAAAGCTGCACTCACGCGGCCTGAATGTTTGGGGCTACGGCGGGGGGAATGTCGTGGTGATGTACCCAGAAGGCGGTCTACGCCATTCGCTGGATGTGATCACGGATATTGGCTTGATGGCTCCAGCGAACAAGCTGCTTGAAGCGCGACGCGCGCACCCCGAAGGAACACTTTGAATCAGCCGACCGACACCAACGATTCGCCAGTAATGGGCGACGACGACACCTACTTTATCGAGACTTTTTTACGCCAGAAGGGCGACTTCCGGACCCTTCTCGCCATCGATGCGCTTGTCTTGCGCGACGACCTCGCCATCGAGGAAAAGGTAGCGCAACTTCAGCAAACGATTCAAGGAGCTTTCAATGGCTAAATTCGAAGGGGTACTTCTCCAAATCCTTAGTGCACTCAAAACGGATGTGGAGGACTACTGCGATCTTGAGACCGTCGATGGCAATACCATCGTGGCAAATGATGGTTCGCTTGCGAGTATCGTGCGTTTTCACGGCACCAAGTCCGTCCTCTCACGGGACCGTTTCAATCGGATGATCGGCCTGCTGGAGCAGTCGATGAGTGTTTTCCTGAGCAGTCGCGGGCACCAACTGCAGTTCGTGTTTCGCCGTGATCTGGATGCACGCGAGACGCTGGACGCGAACGCACAGCAGCAGCACTTGTCGGCCGAACGTGTCCAGTTGGACATGCACGATCTGATTGATGAGAACACCTCGAAGTACGCGCAGTATGTGTACGACGAAGAATGCTATATGGTGTTCTGGTCACGCCCGGCACTACTCGACCCAACTGAAGTGCGCATGGCAAACAGCGAGGTTGCCGAGTTCCGCAAATCGCACGATTTCCCGACCATCAAAACCGCGCAGAACATTCTGCGGCCGATTTCGTATCTCTATGACCGGCACGTTGGCTACGTGTCGAAAGTTTGTGACGACCTCTTATCGCCAGAGTTTGGCTGCTCCATCGAGCGCATTGATGTTACCGAGATGCTGCGCGCGGTGAAGCGCAGCGTGCAGCCTGATTTGACGGCTCGCAACTGGAGCGCGGCAATTCCCGGCACCCGCATTCCGATGCGCTGGAAGAACAACAGCGACATGCGCGATGCATCTGAAATCCTTTACCCGTCGCTACCACGCCAGATCATGGTGGCGAACGCCGAGATCGGCGCGCGCAAGAATTCCTTGTTGCCTGATCCCGCGACTGTTCGCATCGGCAATCGTGTGTATGCGCCGCTGATCGTCGAAATCCCGCCACGCGATCCGCAAACGTTCAACGTCCTGTTCAATGCCCTGAATCGCGCGGAAACGCGCGAGGCGGGCCAAGTTCGCGCCCTGCCGTACTCGGTCTCATTCATGATCGAATCGGACGGTATGGGTGTGCTCGGATGGAAACTGATCTTCTCCAATTTGCTGGGCATGACATCGGAGATCAACCGCAACATCAACCTCGCTGCAAAAGCGCTGAGCGAAGAAAAACGCGATGGCGCGTGCATCGTCAAGCTGCGTATCGCAGCGATGACTTGGGCCAGCATCGGCGAAGAGGGCGTCAAAGAACTGACTCTCCGCAAGTCCAAGCTATGGCGTTTGCTTGAAGGGTGGGGCAGTGCGACTGTCATTGAACGCACTGGCAATCCCATGGTCGCATTCCAGAGCAATGCCGTAGGGCTGACGTGGAAGCACATCGGCAACGCGGCACCAGCTCCATTGTACGATGCGCTCTCGATGATGCCCCTGACGCGCCCGGCGTCGCCATTTCCTTCAGGTTCGTGCGCCTTCCGCAGTCTGGACGGCAAAATCCTGTGGTATCAGCGCTTCTCGTCTGAACAAACCACGTGGATCACGCTGTACGCGGGAAAACCGGGCTCAGGCAAATCTGTGCTTATGAACAACAGCAACGTGGAGGCCTGCATTCTGCCGGGCCTGACACGCCTGCCGTACATCGGCATCATCGATATCGGCGTCAGCTCTTCCGGCTTCATCGACTTGGTGCGCGACAATTTGCCGGAACAGCTCAAGTACCTCGCAATTTACAAGCGTCTGCAAAACAGCGATACCGACGCAATCAACCCGATGGATACGCCACTGGGCAAGCGCGACTGCCTGCCGCGCGACCGCGCTTTCCTTGTCAACTTCTTGACGACACTTGCGACGCCGCCAGAGCGCCGTGGCAAGGCCTACGTGGGCATGTCTGCCTTCGTTGGCCGCATGGTCGATCTGGCCTACAAACGCAAGTCCGACACCTACGAGAAGGCGCAGCCGGAGCGCTATAAGCGCAACTTCGATGCATTCGTCGATGCGGCCGTAGCAAAGCTCGGCTTCCACGTGATGCCAGCCACAACGTATTGGGAGCTGGTCGATGCAATGTTCAGTGCAGGCATGATCCACGAAGCTGAAGTCACGCAGCGGTATGCAATGCCTACGCTCAATGATCTGGTTGCCGTTGCCTCAGACAAGGAAATCGTCGATGAATACGGACCGGTCAAAACCGATACCGGCGCAGCGATCCCGGATGTTTTCCGCATCGGTATTCGCGAAGCCATCAACGACTATCCGATCTTCAAAACGCACACCAAGTTCGATATCGGCTCGTCGCGCGTCATGGCTCTTGACCTTCAGGACGTTGCATTGATCGGTTCGGACGCAGCATACAAACAGACCGCCTTGATGTACATGATCGCTCGCCAAGCCTTCATGAAGAAGGTTGCTTTCTCGCAGGAAGACCTGCCTTTCATCGATCCGATATACCGGCCGTACTATAGCCGCTTGATCGCCGATATCGTCGATGACTACAAGGTCCTTTGCATGGACGAATTGCACAAGACGGGCGGTCACGAGCTGTTGTGCCTGACGCTCATGACTGACGGTCGCGAAGCTCGTAAATGGAACCTTGAGATCGTGCTGGCATCGCAGCTCATGTCGGACTTCGGCGAGCTGACCAAAATCGCTACCAGCTACTTCATTCTCGATTCAGGAACCGAAGAGACCCGCCGCTGGATGCGCGAGAACATTGGCCTGACCGATACGGAGGAATCGGCACTGATTAACTACGTTCACGGCGCGAACGCTCATGGTGCGACGTTCCTCGCCCGGTTCGTGACGAAGAACGCGGTGTATAGCCAGCTCTTCACCTCAACTATCGGGCCGATGCGCCTCTGGGCATTGTCCACCACGGCAGAAGACCGCAAGTTACGCTCGCTGCTGTATTCCAAGCTGCCGGGCAACGTGGCACGCTCACTGCTCGCGCACCGGTTCCCATCAGGCTCCTGCAAAGCTGTGGTCGAGAAGCTGAAAATGGAAACGTCCGGCACGACCGAGTTTATTGATGACGAAGTATTTAGCTCGATCATTGATCGCATCGGGAAAGACATCCTGAGCGACTATTACAACACTGCAGCACTGGCAGGGTAAGAGGGCGAAGAACATGGCACAGTACAAGGGAACCTCACGCTCTTCTGAGATCAGCGCGCAGCGCAGACGAAAAGACACACGGCTTTTCGGCCGCAAATTCAAAGACCTGTTCGAGTCCGGCGACGGTGCCGTGCTTGGGCTCTTCATCTTGCCGCTGATCGCGCTTGTCTCGATCAAGGTCCCCCTCTCCGGCGAGTTGATCCTGTTGTCTGCTTGGGCTTACAAGCGTCGCTACATCGACGTGAAGGGGAGGGGGTTCGACTTCCCGTTCCGCGCACCACTGCACTCGAAGGTAGGTGATGGTTCGTACGCTCGCCAGAAAAACTCGAAGACTGGCGCGCTTGAATGGAAACCTGCTACCGGCATCACATACCTCGCTCAAGACCTTGAGACCAAAGAGCAGGTGTACTCCGGTGACTCGGACTTGCGTACGCACATGCTCGTTCTGGGCACGACTGGTTCGGGCAAGACCGAATTCTTGCTGGGCCTTGTATTCAACGCACTCGTCCAGAACACTGGCTTCATTTACGTGGACGGCAAAGGTGATCCGAAGCTGCAGAAAGAAATCTTCAGGCTCGCCCGATATCTGGGCCGCGACGACGACATCCTCATCATCAACTTCATCACGTCCGGCCGGGACTTTGTGGAAAAGCAGTTCGACAAAGTGACCAACAACATGAACCTGATGGCGAACACGTCTTCAGGCATGTTAATCGAGCTGATCGTCGCACTGATGGACGACTCAGGGGGCGGTGGCGATATGTGGAAGGGCCGCGCTATCAGCTTCGTGGCTTCGCTCACGCGTCCGCTGTGCTATCTGCGGGACAAGGGCTACATCAACCTGTCGCCAGAAAAGTATCTCGAATACTTCGAGCTGAACGTGATTGAAGAGCTGGTGTGGGAACACAATGGCCGGTACGGAGAGCTGTTCGACGTGATCGTCGCACCGCTGCGCTCGTACCTGACGACGCTGCCGGGCTACCAGAAAACGAAGATCAAAAAGCAGGAGCAGAAGACACTGGAGCAGCACGGCTTCATCGTCATGCAGCTAACCCGTATTTTCAACGATCTGACCTTCAACTACGGGCACATTTTCAAGTCCAAGGTCGGCGACGTGGACTTCTTCGACGTGGTGATCAACCGTCGCTGTCTAGTTACTCTCCTGCCCGCGCTGGAGCGGGCCCCAGACAGCTTGCGCATGCTTGGCAAGATGATCGTCGGGAACATCAAGCAAATGATGGCAGGGTGCCTCGGCAACCGCGTGGAAGGCGTGGTGCGAGAGATCATCGATTCGCGCCCAACCAACGCGATTGTGCCGTTCTATACCATCCTTGATGAGTACGGTTATTACGCGGTCGTTGGGTTCGCTGTTGCACCCGCTCAAGCACGCAGTTTGGGGTTCGCAGTAATTTTTGCAGCCCAAGATTTTTCTTCGCTCAAGAAATCGAGCGCTGAAGAAGCAGATGCGACGTGGGAGAACACGAACGTCCGCGCTATCGGTCGCCTGACCTCGGGCGAAGAGTCCGAGACTTGGCGGCGCGTGCAAGGCGCTGCCGCGAAGGCATCGCAAGCGATGATCTCAGGATTTGAACGCAAGATGGGGGCAATCAACGAGAAGTTCTCGCAGCAGGACAATGTGAACATCGAAAGTTCGAGCCGCATCGACTATGACGACTTCGCCATGCAAGAAAACGGCGAATTCACGCTGCTCATCGGTAAGAAGGAAGAGGGCGGCAAAACTGGCGGTGTGCGCGTCATTCGTAGCATGGGCTTCTATACGGCAAGCAAGTCACCCAAGGAAATGCGCATCAATGACTTCATTCCTGTGGAGCCGCCCGAACCTGCAGACTTGCCGCAGAACCGAAAAGCCGCAGAAACGCTCTTGAAAAGCCTGATCGACGGCTCATTCAATGAGATGGTCAAACGCTGCATCAAGCCTGACCCTACATTGATGGCTTTTCATCGCATGTATGACCGCAATCACGCCGAAGCGCAGCGCCCGATCATGGATCGCAAGGATGCGACGTTTGGCGTGCTTGGCTGGTTCCTCGGCGGCATGGACGGCCAATCGCAAGCGGCCAGCTCTGCAGCCGCAACGTCTGCTGGTTCGGCATCGGGCAATGGTGGCAGCGCGGTGGCGGCGACACCGGCTCCTACTCAGGCTGGGCAAGGGGAGACCGCTGCAGGCGCGTTGGAAGCACCCGCAGTGCCTTCTGTGACTGTGATTCCGGGCAATGTGAACATCCAGCACATCATTCCAAGCGATGCGAACATCCTGCAGGCCTTGTCGAACGTGGCCGAGAAAGTCATGACGCTGCCGAAGGACTCCGGCTCTGCATACACGTCGGCTACTCCAGCAGTGGACGATGATCCAGACAGTGAGATCAGGATCGACGCGGGCTCTGTGACCAACCTCATTCAAGTGACGAATCAGGAAGCTGACGCGTTCAAGGATAAGGCATTGCCGATCCTGCGCTCGTGCCTGTTGATGTTGGACGACGTGGACGAGGACACGGACGAGGACAGCATCTACGACGAGATGGGCGTCGCTGATCGCGACACGCTGCTCGATGCTGAAATGGCCGCACAAGGCTCTTTCTCCAGCTTGGAAGAGAAGTTCGAAGCAGAAGACAGGATCACGGCCATGCACCGTTCCATCGAAGAGACCACTGAGTATCCGGCACCGCCAACGCCGCAACCGCGCTCAGTTGGCGAGATGCGTATCACACTGAGCGAGATCGCGAAGCGTTGCCAGCAGGAAGTTAAAGATTCTCTTAGATAACAACGAAAACACTTGTTAAAAGTGGACAATGATTCCTTTCGGACATAAAATTCAAAAATTGATTGTTGGCATGTTCTAAGGAATCGTTGTGAGTCTCATAAACAAGGCCGGGAAGGCAGCAAAGTTTGCAGTCGTCACGGTCCCTCTTGGCATCATCGGCTGGAACCAGAACAAGAAGACGTTCATGTTCCTGCGTGGCTTTTGGACGCGCTCGGTAAATCCATCGTGCCCTGAGTGCGAACGTGGCGTCTTGTTGTGCGACACAGCAACGCCCACGAACGTCAAGAACGCGGGGAAAGCATCAACCCAGCTTTTCCCGTGGGTATGCTCGGATTGCCAATACACGCTGTACGAGCCGCGCAATCCTACTGCTGTTCGAGGGGCAGTGGCCCTTTTGAAGCAACAGCAGGCTAAAGCTGCTTTCACAGAGCTTGAACTGGCTGAGCGCGAACTGATTGCCAAACGGCATCGCCTGAGCTGTCGCATCTTCTTCGTCGCAGCAGCTTTGACGTTCGCCAACTTTATCCGTCTCTTGATCATCAATGCACCGCTGATGTTTTCGGTGAACTGGTTTTCTTTCGCTTTCATGTTCTGGGTCTTTGGCATGAAACGCTCGTACCGTGCATGGCAAATCGCCAATGGACATCTGTTCGAAACAGGCGCTTTCGCCTACTGGTTCAAGCAAGGCAAATGGCTGATCTGAACGCTGCCCAGAACGACTTCTACGCCTTTCGTCCAGCAACAGTCGAATGCGTGGTTCAAGCCGCTAAAAAGGTGCGGGTCCCCGCTAATGTCTTGCTCGCACTTGCAACGGTGGAAGGCGGCAAGAACGGGCAGACCGTACGCAATACCAACGGGACCTACGATATCTCGCACTTTCAGATCAACACCTCGACCTACAAGAGTGAGCTGCAGCCGCACGGCGTCAAGCTTGCAGACTTGCAATGGCGCGGCTGCTACAACGCAGAAATTGCTGGCTACCTGCTGTCCCGGCACCTGAACGACAAGAGAAGTCAGAACAAGGATTTTTGGACACGTGCTGCGAACTATCACAGCAAGACTCCCCGTTTCAACGCGATCTATCGCGAAAAGCTGATTAATGCCTCCACCGGGTGGGCCAATTGGTTAAGTCACAAATACTCGGATGTCAAAATTACCTACAAATGAAAGGAAGTACCATGTCCCTGTCCGATGTCGTAGTTCAACAATACGGCCATCTGGCCGCAGCTCCCGAATTGACTTATGTGGGGCATGGCGAGAACCGTGTCGCCCGCACTACGATGGTTGTCATCACGAACAAGGTATCGAAAAATCGCGAGACGGATCAAAAAACTGAAACCACGACTCGGGTGCGCTGGACCCTGTGGCGGCAGCAAGCTGAAAACGCGGCGAAGTTCCTGTCCAAAGGTTCACCAGTCTTGATCGCTGGTCGTGTCGAAAACAACGACTACGAAAAAGATGGCGCAACGGTGTATCAGCTCGAATTTACCGTTGAAGAAATCAAATACCTCGACACCAAGGCTGCAGCCGAAGCACGGGCCGCTAATCGCGGTAACAACAACGGCAGCAACAACGGCAGCAACAACGGCGGCGGCAACGGCAACGGCGGCGGCAACGGCGGCGGCGACAGCGGCGGTTTCGACGACTATCAAGGGTAAGCGCGGTCTTGATCCAACACCACGCCCTTCGGGGCGTTTTTTCTAGGTGAATGCATGTCAAAAGAAAAACTACACTTCAGGTTCAACATCGGTGATGGCAAGGCCGTGTGTGTCGAAGGAGGAACCGGTTATGCCAGTCCTACGATGCACGATAGCGTCACGCTGTCGATCCGTCCGGTGAACGACAAGAACAAGCTGGGCGCACGGGACGCTGTAAGCTTCTATGCGAAGCGCTCCGAGCTGGCAGCAATCGGTTTTGCTTTTCTCGATGTCGCCCGAAATATGGCACCTGAAACCATGTGGGCGCGTAGCGAAATGGTAGCAGCGAGCCAGACACAGCAAAAACGCATCATGCCGCTGACAATGGCTGAAGAAGGCGGCGTGCAGAAGATGCTAGAAGAACTGGGCCCAGACCTTGTGCGCTCTCCTGCGATCACGTTCGACAATCTCCGCGCGCGCATGCCGATCCTGCAGCGCATGCAGTTCCTGCTGGAACGCGCCGATGCGGACCTCGCGCACCAACTCGACCTGCTGTTGAGCACGGTTGAAGCTACCGGACGGCTCCCATTTACCTTATCACTGGTCGGCCTGCCAATGTCGGACATGGAAGACATGCCCGGCACCCCGCCGCACTGATCCTGCATACGTACAAAAAAGCCCCGTCTCGAACGGGGCTTTTTCGTTTTTGGGTAGCTCATCGAACCTTTGCTGCCGTCCGATGAACGCGATCCTCATCGATGCATTCTTTCCAGTTGTTCTTGGTCAAGACGCCGCTCAGACGCTTATCGAATGATTTGAACGCGAATAGGCCGCGCCGGTTCAGGATATTGGTGGCCGGAGTCATCTGTTCCCGGAAACGCAGAAAGCAGGTGAGGGCGCGCACGCTGTCGGTACGTACTTTAGCTAACGCATCAGCACCGATGCACACCAATGCGGCAAAAGGTACACGAATCGCATTCCCGATTTGAACTGGTGGATAGAACACAGCGTCTTCGAGCCCAATCGCATGACAGGTTGTTTCTTGTACCGCGCCAAGCCAGTAGCCAACCGATTCGTTTGCGTTGGTGGTAGCTTCGTAACGGTCAATCCCCGGTTGCGGCATGTAAACGCCGTAGATCAGCTCAAAAACATCGTCGGCTGGCTGCTTGCCATCAACGATGGTATCCCCGTGCTCTGTCAATACAGAATCCTCAACAGCGTCGATCAGAATAAAATTCTTATCGCTTATTTGGCGTAATGCGTACTGCACAATTGATTCCTTCGCAATTTGTGGTGAGGACTGAAGTGTCAAAACCGTTTACAGGGCCTACAGGCGTTTATTTTTGTAGGGCGCGACAACTACCTTGGGCAAGGGCGGGATCGTTCAATGGCGACCCCTTCTCGTTGATCTGGGTTGAATCCGCCAGACTTTACGGCTCGTAGTCGTCGCTGACTTGGTGTTCCTGTTCGATTCGTTGGCGGATTACATTGGCAATGGCTTCAGGCACTGGCAACAGTTCATCACCCGTCAGACTAAATTCGGCTGCAGCGTGCAATCGCATCCTGTTCAATAAGACCGTGATCTCGTATAAGGTCTGCAGCATGTTCAACTGCATTCCAGTAATTAGATGCTTCTGAATCAACAGCGCTTTGAGCATCACGCAAGCTATTCATCGTTTCGCCGAAATATGAATCCACTTTTTCTCCAATCCAAAGTATTGCTGAAGTATCGCTGAAACACTCTTACCGGTCAATGGTGATATGTTCCTATAGTCTAAAAATCGACTTATCTTATACCAGTCTGATTTAAGAGTGTTTCTGCGTAATCGATTAATCGGTTTTATGCTGGGAGTTATATGCAGCTCTGCCGGTGTTTAGGTTTTCAGGTGTTGATATACATTGGTTCGTAGCCGGACGCGGTGGACAACGCGGAGCGTTGCCCACGGGGGCCCGGCGCAGGTGGCCCGAGCCTGTGGTAAGCCAGCGGACCGACGCGAAGCGGCGGCTGTCCCCGAGGCGAAGCCGAAGGGGTCAGGCTGGTCTTTCCACAGGCGAAGCCGCCCTTAGTTGTAAATTTAATTGAAGAACTACTTGAAGACCCTAATTGGGGCTGTTGCCTACCTGCCCGAAACCAGCACTGCCACTGCCTGTCTGAGTGTTTCTGCGTACTTTTTTCAAGAGCGTTTCTGCGAACATTTAAGAGTGTTTCTGCGATGCTTTAAGAGTGTTTCTGCGTGAATAAAGTTTCCCCAAAACAACATTAATCCTTATAAATCAATGAGTTACACACGTTTTTTGTATTTAAGAGCGTTTCTGCGTGAATAACTTTGCTAATCACAGATTTATCCACATTTTTGAGGGAATCTTGAGCTGTGTGATCGTTGCACGAACTGCTTGAGGCGTTTGAACGAGGCATTTTTGCACGTCACAATGATCACACAATGATGCCATACTAAGAGCACACAAAAGACACATTTGAATCGCATTAATTGTTGTGGGTATGCTCGCTAACTTTCTTAATACCTGATTATAAAGTAGTTCATCCTGACGCCAATCTACTAGCGAAATAATATGGCGGTGCGGGCTCGTTGAAAGCCACTTTAGACACTGCCGTAGAATGCAAAACGGACCCGAAGGTCCGTTTGAAGTCTTGATCAGGAAATGGCTGTAATAAGCACTTATCAGCTAATGTTATCTCGGATCGTGCGGAATGTGGGTTTTCGATGGATAGAGAATTAACGCGTCTTGCGTTGGCTCTACCTTGGCGTCGCGATATACGGCAAGAACCGCGCGAAGCTGTTTTTTGAAATTGACTTTGAAATCGCTTTCGCCCTGCGGCGTTTCACTGTAGTTGGAACCAAATTGCCATTTGAGTTGTTTCCACGTGATTGGCGTTTTGTATTTGAGGGAGTTATAGCGGTAGGTGAGCCAGATGTAGATGTCGATGCCAAGTGGCGAACGCATTTCTTGGAGTACACGCATATCGACAGGAACCGAGTGGTCTTTACACTCATCGAAAAACGACTGTGAGAGCGTCAAAGTCGTTTGCCATTGTGACTTTTCTTCGATGTTGTGCGGATTCCAGAGAAGCATGCCTTGGCTGCTGATATCGACTTTCTTGTAATGGAACTCGGTGCCGGGCTGGCCGATAAGGGTGATATTGGAAGTGAGCAGGCGTTTGATCTGTTCGTTGAAGCGCGGCACATTGCCGCGAACTCCGCCATTGGCACTCATGCCTAACTTGTGCATCAGCTCGGCCTGCGACTTGCCGAGGTGAACAACAGGACCACGCGACTCGTGATATTTGCGCGCTTCAGTGCAGAGGAATGCAGTAACGATTCGGGGAATCTTGCCATATGGAAGCCCAATAGCGGGGTCGTTCATGATGGTCAGGGATGTGATGCCATTCGTTCGCTTGTAAATGCCACCCTCGATTTCAGAGTGAGGCAGAGAAGCGTAGATCATCGATGTTGCGATGAAGGCCAGATCGCCGGATTCCTTTGCGTTCTTCTGGTCGATTTCCATCGAGAGCTGAAACAGGTCCAACTCTTGTTGGGTAGGAGGCGTTGCATTCATTGGCAACGGCTTTCGGCCGCGCCGGACAACTGGGGGCCGCACAGGTTTGACTGCGACGGCGGTAGAAGGGGAGGGTGAAGCAGGAGGGGAATCAAACAGGTCTTGCGGCTGCTGAACAGCAGGTTTTATCTCATCGACAGGAAGCCCCTGCGCACGTCGTGCCATGCGTTCTGCAACAGCACGCGATCCACCACTACCAGTAAAGCTGCTTACCCAATCATTTGCGTCGAAGGACGACATTTCTTTTCCTTTTCGTACTGCCTGCTACTAAGTTTGCTCTACGTCCTTGACATACAATCTTGCCTGTGGCTGGCGAATTGTGACCCATAGATACATAGACCGTCAACGTATACCACTGTACCAGAAACTAAGAAAAATACAACGGTGTAGAACTATCAAAAAAGCAGAAAACCATAACTCCAAAAAACTTACTAAGTCATTGATTCTGTTGTAAAAAAACCGATTTGTTGCATTGACTTTAAATCTCAGGGTTGTTATTGTGCACTAAGTGCCGCCGGGCAATACTCCGATTGGCACGTTTTTATCGACTTTCGGAGAATCTGATGACTACCAGCAACACTTTTGACCCTAAGAAACTGGCTCAACGTACCTCGAACAAACAGCAGGGCCCACGCCCTGAGCGCCTGTTCATGCAGGTTGACTCGTACGAAACCCCTGCTGACGGCTTCCACTACGCGGTCGGCACTCGCTTCGGCGGGGCAGGTGAGGGCGAGGCCATTCGCGTCCGACTCACGACCGTCGCCGAGCGCGTTGCAGATCGTCCAGACGTGAAGGCCGACAAGATCGAAGGCCAGTACATCTCGGATTCGAATCATCGCGACACCATCTCGGACAAGAAGAAGGCCGGGATTCGTCTGATTTCGTTCGACGACGCGCTCAAAGTGACCAAGGGCGAAGACGGCCTGACGGAATACCGTGCCCACTGGCCGAAAGTGATCTCGACCGATCCATCGGCTGAAATCATGAGCGGCATGGCTCACATCAAGCTGGTTGATGCCACCGAATTTGACGGCAAGCGTGTCAAGGCCAAGGCCTACGTCGAAATGCTGCAAGGTGCAACGGCCGTCAATGGCACCAATGTGGATGAAGCGCTGTTCAAGGCCCTGAGCATTCGTGACGAAGCCAGCCGCGCCCGCGATCCGTTCGCTATCGTGCGTGTCTTCCACGAAGCCAAGCAATTTGCCGCCGTGCGCATCTATCCGGAGCGCGAAGCTAAGCAAGTCTTCGACCAAGCACGCGGCGAAAACCGCGAGATCAGCGTCAAATCCGATGCCGCTGTCACCATCGCAAGCCTGTTGTCTGGCAAGGAAGGTTTCAGCGATTTCGATACCCAAGGCAAAGACATGGTTCGCGCCGTGATCGCTGGTCTGAAAGGCGAAGAGCAGCCAGCGCTGACATCGACCGATCCTGCTGTCATCGAGAAAATGACGAACTACTACTGGGGCGCGAAAGAAGGCCAACTGGAAGTCGAAGTGATCGCTGCCGAAAAAATCGACTTCGGCGTCGATTCGGGCATGACGTACCTGAAAGACAAGGCTCGCCCACACCTGTCGGCCTACACCATCGAAGAGCCCGGCGCGAACGATACCGTCAAGCGTACGGTCGGCTTCGTCGAGACCGTTATCGGCGTGCATCGTCACCCGGATGGCGAGCCGTACGCGGTCTTCGCGTCGCCTGTCGCGCTGTGGCCGAAAAACACCATGACCAAGATGGCTGAGCTGCCGATGGAATCGCTGCCGAAACTGGACGTGTCGTCCGAACTGGTGAGCGAAGTCGGCGGCGAAGAGCCGCAGCCTGAACCAGTCGCTCAAGAACAGCAGGAACCTGCGTTGGCCGAAGCGGGCGAGAACCGCTACGACGACGAAGGTCCGGGCATGTGATGCACGCGGGTGTAGTTAGCTCTTAGGTTGTACCCACGGCCGGATCATGTGTTTGCATGGTTCGGCCGTTTGCGTGTCAGCACGTGATGAATGATGTACTCAATTTGAAAATGATAAGCGGAAGCGCGCGATGAAAAAACAACGCTGGATCGATTTGTCCCAACACGATGTGTACCTTGGCAGCATCAAAATGGCCGATGGGGTCGAGCGCTTGACGCTTATCGATATGAAGAACGCTATTGCGCCGCACAAGCTGCGCGATACCGGCTTTTTGCCGTTCGAGGGGTCGCCTCGATTTGACAAGGGCATTTATTATCTGGCTGGCGATCAGGCTTTGCGCCCCAGCAGCATTGCTGCCGCCCTCGGCATTGCGAAGTGCCCAGTCATCGAAGTTGCCGTGAGCGAGATCGAATCGGTATTTCGTGCAAAGTGCTTGGAGATGTTTCAGGCGAACCTGAACGCGGTCACGCTGCGCTCCGAAGTATTGGGCAGAAACAAGGATGGCAAATACGTGTACCAGACGCCTGCTGGCCGTTTCGTGCGCACTTCGAAAAGCGAAGTCGTCGTCGAGCGCTCGCCAGAAGGGAGCGCGCTGGGCAAGGAGATTTTCCTGCGTGCCAGTGATGACCGCGAGCTGCGCGAATGTGCCGATGGCTTCCTCGGCGCGATCCTTGACGGCGGTAAAGCGGCTTGGCCCGATCTGGTCAAGTTCGGGAATGTGGTATTCGGCCGCGATGCAACGGACGGCGAGATGCATCGCCTTCAAGAAGCGGTTGAAGCATCGGCCTATGCCGCGTTCGCAGCGCGAGCGTCCCTGCCCGACAAGCAAGCCTTGGGCATCGCGTCCGACCTCTACTTCGGTCTTCCTGTCGCGCGCATGCGTACGGCGGAGTCAGTATTTCTCCAGCAATATTCGACTCCGCTGCCGATGGCTGTCGTCGCTCAACGCCTGCTGCTTGGCAATGATGACGCCACCGGGAAAAGTGCACTGGAGCCAACGGGCGGTAATGGTGGGCTGTTGGGCCTGATGCCAGAATCAATCAAACTGTATGCACTGGAGCTGGATCGCAAGCGGGTCGAGGTATTGCAGTCGAACCCGCGTATCCACGCCGAATTAGGCGATGCAACGACGGTGCCGTTTCGTGCGCGTTTCGGCGAACCTGATGGGTTTGACTACACCATCGCCAATCCGCCGTTCGGTCAATTGGACTCGCCGCAGGCTTTCGACAAAATCCCGTCTGTTCGCCGTATCGATCATCTGATTGCGCTGCGCACGCTGCAGGCGCGCAAAGACGGCGGTCGCTCGGTTCTGATTATGGGAGCAGATAGCCCGCATTCGGATGGGACCATCAAGGGTGGTGCAAAATCGTTCCTGAACTACCTGCACGATCATTACGAGGTTCATGGCTGTGTTGAAGTCGATGGTCGTCTCTACGCGAGAAACGGGGCTGGTTATAACGTGCGCATGGTGGTGATCGGCGCGAAATTGCCGCAGCCACGCACCGTCAGTGTCCCGGAAAAGCTGACGATTCTCACGAGCTACGACGACCTGTGGAACTGGTCGGAGCACGTGATCGAGGCTTACAACGCACCGCGTCCAGTGGCCGAGATCGTCGAGATCGCGGAAGTCGTCGAGCCTGTATCGCCGTTTGTGGTCAGTCAGCGCGTCCGCTTCACGGCTCAAGACACGGGGCATTCCCTGTCGGTAGGCATCGTTGAAGGTGTGATCATCGCATCCGACAAAACTAGCACTGGCGCGTTCCGCTACCGTCTGAATACCGGTATGCCATCGCCGCAGGGCGGAGGCACCATGGAGAAAATCGTCTACACCAATGCGGGTAAGGTCGAGCTGCTGCCGGAGCCGCCGCTGCCGGGACTTGACGCGCTGCAGGTGGCGATTACCGACACACAGCCGTTCGACGATTTGCCTGAAGGTGCAGTGGTGTTCAATGCACCCCGCCCGCTTCTGGGAACGCGTGCTCACGAAGGGGATTTCCTCAACGGCCGCTACTACAATCTCGTCACTCCGGACGATTCGATGGCCGTGCGGTTCATGGAAGAAAATCGGAAGCTCGCTGCGTCTGTCGTGCTTGTAGCAAGCCGCGATGAACAGGTTGCCATGGCCTTGCTGAGCGTGAGCGATAAGTACAGGGACCGCTACTTCGGCGAGATGACTGCCGAGGAACGCTACGGAGCGCTGAGCGGCAAAATCCGCAATCTGAACGATCTCATGTACGGGCAGGCCCGCCTGATGTTGGAGTCGGCTCGCGCGCTGATCGCAGCCCGGCCGGTGGTCGAAGTCGAGGCCGACGCCGAAGTCGATCCGGTTGATGTGTCGGTCGAGACCATAGCCGATCCTGTTGTTGATCCTGTAGCCGATCCTGTTGTTGATCCTGTAGTCGATCCGGTTGTCGTTGAGACCATTGCTATCGATGCTGCTGCCATCACTGCCGCTGTCGAACCTGCTTTCACCACGTCCGCAAATCCGCCGTCCGTTACCGTGGCCGGTGCCGGTGCCGGTGCCAGTGCCGGTACAGGAATCGGGGCCGAGGTCGAGCAGTCTGCGCTGCAGCAGTCGGCTTCCCAGAAAGCTGCGCCGCAGCGACACGTGAATGAATTCCAGACCCCGTATCAACCGGCGTCGAAGCTGGGCATGCCTTCCGGGATGATACCGATCAACATGGCCGGTGCCACCTACGCGGCCCTGAACGATCTGGAAGCCGAGCACGGCTCGGTCGATGACTACGTGGCGAAGAAGCTCCAGTACACCACTGCGCAGCTCGGCCAGTATTTCAGTGCTGAGCAGATCGATGCACTTGCCCTTGCCATTCGTTCGAACGAAGCGGGCCGTGGCATCATCAATGCGGACCAGACCGGCATGGGCAAGGGGCGATTCGTGGCAGGCATGATGCGCTACGCAAAGCTGCACGATCAGGTTCCTGTGTTCCTGACCATCAAGCCCGAACTGTTCACCGATATTTTCCGCGATATCGACGATATCGGCTCGCGCGACATCTTCAAGAACCTGTTCATGTTCAACGATGGCGTGCACGTGATGCGTTACGGCACCGAGTCTGACATCCTGTATCGGGCGACTACGCCGCAGGATCGCCGCAAAGCGCTGGAGGACATGGCAATCGACCCAGACACCGACATGGTTCTGGGCACGTACTCGCAGTTCCAGCGCGCCGCGTCGAAGAACCTGAAGTCGCAACTGCTCACTGCGATATCGCAGCAGAATGTGATGCTCTTCTTGGACGAGTCGCACGTTGCCTCCGGTGCTTCGAACATCTCCGCTGCTGTAGGTGAAGCTGTTGCAAACAGCAAGGGCGTCATCTACTCGTCAGCAACTCCGCTCAAGGGCGTTACCAACTTCTCGATCTACAACAAGGTGTTCCCGGCATCGGTCGATTTGAAGTCGCTGCCCGATACGCTGCGCGGCGGGGGTGAGGCCTTGCAAGAGGCCATCAGTGCGAACATGGCACGTGACGGTGTGATCATTCGGCGCGAGCATGACTTTTCGAAGCTGACCTTTGTGACCCGCCTTCCAGAGCAGGCGCGGCAGCAACGCAACATCGACGCTGCGAACAAGCTGTCTCAGATTCTGGCTGCGATGTCGTATCTGGCTGGTGATGTCGGCAAGATGATCAACAGGCTGAACAAGGAATACGAGAAGGACTGGTCGAAGATTCCGGAATCGGAACGCAAGGGCGGGCGCATGCGCGCATCGAGCATGAACTTCGGCTCACGCCTGCATTCGCTGAACCGCCAGTTCCTGCTGGGTATCAAGATCGAAGAGGCTGTGGCCGCATGCCTCGAAGCGTTGCAAGAAGGTCGCAAGCCCGTGATCGCGGTCGAGAACACGGGTGAATCGCTGCTGCGACAAGTGCTGTCGCGCCGCGCTGGTGTGGACGAGCTGGAAAAGCAGCTTGAAGAGTTGGACGAGCGAGACGGCTCGCTCACCGACGAAGAGAAGGTGCGCCGGGATGAGCTGCAAACCCGGATCGGTCAAGCGCTGCGTGATGTTCGGCTGGAAACGCCGCCGCAGTACCGCGAACTGCTGGAAGTGATGCTGGACCGCATTGGTGAGATCAAAGTGCAGGGCCGCTATGGAGACGTGAAGACGGAGTACCCGGAGAGCGAGGAATACGAGCTGGCCGAGCAAAACTTGCGGGCGCTGATTCAAGACTTCCCAGACTTGCCGCTCATGCCTCTGGACGTAATCAAGCATGAGCTGGAGACGCGTAATTTCCCGATTTCCGAGGTCTCCGGGCGTACCGCTTCGCTGTCGATGGTCGATGGCAAGTGGGCACCGCAATTCCACCCGAAGTCCGACGCAGTGGCGAACGTGGCTGGTTTCCAGAACGGCAAGTACGATGCGATCATCATCACCCGGTCGGGCTCGACCGGCATCTCGCTGCACGCAACGGACCGGTTTGCTGATTCCGACATCCGCCAGCGTGACTTCATCGTGCTGCAGAAGGCTGCGAACATCGCCGAGTTCCTGCAGTGGTTGGGCCGCGTCAACCGGAAG
Source organism: Massilia sp. MP_M2 (assembly GCF_039123635.1). Classification (NCBI taxonomy): domain Bacteria; kingdom Pseudomonadati; phylum Pseudomonadota; class Betaproteobacteria; order Burkholderiales; family Oxalobacteraceae; genus Massilia; species Massilia sp. MP_M2. The sequence continues at coordinate 109,167 of NZ_JBCHJF010000013.1, forward strand.
GATCAGGTATGCGATCCGGTCATCACGACACTGGACTCCGGCCTGCCTGCGGAGCTGCGCCTGACGATGATGCACAACGCGAAGCTGCGAAAACTGTCGGCCAATACGACGAGTAATCGCGAGAACGGTAACGCCGAGGGCGACGATCTGGACCTGCTCAATGATGTGGGCGACAGCGTGGCACTTGAATGGCTGTTCGAAAACCCGGATGTGGCCGAGCGTTTGGATATCTCGCTGCCAAAAGGCGATGACGATGACATCAGCCGCTTCTCGCAGGACTGTCCTTATGTGAACAAGCTGCTTGGACGCCTGATGATGGTCGAGGTTTCGAGGCAGCAGGAAATTCTGGACACGCTGGGTCGTCGTTTTTCCGACCGTATCGAAGAGCTGGAACAGCGCGGCGAGAATCCATTCAGGGTCGATGTGTACGAATGGGGCGCATCGGTGGTTAAGGAAGAAGAGCTGATGAGCGGTGTGCTGGAGCCTACTGGCAGCACATTCGACAACGCAGTCAAGATCGTAACGGTGGAGTTTGAGCAGGACGTGAAGCCGATCCGGGGGGCTGAACTGGTCGAGGCCATCACGGCAGGCATGCGTGCGTACAAGTTGGACGGGCCTTTGGATGAAAACGGTTCGATCAGCACTTTTGTGGCGCGGCTGGGTAGTCTCTCCGACGATGCTCTACGCAAACAGTTGCCGGGTAAGCTGCGCGATTCGGAACAAAGTCTCGCGGCGATCATGAATGCCAACGAGCTGCCGCAGCTTGAAAAAGCGAAGGAAAAGCAGCAGTTTCTGTTCAACAATCTGGCCTATTTCAAGCCGGGCGCATGCTTGAGCTATGCCGACCTGCTCAAAGGCGATCTGCAGGGCATTGTGACGCAGGTGTATTTCCCGGCCACGCCCGACGATGCTTTCTTGCTGTCGAAGTATTCGATGAAAGTGGTGTTCCCCGGCGACGATAAACCCAAGGACATCTCATTGGCGACGCTTTTCAATCAGGGTCAAACTCTGATCCTGCATTCGCACCGTGCGATCGATCCTGAGCGCATGGAGAAATTCGCCTTTGTGCGCTCGGCCGTTGAGATCACGCTCAAGCCGTTCAATGATGTCGAAGACGGCAAGGTGAAGCGACGGGCCCACGTCCTGCAGGGCAACATTTTCCGCGCATGTGAGCTGGCCCGCCAGCAATCGCTGGGCTCACCGATCCTGTTCTCCGACGCCGAGGGCAACCGCCAGCGCGCGGTGCTGCTCAAGGAGCGCATCACGCCTGAGAAGGTGAAGGCCCTGCCAATCGCCATGGACGCGAAAGACATCGTGGCCTATGCCGAAGAATTCCTGCGCCCAGATCACATCGATCACCGCTCGCGCGCGATGTTTGGTGGCCTTCGCGTCTATGACGCGAGTGTCAAAGACATGAAAAAGGGTGACGGCATCATGCTCGAAGTGCTCAACGGCGGCAGGGACTTCCGTCTGACGATGCCGGGTACGAAGTCGCGCGCCGGTCGCTTGATGACGGATGGGTATATTTTCGAAGTCGGCGAGAAAACCGACCCAGATAGCTTGCGGCTCAAGCTCTCTGGCACCAAGGCCTTTATGTCGGTCGATGTCCGGCGCGAGCAGTTGCCCGACTTGCTGCGCCGCATGCAGATCGGCGGTCACGTTGGTAAGTTCTATCTGCCTGAACCAGACCACGCAACCATCAAGTCACTCAAGGCACGGTATGAAGCAGAACGTGCTGCTGACAATTGCGCAACGGAAATGAATCGTGCTGCGTAAAAACCCTGTCAAAAACGTTTAGCGCATACCTTTTGAGCTAAAATTGTGTTTCGGCAATTGGAAAAGTGTATTTTGTTATGATCGAAGAGACATTGGCTGGGAGTGAAATACCCCAGATTGCCCATTTGGACCTGACGGCGCACGCCGTCTTCCAGCACTTCGCCTCTACTGGAAAGCGGGGGCAACTTCTGGCGTTCCTGCTCGCCTTGGATCGTCACGACAACTGGACTGTCGATTTCAAGGAAATGACTGCGCCGAACGCTTTTGATATCCAGTATTACCTGCAAGAGCTTTCGATGTTCGTTACCGACTCAGCCACAGTTTTACACCGAGTACCGCATGAGCTGGCCGAAGTGCTTGCACACCTGACAACGACTCGCTGTATGTACCTGATCCGGTATATCGGCCAACACAATCCCGCATTTCTGGACAGCATCGCCAAACTGCTTGAGCAGCACAGCGATGATGCCCATGTCGCTGCGATCCGGCGTCGCTTTGAAGCGTTCTCAAAGGCGCGGATGCTGGGTGAAATCTTTTCCGGCAAGCGGCTCAGTCGCATTGTCTCGATCATGGGAAATCCTGAAGAATGAAAAACCAACCTCTTAACCGCATGGCGCAAGCCGTGCGTGGCAGTTTCGACCGCCGTACCATTGGCGGCATCGTCATCGGCGCAGCCATCATGATGTCCACGATGGCGACTGCGCAAACTGGCGGAGGGTGGTTCTCTGGCCTGTTTTCCAGCAGCGGCGCAACCGGTGGCAGTGCGAACAATGCCCTAATCTCGCAGCAGGATTCGGTTGTGACTGCCTCGATCAATGAAGAGGCGGAAAAGTGTGCGGAAGGTGCGCCGGGCAGCATCGGCGCGGCAATCAATACGGCCGTCAATATCCACATTCAGATCGCTTCGGCGACGCCACGGATTGAGACATTATTCGACGCGAACGATTCCTGCTTCTCGGGGTTGTCGAAGTTATTCGACCTGTCTTTCTCCATCCCAAGCCTTGCGTCGGTCATGAGTATGGCACAAGGTGCTGTGTTGCAATATGCCCAGAAAAAAGTTTGCACAGCCGTAAATCGGGTAACTGGTTTGGTTACATCGCCGCTGAATCAGGCAATTGACAAAATCAATGGCCTTGCTGAATTCGGCGACATTGATGGCATGGTCAATGGTGCGATCCGGAAGAAGATGACGAAAATTGATCCGGAGCTGGGCCGCGAGTATCACCCGGACGCTGTAGAAGGGTCCTACCAGCTCAACACACAGCCTTTCAGCAGCGGACAGACCACATTCGATTCCGGCTCGGGCGGCGCGACTGGTGCGCCCGGCACCACCTATTCGCAGCCTGCTCCTACCGGGTCCGTCGCGCCTCAGCAGCCTGCGCCGCAGCAGGCTCCTGAAAAAAGCTGGTTCGAATCGCTCAGTGGCGTTTTGAACTGATACGGCCTGCGATGAACAAGCGACTTGTCAAAGGAATAGTGGTGATCGTGGTTGGCTACGGCATGGCGTTCGCGCCAGCCAACGCCAACGCATTCTCGTTTCAGTCCGTGGTCATGTGGCTGCGAACTATGCAGTCCGAAATGTCGGCATGGTCGGTGACGGTAAAGCAGACTGCGCTTTCCGCGAACCAGTCTGCCGCATCGCGCCACGCGTCCAATCGCGAGCTGGCGACGGCAATTGGAGCCATCAGCATGTCTGATCGCATTACCAAGGCAGTGATGTCGGTCGATGGCACGTTCGGCCAGCCGGTGACGATAAAGTGCGCGGCCCAGAAGGACGCGACTTTACAGGTCGAAGCCCGCCAGCAGATATCGTATGACCGCATGAAGCTAATCGCGACGTTCGCGGCAACGCGCGTTGCATCCAAGGGCGCAGCCGAAGTTGAACGCATGTCACTGCATAAAGACTCCTATTGCACGATTTCTGAGGCCAAGGCAGGCCTGTGCAAGTTGAAGGCAAACGGCATGCAGGGCTGGGATTCGAACTATGCCGGTGCATTTGGCGAGACTACTCTCGCAGCAGAAGGAGAACTGGCCGGTTACGCGTATGCGGCCATGGTTGCTGACACACGCGCTCCAGCGGCCCTCGATTGTAAATCGGCGGCGTGCGCTGCAGCAGCGTCAGAGCAGCTCGCCTTGAGCGCTGTAGGCACGATGGTGGCCGACACGTTTGTCGGGCAAGTGCTTGAGCGCCGCGTGCCGGTCATTACAGGGAAGTGAAGATGGATTTTTTGAAGAAGTTGACGCCCGGTGCAGCCATTCTGGCAACCTGCTTCGTTAGCGGATCGGCCGGTGCCGCCCTCTACGGTTTCGGCCCTGCCGAAAGCTGGACGATTGCGCAGATCACGAAGCTGTCCACCGCCATTTCGTCCCAGATTGGTACGTTCGGGACTACGTTCGGGGCGAACATGGCTGTGAAGTTCGAACAGGCGATCTCAGCCGTTGCTGTGGCAACCAAGCAGGAATCCCTCGGCGCATCCATCGTCTCCGACGCGTCGAGGGATTCGGCTGCGCAGCTCGTCAATGCGGTGCGCGCGCAGCGCAGTAGCGATCAGATTGCAAGTGCGATGCTGGACTTCAATCCGGCGACAGGGCAGGGCCATGAGCCATGCTTGACCACTGCGAAGAACCGCACGCTCGACGCCGCATTCGACGCGCTTGGCCGCGTTGCGAAAGCAAACGTCGCCGCGCTCGACCTCGCTCCCGGCCGCATGGTTTCGTCAGTCGGTGCCGCCATGACACAGCGCCTTGCTACCCATCGCGACAAATTCTGTACACAAGGCGAAGCAAGCGCGGGATTGTGCAGCCTTTCGTCATTGCCGGGTGGCGACACGAACGCGAGTCTGCTGTTCGAGCCAACTGATCCGGGAAGCCTCCAGCAACAGGCTCAGCAGGCCTTCACCCAGCACGTGCTGGGTGCTCCAGACGCCATGATCGCGAAAGAGGCTGGTCAGACGCCAGCAGGTCAGCACTACATGCTCACGAAGAACAGCAAGGACGCCTTGTTGTCGATCCCAGCGTACAGCATGAGCATGATCCAAGCGGCAAACACGCGCTCGCCCGACCTTGCAAACAAGTCGCCGAATGAAGTGCTCAAACTGCGTGTGAACCAGTATTTCGGTGGCAAAGAGGCGCAGGACTGGTCGAAAACCCTGACGGCACAGTCGGAGCGAGGACTGATGGTCGAAGCTGCCAAGCTGGGCGGGTTGGAGGTCTGGCTGCACCATAAGCAGTACCAGCAAAATCAGCGGTTGGAGATGAATCTGGCCGCACTGGTACTTGCGCAGTCGGAAGAGGCCAAGCGCAACGTAAGCACCCGCTACGACCGTATGGCGCGGGACACTGCATCTTCTGCGATCAGGTAGGACAAGGTTCGATGAAATCGCTTCTGAAACAAAAAATAGCCATTGGTGTAACGGTCGCTTTTACCGGCTCGATTGCCTACGCCTACTGCCCGCCGCAATACATGAACGAGACTGTTTTGCCAGCCTTCGCAAGCGCGACAGCGGCGTTGTCCGGTGCAATCACGACAGTCGATGCATCGCTCTCCCTGCAGCTCGAAGTCTATAGCCAGCGCATGACCTCCGCCGTTGCGATCCTGACGAAGCAGAAGGCACTCGCTGCCAATCAGGTGTCCGATGCGAACCGTCGCTCCGCAGAAGCGACGGCGATGGCACTGAACGCCATGGCGCAGACAGAACGCGTCAAACGCGCTCGCTTCGAGTACGGCGGTGAATTCGGACAAGGTTTCAAGCCATGCGTCGTCTACGCAGGCCGAAGCCTGATGGCGAACCGCGACGCCCAAATGGGCGAAGAGCGACGCGTGCGCATGATGTCGGAAGTTGTTGCTGCGCCGGGTCGATATGTCGATACCGCACAGGCACAAGCATTCAGTGCAAAAGAGCATCGGGAACTGTTCTGCACTGCCGATCAGGTCAAGTCGGGGATGTGCACGAAAGAAGGCGAGATGGCCGGTGCGTCACTGAATGCTGCCACGCTGTTCGAACCAGTCATGGAGAGCGACAAGCTCTATCGCGCGAAAGTAGCTTTTGTGAACAACGTGGTCGGCCTGCCGGATGCGCCGATCCCTGCCTCGGCGGCGAACTCGCAGGCAGCATCGGCGTACGCGCTGGCGAAAGCGGAGAAGGACGCGCTCATGTCACCTGCAATCGCGTCGCTGAAAGAGATTCAACTGGAGTACACCGGCATGAACTCCGCGCACGGTGGCTCCGACATCCCGATCTCAATGCGCATGCAGCGAGAAGTCGGACGCTACCTCGGCAATGGTCCTGAATATGAGCAATGGTCCAAGACCATGGCCGGTCAGAACTCGCGCGGTCTGATGGTCGAGATGCTGAAGGTAAAGGCGCTTGACCTTGTTCTGCTGGAGCGGCAGTATCGTCAATACGAACGCATGGAAGCAAATCTTGCGACACTGGTCGCGGGTCAGATGCGTAGCCAGTCGAGTCGCGCGGCGCAAACTGCTGACCAAGTCGCACGCGAGCAGGTTAAAGGGCAGATTAAGTGATGCCAGTCATCAAGCGCGCAGTCGTCGGGGTGTTCACGTCGATCATCGCCCTCAATGTGGTGGCGCAGACCTGCATGGTCTCGCCAACGCAGCGCGAAGAGGTTTCGGGCCGCTTCGGCAAGTTTCGCGGGGGTGGTGCGTCGAACTTCGGGTCGGGCAATGCCCGACCGCACATGCATGATGGTCTGGATTTCTCCACTGGTGGCACAGCAGCGCCGATTCTTGCTACCACGGCCGGTACAGTCATCTGGGCTCGACAGCGGGGGTCGGCTGGTAACACGGTCATGGTCAAGCGCGAGAGCGGCGCAATTGTTGCGTACTATCACTTGTCGTCGATTGCAGTCAATGAAGGCGATATGGTGGTGCCGGGCCTGCCGGTCGGAACGGCGGGCAACAGCGGCATGAAACAGGGCGGGGCGGTGCACTTGCATTTCATCTATGGCGTGCCAAACACCGATCAGGTGCGTGCGAAAACCTTTTCTGCCGATGCCGTCAAAAACAGTGCGTTCAACCCGGCGCAACTGCCCAATGCGGTGAACAACCGCGCGTTCGGTTATGCGACTGACCCGTCACCATATTTTTGCAAGTCGTTCCCGATCCAGAACGATGGCTTGCATCCGGTGCTTGGCGGCGACACGAAGACACAGTACGCGCGCCTGTTTGGCTCCACTCCGTCAATGGGTGTTCCGCCATCGACCCAGTTCGACCCGGTGCAGGTCGCTGCAGCCAATGGCGACGCCTTGCAAGCTGCCGCGCGCGGTGCGACGAGCATCGCATCGGTGATGTCAGACGCCGATGGTTTCGGATCGCTGCCCTCGGCACCGTTGGGCGGATCGGAAACGATGTCTCCAGCGGAGCTGATGGCGACTGAGGCCAAGCGCAGGTTTTCGGACAGTCAGTGGAACACGAACATCGTCAAGGTCAGCAGCCGGGCGTTGTGGGTGGACTATGTGCGAGCCCAAGGCGTCTCGGCACATATGAACGAAGCTATCAGGCAGAAGAAAGAGCGCGTCGAAGCGCTGCTGGCACTGTATACGGCACAGCGACTTGCTGGAGCCAAGGCAAATACAGCACAGGCACGGGAGCGCGCCCAGCGTGCAAGCGTGACCTCTGCGATCAAGTAATTACGGAATTTTAACGACGACAAGGAACAGGTGATAACTATGAGCGATCAAAAGAATACGCGTGAACATGAGGATGGCGAGAGCCTTGCGGCTGATAACAGCCTCATGTCCTTGCCGTCGTTCGCGCCGCGTGAAGCAGTAAAGGCGCAGCAGGAAAAGATGGAACTGAAGGCTGCAGAGCTGGCTGCGATTGCTGCCACTGCCGAGGCCGACAAGGCGGCAGTTGTCGAAGATGGCGTCACGCCGCCAGTCGCCGACGAAGCTGCAGAAAAAACGGATGACATCAAGCCCGAAGGCGAGCCGAAAGAAGAGCCCCCAGAGGCATCTGCTGCTGTAGAGGCGGCTGTCGTGGCCGACACGCCAGCGCAGCCGCCAGAAGTGCCTGCTGCTGCACCGGTTGCTGTGACGCCGCCAGCAAGCGTAGACCCGGCATTTGCCGCGCTGAGCGAGGTGGCTGGGTTGGTGATGGCAGACCCAGCTTCGAATCCCGGCTCCCGCGCCAACGAAGCCGAGCTGGCGAAAGTGGCCGAACGGCTCAACCTGAGCAGTGCGATCTCCGATCCGGCTGCAGCACAAGCATTCGCCCAAAGCATGAATCCGCAGGGTGCAGGCCTCGCTACCGTTCCGGTAAGCGCAGGGCAGCGTGCGCAGATGAACGGCGGCGCGGCACTGGCTGAAGGTCTGGGCATGGCTGCAGGTGGCGCGATGTCGCTAGTGGGTGCGGCCGGTCGCGTCATCGGCCGTGCAGCGCAGGGTGTCGCGTCGATGGTGAGCAGTGATGATGCGAAGATTCCGACGAAAGCAGGTGTCAACGTCGAAGCTGCGACGGCCGCTGCAAGCTCCGCGTTGCCATCGGTTCTGCCCCGCTTGTCGGAATACCGCATTATTCAGGCCGAGAAAGCGGCTGAGTTGTTCGCAAGCGAGCAGGAGAAGTTTTGGCATTCCTCGCCGAAGCTGGTCGCACTGCGCGGTGAGATTGACCGCATGTCGCGCGAGCGTGGCATCCCGAAGCAGGACCTGATCAACGAGATGAAACCGGGCGGCGATCTGGCCGAGCTGCGCACCAAATTCAACGAGGCCGTGGCCGACAATCCAGAAGGCATGTCGCACAAGCGCTCGATGGACAAAGCTCTCGACAGCTATGTTCGCCAGTATGGCCGCGCGCAGGAAGAGATGCTCAATCCGGAGCAGGTCGGCAATCCACACTATGAAGGCCTCAAGGGGCGTTTGAACGGCGCGCACGCGAAGATGGAAGAAAGCTCGTCCGAACTCCCGGCGTTTGCCAAGCCGGGTGGTGAGCTGGAGAAGGCGCACTTCGAAAAGCTGCGCGAGGCAGTGGCAGCGATCATGACGAAAATCAGGGAGGTGATTCAGGAATTCACCAAGCTGCTGACCGGAAAACGTGAGGTTGAGCATGCTGTCTCGCCATGATGCCGCCGCGCCCGGCGATTTGCTGCTGGGCGTGGAAACAAGCCTGAATACGCTGCGCTCGTTCGTGGTCGAACGTGGCTTGGCGGCGAGCAGGCACGATTGGAGCGAGGTGGTTCGCACATTCTCCGACAGCCGGGCATTCGTCGATTTCTCCGCGCACCGCGCTTCCGGCAGGCCGCGCGTGCTGATCGAATTCGGCATGCAGGATCAAGGCGAGCGTCGCACGCTTGGCTTCTTCGATGCGTTCTGGGACGCTGAGCAAAACGACTTTCTCCGGATCGAAGCTGCCGCGCTCGAAGGCGCGCAGGTGGACGTGGACGTGGTGGTGCGAAGCCTGATGCCATACATGAGCCTGCCGCTGGCTGCAACATCGTCCAGCGAGATGAATACAGAAGGGTAAGTAGCAGATGGCCGACAATAAAGCAGTCAAGTGGTTCGATCTCCAGCGGTTTCATGCGGCGCTGAAGGTGGTCCCGAATTCGCCGTTGCGTGGCACTACGCTGACGTGTCTTGAAGTCTCGGATCAAGCAGCTTTCACGCTGCTGGTGCACCGCGATATCGCCATTGCGGACGAATATGCCAAGCTCGACGACAAGGCGCAACTCTGGCGCGAGAACCTGACGGCGCTGGGCTTTAGTACGCGGCCAGAATTCTTCGAGCGTGCCGATAGCCCGGAGGCTCGTTGCTTCCGTCTCTATTCGGAGCGTACGACCTTTACGCTCAGCGAGATGCAGACTATCGTTCCGGGCCTCACCGCCGACGACTACAACGTTATGCCGCTGTCGCGGATCGTACGCGTCGCGGACGTGCTCCCGGAGATGGCCGAAGAGTGGAAGCGCTTCGCCGAATCCGGCCTTGCCAATGAGGCAGTTGAAGTTTGGACGACGAAAGTCAATCCCTTTGACAAGCCCTATGCGCAGGCACGTACGATGTCACAAGTCTGGGACGACTATGGCAAGCGTGGTGGCCGCTTCAAGGGCATCGATTCAGACCCGACGACGAACTGGTTTGCCGGTGTGCTCGAACGAGGGCTGTATCGTGAGAACAGCTTGACCAGCTACTACCCGGACCGGGAATATGCGCTCGCTGCAGGGCATGCGCCGGGAGAGTTGCAGCAGGTGACGCTGCCTTACGCGCTGCCGCTGTTCGTTGAACGGACTGGACGCATCGTTGCGTTCAAGGACGTGCGCTACGCCCCCGAGGTGCTTGCGCAGCGCCCGCGCACTGTCGTTGGCAGGTCTGCCGATACCGGCGAATCGCTGGCCGTGAAGCCTTTGCTCGCCGTGCGCGATGTCGCCATGGTCTACGATGAAGAAGCGGCGAAGTGGGAAGAGTGGCACGAAAGCAGTGATCCTGTCGATACTGCGGCGCTGGCCGCGTCAATGAGTCGCGTTGTCGAGGCCGACCGGGACCTGTGTATGAAATTCGACTGCATCGACGAAGACCGGCTGTCGAAGGTTTTGGACTCGAACTACGCGAGGATTGCCGGTCCGCTGCCGGTCAAATCGCTTAGCGACTGGACGGATCAGGAGTACCGGCTCGTCGCTGGGCGTGCAACGCGCTACCTGAACACTGACCGCGATAGTGACGCCGCGACGCTGCGTGACTACGAGGGCAAGATGCTTCGCACGTTCATTGAGCAGCTTCACGGGCTCGATGCACGCTCGCGGGCACAGGATGCGGCGCGGGCTCGCGAAGTGGCCCAAGACGCGCTGAGGCGTGTCGCAGAGCGCGTACAGGATGCCCCTGAGCCTGACGCGGCTGACAAGGTGCGGCACGAAGATGCGGGCGAGAAGATTGGCGGAGCGCGCAAGGACTATCATCGCCGGGCGATGACGACCGACGATCTCGAAGGGATGAACGACTTCGAACGCAAGTCGCTCGTCGTCAAGAAAAACGTCTGGCCTCCATTGGACTATGAGGCCATGCGCGACGCAGGCGTCGAGCCGAAGGCCGCTGTAGCCATCAAGTATTTCAAGGATTCCATCGCCATGTCGCCGGAGCATCACCACAGGGCCAGCGACAATCCCGCAGTTGATTACATCGACGCATTGCGTACTGCACGCGAGGCAATGCAGGACGTGAAAACACTGGACCAGTTCGCGCAGGCCTGCTTCGATCTGCAAAAGGCCGGGTCTGGGGACACCAACTACACCTACGGCGGCTCTGCCCTGCAGGTGCAGCTCGGCAGCGACGCATGCGATTTGCTGAGCGGCGCGCGCGCGATGCTTGGGTATGGTGCGACCGAGCGCACAGAGCCGTGTGTGCCCCGCAAGATTCAACGTGAAATCTCGAAGCGTGTTCGCACAGACGCCGAATGGGATTGGTTGATCAAGCCCAAGCGCGAGAAAAGCGATGCCGAGAAAGACGCCGACAGCGAGCGCAGCGACAAGGAGCGCGAGCTGCACCGGCCGCATCTGGACAAGGTGGAGCGCACGGGCGGTGAGGACTTCCGTGCTGGCCGTGATGTAGTAGGCCAAGACCTGATGGATCACTTCGGGTTCAGAGCGCTTGAATTCGGCAACTGGCTAGATCAAGGAGAACGTCAGGCTGTCCTGAACATGGCGTTTGACAGTCTTTGCGATCTCGCAGCAGCACTGGACATCCCGCCGACTGGCATCTCGCTTGGCGGGAAGCTTGCTGTCGCATTCGGTTCGCGCGGCAGGGGCGGCAAGAACGCTGCGCTCGCGCACTTCGAACCGGGGCGGTTTGTGATCAACCTGACTCGAATGAAAGGTGCCGGTACGCTTGCGCACGAATGGTTCCACGCTCTGGACTGCAGCTTTGGCGACATGGCGCATTTTGCGACCGCGAGGCCGGTGCCGCGATTCGAGAACGATCCACTCCGTCCGCTCGTGGCCGCGATGTTCAGGCGTTTGTCCACGCCTGATGAGGTCATTACCAAGTTCAAGGCTGAAGCCGAGAAGGGCCGCGACTGGGCGGGAAGCTGGGCCTATGAGCAAGGTGCGGACGGCCAGAAAAAGGTCAAAGAGGCTTTGGGCGCGTGCTTTGAACGCGCGCATGCGGTGCTGTTCGAAGACGCTACGAACAAGCTGACCAAGCGTAGCGCGGAAGAAGCCGCGAGCGGGAAAAAGACTGGCGTGCACCCACTGGGAATTTCGGACTTCGACACCCGCTTGAAACTGCGCGATCAGATCATGCAGGCTGTCAGCGATGCCTGCCACGACCGCAAGGCCTTCAACAAACGCAAGGGAAAAATCGAGCCCAATGTGGGACACATGGTCGATAACGCCGCCTGCTGGATGACTGCCGAGGCGGCGCGCGAGATTGGCTATGACCTTGGCGAGCGCTTCTACGGCGGCGAGAACCTTGTCGAGACCGACTTCCTGAAGGCGGCGAAATCGCTCGACGACAAGCGCTCGTCGCCGTACTGGGCGACTGACATCGAACTGTTCGCGCGGGCCGGTGCCCAGTATGTGCACTACGAGCTGGCCGAGCGCGGCATCCGAAGTGATTACCTCGTGTACGGCGCGGAGACCGACCGCTACAAGGATCATGAGATCGGCAACCCGAATCCGCCTGAGCATGAGCGGGTCGTGCTGCATAAGCACTTCGCCGCCGTGATCGACGACTTCCGGGTGCGGCTGTTGCGAACCCTTGAGACGCAGGCTTGCGCCGAACCTTGAGCAGCGGCTCCATGTGACCTCACCCGGCAAGCGCAAAACGCGGCCGGGTTTTTTTACGTCCCGGTTTGTGGTGTTGAAAAAGTGTTGTCATGAAATTCTAGTGCTTGGTAATAAACTTGATTTTCCCTATGTCAACATCTAAGATTCATGATTGCAAGGCCTTCATCCCAGAGGGTCGATCTGGAGAATAAACATGAGCAAGCAAGACGAAGTAACCAGCGCGGCAAACAAGCGCTGCGAGGCCATGCTCAAAGGCATGCAGGCCGCGTTTCCGGAGGCTGGGCTGTCGTTCGGCTACATCGGCAATTTGTCCCGCACCATGGATGATCGGAGCTGGTACTTCTTCAGCAATATCCCGAAGAAGGACTCTCACGGTTCGCTGACTGGCGATAGCTGGGCGCTGGGTGGTTACTCGACTGCCAATCTGCCGCAGCTTGCAGACTGGGCCGAGACGGAGCTGCCAAAGCGCGTTCGCCGCTTGCTCGACCCGGAGTTCGATGCCAAGTGCAAGATCAATGACTGGTATCGAGCCAGCGACGCCACGAAAGACAAGTATCCCGGCGCGATCTTCCAGAAGCAATTCGGTGGTGCCGATGGCTTCACCGCGCGAGAAGGCGTCGTGGTGCAGAAAGCGAGCGACAGCTATGTCGCACTGCTTGACGGGCGCGAATTTCCTCCGGCTGCAAACCATATCGCGGCACGGCAGCAGCTCGAAGAGCACTACGGCTACCTGCCCGACTACAAGAAGCGCATGCCCGCCAACGCTGATTCCGCGCCAAGCCCGTCCATGGAGCCGTAAGGTCATCCATGCGCCCACTGGTGATGATGGCATGCTCGGCCACAAAGGCGAGCGCACGAGCCCCTGCATTCGATCTCTATCAGGGCGTGATGTACAAGACCTTCCGCGCGTGCGTCAAGCCGCTTGCGCGGCCCGAAGTCGTGATTCTCTCGGCGATGCATGGCTTTGTGCAGGCCGATGCGATCCTCGCCCCATATGAGCAACGAATGACCAAGGCGCGAGCCGAGGAAATGCTGGCGAACCTGCCGCACTTCATGAAAGCCGTTTGCTGGCCTGATTCCATTACACAGGTCTTTCTCGCTGGTGGCAAAGATTATCGCGACGTTATGCGACCTGCTATTGCGATGCTGTACCCACGTGCTCAATTAATCGAATGTTTTGGCGGTATTGGATATCAGAGATCGCAATTAGGTAATTTCCTAAAAACGCTTTAACGCGCCCGCATCAAATTTAAAAGGATTTAGACATGAGCAATTCTCACGACTGGCTGCGCGAAGCGCGGTTTGATTCGCCCGATCCGGAGCATACGGCATGGCTGCATCAGCAAGACGTAAAGTTCGGCCGCGTGGAACCGAGCAATGATTCGGAGCACGCGATGCGCCAAGAAGTTCTGGATCAGGTGGCCGCTATGGAAGCGGACGAGGCTAGGGCTAAGCCCAATGAAATCAGCAGCATGACGAATAATACAAAGCCGTTTGATATTCCGGCAATTAACAATCAGAAAGAAGTGCTTATCCGCTATCTGGGATTGGATCACGAAAGTGAGAGTGATCGTAACAGCGTTCAAGAGATTGCGAATCCTAATCCGACTGGGTTTTGGCCTGCATGCGTCTTCGAGCATCAAAATATCCGCTACCAAGTTACTCACGCTAGTTCGAAAATGGAAGCGGACAAGTCGATGATGTTCAATTCCAATATGTGGAACATCAAACAGCTTCCCGCTCTGACGAATCAAAACGACATCAGCATGCCCTTCGACCCAGTAGCTGCTGCAAGTGGCGGTGCTGGGAGCGACGGAATTATCCGAATCGGGGCCAATACGGCTGAGGCCTTTCATGTGGGCGACGAGGCCTATACGGTCGAAGCTGCGCTCGTTGACGGGCGCTTGGCCTATTACGGTGGAGATGGCAAGCATCCATATCTGCCGAAGGAGGAAGCGGTCGAGCTGGCAAGGCAGGTCAATGTCGTCGGTGCGATTGATCCGGGTGCATGGCTCGATGCCAGCGGCTACCCGCTGGGCGTGAGCGCCGCAGCACGCCGCGAGCTGGAAGAACAGCGTTCGCTCGAAGACGAGCGCAGCGGGATCGACGAACACGGAATGTAACTGGCGTCGAAGGCGCTCCGATCCGGCCGGATGCCGGGATCATCTGAAAGATCTCCCATGAATACCGAAGTTTTCATTGCTGTGCTCGCCGCCCTTATCGCCTATCGTGTGCTGTCGCCGTTTATCGACGCAATCAACCCTCTGGCCTTCTTCAGCAGGGCGAGAGCGCCGAAAGGCGTACAAGCGATCCACGGCATTCCCGGTGGCCCGAAAGCTGAGTCAGGTCGTGGCGTCTAGGCGAGCGGAAAGCCATGCCAAGCGAGCTGCATGAAGAGCTGAGTAGGATCGGAGCCGCATGGCTGAGGCGTAACGGATTCGGCGTAGTTGCTAACGATCTGACTGTTCTGGGGTGCCGGGAGCGCGCTGACGTGATCGGGTTTCGTTCGCAGTGCTCCGTGACCATTGAATCGAAGGTCAGCCGCGCCGACTTCTTAGCCGACCGTAAGAAGCCGCACCGCACGAAGCCCGGCATTGGCTTGTACCGGTTCTATATTTGCCCAGCAGGTCTCATTACTGCTGACGATCTACCTGCGCGGTGGGGTCTTTTGCATGTCGATGGGAAGCGCATTACCGAAGTCGTGAGGCCACGCGGGAATATTTGGCCCGGCCCGAAAGCAAATATTGCTGGCTGGGCCGAGTGGCAACACGAAACGGATTTAGATGCAGAGCGCAGCGTATTGTTTTCGATATCGCGACGGCTTGCATCGGGCCAGCCTATTACAAAGTGATTATGAGTGATCCGGAGATCAATATGCAAAGTGAAAAGAAAATCACGGAGACCGAAAGTCTTATGCTTGATTACAGCGCAAGTCTTTGTTGCGAGGGTCATACTGGTCGCAAGTGGTTCGATCTTGATAATGAAGAAAAGGGATTTTGGCGCAATGAGGCCAAAACTCAAGCGCAGGAATGGCAGAGCGAGGTAAATCATTATGAAGCGAAGCGCCCGAAAAAGACACGGGTTTCTGATGATTCCCCAGAACCGTAAAGCTCGCTCTTATGATTAAGTGAATCGGCCTATCGAGAAACTGTAACCTATCGGCGGTAAATGGCGATAGCAGCTATACGATAGGCCCGGTCACGTGGGAGCATTAGGGCATATACTCGCCAACATCATTGGTCAGCGGGAGATCGCGCCCGCGCTCCATGGATTCGGTATCTTCGCGGGTCCACCCGCCCTCGGCATTCTCGTCGTGGTTAATGCCATCCCAACGGTAGGGGCTTCCATCCGGCGCGCAGAACTGCGCTCCGATGTCTTCCGCGTGGCAGAAGTCTTCTTTGCCGTCCGCGAGACGGTAGTGCACGCATCCGCCAAAGGTTGGATCGGGCGGTTCGAGCATGGTAACGGTGGCGGGCAGGGTTTTGCCACCGCGAAGCTGCACGGTGATCTCGTCACCAACATCAATTTCTTCGCCAGATTCAGCATTGTTCAAGGTGCTTTTCGACATGACATTTCCTCACAGACTGGTTGAAAGAGTTTCCAAGTGGAAATTCTATCTGATGCTGGAATCGGAGTGTCAGAAAAATGGTTTTTCAGGTCTCCAACATTGATCATTACGGTGGAGCCAGCGGGCCAGTCGAGTCAGGAACATATTCCACATACCATGACTGCCCGACAACCCGTCGCGTCACCTCGTCCTGTTCGAAGCCAGTGATCGTCATGTGGTTGTCACCAATCCACAGCACAACGGCGTCCCTGAGCGCTGGCAGCACGTCCAGCCCGGACTCGACGGAGCGCAGGTATGCGGTGCGCACGCTGCGCCGTAGCTCGCGATCATGACCCTCCGAGAGCGAGAGCTTGCCAAGGTGTTCCGGCTGCGCCGTGACGGCCCTGTGCCTCGGCATGGGAACCCCGTCCGCTTCGAATAGTCGTGCCACTCTCACCAACATGCCTCGCCCTGCTGTACTGGATGGATACACAGTATATAGCGCTCCAGCGCTGGTTGGGATCATTCTGGACCTATCCCTGAATCCATGGAGGCAAGGTCAAGATGGCAACAGGAAAAATCCATAGGCAATAAATCTTCCAAAACCACTTGACACCGTATCCGGAAACGGTAATATGCCATATGTTGGAAATTAAATGGAGAACGAGCGTGGAAAGCGAATTCGAATTGGAAATGCACGAAGAGGAATGCCGCGCACGTGATATCGCCATGGATGGTGATGACGCTGCACTTAGCTTCGAAGTCGTCGGTTGCGATAACAACTAAGGCCATAAATGCAACAGTCCGTTATGCATGTTCGCCAGTGGGATGATCGCGAAGTTGCGGAATTTAACGCTCTGCATTCCGCTGATCCATTCATCAAGCAGCTTGTAAATGGGTTTCCATTAAAAGTGGCTCGATTTTATGTGCTCAGGTGGACGAGCGCGAATAACGTCCAGCGCACGGCAGTGCACTTCTGCGAAGCCGAAGCTAAGTGGCGTGCCGCAGTGTTCGGCGAAACTGGAACGCAAGCTAGTGTCGAAGCGCGCTACGGTTCGCCGGGCGATACCTACGTGCTTGTCGATGGGCGTCAACGTGCCGGTTGTAGCTGCCATAACTGTTCGCACGCAGTAGGCGATTTGAAAGCTATTGAGAAGCCAAAAAGAATATCGGCTGCGCGGGCACGAAAGCTGGCTCGCGCAGCATATTATAACAATCGACTTTAAGAATGCACCTTAATCAAGCCATGCTGATTTATCAGCGAGCTATCGATCCCAAGGCTAATGCCGGGGAAGGCTCAGCATGGTGGGCGGAGGTTCACGCGGAGATGGAGGCAGTGGTCGCGGCCCCGTCCGCTAGAGCAGCAGCCGAAGTGATCGCATGGTGGCATCTGGTTTGGCAAGACATAGGCGACTCTCCAGTCAAAGCGGCTGGCAGAATCCGTAGTTGCGCGGTGAGCGTGTTGAGAACAAGAAAGAGCAAGTAGCGATGGAACTGACCAACTCGGCCGTTGAGGTCGCCCAACCGGGCACAGCAATCTACATGCTCCATTGGGGCGAGCATTACGAGCGCGGGTCTAATGGCCCGTATCTCGGGGCTGCGGGCCTTGACTTCACTGCGTTGAGCGCAGACTACCGCCGTGAGCGCTACGCCGCAGCAGAGGCCGCTCATGAGGATCGCTGCCCGCTGGGCGAAGGCGACTTTCAAACTTGGCTCGTCGCGAAGCAAATTCTGTCGCCGATTGCCTCTACGGACGTGGAGATCGATGTCCGAACCTATGGCAACGAGTATGTGCCGAAACACTGGCCTGAGTGCCCGGAGTGCAGCGGCGGGCGTGGCGAGCAGGACTACGGGGATGTCAGGCGCAGCCTCAACCGGATCGTGGTGTATCACCGCTGTACCGAATGCCGCCACGTGTGGGGGCATCACGAGGTCGCTTGTCGTTCGGGCGAGCCTATGCTCGAAGACGACGGGCGTGACACGCAAGGTGGGTGCGTACCATTTTCGATCAGCAAGGCCTGTGGCATCGACTGGAAGCTCGCAGTGGCAGCTTGTGCGAAGCACGGCTGGGATAGCGGTGGGATGTCGCCAGATAGGGCAGTCGTCGCGGCACGAGAACTCGGGTTCGAACTGGTGAGGCAGCGATTACCGGGTTCTGGTAAGCCAAACGGTTTGACGTTGAAGTCACTGATCTCGGGATTGCCGCGCAATAGAAATTATGTTGTCTCCGTCAAAGGACATTGGCTCGCATTAGTCGGAGGCGCAATTGTGGACAATGATACAAACAGTGGCCTCGGCCGAAAAGTGGTGGATTTGTATGAGGTCAAGGCCGTTCAATCGGCTGCGGCCTGATTTAGTGATATTCATCATCAGCAATAGCGAAGAATCGGACTGAGTATGCGCGTCAAAGTACCTCAAAAATCACTGAAGGCCCGTCAGCTTGATGCGGAAGTTCGCAGCAGTCAATGGCTGGCGGACGGTAATGAGGCTCGCGAAAACGGCGATAAGGCGAAAGCTGAGAAGTGTTATGCAAAGTCGCTGTACTGGTTGGATCGATATAACCTATTAGCAGGCAAGAGCGATAAACCCGCTCCACGCCGATAACGAAGTGGAAAATAATAGTGGCGAAAATTAAAAAAGTGCAGATAACCACTCTTGCTGCGGGTCTGGATGATAAGCTAAGAATCTGCTGGACAACGGTCGAAACGCGCCGATTGGGCTGGGAGTCCTCGCAAGAGCTTATGCGCTTATTCGCAGGCTTTTATGTTCTTCGTCTCCAGCCTTTGCTGAGCGAACATGACGGCGAGCGTCGCGCTGTCAACGCGGTCCTTCGTTCGCGGATCGGTTTAGGCTATTCATGGTACGCCTGTCTTAGCTTCCTCTCCGGCGCGCGTGCAAAAGCCGTGTTCGCAAAGCATAGTGATGTCGTCCGAGAAGTAGGTGGCTCTGAAATGATGTTGATCCTTAATCAAGTCATGCCGACCCTGCTGGATGTTATATCAAAGTCCACCGTGCAAAATCACGAGCGTACTAGGACGGGAAGTCCGGAGTGAATCAGAATTATCGATATGTAATGAGAGCCAAGGAAAACATGAGTCAATCAATATACCTTGTGTGCGAGGATACGAAGCAGGTCGTGCACGTAAGTGAAAGTTCGTCTAGTTGGTTCCGTGGGGCCGATTCGTCCTTCGTGGTCGGAGCTTTCTGCGAAGCGCACTTTGGTCAGTCGCTCTCGGTCATTGATGAAACATGGCACATCGACGAATACACCGAATGGACCGTCGCAAACGTCGAAAAGCAGTTCGCCTTAATCGCGCCTGAGAAAAAAAGCTACTTGGCTGGTATCCGCGACTCCCTCAACGAATCAGCTTGAACAGACCGGAAAATATGGACGAACAGGCATACCATGCTGCTGTGATGGCGAAACTGCAGCAAGCTGATAAGGGCTTGTCGCTGCTACCACATCCGGCCCGGTTGAAGGCAATTAGCGAATTGACTGGGACATCGGTTGCGGACGAGGTGACGCGAGCGATTCATGTGTGGTCCGGGTTATGCGAAAGCGTTGAACTCGGTCGGCAGGCTGTCGAAATGTTGCGCAATCCGACCATCGGCATCGCGACATTCTTGGAAGTCATGACGACACGCAGCTCGTCATTCCGCTCGCTAGTGCTTCGGATGTCTCATGACGGCGCGAACGCGAACTTTGGCAACGTCGAAGGCATGGTTATTGACTCACGCCAGCGCTTGCTGGAGTGGCCGGTCTTCCAGACCCGCGATACGCTGGAGCAGCGTTTGGCACTTACCGATATTGGCGCGGACATGCCGTGCCAATTCTTCCGCTTGCCCTATGACCGCATATTTTTGGAGTGCGGGGAAACGCGCTCCAGTCCGCTTCGCATCCACAACGCGCAATCCGGGGAGCATGTCTTCGAAGGCGCTTATCTTGAGCAGTTTTCGCAGGTCCTCAAGGGCGTACCTGTGCGCGTGGTCTACATCATGCTGATCGGCTCGCCGGTCGGGAAAGCACACCTCGCCGATGATGCCTACTACACGCTCTCGGTAATTTTCGAGGACGAAGAGGATTCCTTGGAGACGGTGTTGAACCGCGTATTTGAGCACACACACGAGACGGTACGTGAAAACGCGTCGATTCTGCCAACAGGTCACTTCCGTGACTTTGGAGAGAAGGACAGGGCGTCGATCCGGGCAGCGGTCTTCCACGTGGCAAAAGTGCTGCTGTACCTGAACTCGCAAGACGCGCGGACGGAATGGCTCAAGGAGCGTGGCGCGCTCACCAAGCAGCTTGCAGGGCTGCGGGGTGGGGGCAAGATCAGCAAGGTCCAACGCAAGCTGCACAAGGCGTATGACCGCATTCTGATAGGTACGCCGAACCTGCCCAAGCTCGACGCGTTCGCTGCCGTAGGGACGATCCAGACCGGCCAGAAGAGCGCTCACTGGCGCAGGGGGCACTTCCGCAATCAAGCTTACGGCCCGAGCTGGTCACTGCACCGCGCAGTCTATATCGAGCCCGTGCTAGTGCATGGCGAGCTGGAGTCGGCCGTTCCCTCGCGGAAGACATACAAGATCGGCAATTAACGTGATGCATCATCAAGAGAAAAACTATGGATCGTGATACCGCTCTACGCAAGATTCAGAAATGCCTGAACTTGTCTAAGTCGTCTGAGCCGCACGAGGCGGCGCGGGCACTGCGTCACGCGCAAGTGCTGATGGATGAATTCAACGTTGAGCATCCTGAATTGTTAGCAGCGGGAGTTAGCGAGGGCACTGCTCCAAGCCGTGCTACTAAAAGTCCACCATCATACGAATTGCATTTAGCCCATATCGTCGCCGAAGCATTCGGCTGCAATATGGTTTTCTCGCAGGGTCTTGCGATCTGCAAGATTGGCGGCGCTTATACGTTTATCGGGCTTGGAACTTCAGCAGAAATTGCCAGCTATACCTTTACTGTTTTAGCGCGTAAGCTGAAAACCTCACGAGCCGATTACACAAAGACCAGACTTACCCGCTATACCAAGAATAAGGTGGCCGCTGCTGACCAATTCTGTGACGGTTGGGTGCGAGCCGTAGCTCGTGCCGTCCCGTCAGCACTGGGTGATGACAGTCGAGATGGATCAATAGCAGCCTATATGGATATTACATACCCTGAATTGGGCAAGTTAAAGGCGCGCAGGCGTGAGCTGGCGAACGCAAGTCGCGCAATCGATCACGTGGTGAATGGATATATTGAAGGCAAGAAAGCGCATGTCAATACTGCAATCAGCAGCGGGGATATAGAGAAACGGTCCCTGTCCATGAGTAGTCAATAAATCCGAAGGAAATATTATGATTGGTTGTTGTGGCTGTGAAATGGAGAAGTTTAGAGCTTCGAGTAATCAGACCAAGCGTTCTAGGCTGGACACGTTCAGAGCGCTCCTGAGCGGCAGCAGTGATGACTCGCGTTTGGGCGCAGTGGTTGAGCGTTTGACCGGCGAGGGGTGGACCGAGGAACAAATTGCTCGCGTCAAAGCGTGCAAATGCGACTGTCATGTAGATGGACAAGCGGTGCTCTGTTGAATAGGGAAAATTATGGCGCGTGCAATTAGATGCGAATACGGGCAATACTTTCTGGTATGCCTCTTGTCGGGCCGCTGGTCCGCAGTTTGGTATGCTTTTAAAGGGACTGATGCTTTCCAAGCAATCCTACGAGAAGATCAAGGTTGGTTTGACAACCAGACCAGCTACGCGAGGCCCAAAGTTCACGATACCCGTACCAAAGCCTTGCAGGAGATCATCAAAAGCCTTCGCGACGCGCCCATGATTCTCGATGATGGAGCCTATTACGAGATTGAGATTAAAAAGGCGCAACGAGCGCTTGACCTAGCTCTGCACGCCGACGCTAAGGCAGGCCCTATCGAGCCAAAAGTCATAGACTGCGATGCGAGCATGGAACACAGCGAAAGCAAGCAGCAACGGAAAAACCGGATTGATTTCCAACGTGAGGCAATCAGCACAGCGCTGCGTTTTACTGATTGGTCGGAGCGGACTGGCCACGGGCTCAGTATTTCCACCTTTTTCAATCAGTTTGATTACAGAGGCCCTTATACGGGAGATGTGTACCAAGCGGTCGAACGGATTCTGCACGCAGCTCTGCTGCCGGAGTAAAAGGCCCTATGGACACAATTATCCTAGTCAGCGATCTGACGAAAGAGCAGGCTTCCCAGTTGCTGGGCGATGCGTGGTGGGGCGGAAAAAATCTTGGTCTGCCTCGTAAAGATCATGACTACACTGGCAATGATGACGGGACTGGATACGTCAAGGTCAGTGTCCCATTGGAGATGATTCGCCCGAACGAGGCTGGAGACCGTTACGATGGAACGGTCAATGCCGAACGGCTCGTTGTATATGTGAATACGGAAATTGAAACACCAATCCACCTCGTGTTTGGCGAACGTATGGAAAAAAGAGGGGCACAACATGCGAATGTTATGGACGGCGGGCATAGAGTTTCTGCTGCTCGCCTGCGGCAAGACTCGCATATCCGCGCCGTCATGCAGCGGTCTGATTATGAAAGGCTTCAGCTCTGTTTCGAACAGAGACTTGAAGAGCGAGCGTGTCGCGATCACGACTCCCAGTCATTCGATATGTGAACAAGGAAAATAGGCGCAAGCGGCTTTATCGCTTAGAATAAAGTTCTTGACACCGTTCCCGGATACGGTATTATGGTATATCACCTAAAAGATTCGGATTTCATATGACTGTCGATGCGGCACAACGCCAGCAAGCGGATTTAAAGCTCACCGATGTTTTTCGTGACTTACTGAGCGGAGAATGGGACAGCATGCCGGTCGCGCGGTTCTTCGAAGAAAAGGTGGTATGCGAATACCACTCCGTCACCAACAGCATGGGCAAGCCTGTGCGCCGCTGGCCGGGTCCGCAGAAGAATGTGTTTTCTTGGGTCGAGCTGAGCAATGGTAAGGCAGTCGGATGGAATGAGAACCCATCGCGGGGCTGGACGTTCCCCGTAGTCAGCATGAAGGAGAAATGATGGCAATTCCCAAAGGCATCAGTAATCATCCGGGGGTTGAGCGCGTGGTGCCCGGCGATGATCAAGGATCGGACAGAAAATATTGGGTGTTTCCGCTACTTCATTCGATTTGTAAGTATCTGCGCCCGCGTTTGCGGGCAGCGGTTTTTTAGCCAACCTGAGAGTAAAGCATGGACCAAAGCAATATCTTGAATAACGACCTAGCGATGGCGATTCTTCGCGACGCTGCTGAAAAGCTCAAGGCTCTTGGTGTGCACTGCATCGTTAGCCCTTTGTCGCTACCGCAGGGGGTTTCAGTGAGCCTGCATGCGGGCACGTCAGCGGTAGTGTCTACTGCTGCAGATGTCGCATCAGAACGCGGTGGGGAATATGCGCACGCCGTGGAAACCAATAAGCAGTTTTCCGCAATGGTCGCAAACGCTCTTGCTGATCAGGCGATCATGCCTGATTACATTGCTGCGATGGGCCGCGAAAACAACACAAATTAGTAGGTTGGTAAAAAAAACTTCGTGCAATTTCTTACTGGAAATCCAAATATGAAACTCATCTATAAAGACAGCAAAAAGCCCGTCAAGGTTGGTGATCCGGTGGTGGTTGGCGGAGTCACGACAACGGTTGATGACTTCCCTCAGCCCCATAAGCCGAACAGCGAAGGCAAGGTCACGCTGGGAACCGGGGCAACCTACTATGTGTCGGTCATCGGCGCAGAATGGGTAGATCGAGAAGATCGCGCAGGTTGGGGTGTTTCTGCCGTTGCGACAGGGGAGCATAAATGATGAGATTCGAGCGAATTGACAAGCTTGTGGTTCAGCACGACTTCAGCTTTCAGGCATGGAGCGACCGTTACAGCAAGGGCGTGTGGGCCGCGCTTGGAACTTTGGAGAACGAGGTGGATACGGTGCGTGACCTGTCCAGCGCGGGCGACGGCGACATGATTCCGGCAATGGAATACATCGATTCAGCGCAGTGGCTTCCCTATGCCACTGGCCGCACGCTGGCTGAGGCGATGTCCAAGCTCGAAGCGATTTTGGCAGGCCTGCCTGCCGACCAGCTCGCGCGCGGAACGGACTGGTCCGGCTTGGTGTTCGAGGCTATAGGTGTGCTCAGGCATGCGGAACAAGCCAGCATGACTTACGGCGGTATTGATGGCACGTTGTCCCGCCTTCCGGCTTCTTTTGAAGACGCTTTGGCGCAGGCGCAATCATCCTCGCAAACATGAAGGGAAATTGATGACTCTGGACCAATGGGCTGCACGGTGCGCTCTGGCAATAGATTCCAATTTCCGTGGCCGGAATGTGCGGGTATTCAGTAATGACGCTCGGCACCAATTGAACGCTCGTATTCGTCGCGCTACCATCCGTCGCTGGATCGTTGAGCTGCGGCTCGCCAAGCACCCCGAAACTGCATCGGGGGTTGCTCGGAACGTACTCTGTCGCATCAATTGACGTAGGTGGCGAGCAAATGAATTACAAATTCCGGTTGTTGATATTAAAACATTTGAGTCCTCAAGCGCTAGAAACGCCGTTAATGAGATTGCTAGTAAGTCATGAGTCACGTATGGACATGCTAAAGCATCAAGATCAACCCTGCGCAGAGATTACTCCAGCAGCCGTTCAATGGATTGCATGGGGCGGGTACATGGCAATCCCGCTGGCCTGTGCCGGACTGGGATGGTTATCTGGCGCAGAAGGATGGATTTTGGGTGGTGCAATGATTGGTATGTTAGTTGCGTTAATCTGGTTGTTTCTTTGGAAGCTATTAGAATAAACGCCCAGTTATCCGCCAAACCGGTATTTTGCTACTAAACTCGTGATAAGATCAAGTTTCTTGGCGGCAATCCCATAATTCGACTTCTGGATATTTATGCAAGTGACGATTAAAACCGACTCCGAAACTCTGGCTGAACTCGACCTTACGGTCGAACAGTTCGAGCATGCAGCCAGTCAGGCCCT
>NZ_JBCHJF010000014.1:0-103141 GCF_039123635.1 Massilia sp. MP_M2
GCGTGGCCTGGGCAGTCAACGTGAGCGTAGTGACGGTTTTCGGTCTCGTACTCGACGTGCGCGGTGTTGATGGTGATGCCGCGTGCTTTTTCTTCCGGTGCCGCATCGATCTGATCGTAGGCCTTGGCTTCACCGCCGAATTTCTTCGACAGGACGGTTGCGATTGCAGCCGTCAGGGTGGTTTTGCCGTGGTCAACGTGACCGATGGTGCCGACGTTGACGTGCGGCTTGGTCCGTTCGAATTTACCTTTTGCCATTTCCAGATTCCTTTAAAGAAACGATATGTTCTGTATGAAGGGAGACAGGACGTCCCGTCTCCCTTGAATTGCTGTATTGCTGATTACTTCGACTTGGCAGTGACGATAGCGTCAATCACGTGCTTAGGCGCTTCCGAATAGTGCTTGAATTCCATCGTGTAGGTCGCACGGCCCTGGGTCGCCGAACGCAGCGAGGTCGAGTAACCAAACATTTCCGACAGTGGCACTTCGGCTTTGATGATCTTGCCGCCGCCGCCTGGAATTTCGTCCATGCCCTGAACCATACCGCGACGCGACGACAGATCGCCCATCACGTTACCGGCGTAGTCTTCCGGCGTTTCGACTTCGACCGACATCATCGGCTCGAGGATGACAGGGTTGGCTTTACGGCAGCCGTCCTTGAATGCCATCGAACCGGCCATGCGGAACGCGTTTTCGTTCGAGTCGACGTCGTGGTACGAACCGAAGGTCAGGGTGACTTTGACGTCAACCACTGGGTAACCGGCCAGCACGCCCGAGGTCAGGGTTTCGCGCACACCTTTTTCGACTGCAGGGATGTATTCGCGTGGAACCACACCGCCCTTGATCGCGTCGATGAACTCGAAGCCTTTGCCCGGCTCTTGCGGCTCGATCGTCAGGACTGCGTGACCGTACTGACCACGACCGCCCGACTGCTTGACGAACTTGCCTTCGACGTCGGTGACTGCCTTGCGGATGGTTTCGCGGTAAGCAACCTGTGGCTTGCCGACGGTTGCTTCCACGTTGAACTCACGCTTCATGCGGTCAACGATAATTTCCAGGTGCAGCTCACCCATACCACCGATGATGGTCTGGCCCGATTCTTCATCGGTACGCACGCGGAACGATGGATCTTCTTGTGCCAGGCGGTTCAGTGCCAGGCCCATTTTTTCCTGGTCGGCCTTGGTTTTTGGCTCGACTGCCTGCTGAATCACTGGCTCAGGGAAGACCATTTTTTCCAGCGTGATGATCGACGATGGATCGCACAGGGTTTCGCCCGTGGTTGCATCTTTCAGGCCGACCGCAGCGGCGATGTCGCCGGCGTGGACTTCCTTGATCTCTTCGCGCTGGTTTGCGTGCATCTGCAGAATACGACCAAGACGTTCTTTCTTGTTCTTGATCGGATTGTAGACGGTGTCGCCCGACTTGATCGTGCCCGAGTAGACGCGGAAGAAGATCAGCTGACCCACGAACGGGTCGGTCATGATCTTGAATGCCAGCGCCGAGAACTTCTCGTCGTCCTTGGCTTCACGCACGACTGGCTCGTCATCTTCGTCCATACCCTTGACTGGCGGGATGTCGATTGGCGATGGCAGGTATTCGATCACGCCGTCGAGCATGGCTTGCACGCCCTTGTTCTTGAACGCGGTGCCGCACATCATCGGGACGATTTCCGACGCGATGGTACGCTGGCGCAGAGCGGCCTTGATCTCTTCTTCCGAGAGGTCGCCTTCTTCCAGGTACTTGTTCATCAGCTCTTCGGTCGCTTCAGCAGCGGTCTCGACCAGCTTTTCACGCCATTCGTTGGCTTCGTCCTGCAGTTCTGCAGGGATGTCGCGGTAGTCGAACTTCATGCCCTGCGACGCGTCGTCCCAGTACACGGCCTTCATCTTGACCAGATCGACCACGCCCAGGAAGTTCTCTTCGGCGCCGATCGGGATCTGCAGAGGGATCGGGTTCGCCTTCAGGCGAGCGCGCATCTGCTCGTAGACCTTGAAGAAGTTCGCACCGGTACGGTCCATCTTGTTGACGAAGGCCAGACGTGGCACTTTGTACTTGTTAGCCTGACGCCACACGGTTTCCGACTGTGGCTGCACGCCGCCGACTGCGCAGTAAACCATGCAGGCGCCGTCGAGCACGCGCATCGAGCGTTCGACTTCAATCGTGAAGTCAACGTGGCCCGGGGTGTCGATGATGTTGATGTGGTGCGGGGCGAAGTTGTTGGCCATACCGCTCCAGAAGCAGGTCGTCGCTGCCGAGGTAATGGTAATGCCGCGCTCTTGCTCTTGCTCCATCCAGTCCATCGTCGCTGCGCCATCGTGCACTTCGCCGATTTTGTGGTTGACGCCCGTGTAGAACAGGACGCGTTCGGTGGTGGTGGTTTTACCAGCATCGATGTGAGCCGAAATACCGATATTGCGGTAGCGCTCGATGGGGGTCTTGCGTGCCATAATTTTTCCTAAATCTTTGAATGGACAAAACCGAGCATCATCTTGATGATCAAAATGAGCCCGGCCTGAACAACAGATACTACGGGGACGTTAGCACAAGGAAATATTCCCCCTACCTTCGCCCTTTTGCTTAGAAGCGGAAGTGCGAGAACGCCTTGTTCGCTTCTGCCATACGGTGCACTTCGTCACGACGCTTCATCGCGCCGCCGCGGCCTTCAGCCGCTTCCAGCAGTTCACCACCCAGACGTTGCGGCATGGATTTTTCGCTGCGCTTGTTTGCGGCTTCGCGCAACCAACGCATGGACAGCGCCATACGACGAACCGGACGAACTTCCACTGGCACCTGGTAGTTGGCACCACCGACACGGCGGGACTTGACTTCCACCAGCGGCTTGGCGTTGTTGATCGCGGTCGTGAACACTTCCAGCGGGTCTTTGCCCGACTTGGATTGAATGTGTTCGAATGCACCGTAGATGATGTTTTCTGCGACCGACTTTTTGCCGGACAGCATCAGAACGTTGACGAATTTGGCGACATCCTGGTTACCGAATTTTGGATCCGGCAGGATTTCGCGCTTGGGTACTTCACGACGACGTGGCATTTCGATTCCTTCATGTCTTCAGTTGAGTGCGCAGTACGCACTCGCGAAAGGTCCTCTTGACCCTTCACTTACTCGGCCCTGCGGCCGGCTCAACTTATCTAATTAATGTGACGTGTCTGTGACACGACCATAGAATTACTTCTTCGCAGCCTTGGCACGCTTGGTACCGTACTTCGAGCGCGATTGCTTACGGTCTTTGACGCCCTGGGTATCCAGTGCACCGCGAACCATGTGGTAACGCACACCTGGCAAGTCTTTAACACGACCGCCGCGCAGCAGCACGACACTGTGTTCTTGCAGGTTGTGGCCTTCACCGCCGATGTACGAAATGACTTCGAAACCGTTGGTCAGACGCACTTTGGCGACTTTACGAAGCGCCGAGTTTGGCTTCTTAGGCGTGGTGGTGTACACACGGGTGCACACGCCGCGCTTTTGCGGGCAGTTTTCCAGTGCCGGCGACTTGCTCTTCACAACCGCAGCTTCACGCGGTTTGCGAATCAGTTGATTGATGGTTGGCATCGTTCCTAATCCAACAAAGTACTACTCATTAATGACCCGAACCTGCAAAGTGCTGATCCGGGGACTGAAACCTAGTCCCGATGACAATGACAAAGAAAGGCGACGAAAGCCACTCGGCAAATGGAGCGGCTGCGAATGCGTATACGATGTGCAGAATAAATCGAGAACCTGCGAGTATAGGCGCATTGTGATGATGGGTCAACCAGTTTGCTGATTTCGCAGGCAGTATGCAGCTGTCCTGACGTAAACCGTGGTCGATGTGGCATGCCCGCTACAGCTCGGCGCGGCGGGCGATCTCGACAAACGCATCGAGGTACGTCGTGCCGGCATCAACCTCGCGCGTGCCCAGAAAAATCTGCTTGAACACGCCCGCCTCCCCCAGCCGCACCGGCGCGACCGGCATGCGGCCCGCGTATTCCTCGACCAGCCAGCGCGGCAGTGCCGCCACGCCACGCCCGCTGGCCACCATCTGCAGCATGATGTCGGTGGTCTCGATCGCCTTGCGCTCGCGCGGCGCGCAGCCGGCCGGCACGAAGAACTGGTTATAGATGTCGAGCCGCTCGATATCGACCGGGTACGTGATCAGGACTTCATCGGACAGGTCGCGCGGCGCCGCATGCGCGCGCCCCGCCAGCGGATGGCCGCTATGCACCACCAGCACCTGCTCGAAGTCGAACACCGGCACGAAGCGCAGCCCCGGCTTGAACAGCGGATCGGGCGTGACGAGCAAGTCGATCTCATAGCCGAGCAGCGCCTTCAGGCCGCCAAACTGGAAACGCTGCTTGACGTCGACATCCACCTCGGGCCACGCCGCCAGATAGGGCTCCACCACCTTGAGCAGCCATTGGTAACAGGGATGGCACTCCATGCCGATGCGCAGCGACCCGCGCTCGCCACGCGCGTAGGCAAGCATCTGGCCTTCAGCGTGTTCGAGCTGCGGCAGCACCCGCTCGGCCAGCGCCAGCAGCGCGTGGCCGGCCTGGGTAAGGCGCAGTGAGCGGCCTTCGCGAGTCCATACCGGCGTGCCCAGCCCCACTTCGAGCTTCTTGACCGCGTGGCTCAGCGCTGACTGGGTCAGGCACAGCACATCGGCAGCGGCGGTCAGTGAACCGCGGCGATCGACCTCACGGATGATGGACAAGTGAATGCGTTCGATCATGACTCATGAACAGAATGGATGGACAAATTAAATCATATCAATTTTATTCATGGATAGGCGCCGTCATGTTGCCGCGCAGGGGTTCAAGGGGTCTTCGCGCCGCCCTGATGCAGAAAGTCCACGATCGACTTCACCAGCAGCGGCGACACCGGCAAGCTCGGGTCGCCGTAGCTGGCCACCTGCAGTTCCGGCACCGCGCGCACGTGCTTGAACACGTGGTTCATGCCCGGAATGATCGCCAGCTTCGCCCCTTTGCTGGCGCCGTGCAGCCGGTTGGCCTGCACCACATCCACCTGGATATCGGTATTGCCCTGCACGACCAGCACCGGCATCGTCAATTCCGCGATGCGCTGCGCCGGCACATACTTGAACCACGAAATCAGGTAAGGCTGCACGCTCGGCCGGAACAACGTCACCAGCGCCGGCGGTACCGGATCGACGACCACGCCGCTTTCCAGCGATACCAGGATGCGCTCGCTTTCTTTCTCCAGCTCGGGCGGCAGCTTGCCTTCGAGCTGCTTGCGCAGCAGCGTCGAGGCGCCGTCGGCCATGCCGGCAATCGACACGAATGCCGCCGCATCGGCCTGCCGCGCCGCCAGCATGCCGATCAGCGACCCTTCGCTGTGCCCGATCACGACCACCGACGCGAAGCGCGGATCGGCCTTGAGTCTGGCGATCCAGGCCGCCGCATCGTCGACAAACATCTCGAAGCGCAGCGCCGATTCGGCCGGACCGGCCGCTTGGCTGGCGCCGATGCCACGCTTGTCGTAGCGGAGCGTCGCGATGCCCGCTTCGGCCAGTCCCGCGGCCAGCAACTTCAGACTGTCGTTGCGGCCCGGGATCAGCGAGCTGTTGCCGTCACGGTCCGTTGGACCCGAGCCGGCAATGAGCAAGGCCACGCGTGGCTTGTCAGCCCCCGCCGGCAGTTCGAGCGTGCCGGCCAGCTGCCCGGTGGGCGTGTCGAGCGTGATCGGGGTCTCGGCCGCATACGCCTGGGCGGCGATACCACCAATGAGCAGCAGCAGGCTGCAAAGACGAACGGCAAATGTGGCGGACATGCGATCTCTCATAAAAGGTTGGCGCGGACGATTCAGGCCGCAGCGGCCACAATGCCCTGCTCGCGGCAAAATTCGACGATGCGCTGCAGCGCGGCCTCGGCTTCGTGCTCTTCCAGGCCGATGCCGAAGTGGTAGCGATGGGTGGCGGTATCGATCTCGATCCGGCCCTGACCAAACCCCAGCGCATCCCATTTGCCTTCCGGCGTCCAGGCTTCGTGCCTGGGCAGCAGGCGCACGGCGCGAATCTCGTGGGCCATGAGCGCCAGCGGCACCGACGACGGCAAGCTGCCGTCGCGCGCGATGTACAGCGCATCCCGGAACACGAAATTGCGGTACAGCGCCCACGCCGCCAGGACCATGATGACCAGCGCGCCGACAGTCAGCAGCATGAATCCGAACGACCCGTCGTGCTCCCAGCCATTGCCCAGGCCAGACGCCACGACCCAGACAAAGACCACCGACATGAACGCCGGGAAGCCCCGTTTCTGGGTGGGACAAACGATATGCAGGGTGGGACTGGGGCGCATTCCTCTTCTTTGGCAGCGACAATGACCGCGCACGATACCATTTTCGCGACGGTGCAGCGAATTCAGATGCCCTGCAGGCGGCCCGCGAACCAGCCCAGCTCTCCGGCCAGCGCAGCGCGGATCGGCCCCGGCGTCAACCCCGTCCAGCGCTTGAACGAGCGCCGGAAGTTGGCCACGTCGTGAAAGCCCAGGTGACGCGCCACCGCGTCATTGTCGGCCCCCTCGGCCTGGAACAGCCAGAGCGCCACGTGCGTGCGCACCCCATCGAGCTCACCCTGGAAATGGGTATGGTGCCGCAGCAGCTGGCGCTTGAAGGTGGCCGGACTGACCCCGAAGTCGCCCGCCGTGCGCTCGAGCGTGGGCGCCTCGCGCACGTGCGCCAGCAGGTAATCGTAGAGCGCCGCCAGCAGACCGGGCGCCTCCCTGGGTTCCAGTTCGGCCGCCTGGTGCGCCAGGCGCGCCGCCATTTCGCTGGCGCGCGGCCATGGCCGGTCGAGCCAGCCGGACGGCAGCAGCATCGCGTCGAGCTGGCAGCCAAAGCGCAGTTCGGCGCCAAGATGGACGTGATGCTGCTCGATGTGGCGCGGCGCGCCGCGATTGAAGCAGAAGCGCCACGGCAGGCGCTCGCCACCCAGCCAGCGGCACAGCGCCACCACGGCCGTCATGTGCATTTCGACCAGCGCCGGCCGCAGGCTCGGCGCGCCATACGCGTCGACCCAGTACAGCAGCGCCACGTCGTCCCAGGTCTCGAAGCGCGGGCGCAGCAGCGGCGTCAAACCCGCGTGAAACCGGCACAGGGTCTGCAGCAGCGCGCGCAGATTCGGCGCCTGCGCCAGCGCGTGGCTGGCTGCGCCATCGTGCCCCGGCAGCAGCAGCTGGCCCAGCATGAAGCTGGTGTCCGGGCTGTCCAGCAGGCGCAGGGTATTTGCCAGCTGCTGCTGGTACTGGCCAGCAGATAGTGCGCTGTCGGTACCCGGGTCGCCGCATCCGCGCAGCAGATCGGCGTCAAGCGCATCGCGCGAGCGGCCGTATTCCAGCGCCAGCGCGCTGTGCCGGCGCGCCGCGCTCGACGCTGCCGTGGCGGCCTGCCAGGCGATCACACTGCGTCCATCTGGCCGTCCATCTGGCGGCACAGGGTGCTAAGGAGCGCATCCGGCGCGCCGCGCGCCGGCGCGCAGCCATGGCGCAGCGTGATGGGTACCCGGCCGCCTGCTGCGTGATGACGCATCGACGACACCATGCGACACAGGTGATCAGCCGCAGCGCGCGCCTCCGGCTCGGCCAGGCCCGGCATCAGCACGGCGAAGCGGTCGCCCGCATAGCGGCACAGCAGGTCGTCGTTGCGCAGGTTCAGCAGCAGCATGTGGGCGACGGCCTGCAGCACGCGATCGCCCTCGGGCTGGCCATGCTCGCGGTTGATGCGGTGGAAGGCGTCGATATCGAACAGCACCAGCGAGCCGCCGCCGTCCGCCCGTTTGCTCTCGATGTGCAACTGCGCGCGCAGGTAGGCCGCGTCAGCCAGCTGGGTGATCCGGTCGAACGGCCGGTGGTTGCGAAACAGGCGTTCGCGCTTGCGCATGTGGTCCGACAGCGTGGCCTGCTCGCGCCGCCAATACACCATGCCGGCGGTCAGCACCAGCATCCCCAGCGGCAGCAGCGCCTCCAGTACGTTGTCCCACAGCGCAGTTTTCTCGACATCGAACACTTCATCCAGGCAGTCGGCCCACGACCCCAGCATGATGCAGGCCAGGCCACCAGCCAGCAGGCGCGTGACCACGCCGTCCGGCCGGCTGGTCAGCACCAGCAGACACCACAGCGCCGCCAGCAGCGCCGTGCCGCCCTCGCTGGCGATGTCCACCAGATCCCATGCCGCAAGCGGGATGCCCGGACCGGCACCGGCGAACAGGAACACGACGGCGCCGAGCAGGGCGGCGACCAATACAATGTGGCGGATCAGGGGAGACATGGGAGACGTGGCAGACGTGGTCGAGGCAGATCGCCGGAACATAGCGCAGCCAGATGACCGCCGGATGACAGGATGACAAAACTGTGGCGCCGCGGCACAGGGTCAAAACAGCTCACCTCGACCTGCTCTGCGCAGCCCCGCGCGGCGAGCGCGCCATGGCATCGTTACTCGCGTCGCCAGAACCGGCAGGGTCAATTCGGCTCAGGCACCCCATGCATCGCGCCAGATACCGGATGGCGACCGATCGTGGTCACCGATAGGTCACATTCAGGCACCAGAATCCGCCGCATCCCAACCTATTGGACTCTCCCCCATGCGCCACTTCGCCCTCCCCGCCCTTACCGCAGGCCTGCTGGCCGCCGTTGGCGTGCACGCCGCCGAACCGGCCAGCGTGATCGTCACTGGCCAGCGCGCCAGCCTGGCGCGCGCCATCGCCGCCCAGGAGCAGGCGGACAATATCGTCAGCGTCGTCAGCAGCGACGATATCGGCCACCTGCCGGACAAGAACGCGGCCGAAGCGCTGGCGCGCATGCCGGGTGTCTCGGTCCAGCGCGACCAGGGCGAAGGCCGCTACGTCGTGGTGCGCGGCCTGGATGCCGACTACAACAGCGTGTCCATCAACGGCGCGCTGGTGCCGTCGCCGGAAGCGACGCGCCGTGCGGTGGCGCTGGACGTGCTGCCGGCCGGGATGATCCGCTCGCTCGAAGTGACCAAGTCGGCCACGCCGGACCAGGATGCCAATTCGCTTGGCGGCAGTGTCGAGGTCAAGACCTTGTCGGCCTTCGACCTGCCGGGCAAATTGCTGAACGTCGGCGCTGCGCTCGGCCACGACACCAACACGAGCCAGAACAGCCCGAGCGCCAATCTGCTGTGGGCCCAGCGTTTCATGGACGGGAAACTGGGCGTGGCCGCCGGCATCTCGGGCGAAAAGCGCAAGTTCGGCTCGGACAACGTGGAAACGGGCGGCGACTGGAATGGCAAGCGCCTGGCCGGCGTCGAACTGCGCGACTACCTGCCCACGCGCGAACGCCGCGCCGGCGCCATCAATCTCGATTACCGCCCTGACGCCACGACAAGCTACGCACTGCGCGGCTTCATCAGCCGCTTCTCGGACCAAGAATCGCGCGACCGCATGACGATCGGCGACTTCGAAGGCAATGAAGACGGTGTGCTCGAAGGTGAAACGGACACCGCCACCGTCGAGCGCCGCCTGCGCCAGCGCAAGTACACGCAAGAGATCCGCTCGCTCACCGGCTCGCTCGATCGCCGCATGGGCCAGTACTGGAAGCTGCACGCCGAAGCGGCGGCCAGCAGCGCCACCGACAAGACCCCGGACGCGATTGCCGATGCACGCTTTACCAATCTCGAGAGCTTCAGTGGCATCGGCTTTACCAATCCCCGCACACCGCACCTGATCGCGCCCGCCGGCGTGGCCGATGCCGCCAACTACGAACTCGATTCGTTCGCGCTCGAACGCGCCTGGGCCAAAGACAGCACCCGCCAGTTGCGCCTGGACCTGCAGCGCGACTTCGACGCCGGCGACTGGAACGGCGCCGTCAAGTTTGGCGCCAAGACCACGCGCCGCGACAAGAAGACCGATACCGAAGCCTGGGAATACGGCAGCGACGACCCAACCGACGGCGATTACTTCGGCGCCGGCCCGACCTCGATGAGCGCATTCGTCAATGGCTCGCGCCTGGACTACCCGTTTGCCAATCTCGGTAACGCGATCGACCCGGCCCTGGTGCGTGCACGCCTGGCCGGCCTGGCGCGCGATCCGGCCCGCGTGGCGGTCGATTCGGCGCTGGACGATTTCAGGCTGCAGGAAGACATCGACGCCGCCTACCTGCAAACGAGCCTGCGCCGCGGCGCCTGGTCGCTGCTGGCCGGCGTACGCGCCGAGCGCACGCGCTTTACGGCCGACGGCTCGCAAGTGGCCGACGACGACATCACCCCGCGCTCCGCCAGCCGCTCGTACACCAACTGGCTGCCCGGCGTGCACCTGCGCTTTGACGTCGACCAGGCCACCAGCGTGCGCGCGGCGTGGAGCAACTCGGTCGTGCGCGCCAACTTCGCCCAGCTCGCGCCAGGCGTGAGCCTGGACGGCGACGACGAAGCGACGATCGGCAACCCTGACCTCGCGCCGCTGCGCTCGCACAATCTGGACCTGGGCATCGAGCGCGTGATCGGCGGCGATGGCGTGGTCTCGGCCTATGTCTTCACCAAGGCCATCCGCGACTTCACCTACACCACGGATCTCGCTGGCAGCGGCGCTTGGGCTGACTACGCGAGCGCGATCTCGTACAAGAATGGCGACAAGGCGCGCGTGCGCGGCATCGAACTGGCCTGGCAGCAGCCGCTGCGCATGCTGCCGGCCCCGTTCAATGGCCTGCTGGTCGGCATCAACGGCAGCATCACCAATTCGCGCGCCACGATCGACAGCGCCGATGGCGACGGTGGCCGCGCCGCGCGCACGATCCGCATGCCGGGTCAGTCGAACCGCGTCGGCAACGTGATGCTCGGCTACGAAGCCGGCCCGTTCAGCGCGCGCCTGGCAATGAACTACAAGTCGCCTTACCTGCTGGAGCTGGGTGAGGATACGCTGGATGCGACACAAGACCGCTTCGTCGACACCCAGAAGCAGCTGGATTTGTCGATGTCGTGGAAACTGGACAAGCGCTGGCAAGTCACGTTCGATGCCAGCAACCTGAATAACGAACATTACTATGTGTACCTGGGCGACAAGTCGCGCAATGCGCAGCACGAACAATACGGCCGCACCTACAAGATCGGCCTGAAAGCGAGCATCTTCTGATGAACAAGACCGTTTCTCCGATCCTGATGGCCGTCATGCTGGCCTGCTCCCTGGCCGCGCCGGCCGCACCAATGGTGCCGGCCACCCTGAACGACGCCGAAGAACTGGCCGCGCTGCCCGGCGGCGGCTGGCTGGCCCTCGACAAACGCGCGCTGCGTCTCGTCGGCGCCGATGGCCGCGAGCGCGCCCGCTTGCCACTGCGCGGTGAAAAACTCGACCTGCGCGCGCTGGACGGCGGCGCGCTGGCCATCGTCGTCGATGCCAACGCCGAACGCGCGCTGCCGGTGCAGATCGACGTCAAGGCCGGCACGCTGCGCGCACTGCCGGTGCTGCCGGATACGGGCTTCGGCATCGAAGCAGCCTGCCTGTACCGCGATGCGCAGCAGCTCGACTACGTGTTCCTCGTCGCAAAGGATGGCCAGGCGCAGCAGTGGCTGCTGGGTAGCAGCGGCAGCGGCGCCAGCAACGAACACCGCCTGGTGCGCCGCCTGGCGCTGCCGTCCGGCGTCGAGGTGTGCCGCGTCGACGACGCGCATGGCACGCTGTTCGCGGCCGAAGAAGGCATGGGCCTGTGGGCGTATGGCGCCGATGCCGAAGGTCCGCCGGCCCGCGCCCCGGTGGCGCTGCAGGCGCCGCACGGTCGCTTGACGGGTGAACTGACGGCGCTGGCCGTACTTCCGGGCGGCGTGGCCGCGATCGACGACAAGGGCGCCCTGTTGACCTGGAAGCGCGACGGCAAGCGCTGGCGCGCGCTGCCGCCCCGCCAGCTCGGCGCGCAGCAACTGGTGGCGCTCGCGCCGGCGTCCGACAAGCTGGCCGTGCGCACGAAGCAAGGCTGGCAATCCCCGGCACTGGCCTGGAAAGCCGGCAGCGCGCCGCCCAAACGCCTGCCGATCGTGCTGCCGCGCATGCAGACCGAACCCGTCGCGCAGCTGGGCGACGCGGCCGACGATCCGGCGATCTGGATCCATCCGACCGACCCTGCCAAATCGCGCATCCTGGGCACCAACAAGAAGCAGGGCATGCTGGTGTATGACCTGCAGGGCCGTCAGACGCAACTGCTGGCAGCCGGCCGCCTGAACAACGTCGACCTGCGCCAGGACGTGCGCTTCGGCACCGAGCGCTTCGACCTGGCCGTGGCCACCCAGCGCGACGAGCAGGCGATGGTGCTGTTTGTGATCGATGCGAATGGCGACCTGCGCGAAGCGGCGCGCCTGGCCACCGGTCTGGGCGACATCTACGGTACCTGCCTGCTGCGCACCCCCGAAGGTGGGCTCGATGCGTTCGTCAACGACAAGGATGGCCGCTACGAGCACTATCAGATCACACGCAGTGACGGCCAGTTCGGTGCACGGCTGGCGCGCACGTTCAAGCTGGCGAGCCAGCCCGAAGGCTGCGTGGCGGACGACCGCAGCGGCCTGCTGTTCGTGGGCGAAGAAGACCGTGGCCTGTGGGTGACGTCGGCGCGCGCAGACAAGCCGGCAACGCTGAAGATGATCATGCCGGTGGGTGAATGGCTGCACGACGATGTCGAAGGCATGGGCATCTACCACGGCGACAAGCGCAGCTACCTGGTGGTGTCGAGCCAGGGCAACAACAGCTACGTCGTGTTCGATGCGGCGGCGCCGTTTGCCGTGCGCGGCGCGTTCCGGGTGGGGCTCGATGCGGTCAACGGCATCGATGGCGCGTCCGAGACCGATGGGCTGGAAGTGACATCGGCCAATCTGGGCGGCCCGTTCGCGCGCGGCATGCTGGTGGTGCACGACGGGTACAAGCGCATGCCGGATGGCGCGCAAAACTACAAGGCCGTGGCGTGGGACGATATCGCCAGGGCCTTGCAGCTCGACTGATGCTGCTGGAGTAAGCCCGTCAGGCGCGCTGCGACAACGGCGCGCCGGTGACCGGCTCCAGCAAGTGGCCGCTCAGCCAGCGCGCCACTTCCGCCGCCCTGCCCTCGATCTGCGCGCCGAAACCCTGCTGTGCCAGCAGCGCAATGCCGTTCGGATTGCGCAGCACGCCCT
This sequence comes from Massilia sp. MP_M2, assembly GCF_039123635.1. Classification (NCBI taxonomy): domain Bacteria; kingdom Pseudomonadati; phylum Pseudomonadota; class Betaproteobacteria; order Burkholderiales; family Oxalobacteraceae; genus Massilia; species Massilia sp. MP_M2. The sequence goes on from NZ_JBCHJF010000014.1 coordinate 13,113, forward strand.
TCTGCAGCACCGGCCGGCCGTTGGTCGTATCGATGCAGATGGCGTCGAACCCCGCCTGCAGCAGCGGCGCGAGCACCAGGTTGTGCGACGACACCAACACCAGGTCGTGCTTCGCCAACTGCTCGAGTACCGCAGCAGCAGCGGACACCGACTCGAGATGGTTCGTGCCACGAAACACCTCGTCGATCAGGCACACGCCCGCCGGCTGGCCGGCTGCTTCGAGCAATTCGCGGGCACGGCGCAACTCCGCCATGTACAGGCTCTCGCCGCCGAGCAGCGAATCCTCGTTCTGCATGCTGGCGCGCACCGGCACCGCCGGCAGGCGCGCCCGCGTGGCGTAGCAAAAGCCGAATGCGCGCGCCGCGATCAGGTTCAGGCCCACCATGCGCAGGAAGGTGCTCTTGCCCGACGCGTTCTGGCCCGAGACGAACGCGCCGCGCTCATGCAGCGTCAGCGACAGCGGCGTCGGCTGCGCCATCAACGGATGCACGCCATTATCCAGTAACAGGTCACGCGCCGTGCCCCGTTCGGCCCAGCACCAGCGCGGTATGGCGCTCAGATGCCGCGCCAGTGCCACGTCGGCTTCCAGGTTGGCGCATGCCAGATAGCACTCACGCAGCAAAGCGCGCTGCCCGAACACGATGCGCGCCGTCCGGAAGTAATGCGCGATATTCCCGGCAGCGAACCAGTCGGCATACTGCCTGCCGCCCGGGATCATGCGCAGCGCGAACGGCCGGTCGAGGCGAACGTGCAGGCGTGCGGCGGCCGCGCGCGCCGCCACGAACGGTTCCGTCAACATTCCGCCACCCTTACCGAGCAGGCCAACGGTGGCCAGCAGCGCGCCCAGCGAGCGGATCGTCGCGGTCCAGCCCTCGATCTGCTGGTGATAGCGGATCTGCAGCGCCATCAGCGGCGCGAGCGCAGCCAACGTCAGCATCCAGCCGAGCGGCAACGTCACCAGAGCGGCGACCGACACCAGCAGCAGCAACGGCAACAGCCATAACCAGCGCGTCCACCACGGCGTCACGGGCGGCGTCTCGCCAAACAGCAGCGCGCTCACGTCGACATCCGCATGGCGCAGCATCCGCAGTTGCGCGTGCAGCGCGGCCAGGTGTGCCGGGTCGGCCAACAAGCCTTGCAGGCGCGTGCGCTGGGCGCCGCAGTCGGCATCATCCACACCCGCGCGCAGGCGCCGGTGCAGCACCTGGTGGCCAAAGATGCTGGCATCGGGCGCAAGCTTGTCCTCGAAGGACGGCAGCAGCAGGTCGTCCCAGGTCTGGGCATCGATGCTGGCGCGGTTGGGGCCAGTTTGGTCGTGCAGGCGGCCGATATCCTGGGGCGTAAAAAAGTGCTTCGGAGGCGGCGCGGTCGATGGTGCCAGTGTGGCGATGGCGGAACGCCAGAGATGCTGCAGGTGGTCGAACGACGACAAGGTCAGTCCTGGAAAGAGCCGGCGGCGCCGGTTGCCAGGTGAATATGCAGACGACATCCCAACTTGCAAGATGGCAAACATTCCTGAGGCGAAATTATCCTTCGAGCATATTGGACACCACTTCAGACAATGTTCGCTTCCCAAGCTACCGCGCCGGTCATCACTGGCACGATGCTTTCCTGACCCTCTCGATAACAACGTCCAGGAAAGGCAGGCCCTCCATGAAACGCGCTTCGCTCGCCGCCGCACTATGCCTCGTGTTCGGCTCCGCCACCGCCCAGCAGGGCGACGGCACCCAGTTCTCCACCAAGATCAACGTCTGGAAGCCCAACAAGGTCGAAGCGACGCCAGAGCGGATCCGTGCGCTCAAGGCGCCGCCCGGCTTCACGGTCAGTGCATTCGCAACCGGCCTGAAAAACGCCCGCATCATTGCCGTTGCGCCCAGCGGCGACATCTATGTGAGCCGCCGTGACCAGGGCGACGTGCTGCTGCTGCGCGACACCAACAACGACGGCCGCGCCGACGGCGAACCGATCACGGTGGCCAACCGCACCGGCGCGCATGGCCTGGCGATCCGCGATAACAAGCTGTATCTGGTGACGGTCAAGGAGTTGTTCGTGGCCGACATCCAGAAGGATGGCCGCCTGGGCGAACTCAAAATGCTGATCGGCGATCTGCCCGACTCGGGCCAGCACCCGAACCGCACGATGGCCTTCGGCCCGGACGGCATGCTGTACCTGAGCGTTGGCAGCACCTGCAACACCTGCAACGAGAGCAACCCGGAAACGCCACGCTGCTGGGCATTTCGCCGGACGGCAAGCAGCGCACCATCTTTGCCAGCGGCCTGCGCAACCTGATCGGCTATGCCTGGCATCCGACCACGGGCGAGCTGTGGGGCTTCGACCATGGCATCGACTTCCTGGGCGACGACGTGCAGGCCGAGGAGATCAACAAGATCGAACTGGGTAAACAATATGGCTGGCCGCACGTGTACGGCGCCAACGAGATCTACCCGCAAAGTACGCCCGTGGGCGAGATCACCAAGGAGCAGTGGAAAGCGCGCAGCACGCCGATGGTACTCGGCTACACCGCGCATGCAGCGCCGATGCAGTGGGTGTTCGGCGCCGGCGGCGCGTTCCCGGCGGAGTACCAGGGCGACGCGTTCGTGACCATGCGCGGTTCGTGGAACCGGGTGCCGGCATCGGGCTACGAAATCGTGCGCGTGCGCTACCAGAACGGCCAGCCGACCAAGGTCGAGCCGTTCGTCACGGGCTTTTTGACCGATGGCGGCAAGACCCACATCGCGCGCCCGGTCGGCCTGGCGATGGCGAAGGACGGTTCGCTGCTGATGGCGGATGACGCCAACGGCGTGATCTACCGCGTCACCTACACCGGCGGCAAGGCTGGCGCTGTGGCCAACACGCCGGCAAAAGCCCCGGCAGGCCCGCTGGAGCAGCAAACCAGCAAAGGCACCAATGTGCCGCTGGCGCTCAAGCGATCCGAGACCGAGGCCAAGGGGCAGATGACGGTATCGTCGTCCAGCTTTGCCGCCAACGGCATGATGCACGAGCGCTACACCGAATACGCCGATGGCGTCTCGCCGGCGCTGTCGTGGAAAGCGGTGGCGGGTGCGAAGTCGTACGTGATCATCGCGGAAGACCCGGACGCCAAACCGGCCCTGCCCTTCGTGCACTGGGTGATGTGGAATATCCCGGCCAATGTCACAAGCGTGCCGGAAGGCGTGCAGGAGCAAGCCCGCCTGTCGGATCCGGACGGCGTGCTGCAAGGCCTCACGACGCGCGGTTCGCCGGGCTACTACGGGCCAAAGCCGCCACCGGGTGAAGCCGCGCACCGCTACCACTTCCAGGTGATGGCGCTCGACACGATGCTGGACGTGCCGTTCGGCGCCGACCGCGACCAGGTGCTGCCCGCGATGAAGGGCCATGTACTGGCCAAGGGTGACATCGTCGGCAAGTACGCGCAGAAGCAGAAACCGCAGAAGTAAGCGCCATCGGCGGCCGTGTCCGCGGCCGCCCGGACGGACACCGCGGACAGCGGTGTCCGCGATTGTCCGCTATACGAATCAAGGACTTAAAACTTGGCACGGATCGTGCAATAACGACCATCACACCGTCGTTACTGGACCACCATGATTCGCGAACCATCCCGCCAGGACACCATCCTGACGCCGCCCCCGGCGCAACGATTCAGGCGCCGCGCCTTGATGCTCGGCGCGGCCGCCGCGCTGGTCGCGGTCAGCGCCACGCTGTACGCCGCCTGGAACAACAGCGAACATAGCGTCTCGGCCAGCCGCATCCGCATCGCCGAGGTCGGGCGCGGCACGCTGGTGCGCGACGCTGCCGTCAATGGCCGCGTGGTCGCTGCCGTCAGCCCCACGCTGTATGCCACCGCCCCTGCCACTGTCAACCTGAAGGTCGCCGCCGGCGACACGGTCAAGAAGGGCGACGTGCTGGCGCTGCTCGAATCGCCCGACCTGACCGACGCCCTCAAGCGCGAAGTATCGTCGTATGAACAGCTCAAGGCGGAAGTGGCGCGCCAGCAGATCCTGTCGCGCAAGCAGAAGCTGCTGGCCCAGCGCGAAGCCGACACCGCCGAAATCGACCGCCTGTCGGCCCAGCGCACGCTGGAGCGCTACGACAGCGTCGGCCAGATCGGCATCATCGCCAAGATCGATTACCAGAAGGCGAAGGATGCGGTCAACTCGGCCGGCATCCGCGCCCGCCACGCCAGGCAGGCCGCCGCACTCGAAGGCGACGACGTCGAACTGGCGATCAAGACCAAGACCAATGAACTGGAACGCCAGCGCCTGTCGATGGCCAACGCCCAACGCCGCGTCGACGAACTGACGGTGCGCGCGCCGGTCGATGGTTTCATCGGTACGCTCAATGTGCAGCACCGGATGGTGGTCGCCGCGAACGCGCCGTTGATGACGCTGGTGGATCTGTCGCGGCTGGAGGTCGAACTGGAAGTGCCTGAAACCTATGCGGGCGACATGGGGCTGGGCATGCGCGCCGAAATCACCCTGCCGTCGGGGCGCGCCACCGGCAAGCTGTCGGCGCTGTCGCCCGAAGTGGTCAAGAACCAGGTGCTGGCGCGGGTACGCTTCGATGGCGCGCAGCCGACCGGCTTGCGCCAGAGCCAGCGCGTCAGCGCGCGCCTCATGATCGAGGAAAAACCGGATGTGCTGATGGTGCAGCGCGGCCCGTTCGTCGAGAACGAGGGCGGGCGTCACGCCTACGTGATGCACGACGGCGTCGCCGTGCGCACGCCGATCCGGATCGGCGCCACCAGTATCTCGGCCGTTGAAATCATCGACGGCCTGAAAGCCGGCGACAAGGTGGTGGTATCGGGCACCGATGCCTTCGACAATGCCGCTCGCGTCTCAATCAATCAATGAACCACGGAGCCAGACTATGCTGCGCATGACCAACCTGAGCAAGGTGTACCGCACCCACATGATCGAGACGCACGCGCTGCGCGGCTTCGCGATCCACGTCAACCAGGGCGAATTCGTCACCGTGACCGGCCCGTCCGGTTCGGGCAAGACGAGCTTTTTGAACATCGCCGGGCTGCTCGAAGAATTCACGTCGGGCGAATTCATTCTCGACGGCGTGAACGTCAAAGGGCTGGACGACACGGCGCGCTCGCGCCTGCGCAACGAAAAACTTGGCTTCATCTTCCAGGGCTTCAACCTGATCCCCGACCTGAACCTGTTCGACAACGTCGACGTGCCGCTGCGCTACCGCGGCTTCAATGCGCGCGAGCGCAAGGAACGCATCGAGGACGCCCTGGGCAAGGTGGGCCTGGCCTCGCGCATGAAGCACTACCCGGCGGAGCTCTCGGGCGGCCAGCAACAGCGCGTGGCGATCGCGCGCGCGCTGGCCGGCAGTCCGAAACTGCTGCTGGCCGATGAACCGACCGGCAATCTCGACACGCAGATGGCGCGCGGCGTCATGGAACTGCTCGAAGAAATCAATGCGGCCGGCACCACGATCCTCATGGTGACCCACGACCCTGAGCTGGCTGTGCGCACCCACCGCAACGTGCACATCATCGACGGCCAGGTGTCGGACCTGGTACGGCGCACGCCGTCGCTGATGGATGCCGACACCGGCGCCGTGGCCTAAGGAGCGACGATGTTCGGCTATTACCTGATGCTTGGCGTGCGCAGCCTGCGCCGCAATCCGTTTCTGACTGCACTGATGGTGCTCACGCTGGCGATCGGCGTGGCCGCCAGCGTGTCCACGCTGACCATCCTGCATGCGATGTCGGGCGACCCGATTCCATCCAGGAGCGATCGCTTGTTCGTGCCGCAATTCGACCTCAACCCGAAAGAGGGCTACATCCCGGGCGCCGACGATGTCGATATGCAGATGGCCTACATGGACGCGAACAACCTGCTGCGAAGCGGCCAGGGCGAGCGCCGCACCGCGCTGTATGGCGTGAGCATGCCGCTCGAACCGCCGCGCAGCGACATCGCTGCGTTCAATGCCTCCGGGCTGGCTGCGACGCGCGATTTCTTCGCCATGTTCGACGTGCCGTTCCGCCACGGCCAGGCCTGGTCGGAACAGGATGACGCGCGCCGTGCGAATGTCGTGGTACTCGGCAGCGAAGTGGCAGAAAAGCTGTTTGGCCAGGCCAGCCCGGTAGGCAAACAGGTGCGCATGAAGGGCCAGCCGTTCACCGTGGTGGGGGTGCTCGACAACTGGGTGCCGGTGACGCGCTACTACAAGCTGGTCGGTGGTGAGCTCCCGCCAACCGGGGAGGAATTCATCATTCCCTTTTCCACCGCGATCGGCATGGAACTGTCCGTGTACGGCAGCATGTGGTGCAACGGGCAGCGCGATTCGGGCTATGCCGCACTGCTGACGTCGAACTGCACCTGGATCCAGTTCTGGTTCGAGACCCGGTCAAGCCTCGATCGCGCCGAGCTGCAGACCTGGCTCGACAACTACGCCGCCGAACAGCGCAAGCTGGGTCGCCTGCCACGCAGCGCGCCGAATGAGCTCTACAACGTCATGGAGTGGATGGAAAAGCTCAAGGTGGTCGGTAACGACACCAGGCTGTCCGCCTGGCTGGCGTTCGGCTTCCTGATCCTGTGCCTGGTCAACACCATTGGCCTGTTGATGGCCAAGTTCTCGGTGCGCGCCACCGAAGTGGGCGTGCGCCGCGCGCTGGGCGCTTCGCGCGGCGACATCGTCCGCCAGTTCCTGGTCGAGACGAGCGTCGTTGGCCTGGCCGGCGGTGTGCTGGGGCTGGGGCTGGCCTTCGCCGCGCTGGCACTGATCGGCATGCAAAGCCGCGACGTGGCAGCAGCTGCCCGCATGGACTGGCAAATGCTGGCCCTGACCTTCGTGATGTCGGTCGCCGCCGCCGTGATCGCCGGGCTGCTGCCAACCTGGCGCGCCTGCCAGGTCACGCCCGCCATCCAGCTCAAATCGCAATAACCCCATACCGGAGCAGATTATGGAAATCCGTCCCATCCTGTCGGCGCTGTTGCGCAACAAGACCGGCCCGCTGCTGGTGGCGCTGCAGGTAGCGCTTAGCCTGGCGATCCTGGCCAATGCGCTGCATGTCGTGAACGAACGACGCACCGTCGCCGCGCGCCCATCGGGCCTGCTCGACGAGGCGTCGACCTTTTACTTCAGCGTGCGCTCCCTGACTGACAACACGCCCGAGCAAATGCTGGCCGATATCAAGCGCGAGCTGGCCATGCTGCGGGCGGTGCCGGGCGTGATCGCAGCATCGCAGGTCTCGCAAATGCCGCTGTCGAACAGCGGCGGCAGTACCAGCGTCGCCATCGACCGGCGCCAGCAGCGCGAAAACGCCATCACGTCGCTCTACGAGGGTGACGAAACGCTGCTCAAGACCTTCGGCCTGAAGCTGATCGAAGGCCGCGAGTTTCAAGCGCACGAGGTGACCGACGTCGACGAAACCATCAGCGCCGGCTTTCGCGAACTGGCGATCATGAGCAAGCCACTGGCCGACAAGCTCTGGCCAGGCGTGCCGGCGACCGGCAAGACGTTCTATTTCGGCACCGGCGAAGGAGCCCCCGCCCTGCGCGTGGTCGGTGTGGTCGAGCGCCTGCAAAGCGCACATGCGCAAGTGGGCGAAGATGGTGAATTCTCGGTGATCATGCCTTCGCGCCGGTACGGCTATCCCCGAAAAATGTATGTGGTCCGGGCCGATCCGGCTCAGCGCGAGCGCGTGATGAAAGACGCCGAGCAGGCGCTGCGCGCGTCGTCGGCCACGCCGATGATCCTGCGCGTCAAAACGGTCGCACAAGACCGCCAGAGCCGCTACCGCGCCGACATCGCGCTGTCGTGGATGCTCGTGACGGTCAGCGTGCTGCTGCTGCTGGTGACCTGCAGCGGCATCGTCGGCATGGCCAGCCTGTGGGTGACCCAGCGCCGCAAGCAGATCGGCGTGCGGCGTGCGCTGGGTGCCCGAAAAATCGACATCCTGCGCTACTTCATCGTCGAGAACGTGGTGATCACGAGCGCCGGTGTGGCCGGTGGCGTGCTGCTGGGCGTGGGCCTGAACGCTCTGCTGGTGACGAAGCTCGAGATGGCGCGCCTGCCTGTGACGTACCTGATCGGCGGCGCGCTGATGTTCTGGGTGATCGGCATCCTGGCGGCGTTCGGCCCGGCCTGGCGCGCGGCAGGCACCTCGCCGGCGCTGGCCACGCGCAGCCTGTGAGCATGCGCGCGAATGCTATGCTGGCGGCCATGCCCACTGTTCTCATCATTGACGACAATGCCGCCGTCGCCATGGCGCTCGACGTGCTGTTTTCGCTGCACGACATCGCCACGCTGCGCGCGCTCTCGCCCGCAGAAGGCCTGGATTTGCTGGGGCGCGAACCAATCGACCTGGTGATCCAGGACATGAACTTCACGGCCGACACCACATCGGGCGAAGAAGGCGTGGCACTGTTTCGCGCGATCCGCGCGCGCCATCCCGACCTGCCGGTGATCCTGCTGACCGCGTGGACGCACCTGGACGCGGCGGTCGACCTGGTCAAGGCCGGCGCGGCCGACTACCTGCCCAAGCCGTGGAACGACGAGCGCTTACTGGCTACCGTCAGCAATCTGATCGAACTGGGTCAAGCCAACCGCGCGCTGGCCAGCCGCCTGCAGCACGAGCGCAAGGCGCGGCTGGCGCTCGAGCAGAACTTCGACCTGCGCGGCCTGGTCTGGCAAGACCCGGCCACCGAACGCGTGCTGCACCTGGCTTGCCAGGTCGCGCGCGCCGACGTGCCGGTGCTGATCACCGGCCCGAATGGCGCCGGCAAGGAGCGCATCGCCGACATCATCAAGGCCAACTCGCAGGTGGCCGACGGCCCGTTCGTGGTGCTCAATTGCGGCGCCCTGCCGTCCGAACTGATCGAGGCCGAGTTGTTCGGCGCTGACGCTGGCGCCTACACGGGCGCGTCGAAAGCGCGCGAAGGCAAGTTCGAAGCGGCCGATGGCGGCACGCTGTTTCTGGACGAAATCGGCAACCTGCCGCTGGCCGGCCAGATGAAGCTGCTGCGGGTGCTGGAAACGGGCCGCTTCGAGCGCCTGGGCTCGAACCGCGAGCGCCAGGTGCACGTGCGCGTGATCAGCGCCACCAACGCCGACCTGGGCGCGATGATCCGCGCCGGCACCTTTCGCGAAGACCTGTTCTATCGCCTGAACGTGATCGAGCTGCGCCTGCCGCCACTCACCGCGCGCCCGGGCGACATCCTGCCGCTGGCCCGTTCGTTCCTGGCCGCCGGCAAGGCGCTGCACCCGGCCAGCGAAGCGGCGCTGATGGCCTATCCGTGGCCCGGCAATGTGCGCGAACTGAAAAACGTGATGGCACGCGCCAGCCTGCTGTCCCATGGCGACACCGTCATGGTGGCCGACCTGGGGCTGCCGGCAGCGAGCACGCCAGTGCCTGCGCAAAACCAGGAAGCGGAACCCGATCGCGCCGCGCTCGTGGCGGCCCTGGGGCGTGCGGGCGGCGTGGTGGCGCAGGCGGCGGCCGATCTTGGGCTGTCGCGCCAGGCGCTGTACCGCCGCATGGAACGCCTGGGCATCGCGCGGCCATGACCGAGGGCGCGCACCAGCCCAGGTTTTCCCTGGTCACGCGGCTGTCGGCGCTGGTGGGTACCCTGCTCGCGCTGGCGGTGCTCGCCGCGCTGCTGCTGGATCACCTGCTGCCCGCCCGGCCGCTGCTGGTGCTGGCCATCTGCCTGCTCGCGCTGGTGCCGCTGGCCGTCATCACGCTGCGTGCGCAGTTGCAGCCCGTGCTGTCACTGTTCCGGGCGCTCGAAGGCACCGTCGACAGCTACCGCGACGGCGACTTTTCATGCAGCCTGCACTGGCCGCACAACGATGAACTGCGTGACCTGATCGCGGCCCACAACGATCTGGGCAAGGTGCTGCGCGAGCAGCGCCTGGACCTGGTACAGCGCGAGCTGCTGCTCGACTCGATGGTGCAGAACACGCCGGTGGCAATGCTGCTGGTGGCCGAGTCCACGACGCACGGTGGCGCCATCGTGTTCGCCAACATCGCCGCGCGCCAGTTGCTGGCGCACGGGCGCAAGCTCGAAGGCCACAGCCTGCGGGCGGTGCTCGATGGCGCTTCGGCGGCCCTGCGCGACGCGCTGGCGCGTGGCGGGGATGGCCCGTTTACGGCCGGCGAAGGCGAGGCCGAAGAGGTCTATCACCTGGCGCGCAGCACGTTCACGCTCAATGGCCGGCGCCACGAGCTGCTGCTGCTGCGCCACCTGACCGTCGAACTGCGGCGCCAGGAAGTGCAGACCTGGAAAAAGGTCATCCGCGTGATCAGCCACGAATTGAACAACTCGCTGGCGCCACTGGCGTCGCTCGCGCACTCCGGGGCCGAGCTGGTACGGCGCGGTCAGCTCGAGCGCCTGCCACAGATCCTGGAAACGATCGGCGAACGCACGCGCCACCTGGAAAGCTTCATTTCGGGCTACGCGCGCTTTGCCAAGCTGCCGACGCCCCACCTGCAAGCCTGCAGCTGGCCAGCCGTGGTCACGCGCCTGGCCGACCAGGTGACCTTTACCGTTGCGGGCGAGCTGCCGCCGGATGCAGCCTGGATCGACGCCGCGCAGCTCGAACAGGCGCTGCTCAATCTTTTAAAGAACGCGCACGAGTCAGGCTCCAGGCCGGAGGCCGTGCAGTTGCAGATACGGCGCGTGCAGGACCAGGTGCGCATCGACGTGACGGACCGCGGCAGTGGCATGAGCGAAGCGGTGCTAACGCATGCGCTGGTGCCCTTCTATTCGACCAAGCGCGCCGGCACCGGCCTTGGCCTTGCGCTCGCGCGCGAAATCGCCGAGGCGCACGGCGGGCGCATCCTGCTGGCCAATCGCGACGGCGGCGGCCTGGCCGTGACGCTGTTCCTGCCGGCGCTGGCGGCGACCTGAGAGCCCGCAGTGGCGGCTCTGGTAACATCGGCTTTGCCTCCCACCGCTTCGTGCCATGTCCGCCAAGTCACCCACCGTCATCGATCCGCGCTTTGCCCAGCCCGGCCATCCACCCGCCACCATCGACGAATTCGAGGGCGTGCGTTTTCTGCACCTTGGCACCTCGTGGGTGCAGGGCGCGATGCGGCTGGCCAAGCCGGACACGATCGAGCTCGAATACGTGCAGATGATGATGATGTGGACGCTGTTCCAGAGCGCGCCGCGCCACATCGTGCAGCTTGGCCTGGGCAGCGCCGCGCTGACCAAGTTCTGTTACGCGCGCTTTCCGGATGCGCGCGTGACGGCCGTCGAACTGAACCCCAACGTGATCGCGATCTGTCGCGCCATGTTCGGCCTGCCCGAGAACGATGCACGCCTGGCCGTGCGCGAACAGGACGCCATGGACTTCGTGCTCGATAAGGCGAATCACGGCAAGGCCGACGTGCTGCAGGTGGACTTGTACGACCAGGACGCGCGCGGCCCGGTGCTCGATTCGGAAGCGTTCTACCAGGGCTGCCTGGATTGCCTGGCGCCGGGCGGCGTCATGACCGCCAATGTGTTCGGCGACTTCAGCAACTACGACAAGAATTTTCTGAACATGGAGCAGGTCTTCGACGCCGTCGTGTGGCTGCCCGAGGTGCACGATGCCAATGTGGTGGTGGTGGCGTTCAGGGATGCGCCGCAGCTCGACTTTTCAGTGCTCTACGAACGCGCCGGCGAAATCAAGCGGCGCCTGAACCTGCCGGCCAAGAACTGGGTGAACGGTCTCAAGGAATGGATGCGCGACCATCAAGGCTGACATGACGCGCCGTGGCTGCCCGATGCCCAGGCTCGGGCGACGCCACGCCCAGTTCGGACGCCGGCACCGGCGCACCGAGTACCGCGAATACGGCGCCGCATGACTCGCGCTCGAGTGCCAGCACGGGGAACACGCGTTCAAGGTTGGCGTACTTGGCCCAGGCACCGGCCCCGCGCGACTGCGTCGGCGGAATCGACATCGCGGCATAGCCACGCGCGCCGCCCTCCACTGCTTCGATGCTGCGCCCGCGCGCGGCCCGCACGTCGTCGGGCGGCACCGGGATCTCCGGCGCGTCAAGACAGCGCACGCGCAACTGCGCACCCGGCAGCGGGTGGTCGTTGATCTTCTGGTTGGGCGCGTGCCAGAGCTGCATCAGCACGATGCCGGTGGCGCTGTGGGCATCCCAGGCGCTTTCCAGACTGCCGTAATGCTCGAGGCCATAGCGTTTGCAAAGCTGGGTGATATTCATGCTAATCGTTCCGTTGCCGTTGGCGCCGTTCCCGGACACGCCGGGCGGCGGGATCCTGCATGGCGCGCAGCAGGATCGCTCGTGAGACGTTGCAGCTTTCGAGGTACACCAGACCCGCGTTGACGCCGCGCGTCTCGGCCAGAAATAGCGCGTATTCGGTGGCAAGCGCGGTCCGCTCGTCGGTTCGTCGCTGGATCATGGTGTGCTGCCTGCGGTTGTCGGCGGATCCGGCCCGCGCGGCGCGCAGACAAGGTCGAGATCCAGTGGCGGAATGCTTCCCGCCTGCCGTCATGCCTATTTGGCATCAGTTCGTGTCTATCCTAGCGTGTCTTTTGGCGCGCACATTTGAAAAACTTGTTAAATAACGTAACAAATAAACAATACCTTTCAAACATTATTTCCTCAAAAAAATTACTCAATACGCAAGGCATTACTCTGTACTCATAAAAGTATCGTTGGATAGGCAAAGCTGTCTCTTTTGTACTACGCATTTGCTTTAGAGCCACGTTGGTATTTACTTATTTCAAGTATGTCGTCGTCGTCACCCCACCCCGTTGCTAAGATTAAATGATGCTCTGATGACAGAGCGACATAGAAAATCCATACAAAGAGGGGACAGAGGATGAAGAAGAACACACTGCCACGACGCGCGCTGCTGGCGTCGGCCTTATTGGCGGCGCTCGCACCAGCCGGTGCCCAGGAAGCCGACAGCAATATGTCGCAAGTCGTGGTGCTCGGCTCGCGCACCCAGGCCAAGACGGCGCTCGACACTGCCGTGCCCGTGGGCCTGATCAGCACGAAAGACATCCAGTCGGCCGGCACGCTCGAACTGGGCAAGGTGCTGCAAGGCCTCGATCCATCGTTCAACTTCACGTCGACCTTTGTCAGCGACGGCACCGACATCATCCGCCCCGCCACGCTGCGCGGCCTCGGCCCCGACCAGTTGCTGGTGCTGATCAACGGCAAACGCCGCCACCAGCAGGCGCTGGTCAATGTGCAGCAGACGATCGGCCGTGGCTCGGCCGGTACCGACATCAACGCGATCCCGCTGTCGGCGATCCAGTCGATCGAAGTGCTGCGCGACGGCGCCGCCGCCCAGTACGGGTCGGATGCCATCGCGGGCGTCATCAACATCATCCTCAAGAAGGGCGTGGGCAACGGCATCGTCAGCGCCAGCGCCGGCACGACCGACGAAGGCGATGGCGACAACTACTCGGCCAGCGCCAGCCGCGGCTTCGCGCTGGGCAGCGACGGCGGCTACCTGAACCTGTCGGTCGAAGCGCGCAAGCGCGACGAGACCAACCGCGCCGGCCTGGACACGGCGCGCGTCAATCCACCGCGCGTGACCCAGCGTCTGGGCGACAGCAACGCCAAGGATTACTACCTGTGGATGAATTCGGCCTTGCCGATGGGCGGCGGCGAGCTGTATGCGTTCGGCGGCGCCTCGAAACGCAAGGGCGATTCGGGCGGCTTCTTCCGCCCGAAAGAAGATGGGCGCAACGTGCCCGCCGTGTATCCGAACGGCTTCCTGCCGAACATCGTCACCACCGTGCAGGACGCCTCGCTCGCCGTCGGCTACCGCCATGACCTGAGCGGGGACTGGACGATGGACGCGAGCGTCAACCACGGCCGCAGCCAACTCCAGTTCCACGAACGTAACTCGATCAACGTCAGCTATTGGTACGAGAACGGCGCATCGCCGCGCGAGGCTGACACTGGCACGCTCAAGTTCGAGCAGACCACGTTCAACCTCGACTTCAAGGGCCCGGTGAACCTGATGGGCGGCGAGTTGTTCGTCGCCGCCGGCGTCGAGTGGCGCCGCGACAATTACGAGATCGAGGCGGGCGACCCGGTCTCGTACCAGTACGGGCGCACCAACAATCCCGCCATCATCATCCGCGACCAGAACGGCGGCATCGCTGCCTCCGGCATCCAGGGCTTCCCCGGCTACACGCCATCGACGGCGGTCGACCAGGGCCGTCACAACACGTCCTTCTACCTCGACCTGGAACGCAAGTTCGGCCCGGATGTCTCGGTCGGCGCGGCAGTGCGGCACGAGCGCTATTCGGACTTCGGCAACACCACGATCGGCAAGCTCAATGCGCGCTGGGATCCGAGCCGCTCGTTGGGCGTGCGCGGCAGCGTATCGACGGGCTTCCGCGCACCGGGCGTGCAGCAGAAGTTCTACAGCTCGGTCTCGACCAACCTGAATTCGGCCGGCGTGCTGACCGAAACGCTGACGGCGCGCGAAGACAGCGCCGTCACGCGCGCCTTCGGCATCGCACCGCTAAAGGAAGAAACGTCGAAGAGCGCCAGCATCGGCGTGATCCTGCGGCCGACCACGACGTTCTCGCTGACCGCCGACGTGTATCGCACGAAGATCGACGACCGCATCGTCTTCTCGAGCACGATCTCGCCGGAGTCGGGTGCCTGCGCGACACCCGCCGCGTGCCCGATCCGCGCGATCCTCGATCCGCTGCGCGTGGGCCAGGCGCAGTTCTTCACCAATGCAATCGACACGTCGACCACGGGCCTGGACCTGGTGGCGCAGCAGACCATCCGCGGCCAGGGTTCGACTCTGGTGCTGTCCGGCCAGCTGGGCTTCAACAAGACCGAGGTCAAGGCGCGCAATTCGCAATCGCCCGTGCTGACCGGCGAGCAGCTGTTCGACGATGCACAGGTGACGCTGATCGAACGCGGCCAACCGCGCAAGCACCACGTGGTGTCGGCGGACTACACGGCCGGCGCGTGGAACGTGACGGGGCGTGCGAACTACTTCGGCGAAGTGCAGGGCCAGGGCTTCACGGCGCCGTTCGTGCAGACGTGGGAAGCCAAATGGATCGTCGACCTGACCGGGCGCTACACGTTCAACAAGAGCCTGAGCCTGTCGGCGGGGATCAACAATCTGTTTGACACCTACCCGACCAAATGGGACCCGGTACGCGCAGCCCCCTTCCCGCAACTGGGCTTCACCTATTGCTGGGAGACCTGCCCGTTCGGCATGAACGGTCGCACGGCATATGTGAAGGCGGATTACACGTTCTGATGAGAACAGCGGGGGTCAGGTCTGACATTCGGACACGACCTCTGCAGTAGGGACTCAATCCAAGCCTAGAAAAGTAAAGCGAAGGTGCGCCTTTGCGATCGATTTCGGCGCTGCTGTTGCACAGCCGTTCTGAAAACGCATCGCTAAAGTTGAGGCCGTGTCCGAATGTCAGACCTGACCCCGGCTTTTTTTTAGCGCCGCTCGCGCCACCACAGCAGCAGCATGGCAGCTGCGAACGCGAGTGCGAATGGCCAGGATGGCGCAGGTCGTGTTGGTCCGTTCACCGGCTGGATCTGCGAACGGGCCGCGTAGCGCGCCGTTGCGTCGCGTCGCTCGGCTGCCTGCAATCCGGGCCAGTCGTTCGTGGCATACACGTAGATCGCATGCAGGCCGGCGTTCTGATCCTGCAGTTGCAACCAGCCCGCCTTTGGCGGCCACAGTGCTGCGCACGATGCATCGGCGCGGTCCGCGCGACGCTGCCAGGCGAGCGACTGCTTCAGATCAGGAAGCGTCACCTGGCCGCTGACGCCGCGTGCGCAGAGTTCCAGGCGCTGCCCTGCCAGCGGCATGTCGCCTGGTGCCAGCCATTCGGTCTTTTGCCGCTCTTCGACGCCCACGCGGTCGAGCACACCTTGCCACCACAGCGCCAGCGCGCGTGGCTCGGCGATCGCGTGGCGGTGCCATTCGGTCACGCCCAGCCAGGCGATGCGGCCTTGTTGCCAGTCGCGGGTCCAGACCATATTGTCAGTGCCGCGCCATGGGCCGGCGTCGCGCGATGCGGGCAGCAGCGAGGCCACTGGCATTTCTAACGGCGTGTCGATCTTCGCGCCCAATGGCTGCGCGTGCAGCGGCAATTGCAGCGTGCGTGACCAGACGCCCGGATCGTTCGCATTGCCACCCAGGACCAGTAGCGGCATGCCGTCGGCCACGCGGCCCAGCAGCGCCGTGCGTTCGCCGGCCGCCATCCGCTCGAAGCGCGCGGCATCGATCACCATCAGGTTGGGCGAAGCCATCTCGGCGCGCGGCGCCTCGGTGCGCGTGATCGCGCGGCCCAGCGTGACTTGCCAGTCGAGCAGCGCGCCGCCGGTGGTCAGCAGGTCGTTCAGCGCGCGCAGGTCGAACGATGGCGCGCCGAAGCGGCCGACCACTTGCAGCGGCGCCGGCTCGTGCACGATGAACGGGATCGGCCCCTCGGCAATCAACTTGTCTTGGGCGTCGAGCAGCCGCGCCTTGAGCACGACGCGCTCGGCCACCGGCGGCATCCAGTCGACGCGCAAGTCGCCGGTGCCACGCGCCTCTGCCAGCTGCTGGCCATTTTCGGCCAGCAGCTGCAGCCGCGCGTCGGTCTTGTCTTCGCGCTCCATCGTGAGCGTGAACTGGCGGCCCAGCGCTACCTGGCTGGGAAACGCGAGCCGCAGCGCGCCGCCGCGTGGTGCTTCCCAGGCCAACGGCTGTGCCGGCAAATCGTTCCATTCGGCGGCGCGCAGGCCGTCGCCCTTCAGCGTCAGGCTGCTGATACCCTCCAGCGACGCCGGCGGCGCGGCCGGATCAATGGCGAGCGTGCGGCCGCCCTCGCCCGGCATGCGCAAGTCCAGCGCGAACAGGCCCAGGCTCGCGGCGGCGACGATGACCAGCAGCGCATCGAGCCACTGGCGGCGGCGCAGATACAGGCCGGCACTGACAAGGCCCGCTACTGCGATGGCGGCGATGAGCCACTGCTGGTTCATGGCTGTCCCTGCCCAGTTCAGATTCATGGCTTGGCCGCTTCAGCGGCCGACTCACGCCAGCGGCGCGCGAACGCCGTGTCGACACTGGCCCGGGCCTGCAACAGCACCTGCCCCTGCCCCGCGCCGGAACGCAACCAGGCGCGCAGCACCGGGCGGCAGGCGATGCAGCCATCGGCCACGTCCTGGATCGCGCGCTGCGCCGCCAGGCGCTGCTCGTCCTCGACCAGGCGCGTACGCACCCAGTCGTTCGCGGTGCGCATCCACAGCGCCGGCAGCGCGGCCTCGCCCGACAGCGCCTGCACCAGCGTGCGCAGTTCTTCCGGCAGCGGCGCGCCCTGGTCCGCCTGCGTGCGGCGGTAGCTCGCGGCGCCATCCATTTCACCGGTCATGCGTTTTTCTTCCTTGATCGGTGGCGGCGTGAAGGCGGTCTTGTGCAGATAGATGCGCTCGGCCTGCTGCAATTGTTTGATCGCTTCCAGGGCCTTGTGTTCAGGGGCCAGCGCGCTTTTCGGCGTGATCGCGCGCAGCGATTTTTCGGCGTCCCACATCGCGACCAAAGCGCGGCGCAGCACCTTCTTGGTGCCTTCGTCGTACATCGTCGCGTTCTCGGCTTCGTCGTGCGCGTGGCCGTAGGTTGCCAGGATCTGCTGCGTCTCGTTGACGATACCGCCCTTGCGCTGATTTGGCTCGCCATGATCGTGGTCATGGCCACCGGGTGCATGGTCGTGGCCCTCGTGGCCCTCTTCCTCGGCAGGCTTCTCGGCGGCGCGTGGCGCCTTGGCCGCTTCTTCACCGAACAGCGTCGACTCTTCGCCCAGGAACTGGCCGTAGCGGCGGCGCAGCTGCGCCTGGTCGTCGCCGATCCGCTCGCTGCGGTCACGCACGTCGGCGGCTGCGAGCTTCGTGCTGCGCATGTCGGCGATCAGCTGTTCGGTGTCGATGATGATCTGGCGCTGGCTGCGCAGCGACGCCGGCTTCACCAGCGACGGCATCGCCGCGCTCTCTTCTTCGGCTTCCTGTTCCGGCGCGGGCCGGCGCACCGTGTAGGTGGGCGACTGCACGGTCTGCGCGCGGCCCGCGTTGTCGGTCGCGCGGACGAAAAAATACAGCTCGTCGCCCGGCGCCATCGCCAGTTCGCTCAGGGCCCATGTCTTGGACCAGTTACGCAGCGTTGGATTGTTCGATGCCGGCAGCGGCATCTCGCGGTCCGTGAAACGCACGTTCTCGCCGCTGCCCTGCGCCAGCGTCATGTGCAGCGTCGCGCGGGTGATCCGGTAGTCGTCCTTCACCTGAACCGTCATCGTGGTGCCCGTCGCGTTGTCGCGCAGGTCCTGGATCATCTGCGCCGGGGCGCTGATCGTGATCTCGGGCGGCGCATCGGGAATCACGCGCAGCGTGTGGCGCGCGCCGCGCCAGCGCCACACGACCGATTCGGTGGCCGTCCAGCGCGCGCATTGCGCGCCCGGCTCCAGCACCTGACCATTACCCAGCTCGATCCTGTTGTTGCCGCCGGTGCCACCGGTCAGGCACCACGTCACGACGGTCTGCTCCGGCACCTGCAAGTCACGCGGCGCGGATTCCGATGCCGCCACGCCCGTGTAGGCGGGCGGCGCGAGCTTGAGCGTCAGGCCGGCCAGCGTGGCAGCGGTCGCACTGCTGACGGGACTGGGCGGCGTGACTGCGCCCTCTTCCGACGGCCGCGTGGTCGCGTACCACACCATCCCCGCGAGCACTGCGCTGACCAGCAGGATCGGCGCGCCGTTCGATACATGCTGGCGCGCGATCTGGCGCAGCTGCTGGCGCGAGACGGCCGCATCGAGCCGCGCGAACAGGCGTTGCTGCTGCAGGCGGGCGATGGGAGAATCGGCAGCGTCGAGCAGGGCCGCGCTGTCTTCCATCTCGGGCACGGCGCCATCGAGCCACGCCGGCCATTCATAGGACACGCGGCGGCGCAGCTTGACCCAGTCCAGCGCGCACCAGCCGGCCCAGGCCAGCAAGCCCGGGCCCGACGGAATGACCAGCCAGGGCAAGGCCCCGCCGATCCATAGCGGCATGCGGCGCAGCTGTGCTGCGCGCCATACGCGCTTGGTGATCTCAACGCCTGCGTGCATGCGCGAGACTCCTTTCAAGAACGAACAAGCCAACCAGGATGGCCAGCAGGATGTCGCGCAATGCGCCGCTCGGCGCCGGTGCGTTGGCGCCTTTCGATGCGGCGAACGCTTGCGACGGCAATGTATAGGGGCGCGGCCCGATGTGCAGTTGCTGCCAGGTGTCGAGCAGCGCACGCGCGGCGTCGACATCCTGCGGCGGCCATGCGGGGTGATGCCACAGGCGCCCGCGCGCGCTGTCGGCGTACTGCAAACCGTTCAGCGTGCGCGCCTTTGCCAGCTCGGGGAACGCCGCAGGATGGGTCACCCACCACAACGCTGCCCGCAGCGCCGCAGGGGGTGCCTCGGCGCGGTCCCAGATGATCAGGTCTGTCCTGGCGCCGGGTGCATCATCCACGACGATCTTGTCGACGCCGTCCTGCGCCGCAAACAGGCGACGCCACGCTTGCGGGCGCTCGCTGGCGATGACCACATGCCGTTCCACGTTAGTCGGCGCGGTCGGCTGCGTGCGCACCGTCACCTCGCGCCCAAACACAGGTTTCGCAGCCGGCATCGGTACATCGCCCAGCACCAGCAGGCGGGCGTCTCCCGTCCATTCGCGCTCGTGCGTGTGCAGCCAGCTCAGTGCCTGCGCCGCCGGCAGCGTCACACGCTCGGCCTTTGCCAGCCCGGCCTGCACCGCTTCACGCTCGACCCAGGCCGGATCGGCGCCGGCAGTCACGACGACCGTGTCGCCGCGCCACGGATAGACGGGATCGGCCAGCCACGCAATCAGGCAGGCCAGCAACAACAGCCGGACCAGCAGCAGCAGTGGATCGCTCCAGCGCCACACGCGCGTCTGTTTCGGCTCGGTGCGCGGCAGGAAGCGCGCGGTGGCCATGGGCGCGGCCTGGTTCTGCACGCGCTTGCGCCGGTGCCACCAGACTGGCAACAACAATATGGGAAGCGCAAACCACCAGAGTGCATTCATGGGCGATTACCTCGCTGGCCGGCGCAGCCAGCGCCGCAGCACGTCGCCCGGCGCCTGCTCGATGGCGGCCAGCGTCAATGGCATGTCATTCTTGCGGCACTGGGCCGTCACCCGGTCGAAGTGTTCCATGAGGTTGCGGCGGTAGCCGTCCTTCAGGTCGGCGCCAAAGCGGAACACCCCTTCGTCATGCTCGGGGTCGCGGTATGCCTGCGTGTCCGGGAAGCTGGCGTCGATTTCGGCCTGCGTCTGCAGGCACAGCACGCGCACGTCGTGGCGCATCTGGCGCAGCCGGGTCAATGCCAGCGACAGCGGCGACGGCCAGTCGAGCAGGTCGCTCGCCGCATAGATGGCGCTGGGCGAGAGTGCAAAGTGCAGGCTGGCCTTGAGCGTTGCGGCGTCCGGCAACTGGCCGGCAGGCGTGGCGCGCTGCAACTGCGCCAGCACGCGCTGCAGGTGGCGCGGGCCGCGATTGGCGGGCGTGAACGTCACCTTGCCGTCGCTCAGGATCACCAGGCCGAACGCATCGCCCTGGCGCTGCGCAATGGCGGCCACGCAGGCCAGCAGCGTGCGCGCGCAGGTCAGTTTATCGATGCCCTCAATGCTGCGGCTTGGTTCGGCCATCGATGCGCTGGCGTCGAGGATCAGCCAGACAGCCACGTGGCTGTCGCGCTCCGCCTCGCGCACGAAATAACGGTCGGCGCGCGCGGCCAGCTTCCAGTCGACGCGGCGCCACTCGTCACCCGGCACGTACGAGCGGTACTCGGAAAACTCGACACCGGCTCCGCGCTCGCGCCCCGCGTGGATGCCGTGCCCGAGCCCGGCCAGCACGTGGCGGATGACGAGATCGAGCCGCGTCGTATGCGCGATCAGCGCCGGATTCACGGACGACATTCTGCGATCGCCAATTACGCTACCCTGATCTCGCGCTGCAGCGACTGCAACACGTCCGCGATGGCGATGCCATCGGCTTCGGCCTCGAAGTTGCGCAGCACGCGGTGCGCCAGCACCGGCAGCAGCATCGCGCCGATGTCGTCGCGCGTCACGGCCAGCCGGCCCTGCATCAGCGCGCGCGCTTTGGATGCCAGCACCAGCGCCTGGCCGGCACGCGGCCCGGCGCCCCAGCCGATGTGCTTTTTGACGGCATCGACCGTGGTCTCGCTAGGACGCGTGGCGCGCACCAGGCGCGTGGCATACCGCACCAGATGCTCGCCAATCTCGATGTCACGCACCAGCTGCTGCAGGCGCAGCAGCGTGGCGACATCCATCACCGGCTCGGCATCCTGCAAGCCGGCATGCGTCGTGCGCGAGACCATCAGCACTTCTTCGTCTTCGGTCGGGTACACGACATCGATGCGCAACAGGAAGCGGTCCAGCTGCGCTTCCGGCAGCGGATACGTGCCGGCCTGCTCGATCGGGTTCTGCGTGGCCAGAACAAAAAATGGCCGCGGCAGTTTGTGGGTCTGGCCGGCAAAGGTGACCGACCGTTCCTGCATTGCTTCGAGCAGCGCCGATTGCGTCTTCGGCGGCGCGCGGTTGATCTCGTCGGCCAGCAGCACTTGTGTAAACACCGGGCCAGGCTGAAAGCGGAACGCGCGCTGGCGCGTGACCTGGTCTTCTTCGAGGATCTCGGTGCCGACGATATCCGACGGCATCAGGTCGGGCGTGAACTGCACGCGGCGGAACTGCATGTCGGTCGCCTGCGCCAGGGATTTCACGAGCAGTGTCTTGCCCAGCCCCGGCACGCCTTCGACCAGCGCGTGACCGCCGGCCAGCAGGCACGTGACGAGCAGATTGACGACGTCTTCCTGGCCAATGATCACGCGCGCCATGCTGGCTTTGAGCTCGCCCACTTTTGCCGTGAGTGCCGCGATTTCCTGTTCGTCCCACGCTATCGGAGGAGGTGTAAAACTCGTTTCAGCCACTGGTCATGCTCCCAACGCATATTGAATGATGTTGACTGCAAAGCGGGTGTTGTCGACCGCCAGAAAACGCTTGTTGCGAAAGTCGTAATCCCATTCGCAGCCATAGTCCTTGTTCGAGTACAGCACGCGCACGCGCCCGCCGATCTCGATCGCCTTCAGGTATTCGTGTACCAGATCGTCGCCCCAGCCATTGAGCTCCATGCCGGTCGTGGGCGGGCCATCTTCGAACTTGAAGAAGCACGAGTACAGCGGGTGCTTGTTCGGGATTTTTTTCAGCGCGTTCAGGCCGAAGATCTTCGCCATCTCGGCCTCGAACGACTTGGCAAACAGGCCGTCGATGTCGTGGTTGCAGTCGTCGACAAACACAAAGCCGCCGCCACGCACGTATTGTTCGAAGTTGCGCCGCTCTGCTGGTGTGAACTGCACCAGCTTGTGGCCGGCCAGGTAGCAGAACGGCGCCCCCAGCATCTTCGGGTCGGACAAGGCCACCATGCGTTCCGTCGTATCGACCCGCAACGTGGTGTACTCCACGAGGGAGTTCAGCACGTTGCTCGGCATGCGGACATCCACGTCCCAGTTGCCCGATTCGTACATCAGGCGCGTGAAGTAGAAGTCAAAACTGGCCATGTATAAGCCCGACCGTCAGACCGCGTCCGACAGCGACGTGAAGTTGAAGTCACGCACCTTCATCGGCGGCAGCACCATCTGGAACGGCACTTCATCGCCACCAATGATCTGCGGCTTGCCCAGTTCATCGATGTTATTGAGGATCGTGACCGGGCTCTCGTTGAAGCGGAAATTCTTGAGCGGGTACTTGATCTTGCCGTTTTCGACATAGAACGTGCCGTCGCGGGTCAGGCCCGTGAGCAGCAGCGACTGCGGATCGACCATGCGGATATACCAGGTGCGCGTGACGACGATGCCCTTCTTGGTCCCTTCGATCAGCTCTTCCAGCGACTTGGTGCCGCCTGCCATGATCATATTGCCGTGACCTGCAGTGGCGCGCTTGCCGGTCTTTTGCGCCCAGTAGCGCGAGTAATCCAGCGAGGCGATGCGACCATCCTTGATCAACTGGGTGCGCTCGCGCGGCAGCAGCGATTCGTTGTCCCATGGCGCGACTGGTACGTCCTTGTCCCATGGGTCGGCCCACACATTGACCTGGCTGTCGAACAGCTTGTCGCCCAGGCGGTTGCCCCCGCCCTTCTTGGCCAGGAAGCTGCGGCCTTCGTCGGCCGAACGGGCCGAGAACGCGCTGAACATATTGCCGAGGATTTCCGACGTCGCCGCCGGTTCCAGGATCACCGTGTAGCGCCCCGGTTCCAGCGCACGGGCCTCGACCGACCGCAGTGCCTTTTCGATGGCGACCTCGGATGCTTCACGCGCATCGAAGCGCGCCGCATCGACCGCGGCGCGGGTGACCCAGCCCGAACCGCGGCCGTCTTCGGTGCGCGCGGTGAGGCTGAACGACAGGTCGGTGAAGTCCTGATGGCCGAACACGCCATTCGAATTGGCGATCGTCGAAAAGCGCGTGCTGTCGGTGAAAAAGCCCGCCGTGACGAGTTTTTTGGCGCGCGCCATCTCGATGCTGGTGGCGGCAACCGCCGCCCGGAATTCCGGGTCGATCGCCGCGGTGGCCGGCACGAAGGTACTGGTGGCGCGGTAGGCCTGCTTGGAAATCGCCGGCATGAACTCCGGGTTTTCCGGCGACAGGCGCGCCAGTTCTTCGGCGCGGCGCACGGCTTTTTCAAGCGACTTGTCGTCGAATTCGTTGACGATCGCGGTGCCGCTGCGTTTGCCGAAGGCCACGCGCACGACGAGCTGCATGTCTTCGGTCAGCCCGGCGGTCGAGACGCTGTTGCGCGCAAAGCGCACGTTGCCCACACGGCTGCCTTCGATCGACACGGTGCACTCGTCGGCTTTCGACATGGCGAGCACGCGGTCGGTGATGCGTTTTGCTTGGTCCTGATTGAGCGCTTTCATCTTGGTTTCCTCAGCCGATCTTGCGTGCGGTGTTGATGACGTTGATGCCATTGAAGCGCGTGGTGCTCGACCCGTGCGACACGGCGCTCACCTGGCTTGGCTGGCCCTTGCCATCGAAGAAGGACCCGCCCATGCGCCAATCGCGTTCGTCGCAGATGGCCGTGCAGGCATTCCAGAATTCCTGGGTATTGGCCTGGTAAGCCACGTCTTCCAGCGGGCCCGTGATCTTGCCGTTCTTGATCTCGTAGTACAGCGTGCCGCCAAACTGGAAGTTGTAGCGCTGCTGGTCGATCGAGTACGAACCGCGACCCAGAATGTAGATGCCCTTCTTGACGTCGGCCACCATCTCATCCGGGGTGAGCCGACCCTTGCCCGGCTCGAGCGAAACGTTCGGCATGCGCTGGAATTGCACGGTGTTCCAGCTGTCGGCATACGAGCAGCCGTGCGATTCTTTCTCGCCGATGATGTGAGCCTGGTCGCGCGTGGCCTGGTAATTCACCAGCACGCCGTTGCGGATGATGTCCCACTTCTTGGCCGCGACGCCTTCATCGTCGTAGCCGATCAGGCCCAGCGAGCCTGGCGTGGTGCGGTCCGCCACAAAATTGACACGCTCCGCACCATACTTGAATTTCTTGGTTTCCCACTTGTCGAGGCCCGCGAAGCTGGTGCCCGCGTAATTGGCTTCGTAGCCGAGCACGCGGTCCAGCTCCGTCGGGTGGCCAACGTTTTCGTGGATCGTCAGGAACAGGTGTTCGGGGCTGAGTACCAGATCGTACTTGCCCGGCTCGACCGACTTGGCCGACAGCTTTTCGCGTGCCTGCTTGCCGGCCATGCGGGCGTCTTCGATGATGTCGTACGAATTCTTGTACAAGCTCGTGACGCCGCCAGCGGCGCGCACCTTGTTCTCGGCTCGCGCGTCGAAGTATTCATACCCCATCGACGCCGGGGCGCCAAGCCCGCCGCGCGAGCGGAACTTGCCGCTCTTCTTGTCGACGGCAGTGGCATTGATCGGCGCCCACAGGCGGTGGATGTCCTGGTCGATGTACGAGCCATCGGTCGAAGCGAAGTACTTTTGCTGGTTGATCTGGAAGAGCGATGCGGTCATGAAGTTCGCGCCCGCATCCAGGCCGGCCTTGTTGGCGGCGATCAGCATGTCGGCCTTTTCCTTGACCGGAATCGTGCGCCAGTCCTTCTGGAGCGGCGTTGCCCATGCCACTTCGCCCACGCCCTTGACGGGCGCCAGGCGCACCGGCTCGGTCTGCAGCCGGGCGTTGGCCTTGGCAATCGCCACCGCCTGGCGTGCGGCGCCGGCCACGCCATCGACCGTCATGTCGTTGGTCGAGGCGAAGCCGTAGGCGCCGCCGGCGATCACGCGCACGCCGACGCCGCTCGATTCGGTGTTGTTGATGCTCTCGACGTTCAGGTCACGCGTGATGACGAACTGGTTCAGGTAGCGCCCGATGCGCACGTCGCAGTACGACGCGCCGGCTTGCGTCGCCGCGTTCATCGCGGTGTCGGCCAGGGCTTTCTTGGCGCTTGCCGCCATCGGGTTGAGCAGGTCTTCGGCCGCGATCGCGTTGCCGAATACCGGAATGAACAGCGCGCCAGCCGTGCCGGCGCCGATATGCAGGAATTGTCGACGTTCCATATGTGTTATCCGTTTGCGTTTGCGCGTCATCCCCGCGTTGGCGGGAATGACGGTCTTGCAGCGATGGGGCTTAAACTGCGTCCGACAGCGACGTGAAGTTGAAGTCGCGGATCTTCATCGACGGGATCAGCATCGAGTAGCGTGCTTCGTCGGCGCCGATGACCACCGGCTTGCCGATTTCCTCGATATTGTTCAGCATCGACACCGGGCTTTCGTTGAAACGGAAGTTCTTGATCGGATGCTTGATCTTGCCGTTTTCAACGTAGAACGTGCCGTCGCGCGTCAGGCCCGTGAGCAGCACCGATTGCGGATCGACCATGCGGATATACCAGGTACGCGTCACCAGCACGCCCTTCTTGGTATTGGCGATCAGCTCCTCGGTGCTCTTGTTGGTGCCGGCCATGATGATGTTGCCGGCCGCGCCCACCGCGCGCTGATTCTTTTTCTGCGCCCAGAAGCGCGAGTAGTCCAGCGCATTGATCTTGCCGTCCTTGACCAGCTCCACGCGCTCGCGCGGCAGCATGTTGTCGTCCCACGGCAGCACCGCGACATCCTTGTCCCACGGGTCGGACCAGATATTGACCTGCTGGTCGAACAGCTTGTCGCCCAGGCGGTTCTTGCCGCCCGCTTTCGACAGGAAGCTGCGGCCCTCGTCGGCGCGGCGCGCATCGAAACCACCCAGCATGAAGCTGAGCAGGTCGGACGTGGCGGCCGGTTCCATGATGACCGTGTAGCGGCCCGGTTCCAGTGCCTTGGCGTCGACCGAGCGCAGTGCTTTCTCGATCGCGATTTCGGCCGCTTCGCGCGGATCGAACTTGGTAACGTCGCGCGCCGAGCGCTTGACCCAGCCCGAACCGCGGCCGTCTTCGGTGCGCACGGTCAGCGTGAAGTCGAGCGAGGTCGCCACCTGGTGGCCAAACAGGCCATTCGAGTTGGCGATCGTTTCAAAGCTGGTGCGGTCGGTGAAGAAACCGGCCGACACCAGGCCGCGCTTGCGGCAGCCTTCGATCGCGTAGGCCGCAGCCTGCGCGCGGTATTCGGGATCGATGTCGGCGGTCTTCTGCACGAACGTGTCCGATGGCTTGTAGGCGGTCTTGGCGATCGCCGGGATGAATTCCGGGTTGTCCGGCGCCAGGCGTGCCAGGTCTTCGGCGCGGCGCACCGCGCGCTCGATCGACTTGTCGTCGAATTCGTTGATGGTGGCCGTGCCCTGCTTTTTACCGAAGGCCACCTGCACCTGGATGCGGGCGTCGTCGGCCAGGCCGGCGGTCGAGACGGCGTTGCGCGCAAAGCGGATATTGCCGATGCGGTTGCCCTCGATGTTGACGATGCATTCATCGGCTTTGCTCAGCGAGAGCACGCGGTCGGTGATGCGTTTGGTTTGTTCCTGGGTCAAGATACTCATGTGCGCCCCTGCTTAGCCGATCTTGCGAGCGGTGTTGATCACATTGATGCCGTTAAAGCGCGTGGTCGACGAACCATGCGAGACGATGCTGATCTGCGGCGGCTGTCCTTTGCCGTCGAAGAACGAGCCGCCCATGCGCCAGTCGCGTTCATCGCAGATGGCGCTGCAGGCGCCCCAGAATTCCTGGGTGTTCGACTGGTACGCCACGTCTTCCAGCATCTGGCCAATCTTGCCGTCCTTGATTTCGTAGAACAGCTGGCCGCCAAATTGCGAGTTGTAGCGCTGCTGGTCGATCGAGAACGAACCGTCGCCGACGATGTAGATGCCCTTCTTGATCCCCTTGACCATCTCGTCCGGCGTCAGCTTGGTCTTGCCCGGTGCCAGCGAGACGTTCGGCATGCGCTGGAACTGGACCGTGTTCCAGCCGTCCGCATACGAGCAGCCATGCGATTCTTTTTCGCCGATGATGTGAGCCTGGTCGCGCGTGGCCTGGAAGTTGACCAGGATGCCGTCCTTGATGATGTCCCAGCGTTTGGCTTTCACGCCCTCGTCGTCGAAACCGATGGCGCCCAGCGAGCCTGGCGTGGTCTTGTCGGCGAAGATGTTGACGATCGGCGCGCCGTACTTGAAGGTCTTCGATTGCAGCTTGTCGAGCGTGGCAAAGCTGGTGCCAGCGTAGTTGGCTTCGAAGCCCAGCACGCGATCGAGTTCGGTCGGGTGGCCGACGTTCTCGTGGATGGTCAGCCACAGGTGTTCGGGCGCCAGCATCAGGTCGTACTTGCCCGGCTGGACCGACTTGGCGGTCAGCTTGCGCTTGGCGTCGCGGCCGGCGGCGCGGGCATCCTCGACGATGTCATACGATTCGGTGTACAGCGTGGCGATGCCGCCGGCTGCCTTGATCTTGTGCTCGGGACGCGCGTCGAAGTATTCGTAACCCTTGCCCACCGGGGAGCTCAGGCCGTCGCGCGAGCGGAACTTGCCGCTGGCCTTGTCGACGGCGGTGGCCGAGAACGGCGCCCACAGGCGATGCACGTCCTGGTCGATATACGAGCCGTCGGTCGAGGCAAAATACTTCTGCTGGTTCACCTGGAACAGCATCGACTGCATGAAGTTCGCGCCGCCTTCCATGCCGGCCTTGTTCGCGGCGATCAGCATGTCGGTCTTCTCGGCGATCGGCACGGTGCGCCAGTCCTTCTTGATCGGAGTGCTCCACGAAACGTCGCCCACGCCCTTGACTGGTGCGAGGCGCACCGGTTCGGTCTGCAGCTTGGCGTTCGCCTTGGCGATTGCCACGGCCTGGCGCGCCGCGTTGGCGATGCCATCGGTCGACATGTCGGACGTCGCGGCAAAGCCGTAGGCGCCATTCACGATCACGCGCACGCCCACGCCGGCGGACTCGGTGTTGGCCACGTTTTCGACGTTCAGATCGCGTGTGGTGATGAACTGGTTGAGGTAGCGACCGATGCGCACGTCGGCGTAGCTGGCGCCGGCCTTGGTGGCGGCGTTGAGCGCGACATCGGCCAGCGCCTTCTTGGCGGCCACTGGCATGCTGCTGGTGAGCTCTTCGGCAGCGATGGCGCGTCCGAAAGGCAGCAGCATCGAGGCGGCTACCCCGCTGCTGAGATTAAGAAAGGTACGGCGTTCCATGAGATCTCCTGAATAACCTTCGTCCGGGCAGCGGTTCCGCAAACAGCTCGGGCCGCTCTTGTAATTACAGCTCTTATGCTCTGGTTTCATGACAGATGAAAACGTGACAAACCGCGCAACCTTAGCAGTAACTTAAGACTTTGAATAGGCAAATGTTATGCCACCTTAATGCACAAATTTGTACGTATCTTGCGCAGCTTCTTTTCTCCCTGCATCCCGTCAATACGGGCGCGAACACTCGCAGCATATGCATATGTGACGAACGCTTGACTGTGCGCCGTGCCTCCCGGATCATCAGCGCAGAGACGACGGCGCACCGCCCGTCGTCCACCATCATGGAGACCTCGCACGATGAAACGACTGATCCTGGCCGCAATGCTGGCAACCGGCATGGCCGGCGCCGCGCACGCGGACGACGCCCTGAAATCCGCCATCGCCGGCGAACACCGCACCGCTGCCAACAAGGCGCGCGATGCGTTCCGCCACCCTTACGAAACCCTGACCTTCTTCGGCATCAAGCCAACGATGACGGTCATCGAACTCTCGCCGGGCGGCGGCTGGTACACCGAGATCCTGGCGCCCTACCTGCGCGATAACGGCAAGCTGATTGGCGCTGCCGGTTCGCCCGAGTCCCGCGGCGGCAAGGCCTATCGCGACAAACTGGCCGCCGACGCCAAGGTCTACGACAAGGTCATGCCGGTCGTGTTCGAGCCGCCGACCCGCTTCGAGCTGGGCGCGCCGGGCAGTGCCGACATGGTCGTCACCTTCCGCAACCTGCACAACTGGCTGGGCGCCGGCGACGAAGCCGTGGTCACGACGCTGAAAGAAGTCCACAAGGTCCTCAAGCCAAACGGCGTGCTGGGCGTGGTCGAGCACCGCCTGCCAGCCAAGATGACGCAGGATGCGAAGGCATCGAGCGGCTACATGCACGAAGCGTATGTGATCCGCATGGCCGACCTGGCCGGCTTCAAGCTCGCCGCCAAATCGGAAGTGAACGCCAATCCGAAGGACAAGGCCGACCATGAAAAAGGCGTCTGGACGCTGCCGCCGGTGCTGGCCAACAAGGACAAGGACCGCGAGAAGTACATGGCGATCGGCGAGAGCGATCGCATGACGCTCAAGTTCGTCAAGAAGTAAGCAGCCTGCATGACGTGGGAAGGCCAAGGCCTTCCCCGTATGTTCTTTTGCGGCGCACGTGTATATTCTTCCGGTTGATAGCCCTCTCGCGCAACCGAAGGAAACCATGAAGACTTTGCGATTCGCCGTTCTCGCGCTGGCAGTCTCCGGCGCACTCCACGCCCAGGAAGCCGCGCCGCCCGAGGCCCAGCCGGCCACCGCCACCGCCGTTCCCACCCCCGCAGTCCCGGCCGCAGCGCGCACCACCACGCCCGCCCCGGCCCTGCCTGCCGTTGAAAACTCGGTCGTCAAGATTTTTGCCACCGTGCGCCGGCCCGACCCGTACAAGCCCTGGACCAAGTCGGCACCGGCGGCCGTCACGGGGTCCGGCGTCATCATCGAGGGCAAGCGCATCCTGACCAATGCCCACGTGGTGGGCTACGCCAGCCAGGTCGAGGTGCAGGCCAGCCAGTCGGGCGACAAGGTCTCGGCGAAGGTCATCGCGCTGGCGCGCGGGCTCGATCTGGCGGTGCTGGAGCTCGACGATCCCAGCTTCTTCGACAAACGCCCGCCGGTGCCGCGCGCGGCCGTGCTGCCGGACGTGCGCCAGCAGGTGTTCGCCTACGGCTACCCGGTCGGCGGCAATTCGCTCTCGACCACCACCGGCATCATCTCGCGCGTGGAATTCGTCAACTACGGCGCGTTCAGCTCGGGCCTGCGCATCCAGATCGATGCGCCGATCAACCCGGGCAACAGCGGCGGGCCGGTGATCGCCGGCGAGCGCATGATCGGCCTGGCGTTCGCCAACGTGACCAATGCGCAGAGCATCGGCTACGTGATCCCGAACGAAGAAATCGAACTGTTCCTGCGCGACGTGGCCGACGGCACCTACGACGGCAAGCCGCTGCTGCATGACAGCGTGCAGACGCTGGAAAGCCCGGCGCTGCGCCAGTACCTCAAGCTCGACAAGTCGGTCGAGGGCGCGGTGGTGCACCGGCCGTACCGCACCGACGCCGCCTGGCCGCTCAAGGAGTGGGACGTGATCACCCACATCGGCGAGCATGCGATCGACAACCAGGCGATGGTCAAGCTGGGTTCGAGCCTGCGCGTGCGCTTCCAGTACCGCATCCAGCAGGTGGCGAAAAACGGCAAGGTGCCGATGACGATCATCCGCGGCGGCAAGCCGATGAAGGTCGAGGTGCCTGCCACCGGCGCACGGCCACTCCTGATCCCGGACCTGGATGGCGGTTATCCGTCGTACTTCATCTACGGCCCGGTGGTGTTTTCGCGCGCGAGCAGCGAATTCATGGCCTTCGTCAGCGGCAGCGCGCCGGGGATGAATGCGTATGCGTTCAACGCCAGTCCGCTCGTGACGCAGCGCGGCGATTCGCCCACGCCAGAGCGCGAAGAGCTGGTCGTGATCAGCGCGCCGTTCTTCCCGCACAAGCTGGTGAGCGGCTACAGCAACCGCTTCGGGTCGGTCGTGGAATCGGTCAATGGCAAGCCGGTACGCAGCCTGGCGCATCTGGTGGCCGTGCTGCGCGACCTGAAGGACGAGCAGGTGGTGATGAAGTTCGATCAGCGCTATGGCGAGACGATGATCCTGCCACGGCAGGCGACGCTGGACGCGACCGAGGCGATCTTGTCGGATAACGGCGTGCGCTCGCAAGGCTCGGACGACATGATGAAGGTGTGGCAGAAGCGGTAAGACGTGCTGCCACCACCATGACGACGCCCGCACCGGCCTGCGGGCGTCATGCGTTTACTTCGCCTTCTTTACGGGCGTAAACAGCAGGTCCTGGAAGTCATAGCTGAAATCCGTTTCGGTCGATACGGGCTTCATGCGCAGCCGCTCGATCGTGCCGTCGGGTTCGAGCGAGAACGTCGCATACGCGTCCGCGTTGAAGTTGCGCTCCTTCCAGCGCACGATGAACGTGTCGTGCTGGAAGTGCTCCATCTCGCCCGTCAGGTCTGGCGTGCGCGCGAACGACATCACCAGCTTGCTGCCGGCGCGCCGGATCGTCGCCTTGCCGTACCACGCATCCTCGTACTCGCCTTCGTACTCCTGCAGCGCCAGCGATGGTTTTGAGGCCTTCGCGCGGGTGGCGCCTTCGTCTTGTATGCGGGCCGCTTCCTTCGCGCTCGCTTCATTCGCGATGGCGGCGATGCGGCCGATCCAGTCGGTCGGCGCCACGCCCAGGTACCCATCGAGCAGGCGGTATTGCAGCGCATTGAGCGACGGACCGCTTTCGGCGTTGGTGAAGATCGCGATGCCCAGCTTTGCTTCGGGCACCAGCAGCACGCGCGAATAAAAGCCCTGCAGAGCGCCACCGTGCATCGCCACCAGCTTGCCCTGGTAATCGCGCAGCTGGAAGCCCAGGCCGTAGGCCATGAAGTTGGGCCTGGTCGCCGCCAGCGGCGGCTTGGGCTGGCTGATCGCCATCGGGGTTTGCGCCGTCCACATCTCGCGTGCCTGCTTGTCGGACCACAGGCGCACTTCCTTGCCGCCCGCCCCCGTCGGCAGGCGGCCGTTATCGAGCAGCACGTTCATCCAGCGCGCGATGTCTTCGGCATTGGTGTTGATGCCCACCGCGCCGACGGCGTTCGCCACCGGCATCGGCTTGACGACCGCCGCCTTGCCATTGATATTGCTGTGCGGCGCCGAGACGTTCATGCCGGCCGTGTGCGCGGCCAGGCTGGTGGTGGTGGCGGTCATGCCGACTGGATCGAGGATCCACTCATGCATCGTCGTGCCCCAGTCCTTGCCGGACTTTTGCGCGATGATCTTGCCGGCCACGATGTAGAGCAGGTTGTCGTAGGCGTAGCTGCTGCGAAAGCTCGTCGCCGGCTTGATATAGCGAAGGTTGTGGATGATTTCGTCGCTGGTGAAGGTGGAGGTCGGCCACCACATCAGGTCACCGGCGCCAAGACCCAGGCCGCTGCGGTGCGTGAGCAGGTCGCGCACAGTCATCTCGGCCGTCACGTAGCTGTCGTACATGCGAAAGTCCGGCAAGTGCTTGATGACCGGGTCGTCCCAGTTCAACTTGCCCTGGTCGACCAGCATCGCCAGGCCGGCGGCCGTAAAGGCCTTGGAATTGGACGCGATCTCGAATAGCGTCTTGCCATCGACCGGCGTCGGATCGCCCAGCTTGCGCACGCCAAAGCCCTGCGTGACGACGACCTTGCCGTCCTTGACCACCGCAATGGCGATGCCCGGCACGTCGAAGGTTTTCAATACACGCTGGACGTCGGCGTCCAGGTTGTAGGCTGGGACTGCTGCCGTGGTGGTTGGCGCTGCCGCCGTTTGCGCGACGGCCAGGCCGGCGCCGCAGAACGCGACCAGCACCGCGCCGGCGATGTGTGTCAGGAGTGCGCTGGAAGTACGCGTCATCATGGCTTGCCCATCGCTTTGTCGACGCTCGATTGCGTCTCGGGGTGGTAACGCTCGCGCGCCTTCTTGTAGACGCCGTCGGCCCAAGTGCGGTCCTCGGCCTTTTCGCGCAGCGCGGCGTACAGCGGCACCACGAACTTCTGGCGGCCCACGCTCATCAGAAATGCTTCCATGTCCGGGCGCACGTCGCGGTAGCCGGCGTGCACCGCCGCGCGGTAAAAGCGAAACGCCACTTCGTTGTTGGTCGACTTGGCCAGGCCATAGGCGCGGTCGAGTTCCGCCAGCTTGGCGGCATCGGCCTTCTTGTCGATATCGTTCAGAAACTTCATCCACTCGACGGCATTCCAGTCCTTGGCGCTCAACTGCGTGGTCGATACCGTGCCCTTCGTCCAGCCGTCGATCGAGGCATTGAGCTTGGCCAGGCGCTGCGACACGGCGCGCTGCCCGCTGGCCGGGATGCCCGGGCCGTGAATCCACTCGTCGAGCTCCGCGTCGCTCATGATGGCGGGATTCTTGGCCAGCAGCTGCGCGCGCAGGTAGGCGATGAACTGCTCGTTGGTCACGCTCTGGAACGCGTGCTGGTCGAACCAGCCGCGCAGGAATTGATCGAACGCGGCGCGGCCGGCGCGCTGCTCGAGCGTGTGCAGGAACCAGGCGCCTTTCGGATAGGCCAGCGACGTGTCGGGGTAATCGGCTGCGTTGGTGTCAGGCTGGCGCGAGACCAGCGCCTGTTTCGCCGGCGGCAGATCCTTGAGCATCTCGAGCGCTTCTTCCTGCTCGAGCTGCAGGTTCATCAGCGCGACTTCCTTGCCGTAGATTTCTTCCAGAATGCGGGTGGTGACGTAGGTCGTAAAACCTTCATTGAGCCACCAGTGCTTCCAGGTCGCATTGGTCACCAGGTTGCCCGACCAGCTGTGCGCCAGTTCGTGCGCCACCAGGTCGACCAGGCTGCGGTCACCCGCGATCATGGTCGGGGTCAGGAAGGTCAGGCGCGGATTTTCCATGCCGCCGATCGGGAACGATGGCGGCAGCACCAGCATGTCGTAACGCCCCCAGCGATACGGGCCGTACAGCTTCTCGGCCGCCGCGACCATCTTCTCGGTGTCGGCCAGCTCGTATTCGGCCGCCTTGATACGCTGCGGCTCGGCATATACGCCGGTGCGGCCGCCCAGCGTGCGCGCTTCGAGCTCGCCGATGCCGATCGCCAGCAGGTACGATGGAATCGGCTGCGGCATCGTGAATTTCCAGCCGCCCTTGCCGGTTGCCTTCATGTCGTTATCGGCGCTCATCACCACGCGCAGGCCTTCCGGCGCCTGGATGCGCGCGGTGTAGGTAAAGCGCACGGCCGGCGTGTCCTGGATCGGGACCCACGAGCGGGCATTGATCGCCTGCGACTGGCTGAACATGAACGGGTACTTGCCCGACATGGTCTGCACCGGCTGCAGCCATTGCAGTGCGGTGGCCGTTGGCGCGGTGCGGTAATGGATGCGCACGCGGGTCTGGCGGGCCGGCAGCTTGATCTGCAGGGGCTGGCCTTTCTCTTCATCGAACTTGCCGAGCGTGTAGTCGGCCTTGCGCCAGGCGCCCTTCGCGTCCTGCGCTTCGATCTTCGAGATCGTCAGCTCGCGCGTGTCCAGGTCGAGCGTTGTCGCTTTCTTGTCGATCC
Source organism: Massilia sp. MP_M2 (assembly GCF_039123635.1). Classification (NCBI taxonomy): domain Bacteria; kingdom Pseudomonadati; phylum Pseudomonadota; class Betaproteobacteria; order Burkholderiales; family Oxalobacteraceae; genus Massilia; species Massilia sp. MP_M2. Next base: position 47,917 of record NZ_JBCHJF010000014.1, read on the forward strand.
AGTTCAGCGTCAGCTCGGCGTAGCCGTCCAGGCTTTTCTTTGCAAAGTCGGCCTTCAGGTCCAGGTGCAGGGCCGTGGTCTTGACCTGGTCGTATTTGGCGTAGCTGAGGGGATCGAGCGCGAACGCGTATGCGCTCCACGCGCCCAGGAAAGCTGCGGTGGTGGCGCGCAGCAGGGTGCTTTTATTCATGGTCTCTCGCGGGTAATGGCAGCCCGGCCGGGCTGAGGGCGGAAGCAGAATAGCATGGGCGCCGGGCCGGCGAAAGCGCCCGGGGAACGTGCCGGAGACCGAAAGCGGCAGCGCTTAGCGCGTCGCTGACGAAGCCGCCAACGCTGCCTGCGTCACCCACACCGGCGCGGACCACAGCACATTGCCGTCGTCCTGCGTGACCTTCGCATAATAGAAGTGTTCTCCCGGCGCCGGCGTGAACGTGGTCTGGGCCTGCTGCGACAGGCGCGTGACGTCGCCATTGCGGCCCGGGATGCCCTCCATGATCGCCACTGCCGCCACCTGCCGGCCAGCGAGGCTGGCGAAATTCACCGTCAGGGTGAGCGGCCCGCGGTTGGAGAACTGCTGGCCCATCACGTGGCCGTTGGCCGTCAATACCAGTTGCGATGCCTTGTCCATCGTCGCGAACACGCGCCGCGCCCTAAGGGCGTCGACCAGACTGGCGCGGTTCAGCGCTACGCCTGATGGCAGCAGCACCCCGGTGCGGTTGGCGTACGATGCGCCCCAGTTGGCGCAGTGGTTGTCCTGATTGGTGCTGAAGGCGAGCCGGTAACCCGCTTCGAGCAGGCGGTTGCAAGCGCCTTCGAAACTGCTGCGGCGGGTTTCGGTCTCGGTCACATTGTTCGAAAACGCACTGGTGTTCATCACTTCGCACAGCACCATCACCGCAGCCCCATCGTCGGTATAGGCAAGCGGCACGCCCCCCATCTGGAACTGGCCCGATGGCGCCGGATGGTTGAACTGGCCCACCCAGCCGCGCTGGCGCATCAGCGTGTAGAGCGCCGCGTAATCGCTGCGCGGCGTGACCGTGTCGGCGAAGGGCGCGCCGTTGGCATTCGTCTCCCAGCCCAGCAACTCGTCGCTGTTGAAGATGTTGATGTGGCCGCCCTTCTCGATGACGCCCCATTCGAGGCCATACAGCGCCAGAAAGCCCGGATGCTGCAGCGAGAACGTATCAGCGGCGGCCAGGCCCGCGTGGTACAGGGCACGGGCTGCGACTGGATCGGCGTCGGGCGCGCTGCCTGCCGAGCCGTCGAACATATGGTTGTGTTCCGAGGCGACGAGGATGTCCAGGCCGCGTCCACGGGCATAGGCAAAAGCGTCGGCCGGACCATACCGCCCTGCCTGCGGCCGCTGCGCGCTGCGGCAGTTGGCGATATCGGCGCCGCCGTCGCTGTGGTTGGTCTGGCTGTGCAGGTTGCCCAGCCAAACGGTATAAGGCAACGCGCCCGGTGCCGGCGCTGCCCCCGGCATGAAGGCGCCGGGCAGCGGTGCAAAGGCGGGCGTGGCCAGTGCGCGCGGCGTGCCGACCGCGATCTCCCATTCCTGGCTGATCGCGTCCTCGTGTTGCATCAGCGCGTGCAGGTGCACGCGGTAGATGCCGTCCGGCGCCGGCCGCTTGCCCAGGCGGCCCGACCATGGCACCGCCACCGTGATCTCGTCACCGGTCAGCGTCACCTGGCCGCGCCACTGCAGTACCATGCGCCCGCCCGGCGCGCGCAGCTCGACGCGCCAGTGGACGTTGGCCGGCTGCGCCAGGCCGGGATACGCGAACGTCAGCGTGAACGTGCGTGCCGCCAGCGCGCCAGCGTGGAATGGCGCGTACAGCGTGGCGTCAAACTCCTGGTGTTCGGCAGGACTGGCGCTGGCCTGGCTGCAGCACAACGACAGGGCGAGAATGGGCAGATATGCAGTTTTCATGATGACAAGCTTGCAACTTACCCGCCCTGTCACCTTGCGCCATGCGTGCTACGGTTGTCATCCTGATCATGTTCATTGATGAGTTTCAAACTCACACAGCCGGGGTCAGGTCTGACATTCAGACACGACCTCAGCTTTAGCCACTTCCAATGGTGTCTTGCTCAGCATTGCATGGCCCGGGGCCAGCTAGTTCCGACTATGCGACTGTCGAGATCGTGTCCGAATGTCAGACCTGACCCCCGCTTTTCGTTATATTGCTGCATGATCGACAAACTCGATATCTCCCATCTGCGCACGCTCGACGCGCTCGCGCGCTTTGCCACCATCTCGGCGGCGGCCGAACATCTGGACGTGTCGCAGCAGGCGGTCAGTCTGCAACTGAAAAGAATCCGCACCATCCTGGGCGACCCGCTGTTCGTGCGCACCGGCCAGGGCATGGCGGCCACGCCGTACGCCAGGCTGATCGCGCCGCATATCGCGCAGGTGCTGGCGAGCCTGCATGCGATTCCGCTGCCATCAAGCGTGCGGCCGGAAGACGTCGAGCGCACGCTGGTGGTCTCCGGCACCGACTACACGCAGAAGGTGATCGTGGCCGATCTGGTGCGCGACCTGCGCCGCGCAGCGCCGAAGGTGAAGATTGCGGTGGTCGACCTCGAAGTGAGCTCCCTGACACGCAAGCTGCACCAGGGCGAGATCGATGTGATCTTCACGGCCGAAGGCATCGCCGCCCCTGGCCTGGTATCGATGCCGCTGTTTCTCGAGCAGTACCGCTGCGTGACGGCCGAGCGCGCGCTGGCCGACGCCGGAACGATGTCGCTGGCCGCACTGGTGACGCACGACTTTATCGTCACCAATCCTGGTGGGCCCGGTTTCACGGGATCGGCCGATGGCTGGTTCGCGCGCCAGGGCTTGCAGCGGCGCGTGGTGGCATCGGCGCCGTCGTTCTTCATGGCGCTCGAATACCTGAGGGGATCGGCGATGGTGGCCTTCATGCCGGCGCGCCTGCTGCCATGCGACGGCATCCACGAGATTGCGCTGCCCAAGTATCCGCCCGGTTATGGCGTGGTCGCGGCCTTTCACCCGACTGCGCAGAACGATCCGTTCATGATGTGGATGCTGGCGCGGGTCAGGGTGCGGCTGGCGGCAGCGGCCCAGGCCCCGGCTTAGCCCCGCTTGTATCGGCTACAAGCGGCGCACGATTGCTGCGCGGGGCCGGCCTGTCTATGCTGGCCGATTACCGCCACCTTCAGAGGAACGCCCCATGACCATCGAACGCATCAACCCACCTGCCCTGTACGACGGCGCGCCGCACGGCCTGTCGCACGCCACGATCGACCATGACACCGGCCTGGTGTTCGTGTCCGGCCAGGTCGACTGGGACCGAGACTACCAGGTCAGGCACACCACGCTGGCCGCGCAGACCGAAGGCGCGGCGCGCAACCTGCTCACGGTGCTGGACGCTGCCGGCTCGTCGGTCGAACAGATCCTGCAACTGCGCGTCTACGTGCGCGGCGAGATCGGCGAGCACCTCGATACCGTGGCGCCGATTCTCGTGCAGTACCTGGGCTTGCCCCGCCCCGCCCTGACCGGCATCGGTGTCGCCTCGCTCGCGTCACCAGGTACCCTGGTCGAAATCGAAGCCGTCGCCAAGATCGACCGGCGCTAACCTGCCGCGTCGTTTAGTAAACTGGCTAAACTACACAGTAAAATCCGGTAATGATTGCCGGGATACCTGACTCCACTTATAAGTTGCATACAGGCTCGAGCGCGCGCGTTGACAGCATCGCTTCGCGCGCTCGCATGCCTCTGGCGCAGCGTATCAAGAACAGGCGGCGGGCTTTGCGCTCCCGCCACGTGTGGAGACACCAATGACAGCTTGTTTCAAGCCCCAATTCCTTTCCCGTCCCCTCGCCGCGATCGCGGTCCTGTTGTTTAGTGCGGCGCCCCTGCAGGCAGCCGAACCGGGCTCCCCGGCCGCGGCGGTGAACGTCTTCATCGGCACCGGCGGCGACGGCCACACCTTCCCGGGCGCGAGCCGCCCGTTCGGCATGGTGCAGCTCAGCCCCGATACCCAGCACCGCCACTTCCGCCAGAGTTATCCGTGGGCCGCCGGCTACCACCACGACGACGGCTCGATCCTCGGGTTCTCGCACACGCACTTCTCGGGCAGCGGCCACTCGGACCTGGGCGACGTGCTCCTGATGCCCTACAGCGGCGCGACCAAGTTGGAGCCGGGCTACCCGGAACGGCCATTTTCGGGCTACCGCTCGCGCTTTTCGCACGACCAGGAACAGGCCGAACCCGGCTACTTCGCCGTGCGCCTGAAAGACCACAACGTCGATGTGGAACTGACCGCGAGCGAGCGTGTCGGCCTGCACCGCTACAAGTTCAAGGCCGGCGAGCCAGCCAAGGTACTGCTCGACCTGCGCACCAGCATCTACAACCACGACGGCAAGAACCTGTGGTCGCGCCTGCGCATGCGCGACGCCACCACCGTCACCGGCATGCGCGAGACGCGCGGTTGGGCGCCGGGCCGCCAGTTGTACTTCGCGATCCAATTCTCGCGCCCGATCGACACGCGCCAGCTGCTCAACCGCGAAGAAGCGGTCGAGTACAAGGGCTTTGCCCAGCCGGGCAAGACGCCGGGCGACCGGGCGCTGGTCGAAGGCAAGGCGCTGATGGGTGACTTCAGTTTCGGCGTGCCGAACGACGGCACCCTGTTGGTGAAAGTCGCGCTCTCGCCCGTCAGCGAAGACAATGCGATTGCCAACCTGGCCGAGATGCCGGGCTGGGACTTCGACGCCGAACGCCGCCGCGCCGGCAAGGCCTGGGACGAGGCACTGGGCGCCGTCAAGGTCGACGCGCCGGCGCCGATGCGCACGCAGTTCTACACGGCGCTGTACCACACGATGCTGGCGCCGTCGCTGTTCATGGACCTCGACGGCAGCTACCGCGGCCCGGACAATGCAGTGCACAAGGCCAAGGGCTTCCGTTTCCACTCGACCTTCTCGCTGTGGGACACCTTCCGCGCGCTGCACCCGCTGCTCACGATCGTCGCGCCCGAACAGCGCAACGCCGACTTCGTCAACTCGCTGATCGCCTCGCAGCAGCACAGCCCCTATGGCGTGCTGCCGGTGTGGCAGTTCCACGGCCTGGAAACCTGGACCATGATCGGCTACCACGCGGTGCCCGTGATCGCCGACGCCTACATGAAGGGCATCCGCGGCTTCGACGCCGACAAGGCCCTGGCCGCGATGACCGCCAGCGCCGAATACGGCCCGTACGGCGGGCTGGAACACTACATGAAGCTGGGCTACGTGCCGATCGACCTGGAAAAGGAAGCGGCCTCCAAGACCGTCGAATACGCGTACGACGACTGGACCATCGCGCGCATGGCCGAGAAGATGGGCAAGAAAGACGTCGCCGCGCGCTACTACCGGCGCGCCCAGAACTACCGCAACGTGTTCGACCAGGACACGGGCTTCATCCGCGCCCGCAAATCCACCGGTGAATTCCGCACACCGTTCGATCCGGCGCAGTCGAACTTCGGCAGCGATTACACCGAGGGCAGCGCGTGGCAGTACTCCTGGTACATGCCGCACGATAATGCGGGGCTGATCGGCTTCCTCGGTGGCGACGCAAAGCTTGTGGCCAGGATGGACGAAGTCTTCGACGCGAAGGTCGACGAAAACCTGTACGCCCACATGGAAGACATCTCGGGCCTGATCGGCCACTATGCCCACGGCAACGAGCCGTCGCACCACGTCGCCTACCTGTACAACTACGCTGGCGCGCCATGGCGCACGCAGGAACGCCTGGCCAATATCATGGCCACGCAATACAGCGACAAGGCCGATGGCCTGTCGGGCAACGATGACCTGGGCCAGATGTCGGCCTGGTTCGCGTTCACGGCGCTGGGCTTCTATCCGGTCGCCCCGGGCAGCAACGAGTACGTGATCGGCCGCCCGTTCCTCGACAAGGCGACGCTGAACCTGCCAAACGGGAAGCGCTTTACCGTGCGCGCCGAGAACCTGTCAGCCACCAATGGCTACGTCGGGCGCGTGACCCTGAACGGCAAGCCGCTCGTGCGCACCTTCCTGCGCCACCAGGACATCACGGCCGGCGGTGAACTGGTGTTTACGATGCAGGCCACGCCGAACAAGGACTGGGGCACGTCGAAAGACGCGCGTCCGTACACGCAAAGCGCGTACTGACCGGCGCCGTCGATGCCGATTCACGACATCGCGCGCGCGCAGGGGCACGACGCCGGCAACCTGCGCCAGGGCGAGATTCGCCGCATCGCCTTCCTGCTGCATCGCCAGCACAACACGCAGGCGGCCAGTCCGTTCTATCTGCCGGTGCTGCACGGCGCCGAGAATGCCTGCCGCAGGCGCGGTATCGCGCTCTCGTTCGTCGTGGTCGGCCCGGCCGAGCCGATGCTGGATCTGGTGCGCCTGCACCAGCCGGACGCGCTGCTGTGCGCCGGCTTCTTTGAACCGGAACTGGTCGCTGCGCTACACAACACCGGCAAGCCGCTGGTGCTGCTCGACATGCGCCTGCCCGGCTACCGCTCGGTCAATCCCGACCATGCACTGGGCGGCTACCTGGCCACGCGCCACCTGATCACGCTGGGACGTCGCCGCATCGCCATGCTCACCGGCCCGCTGTCGCACCACAGCATCCTCGAGCGCTATCGCGGCTTTCGCAAGGCCCTGTTCGAGGCGCGCATGCTGGCCGATCCCGATCTTGAAATCCAGCTGCCCAGCATCGGCGACACGCAGGACAACCTGCACGGGGCGCTCGACGCCCTGCTGGCGCGCGAGCCGCGGCCCGATGCGCTGTTCTGTTACAACGACAGCGCCGCGCTCGCAGCGATGCGCCACTGCCTGGCGCGCGGCCTGAAGGTCCCGCATGACATCGCCATCGTCGGCTTCGACGACATCAGCGCCGCCGCAGCTGCGCTGCCGCCGCTCTCGAGCATCAACATCGACAAGGATTTGCTGGGCCGGATGGGCGTGGACCTGCTGCTCGACAAGCGCACCGGATGCGACCTCGAACAGACACTCACGCTACGGCTGATGGCGCGCGAGAGCAGCACCGGCGAGGCGCGATGACTGCGCCCGCGGCCATTGTCTGCGCGGGAGAAGCGCTGATCGACCGGCTGCGCCGGGACGGCGACACGAAGCGCAGCCACGCCGGCGGCCCGACCTGGAACGTGGCGCGTGCATTGGCGGCGCTGGGCGCAGCCAGCGGTTTTGCCGGCACCATCAGCTGCTGCGTGGCTGGCGATGCGCTGTGGCGCGCCAGCGAGGCGGAGGGGCTGGATCTGCGCTACCTGCAGCGGGCCGGCATGCCGCACGACGACCAGGCGGACCTGCTGTTCGACCCCACCAACATGCCGTCCGGTTGGCAGCAAGAGGTACAGTGGCTGCACGTCGGCAGCATCAGCCTGGCGCGCGGACCGCTCGACCTCACGCTGATCGGATTGGCCGAGCAGGCGAAAGCGCACGGGCTGCGCATCAGCTATGACCCGCACTGGCATGACCTGATGGGGCCAGCGTACGACGCGACGCTGCGACGCATGAGCGAGCTGGCCGACGTGATCAAGGTGGCCGACGACGACCTGCGTGCGCTGTTTCGCAGCCACGACACGCTTGGCTCGCTGGGGCGCCTGCGCGCACGCAATCCGGCAGCGCTGGTGCTGCTCACGCGCAGGGATGGTGGGGCGTCGCTGTATCACAGCGCGCAGACGTGGCATGCGAAGGCGCCCGTGCTCGACGTCGTCGATACGCTGGGCGCAGGTGATGCAGGAATGGCTGGTCTGATTTACTCGCTGCAGCAGTGGCCCGAGGCGGGCATGGACGCGCACCTGGCATTCGCGGTGGCGGCAGGGGGCGCCGCATGCCGGGTGGGCTGGACGCAGGCACCAAGCCTCGGCGCCGTCCGGGCATTGCTCGGCAAGGTGACCGTCACCCGCTGAGCGCGCCCTGCCGTGGCATCAGTCCGACATAGCGCGCTGGGCGCCGTCACCGACAAAAGGACGGCAATCGACGGGGACGTCGATCAGGAACGTCGTGCCCAGCTCTGGCGAACTGTCGACCGACACGCTGCCCCCGTGGCTTTCGCCCACGGCCTTGACGAACGGCAGGCCAATGCCCCAGCCCGTGGCCGAGAAAGGCCCCGTTTCGCGGCGCAGGTACTCGAAGATCCGGTTGTGCTGCTCTTCGGGAATCGCATTGCCTTCGTTGTGAACGCTCAGCATCAGACGCCCGCGCGTCTGGTGCGCCATGATGCTGACGGTGCCGCCGTCGCCATACTTGATCGCATTGTTGACCAGATTTTCCAGCGCACGCCAGAGCGAAGCGCGGCACCAGTGGCCGGTGACCGGCTCGCCGGTCACGTCGACGACGACCTGCGTGCCGTGCTGGCCATGCGCATATTGCTCGCCCAGTTCGCGCGTCAGTCCCAGGATGTCGAAGTTCGTCAGGTGCAATGGGATCTTCGCCGCGCCCTGGAACGTCAGGGCGTCGAGCAGTTCGGCCATCATCTCGTTGAGCCGGTCGGCGTTGGCGCCGATTCGGGCGGCGACGTTCTTTACCTGCGCCCAGTCGGACGTCATGGTCATGAACTGCGCGCCATGAGCGACCACCGACAACGGCGTGCGCATGTCGTGCGACAGGGCGGCCGCCATCTTGTGCCGCAGATCTTCGTGGATCTGCGTGAACGAGCGCACTGCCTCGCGCATGGCGGCATTGATCGATGCGTCGATGATGCGCCAGTGGTCCTCGTCCAGCGACACCCTGCCCTTGGCCACGACTGCAATCGACTCGCGCAGGATCTGGTATTCGTGGACCACCTGGTCGGGGCCGAACGGGGTCATGCGGGCCCGCTCGGTCCCGTGGACACTGGCCGAATTGTTACCACTCACCGCCTGCGTGCGCGGGTGATCCGGGCTCAGGGCTTCGGCGATATTGTCAAAAAACGCTGGCAGCGTGTTGGTCAACACGGGCCGCAGCAGACTTTCGGCGCCCTCGACGCGCGCGCGCACTTCCCGTTCCCAGCGGTCCATGACGGCGTCGCGGATGGAAATGAATTGCAACCCGGTGGAACAAATGCCGAGGCGATCAACATTCTGGTCAGTGGCTAGTGTCATGCAGTCGTCGGTGTCAGCGCCGGCTGCGGCAAGCGCGGTCGGTCGTGCAATAAGGGAAGGGAAATGGCGCTTCAGGGTGTCTTCCATTATATAGCGCCAGCCAACTCCCAACGCGCTCCCGGCCACCACATGCCGCAAATTTCAGCATCCGTTGTGGCTGCGCCACCACGCCCCGGGCGGTGCGGTGCGGCGGCCATGCGCCGCTCCCTCGCCAGCCCCCTATGCACCGGCCGGCGTCCCCGCAATCCACAGTTCCACCCGATGATCGCGCCGGTCATCCTGCAGCTCGAACGTCCAGTCAGGACATGGCTGGCCATCGAGCAGCAAGCCTTCCATGCCGTCGCCCGCGTGCACCGTGATCTCGTAGATCGCGCTGTGATAGCGGTAGCGCAGGATGAAACCGGCCCAGCCAGGCGCCAAGTGCGGCGTCAGGTGCAGGCGCGAACCGTTGCGCTCCACGCCCAGCAGCGCTTCGATCGCCAGCAGCCAGGTAGCCCCGGCCGAGGCGGTGTGCAAGCCGCCGATGGCGCGGCCGACGTGCGGCGCCACCGTGCGCACGCCACCAGCCAGGAAGTACGGCAGCGCGGCGCCATCGGCCGTGCAATCCGGTGCCAGTGGCGGCGCGGGTGCGAGCGGATCGAGCATGCCGGCCAGCTGCCACGCGCGGCAGGCGTCGCCCAGCCGCGCAAAGCCCGTCGCTGCCAGCGCGACCGCGCCGTGGTCCTGGCCGGGGCTGGCCACCACGCGCTCGCTCCAGTGCCCGTCGACCGCCGGCTCACACAGCAGCATGACGCCGTGCGCCTCGTCGACCAGGCGCTGCGTGGCGGCGCGCAGCGCGGCAGCACCGTGTTCGGCATCGGCCTGCACGGCCCAGCCCTGCGTCGACAACTCGACGCGGCAGGCGGCGTTGGCGATCGAGCCAAGCACATTGCGGCTGTCCAGCCACGTCCAGCGATACCAGTCGCCGTCCCAGCCATGCTCTTCGCACTGCGCCCTGAGCGCCAGCGCGGCGCCGCGGCAGGTGGTGGCAAAACCGAAGTCGCCGCGCCGGTCGGCCACGTCGGCGAAGCGTTGCAGCACGGTCGCCATGAAAAAGCCCGTGCGCACGCTTTCGACACGGCCCGTCACGTCATCGTCGTGCAGACGCGCCGCCGCCAGCGGCAGGCCGCGCTGGCCGAAGCGCAGGCAGCCGCGCAGGCCATGCACGCAGTGCTGGTACAGGTCGTCCCCCGCGGCCAGCCGCGTTGCTTCGCCGGGATCGGCGCCAAATGGCAGCACTGCCAGCAGCGCGTGGTCGCCAGTCACGGCCAGGTAGCGCGTCAGCGCATGGGGCAACCACAGGAAATCGTCGAGCGCGGGTGGCGGCAGGTTGGACTGCGCCGTGGCGAATTCGCGCGCTGCCTGCAGCAACGCGTCACGCAGCAGCTCGGGGCGGGCATGCACGCTGGCCAGCAGCGACTGCAGGCGCGTAGCGACGCAACGCTCGCCCCACGCGGCGCTGATCGCCTGGTACGGCAGCCAGGTGTTCACGCGCAGGTCGAGCGAGGCGTCGGGCGAGTGCAGTTCGACCGCGCCCAGCGTGCCATCCCACCAGTTGCGCAGGCGCTCCCACGCGGCAGCGGCGGCGCGCGCGCCACCGTGCAGTTGCACCTCGCGGCTGGCGTCGAGCGTGCCGGGACCGGCCACGCCCAGCACGAACACCAGCTCGCGCTCTTCGCCTGGCGCCAGCGTGACCGGCACCTGCAAGGCCGCGCACGGTGCGCGCCCTGCCCCACTGGCGCCGGACAGGCCGCTGCGGCCCAGCGCCGCCGGCTGCGCAATGCTGCCCTGGCGGCCGATGAATTCGTCGCGGTCGCAGGTCGCGGCGACATCCTCGGCGTCGACATGGAAGAACCCCACCTGGTCGCGGAAGTCGTCGCTGAACGCATTGCGCGCGAACAGCGCGCCACTGGCCAGGTCGATGCCGGTGACGACCTGCAGGCCGGGCGTGGCGTCGACCCTGTCGAGCTGCCACGCCACGAAACCCGTCACGCTCAGGCGGCGCGGCGCATCGCTGTCGTTGCGCAGTCGGAGCACGCTGTATTTGAGCGGCGCATCCGGTGCCACGAAGCAGCGCAGTGCCGAATGGATGCCGTGCGCGCCGTGCTCGAACACGGTGTAGCCGACGCCATGCCGGGTGATATACGGTTCCGACGATGGCGCCGGCCACGGCGTGGGCGACCAGAATGCGCCGCTGTCCTCGTCGCGCAGGTAGAACGCTTCGCCGTCCTGCGGTGCGACATCGTCGCTGCCAGCAGTCAGGCGCGCAGCGCGTGTCCCGCTCCAGGTGACCGCATGGCCGCGTTCCGACAGCACAGACCCGAAGCCGGGGTTGGCCAGCAGGTTGACCCAGGGCGCCTGCGGCACCGGCACCGAGGCGCTGCTGCGCACCTCGTATTCGCGACCATCCGGCGTGAAGCCGCCGATGCCATTGTCGAACACGCGTTCCGGCTGCACGGTTGGCAATGCTTCCGTCATCCACGGCGTGGTTGCGCCGGCCACGAGTGGCGACGGCAAGGCGACACCAGGCCGCGCAGCGCGGCGCAGCTGGTCGGCCAGGTCGCCACGGCCAGACAGCAGCAGCACGTGCGCGCTCGAGCGCAGCAGGATGCGGTCTTCCTGCGCGACGTCTTCGCGCAGGAACAGGTGCACGCCGCCGGATGCATCGAAGGTGTCGGGATCGACCAACGCCATGGCCAGCATCATCACCCCCTCGCGCACGGCGCGGCTGTCGCACAGCACCAGGAGGTCGACCGCGAAGCCGCGATTGCGCCAGTAGGTATGCGCCTGCAGCACCTGGCGCGCCAGGCCCGTGTCCGGGCCATCCGACAGCTGGAGCAGCAGCACCGGCTGCACGCCATCAATGCCGCAGGCCAGCAGGTCGGCGCGGCCGCGCACATTGCGCGCGATGACGGCCGGGTCAGCGCGCAGGGCCGGTACCGGCTGCAGCAGGCAGCCAGCCAGGCGGTTGCACAGCTGCGCATCGGCTTCGCTCACGTCCATGCGGCGCAGGAAGGCCTGGGCCTGGGTCCAGGCGGCGTCGATCGCGCGGTCGACCGCATGGCCGGCGCTGTAGCGGGCCGCCAGTTCACGCGCCATCGCCCGGCTGGCGGCCACACCCAGCACCAGGTCGACCGTGATCTCTTGTTGGGGCGCCAGCGTGACGGTGCGGCGCAAGGCCAGCAGCGGTTCATCGGGTTCGGTCACGAGGCCGGGCAACGCGCCGCCAGTCCCGATGGCCCGGGGTGCGCGCAGATCGTGGCCGCGGCCGATGAAGCGCGCGCGGTCCGTTTCCATCGTCAATGCGGGCGCGATGTCGCGCACAGCCATGCGATGCATGACGACCGGGGCGTCGGCCGCCGTGACGCACAGCAGGCTGTCGTTGATGGCGTCGAATTCGATCATGACATGGCTGCGGCCACCCGGCTCGAGCGCCGGTCCGGCCAGTGCCACGCTGCTGGTCAGTTCCAGCGTGAGCGCTTGCTGCCCCTGGTTGACGATGCGGATGCGGCGCAGCTCGACGTCGTCGTCCGGCGCCACCACGATATCGGTGTGCATGGCCAGAGCGTTGTCCAGACAGCGCACGCTGGCCCGGCCTTCGGAGAACACCGTTTCGCGCTCACTATCGGGCAACAGGCCCGGCCAGACCTGGCCGGATGCGACGTCGCGCACGTGGCACATCAAGCCGGTTTCGCCGGCGCCGCTTCGGGTGATCTGTTTGTCATCCCAGCGACTGGTGCCAGTGCCATCGCTGGCAACGACCAGGTGATAGCGGCCATTGGACAGCAGCTGGACTTCGGGCAGCGCCGGGGGCTCGCTCCCGATCACGCGGGCATACGGGCGCGCGGTCACGCCCTGGCTTGTTGCCGCTGCGCCGGTGTAGCGTCGTTCGGCAGCAGCACCGGAGACCGGCACCGGCTCTTGCAGCAATGGCAGGGCGGCCCGGAATTCGGGATCGCGGCAGAAGCGGCGCTGCATCGGCTCACCCAGCAGATGGCGGGCCAGCGCCAGTAGCGTCATCGCCTGGTGGCGCGCGGCATAGCCCCGCACGACGATCTGGCGCTCGCCTTGCGGCAAGCGCGCCGGCGCGTAGTCGAGCGCCTCGTACAAGCCAAGCTCACCCAGCATGCCTTGCGCCGCGAAGGCGCGCAGGTTGGTGCTGGCCAGGCCCGGCGTCACGTCCAGCGCCAGCGCGGCGGCATACGGCGCCGCCACCAGGTCGTCATCGCGCTGGCGCTGCAACGCGGCGGCGGGCAAGCCGAACTGGCCGGACCGGTAGCGCGCGGCGCCGTCCACGGCATTGCAGCGCGATGACGAAAAGCCCCACAGCACGTCCCTGGCTTTGGCATGCGCAACCTGGGCGCGCACCAGCGCGCGGGCGGCGCCATCGAGCAGCGTATCGCGCCAGCCCGGCATCCAGAGCTGCGGCGCCAGCAAGTCGGCCATGGCGCCACGGCGCGACAGCAGCAGCGTATTGGCACCCGCCATGCGCAGCGGGCGTCCCAGCGACCACCAGTGCTGCTGCGGCAGCTGGCCCTGGGCCACGGCGGCAAAGCTGGCCATGCGCGATTCGGACGCCAGCAAGTCGCAACTGTCGCTGTCCAGGCGCTTGTCGCGCACGTGGTAGCCGGCGGCCAGCTGGCCAGTGGTCGAATCGACCAATGCACCGAAGTCCATGCGCGCGGCGTCGCGCGCGGCGCCCGCCAGCGCGGCCAGCCGTTCGATGCGCGCCTGCGCGCAGGCGCGGCCCGCGTCCACCAATGCCGCCAGGCCAGCGCCGCCCGTTGTCGGCGCGTCGAGCTGCGCCAGTTCGCGCAGCGTCGGGATGCGTGTCAGTCTGGCCTCGAGTACGTATTCCTGGACTGCGCGCATCCACGGCGCCAGCGCGTACAGGTCGTCCAGCTGCGCGGCGCAGTGTGCCAGCAAGCGCTCGACCCAGGCGGCCAGCGCAGAGTCGGCATGCGAATCGACGTCTTCAGGCAGGCTGGCCATCAGGCGCTCGGCATTGGCCAGCGCCAGGCGCAGGCAATCGACAAGACCCGGCAGCGTGTCGAGGGCGCGGCAGCGCTCGGGCGCCATGGCGCCGTCCATGTCGTCCAGCACGTTCAGGAAAGACGCTGGCGCAGCGTGCGCGTGCTCGCGTACGACCAGCAAGGTGGCGCGAATGCCGTCGGGCGCCGCAGCGGCGATCGGCTGGTCCGCCAGTTCGTCCATGCCGACAGCGAAGGTGCGCAGCGCCAGCACCAGGCTGCCGCTGGCGGCGGTATCGACATAGTGTGGCTCGAGCGGAGCAAGCGTCGCACCGTCGTACCAGTGCAGCAAATGGCCCTGCCACCGTTCGAGCAGCGCCAGCGAGGCAAACACGCGCTCGCTGCGTTCCAGCAGGCCGCCCAGTGGCAGGAAACCGAAGTCGCGCGCGCTGAGTGTGGCCAGCAGGCCAAGGCCGATGCCATCGGGCGAGATGCGCGCATCGATGGCAGGCTCGGGGTGTTCAAGCACGGCGTGTGGCGCCAGGCCATGGCCATCGACGCCGTGACGTTCGAAGAAGCCCCAGGTGCGACGCGCCAGCGCGCGCAGGAACGCGTCCTGCGCCGGCGCGAGGCGCACGCTGCGGCGCGTCACCAGGCCTGTCCACCATGCCAGTACCGGCGACAGGAACCATACCAGTAGCAGCGGCGCCGTGGCGAACAGGGCGTAGGGGTTGGCAAAGCTCACCAGCAGCGCGATGGCCATCGCCAGCAGCGGCGGGAACCACATGGCGCGCCCGTTGATTTCCAGCGAGCGGCCCGGGACTGCCCCCGCTTGCGTATCGAGCAAGCCGCGCTGCGTCACGTGCCGGCGCCACAGGCCCCGCACCAGGGCGTGGGCATCGACCAGCGCTGCATGCGGCAGGAAGGCCGCCCACAACGCACCGCGCGTGAGCGTCAAGCGCGCGCCGCGCGCCCAGCCGTCAAGGTGCTGGCGCCATGGTGCGTCAAGTGGCCGGTCTCCCAGCGCCACCAGCAGGCCAATGACCGTCGGCACGAACACGATTCCCAGCACCGCCGTGGTCCAGAACACGGGCGCAGCCAGCAGGCTCCAGCAAAAGATCAGCAACGCGAGGGACGCCGGCGCGACCAAGCTGGCGCGCAGCTGGTCGAACAGCATCCAGCGCGCCGGTGCGTGCTCGAGGTAATCGGGACCGGGACCGAGGCGGTGCACGGATTGCCAGGCCGCCCGCACGGCGCGGTGCCGGCGCAGCATGTACTCACCGTAGTTTGGCGTGCGCAGTGCGTCCACGCGCACGTCCGCCACGCCGCCGGCGCGCAGGCGATCGCGCTCGACCGCGCCGGGCCAGGCGCGACCATCGTCGTGCAGAACGTCGCCGCAGGCACGGCGCCAGACATCGACATCATGGATCGCGACCCAGCCGTGGCTTGCGTCCTGCACCGCCCCGCCCATGCGGGCAAAGCGCGGCGCGCGATGGCCCGGTGGCGCGGGACCGCGTGCCGGCAGCAGCATGCCGTGCCCTTCGAGCACGCGGCCGCTGTCGTCCTGCACCGGCTGGTGCAGCGGATGCGCCATCGCGGCCACCAGGCTGCGCGCGGCGTCGCGCGGCAGGCCGGCATTGGCGTCCAGTGCAATCACGTAGCGCATCGCGGCGCCAGCGCCGGTGTTGCCGGCGGCGAGCAGAAAGCGTTCGCGCGCGCCGCACAGCCAGGCATTCAGGTCGGCGATCTGGCCGCGCTGGCGTTCCTGGCCGATCCAGGCTTGCTGGTCGATGCTCCAGGTGCGTGGCCGCGCCAGCAGCATGAATGGCCCGTCACCCTCACCGTCACCGTCACGGCCATGCTGGCGATTCAATGTCTCGATGGCGGCGCGCGCCTGCGCGAGCAAGGCGTCGTCCGCCGGCAGCGTTGCGCTGGCGGCATCGGGCAGATCGAGCAGCAGGCAAAAGCGCAGGTTCGGGTCGCGGTTGCCGAGGTAGCGCACTTCGAGCTCTTCGCGCAGCCGGTCGATCGCGGCAGCGTCACCTGCCTGCGCGCAGACGGCGACAACGGTCTGGCAGGTATCGGGGATGCCGGCGCTGAAATCCATGCGCGGCGTGGTGGCAGGCGGGGTGCGCCAGCGTTCCATCATGCGCACCAGGGAAAGCGCCAACGCGCTGGCACCGGGCAGCGCCAGCAGGCCAATCAGCGCCAGCAGCCACGCGCCGGCATCGCCCTGGCGTGCGTGGACGAGAATGGATATCGTCAACAGCAGCGTCAGGACCGCGGCCGCCCCGATGCGCGTGACAAGGTGCGCCTTCTGCGCCAGCGCAGGCAGGTAGTGGCCGACGTGGCGGGTGCGCACGTCCAGGCCACCTTCGCCCGGCGCGCGGTGCGTACCGGCCAGCGTCAGCGCGTCGCGCGCGACGTCGACTTCGTCGACCCTGGCAGTGCGGGCGCGACGCGCAATGGCGTGCCGGTAGCTGTCGCGCGTGGCGCCGTCCATGGCGGCGTAACTGCCATCCGGGTCGGTGCGCAGCAGCGCGTCGACCGCGTCATGCGTCTCGGCGAAGGCGCGCCAGTCGATCCCGCCAAGCAGGCGCAGGCTGGCCAAGGTGTTGCCGACCGAGATGGCATCCTCGGCCTGTTCGCTGTGTTCGCGCTGCGTGTGCTGCGCGATGCTGGTGCCGGCATCGGCCAGGCGTGCGTCGAGCCAGTCCAGGACCTGGGTCACGGCGCCGCCGCGGCCATGCAGGCGCCGCGCCAGTTCGGCGATGAAGCTGTCATTGGCCTCGACGCTGCGCATCATGTCGGCCACCAAGAGGATCAGGTCACCGGGCCGCGTCTCGGCCGTGTCCAGCAGGCGCACCGCCCAGCTGGCGGCCTGTTCATGCGCAGCGCAGGCACGCGCCGCGCGCGCGGCCAGGCGCCGCAGGTTGTCGATCAGGGCCAGGCGCAGCAGCGCCGGCAGCGCGTCGAGTTCGGCGATGCGCAGGAGCGCGCTTTCCTGGTATGCACTCACGAACAGCGCCAGTTCCTCGGCGTCGATGCGGCCATCGCCATGCGCGACCACGTCGAGCACCAGGCGCCAGGCGCGCACGGCGCCATCCGGCGCCAGTGTCGGCAGGACCGCGGCGCCAGGCCGCAAGCCGTCACGCGCCAGGCGTACCTGCGCGTCAAGAAGGTGGTGCTGGTCGAGCAGGCGTGCGCCGGCAGGCGGCAGCGCAAAGCCGGCGCGTGCGGCCTGGTCGAGCGCGTCGCACGAGGCAGCGATGGCATCGGCGTTCGTGCCCAGCAACGCGCGCAGGGCCTGGGCGGCGGCCTTGCCGGCCGTGGTGGGTTGCAGTACGTGACGTGCCGCCAACTGGCGTGCGTGCTCCGCGCGCTGGAGCGCGCCGAGAGGTGCTGCGCGCCATGGCGCATCGTCGCCGGTCGCACGCGTCGCATCATGCGGCGCGCGCTGCCCGGCGGGCAGGTTGTGGTTCTTGACGTTCAACGGGGCCTCGGGACTAAGCGTGCGCAGCAGACCGCTGGAGCACAGTGGCGTCCGGGACGGATCAGGGCAGGAAACGCTGGGCGCGCACGGCTCATCTTATCCTAGGCAAAGACGGGCGTCGTTACTGTGCGCTGACGAACACACCCCGCCGATGGGCTGAAGGCAGCCGCGCCCCGGCGATCAGATGGCGAGTGCGAACCCGCCCACCAGCGACCAGGCGCCGGGATGGCCCATGGCGCGCAAGGCTTGCGCCGCACGGGCGCTGCGGGCGCCGCTGCGGCAGACGAACAGCAGCGGCGCCGTCGCGCCCAGCCACTGCGGCGCGTGGTCGGCAACGCAGGCCAGCGGCACGTTGCGTACCGCATGGTCGTGCAGCCGAACCGCGCCCCCACCCGCCCCCGCCCCCGCGACGCTGTGTTCGCGCAGGTTGCGCACGTCGATCACGAGCGCGTCCGGATGCGCAGCAAGCCAGTCGCGGGCGGCAGCGGCGGGCACCAGCATTGCGCTGTCGATGACGCCATCCATCGCCGGCTCGGCGCCTGGCATCGGCATCGGCGCGGCCAGCGCAGCGCCGCAGCGCGCGATGCGCTCGCAGGCCAGGTCGAGCGAGGCGTCATCAAACAGCGCGCCAAATGACAGGCGCACCGCCGCCGCGCTGCGCCAGGCCGGCACGCCCATCGCATCGAGCACGTAGCTGGATCCGGCCTTCCCCGCCGAACACGCCGAGCCGGCGCTGACACGCATGCCGGCGGCATCGAACAGGTCGAGCAGCGTGGCGCTGGCCACATCCGGCACCGAGAAGTTGATGGTCGTGGGGAGCGAATGCGCCATGGGCGCATTGAACACGATGCCGGGCAAGGCCGCTTCGAGCGCCGCCACCAGGCGCGCGCGGCACGCCAGCAGCGCGGCGCCGTCGCGGAATGTGTCGCCCCGCTCCAGCGCCGAGAACACCGCGCCCAGCGCCGCGATGCCGGCCATGTTTTCGGTGCCGGAACGCTGGCCGTCTTCTTGCCCGCCGCCGCACATCAGCGGCGTGTACGGGGCGTCGCGGCGCACGTACAGCATGCCGATGCCTTTTGGCGCATACAGCTTGTGCCCCGAGAACGGCGCGTAGTCGATGCGGCTCGCGGCCAGGTCGAGTGGGAGCTTGCCCAGCGCCTGCACGCAATCGACCAGCCACAGGGCATCGCTGCCGGCATCGCTCCCGGCCTCGCGCAGCACCGCCTCGATGCCGTGCAGGTCGGACACCACGCCCGTTTCATTGTTTGCCGCCATCGTGCACACCAGCGCCGCGCGCGGCGCCAGCGCGCGCAGCACGTCGAGCCGGTGGCGGCCATCGCCATCGACCGGCAGCACGCGCAGCTCCAGGCCCGTGCCGAGCAGCCGGTTCCAGTGTGCCAGGCTTTCAGGCACCGCCTTGTGTTCGGTCGCGCCAATCAGGACGATGTCGCCGCAGGCGTCACCGCGCGCGCGCCGCTCGCGCACCGCGCACAGGGCCGAGAGCACCGCCGTCTGGATGCCCTCGGTGGCGCCGCTGTTGAACATCAACCGGCCCTCCCCCGCGCCGACCACCCGGCCCGCACTGGCGCGCACGCTCTCGCGCAGCGCCCGGGCGCGCAGGCCCGTCGCATGGCTGCTGCTCGGATTGCCGAAGCCATCCTGCATGGCGGCCATGGCGGCAGTGGCGGCGGCCGGCAATACCGGTGAGGTTGCATTGGTATCGAGGTAGATTTCGGTCTGCATGAATAGGTGCCAAAAATATAAAAAAGGTATCGCACAACATGTTATTGTTCAGTAATATGGTACGGTCTAAAGACGGTCAATACGTTCTAAACTTTCTGGTTTCCGATCAAACAGTAGGATAATTATTCTTATAATAAGCAATGCGGAATATGAATTCACTCGACAAGTTTGATTGCGCGATCCTCGCTGCTCTGCAGGCGGATGCCACCTTGTCCATTTCGGGCCTGAGCGAAAAGGTGGGCTTGTCCAGTACGCCCTGCTGGAAACGCGTCAAGCGCCTGGAAGAAGAAGGCTTCATCGAAAGCCGCGTCAGCATCGTCAATCGCGAAAAAGTCGGCTTGCCGGTCACCGTCTTTGTCAGCGTCAAGACCCCCGAACACGATGAAAAATGGCTGGCGCGCTTTGCCGCCGCCGTGATCGCGCTGCCCGAAGTGCTGGAGTTCCATCGCATGAGCGGTGACGTCGATTACCTGCTCAAGGTCGTCACCACCGATATCGCCGGCTACGACCGCTTCTACAAGAAGCTGATCAAGACCGCGCGCCTGACCGGCGTGTCGTCGGCGTTCTCGATGGAGCAGATCAAATCCACCACCGCCCTGCCCCTCGAACTGATCTCGCACGGCACGCCAACCTGAGTCTTTACACGCGTTGTGCGCTTTCGCCGGGTGCGTAAATCGTGCGATGATGGCGCCCGTCCACATCAACGGGAGACTGAGTCAATGCCATCGAAAATCACCATGGCGCCGCTGGCGCTGGCTGCACTGATTGCCACCATCGGCGTGCACGCGCACGCTGCCGAACAGGTCGTCAAGATCGGCGTCAGCGGTCCGCTGTCGGGCGCCAACGCGTTCGCCGGCAAGGACAATGAAAACGGCGTGCGCCTGGCCATCGAAGAACTCAACGCACAGAAGATCCAGGTGGGCGCCAACGTGCTGCGCTTCGTGCTGCAATCCGAAGACGACGCGGGCGACCCGAAACAGGGCGTGACCGTGGCCCAGAAATTCGCCGACGCCGGCGTCAAGTTCGTGCTCGGCCCGTACAACTCGGGCGTGGCGATTCCGGCCTCGCGCGTCTACAACGACAGCGGCATCCTGATGTCGACGGTCGGCACCAATCCCAAGATCACGGCCAGCGGCTATCCCACCGTGTTTCGTATCGTCGCGAGCGACACGCAGGTCGGTGCTTCGGTTGCCGGCTACGCGGCCAAGGAACTCAAGATCAAGAACATCGGCGTGATCGACGATCGCACGGCGTTCGGCCAGGGCATCGCGATGGAATTCAAACGCCAGGCGCAGCTGGCCGGCATCAAGATCGCCGGCCACGAGTTCACCAACGACAAGGCGAGCGACTTCGCCGCGATCCTCACCGCGCTGCGCGCCAAGAAAGTCGACGCCATCTTCTACGGCGGCTACGCTCCGCAGGCCGCGCCGATGGTGCGCCAGATGAAGCAGCTCGGCCTGAACGTGCCGCTGCTGGGCGGCGATACGCTGTGCAGCCCCGAGATGGCAAGGCTCGGCGGTGATGCCGTCGGCGAGAACGTGCGCTGCGCGCAGGCCGGCGCGATCGTCGCCAAACAACCGGGCGGCGCGGCTTTCCTGGCCAGCTACAAGAAGCGCTTCGGCCGCGAGCCAGACGTCTACGCACCCTCGTTCTACGACCAGACCAAGTTCATCGCGCAAGCGATTCAGTCGGCCAAGACGGTCGACGCCAAGGCGGTTGGCGTTGCGATGCACACGATCAGCTATCAGGGCGTGGTCGGCATGTACGGCTATGACCCCAAGGGCAATCTGAAAAAAACCGCCGTCACGGTGTACACATTCAAGAACGGCGCTCTCATGCCACTGGCCAGCTACTGATTTTTTACCCGGACCTCGATCACGATGAACCCATCCTTCAAACTCGGCGCACTGGCCACGGCCGCCCTGCTGATGTGCGCCAGTGCCGGCGCCGCGCCAGTCACGGCCCCCGCACCTGCATCCGCATCGGCTGCCGATCCCCAGGCCGGCAAGGCCATCAACAAGCTGGTGGACGAGTACTACAACGCCTATGCGCGCTTCGAGCCGGTCTGGGCGACCGAGTCCGGCGACGGCCGCTTCGACGGCCAGCTTGGCCTGCCGATCGCGCCGAAAAACCGCGACGCCCAGTTTGCGCTGTACCGCGGCTATCTGAAACGCCTGGGCACGATCCCGCGCGCGCGTCTCGCTCCGCGCGATCAGGCAAGCTATGACGTCGTCAAGTTCGAGCTCGAGACCGCGCTGCGTTTGGGCGCCTTCCCCGAGCACCTGCTGCCGGTGGACCAGATGTTCAACATGCCGGTCTTCATGGCCAACTACGCCGGCGGCCAGGGCGCGCAGCCGCTCGCCACGCCGCAGGATTACCGCAATTACCTGAGCCGCCTGGACCAGATGGTCGCCTACATCGACCAGGCGATCGCCAATATGCGCGAAGGCGTCAAGCGCGGCGTCGTGCATCCACGCGAACCGATGATGTCGCTGCTGCCGCAATTGAAGGCACTGGTCGCGGCCACGCCCGAGGCCAGCATCTTCTACAGCCCGATCAAGGCGCTGCCGGCGGGCTTTTCGGGCGCCGACAAGAACAAGCTGACGGCGTCGTACCGCAAGACGGTGGGCGAGAAGCTCAATCCGGCACTGGCGCGCCTGGCCACGTATGTCGAGAAGGACTACTTGCCGGCCACCCGCACGACGGCCGGCTGGGGCGCACTGCCAAACGGCGCCGAGTGGTACAAGGCGCGCGTGGCGGCGATGACCACCACGACCCTGACGCCCGAGCAGATCCACGAGATCGGCCAAAAGGAAGTGGCGCGCATCCAGGGCGAGTACGGCAAGATCGGCCCGAAGATGGGCTACACCGGCCCTGCGGCCGGCTTGCCGCGCTGGGTGTCGGAGCAGCCGAAGTACAAGCCGTTCACGTCGGATGCGCAGGTGATCGCGGTGTTCGAGAAGATCGACGCTGACGTGCGCACCAAGCTGCCTAAACTGTTCTCGCTGATGCCGAAGGCACCGCTCGAAGTACGCCTGGAACCGGAACTGACGCGCGAGACGGCATCGGACCATTATTCGTCACCGGCGGCGGACGGTTCACGGCCCGGCGTGTTCTGGTCGGTAGTGAACGATCCGACCAAGTACGGCAGCACCGGCATGGTCACGCTATACCTGCATGAAGGCCAGCCGGGCCACCACTTCCATATCGCGCTGACCCAGGAACTCGGTCTGCCGAATTTCCGCAAGTTCGGCGGCAATACGGCATTTACCGAAGGCTGGGCGCTGTACGCCGAGACGCTGGGCAAGGAGATGGGCCTGTTCGACAAGCCGGAAGATTATTTCGGTCACCTTAACGACGAGATGCTGCGCGCGGCGCGCCTGGTGGTCGATACCGGGATGCATACCAAGGGCTGGAGCCGCGATCAGTCGATCACGTACTTCCGCGAGACGCTGGGGTACTCGGAACTGGAAGCGCGCGCCCAGATCGAGCGCTACATGGTCATGCCGGGCCAGGCACTGGCGTACAAGATCGGCGCCCTGAAAATCATGGAACTGCGTCAGCGCGCGCAGGCGGCGCTGGATGACAAATTCAACCTGCCCGCATTCCACCGCGTGGTGCTCGATGAAGGCACGCTGCCGCTGGCAGTGCTTGAGGCGAAGGTCGATCGCTGGATCGCAGCGTCGAAGTAAGACCGGTACGGTGGACGGCCAGGCCGTCCACCGTCAGGTTCAACGCTCGATCATGAACACCGGATACCGGCGCCATTCCGGCTCGCGGTAACGCGCGCAGTTGGCGAAGATGAAGTCCAGCACCGCTTCCTGATTCGTCAGCAAGCCAGGATGTTCACTCTTCCACTGTTCGAACTTCGCTGCCAGCGCAGGCTCCTGCACCAGCAGTCGCTCGGCCTCGTCCTCGAACACATACTCCGAATACGCTTCCTTCTTTTCCAGCACGCTGTTGAAGAAGCCCCAGCGGAAGAAGCTGTCGTGCGCCAGCGGCTCGAGCGTCTCGACCGCGTAGCGCGCATTGTCCTGGTCCAGCGGCACGAGATAATCCCCGGCGCGCAGCTGCACGCTGGCGTGACGCCGTTCGAGCACCACGTCGTCATGGAACATATGGCCTTCGTACGCCGTCGGGCGCGAGGTCACGCTGTCGATGTGATAGTACGCGACATGCTGCATGCGGTCGGCGTCGATGCGCTCCATGCGCACGCCATTCCACTGCAGGCGCTCAATCGCCTCACGCCACTGCTGCGGCACCACGTAGGCCTGCGGCGCCGGCACGCTCGCATCCACCGGGAAGCGGTTGTAGTAGGCGATGTCGCGCTCCCAGACGCTGCTGCGGTCGTAGTACAGGCGCGAATAGTCGCCCAGCACGCTCTTTTTATACTTGGCTTCATACCCTTTGAAACGGAAGCTCGACGGATTGGTCTCGTCCATCTTCCAGCGTACCGGCCACTCGGCTTGCGTGCGGCCCGCATCCTTCGCCGCACGGCGCAGCGCCTGGATGCGCGGGGCGTTCTGCACGGTGAAGGCCAGCGCGACATCGACCAGCGCGCGCATCGATTCGTAGCGATCCCTGAACGGCTTGAGCATGTGCGTCTCGGGCATGAAGCCGATCGTGTGGTGCAGCGCTGCGTAGCCGGTGGAAAAGCGCGCGGTTTCCAGGAATTCGGCAATGCCGTGGTCGGGGCTGTCCTGCACCGGGTTCACGTACGGGCAGGTCGGCCAGCCGCGCGCATCCATCCCGGCGTACAGCGCCGGCAGCATCTCGGCGCGCAGGAACTCGCCCAGGCCACCACCGAGCTTGTCGGCCTGCGTGTGGATCAGCGTCATCGTGTAGCTGTAGTCGGCGCCGTTGGACGTGTGGGTATCGACCATCACGTCCGGGTCCCAGGCCGTAAACAGTTCGTTGAACACGCGCGCCGTCAACGTGTCGCACTTGACGAAGTCGCGGTTCAGGTCGAGGTGGCGGCTGTTGCCGCGAAAGCCGAACTGCTCCGGCCCGTCCTGGTTCACGCGCGACGTGTCGGCGCGGTTGAAGGCGCCGTCGACGTTGTACAGCGGGACAAACAGGAACACGGTCGTGCCCAGCGCAGCCAGGCGCTCGGGATCGACGCAAAAGTCGCGCACCAGCGCCATGCAGCCATCGACGCCTTCCGGCTCGCCCGGGTGGATGCCGTTGTTGTTGAAGAAGACTGCGCGCCCGGCAGCCTTGATCGCGGCGCGGTCGAACGCGCCGTCGCTGCTGACCACACCAGCGTGGATCGGCACGCCGGCATCGGACACGCCCACCTGCTCGAAGCGCAGCACCGCTGGATACAGGCGCGCAAGCTCGTCGTACCAGGCGATGCAATCGGCCCAGGTGGTGGTCTGGTTCAGGTTTCCTTGTTCGTAGGGCGTGAGGGTTGCAGTAGCCATGGTGGTCTTCGCTAATAAAGGTAAGGCTTACAGAATGACGCTGGAGGGTGCGGCAGGCGCGGTAGGCACCGGCGGCGCCAGCGTCAACGGCAGGGCGATGGCGACATCGGTGCCTTCGCCGGGGCTCGAGCGCACCTCGATCGTGCCGTGCAGCGCATAGGCGCGCTCGCGCATGCCGATGATGCCGATGCCTTCCGAGGCGCTGGCCGTGTCGAAGCCGGCGCCGTCATCGACCACGCGGATGCGCAGCATGCCCTTGCCTTCGTCAAGCAGCAGGCTGACGTGCGCCGAGCGCGCGGCAGCATGCTTCATGACGTTCGACAGCGCCTCTTGTACGATCCGGTAGGCCGAAATGGCCAGCTCGTTGGACAGGCGCGCGAAGTCGCCCTCGCTGTGCAGGTCGAAACGGCAGCCGGACGTGGTGTCATAGTGGCGCACCATCTCTTCGACCGCGCCGTGCAGACCGAGCATGTCGAGCACCTCGGGGCGCAGGCGGCGCACCAGGCGCCGGCCGTTGGCGTACAGGTCGAGCGCGAGCTTGGTGATCGCTTCAGACTTGCGCTTGATTTCCACCACCTCGGGGCCGGGCGGGGCCTTGGCCGCCAGCAGGCCGATCGCCTGCGCTTCGAGGCGCGCCGCGATCAGCGACGCATTGAGTTCGTCGTGGATTTCGACCGCGATGCTCTTGCGTTCGTCCTCGATGATTTCGTTGACCTTCTGGATCAGTTTGCGTTTGTCGGCGTCGGCGCGCAGCGCTTCGTTGCGCGAGGCCAGCAGGTCGCGCGTGCGCTCGGCCACCTTGTTTTCGAGGTCGCGCTTGGATTCGCCCAGGGCCAGCGACATCTCGCCGATCGACGATTGCAGCTCGCCGATCTCGCCGCCGGTGGTGACCGGCGGATGAACGCGGAAGTTACCGCCCCGGATCTGGCGCAGCGTGCCGATCGCCTCGCGCAGCGGCACGATCAGCGAGCGCGCCAATACCCAGGCCAGGATGCCGCTGGCGGCCAGCGCCAGCGCCGCCATCGACAGCTCGATCTGGAAGCGGTCGGTCTGCTTGGCCATCATGTTCGCCGGCGACATCGTGACCCGCACCCAGCCCACCACTTCGGTGGTAAGCGTGGGCGGACGCGAATCGCTCGACGCCGACACGTGCGGCGTGCCGTTGTCTGAGAACAGGTTGATCCACACGACCTGCTTGCGGATCGGCGCTTCGTAGTAGTGGGACTGGGCGTCAAGGGCCGATTCGGACACCACGCGCACGGCGGCGCGCCCGCTGCCGTCGATGACGTCGACGCGGTAGATGCTGCGGTCGGACTGCACCAGGCCATTGATCGTTAGGCGCAGGTCGGACAGGTTGCCCGAGATGACGTTGTACTCGGACGTCTCGGACAACGCGCGCGCCAGGATGCGGCCACGCTCGGCCAGTTCTTCGGCCACCTGCGCGCGGTGCGCGTACCACGAGTACCAGACGAAGGACGTAAACAGCAGGATCACCGGCAGCATCGTGATGACGGCCATGCGCCGTCCGACACCCCAGCCGCGCCAGAAACGCAGGTTCATCGCGCCGCCGGCGCCGGCACTGGGCGGGCGAAGTTGCGCGCGGTGTCCGTCACGCGCAGATCGAGCGAGCTGGCCACGCCTTCGTTGATGATCGTGCGAAAGTAGCGCGGGAACTGCGGCGCAGGCAGTTCGCCGGTGCGCACGAAATCGGCCGTGAGCTCGGCCACCTGGGCGTTGATCTCTTCGACTTCGGAATACGTGGTCGCCAGCGCGCCGACCTTGACCATATCAGCCGAAAAACCGATCACGCCCTGCTTGCGACGGTAGGTCGAGAGCAGGATGTTGCGCACGTTTTCGGCGTTGTAGATGTCGCTGTCGGGCAGCGCCAGCAGCGTCTCGGCGCGCGTCATGCTGTTCAGCGTGTGATTCAAATCGTCGCCCGGCGTGAACATCTGGATCTCGGTGGCGTCGTGCAGCACCGGGCGCAGGAAGGCGGTGTCGGGGCCGAGCAGCACGCCCACGCGCACGGGGCGGCCGTACACCAGTTCGGCCAGGCGCATCTGGTCGTTCGGCGCCGGTTCGGCGTATACCGCCGTGATGGCCGTGCGGCGTGGCTTGGGCAGGCGCGCCGTCAGGCCGCGCCATACCTGGCTGGACGTATAGGCCGAGATGACGACGCAATCGCAGCGGCGTGACAGCGCGTCGCGCAGCGCGGTCGGGCCGATCGCGATGTAGAGCATGCGGCGCTTTTGCGCGAGCTCGGTGCGAAACGCGGCGAAGGTCGGCACCAGGCGCTTGTACAGGTCGTCGACGATGCGGTGCGTGACCGCGCTGTCGTCGCCGGTGATGATCTGGAAGCGGTAACCCTGCACGTCTTCGCGCTCGCGCTCCGTTTGCCGGGCCTGGACGGCATGGGCGCCGGTGGCGGCCAAGGCCAGCGTCATGGCGATCAAGGGGGCCAGTGAACGCGCGCGTGAAGCGTTCTGCATCCGGCGCAGGAGCGTGGCCATCGCTTACGGCTCGATCAGGCCATGCTTGACGGCCAGCAGGGTGATGCTGGCCTGGCGGTGCACGCCCAGCTTTTCCTTGATCGACTGGCTGATATTGCTGATGGTCTTGGTCGACAGATCGAGCCGCTCGGCGATTTCGGCGTTGGTCATGCCCTCGGCCATGAACTTGAAGATTTCCAGGCCGCGCTCGTCGAGCTGCGACTGCGGCGTGACTTCGCCGCGCACGGCCATGCTGGCCAGGCGCGAGGCGATATGCGGCAGGAAGTACAGCTTGCCCTCGTGCGCGTGGCGCACGGCGGTGGCCAGATCGGCCGGGTCGCAATCCTTGGTGACGAAGGCGTGGGCGCCGAGGCGGTAGGTTTCCTTGATCAGACTATCCTGGTCAAACTGGCTGAGAAAAACGATCTTGGCCGACGGGTCGGCCTTGAGGATGGCCTGGGCTGCGTCCATGCCGGTCAGCTCGGTGCCAAAGCGCATGTCGAGCACGGCGACATCCGGCTGTTCGGTCGCATACAGCGCGGTGGCTTCGCTCGGGGTCTTGGCCTGGCCCACCACCTGCATGCCGGCCGCTTCAAGCGACATGGCAAAACCGGTCATGACGATGGGGTGATCGTCGGCCAGCATGACGCGGATGGGTTTGTTCTGATCTGCCAATTTGTTCTCCTGGCGCGGGGGCCTGTGGTGCACATGCGCTGCCTGGGTGCGGCATGCACGGCCGGGGCGATGGGCCCCGGAATAGAGGGGAATTATTTCACACAACGGGCGGGGAAGCGATGGGTAAAAGGGCGCGCAAGGCATGCGATGCGTGACGGGCCAGGGCACCGGCTTGACGCATCAGGCATGTTTGCGCCAACTCCGCGCATTCGTATGCTCACACAAATAGAACAAGAATTACCTCATTATGGATTTGCAAATTGCTAGCCTCTAGCATATATTGATTCCATCAGCGGTAGATATGCACCCTTCAACCATACCCGGGAGGTCGATATGCATGGTTCTCACATCCACGATGGCGCTGGCGGCAAGGCCGGCAAGTTTGTCCTCGTCACCGGCCTGCATGTGCTGGTTGCGCTAGGCGTCATGCACGTCATGAATGCGAAGACGATATCGCTGCCCGCCGTGTTTGATGCGCCGATGGTGTGGATGAGCCCCGAGATACCGCCGCCGTCGCCCCCGCCAGAGCCGCCCAAGCCGCAAGTGCGCTCTGCCCTGCCCGACATCGTGGCGCCGAAGGTCGAGGTCGAGATTGCCACGCCGCCGCCCCAAACTGCCGTCCAGGCCAGCACCGAGCCAGCACCAGAGCCGACCCCGCCGCTGCAAGCGGAAGCGCCACCGGCGCCACCCGCCCAACCATCGACCAACAGCGGCCAACTACGCAGCGTCGTGCTGGCCGATGCCAATGGCTGCGCCAAGCCTGACTATCCGGTGCGCGCCGCGCGCAATGGCGACACCGGCACCGTGACGCTGGCGCTGCTGGTTGGCGCCGATGGCCGCGTACAGGACGCGCGCATCCAGTCGTCGAGCGGCTCGCGGGAGCTCGATCGCGCCGCCGTCAACGCCCTGAGCACGTGCACCTTCCAGCCAGCGATGCAGGGCGGCGTCGCCGAAGCCGGGTGGGCCAGGCTGGCCTATGTCTGGACACTCGAGTAGTCAACACCGCCCCTCTTTCGCCCGCCCCTCTTGACCCGGCGGGCTTTTTTTCGCCCTTATGACAGGTGCATGGAGAACAACCGATGGATGCCGTCCGCGCCGTAACACCAGCCTTCAACATCACGGGGTTCAGACATGCCGTCGCCGGCGCTGTCGCTCTGGCCGCCCTCGCCGTCCTGGCCTGGCTGGCGCTGGCGCCACCCGTCATCCCGGCACCTGGCGCTTCGATTGCGGCCCCCGCGTGGGCCGCGCGCGTCAGCGAACATCAACGGGTACTGGCGGCCAGCCCCCGCTCGATCGGGGGCAGCGACAATGCGCACGCGCGCGCCTACTTGATGACACAACTGCGCGCCATGGGACTGGCGCCTGCCGTGCAGCGCACCACCGTGCGCACCTCGGTCACCCGACTGTTCGGCGGCATTCACCACACGATCGGGGTCGTGCACAACATCGTCGCGACGATTCCGGGCACCGCGCCCGATGCAGCGCGGCGCCCCGCCGTGCTGCTGGCAACCCACTACGACAGCGGCGCGGCGCCGCGTGACGCCCTGCCAGGTGCGGCCACCGTCAGCGCCCTGCTCGACACCGCGCGGGCATTGCGGGCCACGCCGCCGGCCAACGATATCGTGCTGCTGTTTGCCGACGGCGAGCGCATTGGCATGCTCGGGTCCAGGGGATTTGTCGAACAGCACCCGCTGGCAGGGCGCATCGGCATGGCGCTCCGGTTCGATGGTGCCGTGCATGGCCCGCTACGCATGCTGGAGGCGAGCGGCGCGGGTGCGCCGGCCCTGGCGGGCTGGATGCAGGCTGCGCCCGAACTGCGCGGCACGTCCGCGAACGCGACGCTGGCATGGCTGCTGGGCGACGCGCCCCATATCGGCCCGCTGACCCGGCTCGATGCGCCGGTGCTGCTGTTCGGTGGTGGCGAACTACGCGCAGCCGGCACCGCACCGCGCCAGTTGGGCGACGCCATGCTGCGCCTCGCGCGCGCCTATGGTGCGGCGCCATTGGCACCGCACCGCCAGGCAGCGCACGTCCACTTTTCGCTGCCGGTCATCGGCCCCGTCCACCATGCGGCGTGGCTGGTGTGGGTGCCGGCGATCCTGTCCTGCCTGATGCTGGCGCGCGCATGGCGCGGCCAGTTCGGCCAGGACGGTGTGCTGGATGCAGCGCAGGGCGCCTTCGGCGTGTGCTTCCTGCTGCTCGTGGTACGCGTGGGCACCTGGAGCTGGGATCGCGAGCTGGCTGCCGACGGCCTGGCCGGTGAACACCGCCTGCCGCTGACCGTTGCCGTCGTCACGGCCGGTGTGTTCGTGGCCGGCCTGTACCTGCTGCGCCGCAGTGTCGGCACGGCCGCGACGGTGCTCGGCGCACTGGCCTGGCCGACGCTGGTGCTGCTCTTTGCCGCCGTGTTCCTGCCGACGCTCGCCCCGCTGCTGGCCTGGCCACTGGTGGCGGCGCTCGGCGCCTTCACGCTGCTGCATACGCGCTGGGGCGAACGGCAAGGCCACGGCGTACGCCTGCTGGTGCTGCTGGCCGGCCTGGCCCCGGCCGCGAGCCTGCTCCCGCCGGCGCTGCGCGATGCCTGGATCCTGCTCGCTCCAGGCCACATGCATGTTCCGCCGATGCTGATGGCGCTGCCCATGCTGTGCTTTGCCGGCCCCCTGCTGATGCTGCGCAGCGGGTTTGCCGTCACCGGCGCGCTGGTGCTGGCGCTGGCGGCCTGCCTGGCACTGCCGGAGGACGCGGTGGCGCCACATGGGCAGGCGGTCGCACCCGGGGACCTCGAGGGGCTGGTCTATTACAAGGACATGAACGCGTGGCGCGCCTACTGGCTGCTGCCGCAGCAGCCGCTCGCCGACTGGCGCCGCGACCTGTTCGCGGGCCGCACCAGGCCGACCGCCTTTGCCGAGGTCTTTGGCCTGCGCAGCGCGCCCCAGTGGTACGCCGTCGCGCCACGTGACGATGCGATCGCGTTCCCCGATTGCTTCATCCTGCGCAACCACGTCGGCAAGGTGCGGCTGGCCAGATTCACGGTGCGCTCGGCCAACCGCGCCCCGCACATCGCACTGGCCATGCAGGGCGCCAGGGCGCTGCGCTCGCGCGTCGATGGCGTCACGCTCAGTGACAAAGAAAGCGCGTGGTCGCTGTCGCTGTACGGGATGGGGGACCGGGTGCTGCAGCTGGAGATCGAAAGTGCGCCCAACGAGATCTTCTCCATCACGGTGCAGGAACACATGCCAGGCCTGCCACGGCACCTCTTGCCAGCGGGCGCACAAGGCGTGGCGCCGCAGCTGGGCAGGACGGTGTCGACCGATATCCTGCGGTTTTACTGACAAGTTGTCATAAAATGGCCGCGCGCGCCACGAGTGCGCCCTTCCCGATGAATGGCTTGATTAACTATGCAGCGTCAACTTCGCGGCATTTACTTCGCAGCAGGAATCCATGCACAAGATCGTCTCTTCCCTCATCCTCTCCGCCCTCGCCGGCAGCCTGGCGCTGGCCTTCCCCACCCATGCCCAGACCAGGACCAAAGCCACCGTGCAGGAAGCGCCGCTGCGCGCGCACATGGCGTTCCTGTCGTCCGACGCGCTCGAAGGCCGCGGTACCGGCCAGCGCGGCGGCGAGCTGACCGTCACGTATCTTGAAACGCAAGCCGCCGCCGTGGGCCTGAAACCCGGCAACGGCAAGAGCTTCCGCCAACCGGTCAAGATCGCCGGCGTGCGCTCGCTGCCCGAGAAGAGCAATGTCGGCATCGTCGCCAACGGCAAGGCCGTGCCGCTGCAGTTTGGCGCAGACTGGGTCTGGGGGCCGGGCGATGGCAAGGCCGATCACACGCTCGACGCCGAGATGGTCTTTGTCGGCTACGGCATCGTGGCACCAGAAGAAAAGTGGGATGACTTCAAGGGCATGGACGTCAAGGGCAAGGTGATCGTGATGATGGTGAACGATCCGGCGCCCACCGCCGCCGAAGCGAACCGCTTCAATGGCGCCGGCCTGACCTACTACGGTCGCTGGACCTACAAGCTCGAAGAAGCGGCGCGCCAGGGCGCAGCCGGTGTCCTGTTGATCCACACCGATGCATCGGCCTCGTATGGCTGGAGCGTGGTGCAGAACAGCTGGGCCAACGCCGAGCGCTTCCAGCTCACCGAAGGCAAAGTGGGCAGCGGCCTGCAGGGCTGGATGACCGACGACACGGCGCGCAAGGTGTTCGCGGCCGGCGGCCAGGATCTGGACAAGCTGCGCGCGGCCGCCGAAGACAAGAACTTCAAGCCGGTCGCATTGAATGCCCGCGTCAAGGGCGAAGCGCGCGCGCAGGTGCGCTCGCTGGAAGAGTTCAACGTGGCCGGCGTCGTGCCGGGCACCGATCCGGCGCTGAAAGACGAAGTGGTGATCTACTCGGCGCACTGGGATCACATGGGCAAGCAAGGCACCGAGGGCGACACGATCTTCAACGGCGCCGTCGACAACGCATCGGGCACCGGCGCGCTGCTGGCGATGGCCGCCGAAGCGGTGAAGAACCCGGCCAAGCGCAGCCAGATGTTCCTGTGGGTCGGCGCCGAAGAGCAAGGCCTGCTGGGCAGCGCCGCCTATGTGGCCGCCCCCCTGTGGCCGATCGCCAAGACCGCCGCCAACCTGAACCTCGATAGCCTGAACTGGGTTGGCCTGGTCAAGGACGTCAGCGTGCCGGGCAGCGAGCGCACCGAGCTGGGCGCCATGGCGGCGGGCGTCGCCAAATCGATGGGCATGGTGATTGCGCCGCGCAAGCCGGACCTGAGCGGCGGCTACTTCCGCAGCGACCACTTCAGCTTCGCCAAGGCCGGCGTGCCCGCCTTCTCGGTCGGCTACGGCAGCAGCTGGGTCAAGGACGTCGACGCCAACAACGCCAAGGCCAAGACCTACCGCGAGAAATACCACCAGGTGGGCGACGAATACGATCCGAGCTGGGATCTGGCGGGCATGGTGCAGCAGGCGCAGTTCACGCTGAACCTGGGCCGCGCGGTGGCCGATGCGCCGAAGATGCCGGCCTGGAAGGCGGGCGATCCGTTCGGCAAAGCGCGCGAAACAAGCAAGTAATTCGCTCTGGCAGCAGGACCTGAACGGGCTGGCATGCATGACGAATGCGCGCCAGCCCGTTTCTCGTTGTAGCATCACCCCATCGAGCGATGAAAGGCATGCAATGCAGGAGAACGAACTGACGCTGGGCGATGGCCGGGTGCTGCACTATTACGACTGGAAGCCGGAGTTCGAAGAACCTGAGCTGACGGTGTTCTGGCACCACGGCACCCCGAACATCGGCAAGCCGCCTGCCCCGCTGTTTGCCGCCGCGCTCGAGATGGGCATCCGCTGGATCGGCTACGACCGGCCCGGCTACGGCGGCTCGAGCGCAAGAAGCGGGCGCGATGTCGCCTCGTGCGCCGAAGACGTCGCGCGCATCGCCGACCAGCTCGGGATCGAACACTTCGCCGTGATGGGCCACTCGGGCGGCGGACCGCACGCACTGGCCTGCGCGGCGCTGCTGCCCAAGCGCGTCATTGCCGCCGTCAGCATCGCGGGCCTGGCGCCGTTCGATGCCGCGGGCCTGGACTGGTTCGGGGGAATGACGGCATCGGGCGCGGCATCGCTGCGGGCCGCTGCGCAGGGGCACGCGGCCAAGGTGCAGCACGAAGGGCTCAATCAGGAGTTCGATCGCGAGATGTTCACGCCCGAGGACTGGGCCGAACTGTCCGGCACGTGGTCGTGGTTCGACAGCGTGGTCCGGCCGGCGCTGAGCGAAGGCCCGGGTGGCCTGATCGACGACGACCTGGCGTATGTCACGCCGTGGGGCTTCGATTGCGCGCGCATCGTGCAGCCGGTGCTGCTGGTGCATGGCGCGCAGGACCGCGTGGTGCCGTGCGCGCACAGCGAATGGCTGGCGCGCAGCTGCCGCTCGGCGCGGCTGTGGCAGCGGCCGGATGACGGGCATATCTCGGTATTGAACAGTGCGGCGTCGGCGCTGGCGTGGTTGCGGGAGCAGGCCAGCGACGGGTAACAGGTACGCTGACCGTTGCTGTTCAGGTTTCCGGTCACACCGGCTTGCACCAGTGCCCTGTTGGGCGCAAACGAATGCTCCCCGCTCATCATCACGTCATGACCCCTTACAAATTCAACCTCCCGCGCGAGGCGGCGACCGCGATCTTCGTCGTCTGCCTGCTTCTGGCCTTGATGCTGCACGCGGTACCGGCGCTGCTGGCTGGACTCCTGGCATTCGTGCTCACGCGCGGCCTGCTGGACGTCCTGCGCACGCGCGACCTGTACAAAAAGCTGCGCTCGCATGAATTCATTGCGAGCTTCGTGGTCGGCCTGGGCTCGATCGCCGTGCTCGGCATCATCACCATTCTGGTGGTCCGGCTGCTCGAGGGCGAATCGTTGCGGGCGTTCTCGCTGAAACTGGCCGAGACGATCACGCAGATCAAGCAATTCCTGCCGCCAGCGCTGGCTGACTACGTGCCTCAATCACTCTTCGAGATGCGCGAACTGGCGTCGGACACCTTGAAAGAGCATGTCAATGCAGTCGCGGGCTTTGGCTCGGGCATCCTCCGCAGCCTGCTCTTGACTGTGATTGGCTGGATCACAGGGGTGCTGGCCGCAGTGAGCATTACCGTCACACCAACCGACGAAGCGAGGCATTCCGTCTTCTACAGGACCTGGCACCGCCATTGGAGCATGCTGGCCACCGCTTTCAGGAACGTGGCCTGGGCACAGACCAAGATTGCCGCCATCAACGCAACGCTGACGGGGGTGTACCTGCTGGCCGTCATGCCGGCCCTGGGCTGGGAGCTGCCCTACGTCAAAACCCTCATCCTGGCGACGTTCCTGTTTGGTCTGCTGCCCGTCGTGGGCAATATCGTGTCGAACACCCTGATCTGCACGATCGCGCTGAGCGTTGCGTTTCCGGCCGCCGTCATGTCAGCGGTGTTCCTCCTCGTCATCCATAAGCTGGAATATTTCCTGAGCGCGCGTATTCAGGGGCATCGAATCGGCGCGAAAGTCTGGGAACTGCTCATCGTGCTGTTCGCGTTCGAAATCATGTTCGGGCCGGCCGGGATGGTCGCCGCGCCCGTGATCTACGCCTTCGTCAAAGCACAGTTAAAGCGTATTGGCTGGCTGAACTGACGCTGGGCTACCTGGCGTCAATTATTAAAATTGTTGTAAGAATCTCCCATCTTTGGTTAACCAAATTGCAAATTTGGTCAGGCCAATCTAGAATCGATGAACCGGATACCGGTTCCATCGTCCGGCGACCTGCCGCATCAACCAGATCGGCCCAGGCTCTGACATCGAGCCTTCGTCGATATGGCACGGGACACGCGACGTGTTCCATTCAGCGATTCGCTGCCAGCGACGCTCTTCGCAGTTAAAAAAATACAAGCCGGAGACATTTTGAAAACCAAACATCTACTGGAAGCCCTTGCGCTCGTCGCACTGGGTCAGGGCGCCGTGCACGCGGCGCCCCTGATGCTGCAAGACGCCAGCATCACTGCCACGTACAACGGCGCGGCCGACGGCATGCTCGGACTGGATCACGACTTCGCAGCCGGACCGGGCACCAATACCACCAAGCTCGATCCTACTGACACCGGCGTGGAGTTTCTCACGTCCGATTTCCTGTTCGGCATCGACTTTTCCGCTGACGGCCTGCTGACCGTGATCGCCAACTATGCCGTCGCGCCCGGCGCCTACAGCATGCGTTTCGATCTTGGTGGCGCATTGCCGATCAGTCCGATTACGGCGTTCACGCTGACAGGCATGGAAGGCCTCACCGGCATTCCTGGCCTGTCGATCATCGACAGTCACACGATTGCGCTCGACCTGAGCGGGGTCGACTGGAGCGAATTTAGCTCACTGAGCGCGCGCCTTGAAACCGGTCCGGCGGTGGCGGTGCCTGAACCCGGTGCGCCCGCGATCCTGATGGGCGGCCTGGCAGCACTGGCGCTCGTGCAAAACGGGCGTCGCGGACGCAAACCACGCGCCTGACCTCACCGCTTTAGCCGCTCGAGGGCAGTACGGCAGCGCTTCAAGCGCGGCGGCCTGCTTGCGGCCTCATTTCCTCCACCAGGAGAAACACATGCACTATCCAGGTTTGCATGCAGCGCTGTGCGCTGCGCTACTCTTTGCCAGCGGCGCGCACGCTGCGGCCGCAGTCGATCCGGCGCGCCAGAGCGCCCCTGCCGACGGCTGGGCCAGCCAAGCTGGCGGCACCGTCGGCGGCGCAAATGCCATCGAATCCCAGATTTACACGGTCACCAACCGCGCCCAGCTGCTGGCCGCGATCCAGAACGGCGGCGATAACCGGAAGATCATCAAGCTCGTCGGCGTGCTCGACATGAGCGAAGGCCAGCCCTATGCCAGCAACGCGGACCAGGCGGCGCGCGGCGCGGTGCGCCTGAAAAGCAACACGACGCTGATTGGCGACGCCAATGCGGGCATCGTCAACGGCCACATCATTCTGTCGAACGTTTCGCAGATCATCATCCGCAACCTCAAGCTCGTCAATCCGTGCGACGTTGCGCCCGTCTGGGACCCGAACGACGGCGCGAGCGGCAACTGGAACAGCGCCTTCGACGCCATTTCCGTGACCGGCTCGAGCCATGTCTGGATCGATCACAACAGCTTCACCGACGCGCCGCGCACGGACAATTTCCTGCCTGTCGAGAACGGCAAGGTGAAGCAGTGCCATGACGGCGCGGTCGATATCACGAACGCGTCCGACTACGTTACCGTGTCGTACAACGTTTTCGGCGAGCACAACAAGAACAACCTGGTCGGCGGCAGCGACGGTGCAACGACTGACGAAGGCAAGCTGCGCGTCACGTTCAGCAACAACGTGTTCCGCGACGTGGCCAGCCGCGCGCCGCGCGTGCGCTATGGCCAGGTGCACTTGTTCAACAACTACCACGCCGGCTCGATGTCGCATCCGGTCTACCCCACCAGCTATTTCGTCGGCGTTGGCCAGGCCGCCAAGATCCTGTCGAACAATAATGTGTTCGAGGTCGCGGGCGCTACCGCCTGCAGCGACGTCGTCGAGAATTTCGGCGGCACGATTCCCGGCGCCTTCAAGGACACCGGTTCGCTGCTCAACGCCAAACCGCTCGGCGCCTGCGGCGTGCCGACGACCGTCACCTGGACCCCGCCGTATGCCTTCAGCGCGCGGCCGATCCCGCTGGTCAAGGCCAACGCACTGGCGCAGGCCGGCGGCGGCAAGCTGGTAACGACCATCAGCGGCACCGGCAAGGTCGTCGTCGATACCGGCCCGAGCCTGGCTTGCCCAGCGACAGGTTTCTACTTCTGCGACGACTTCCAGAATGGCGGCAGCGCCAAGTGGGACCTCAAGCCATTGCCGGGCCCGAACGGCAGCTTCAGCGTGGTGACGGAAGCTGCCGGCAGCGCCAACAAGGTGCTGCAATACACCGCAGCCAGCACCGGCGGCGTGCTCGCCCTGATCAAGGACAGCGAGATGGGCGCCGTGCCATCGGGCGACTACTTCGTTGAAGCCCGCATCCGGCCGATGACCAATGGCACCACCGGGAACAAGTTCCTGTTCCTCGTGACCCGCTACGTCGATGTCAGCAACTGGTACGGCGCGGGCCTGAATGTGCAGAATGCCACCACCAGTACCCAGGTCGAGATCGTCAAGCTGCTCGCCGGAGCACTCAACCGGCAGCGCGCGGTACGCAAACCGATCGCGATGGATGCCCAGTTCTATACGGTGCGTTTCGAGATGGTCGGCGCCACGCTGACGGTGTATCTCGACGGTGAAAATCTCGGCTCGGTGACCGACAGCAGCTTTGCCGCGCGCGGCAGGGTCGGCCTGTACACGGCCAACAAGAG
This sequence comes from Massilia sp. MP_M2, assembly GCF_039123635.1. Taxonomy (NCBI): domain Bacteria; kingdom Pseudomonadati; phylum Pseudomonadota; class Betaproteobacteria; order Burkholderiales; family Oxalobacteraceae; genus Massilia; species Massilia sp. MP_M2. The sequence goes on from NZ_JBCHJF010000014.1 coordinate 85,699, forward strand.
CTTCCAGATCGACGACGTGCGCATTGGCGATCCGCGCATGAAACCGGTGCAGCTCACGCTCGCCCCCGGCACGCCCACCTGGGCCGCCGAAGCCGGCGATGCCCCGCTGCAGGTGCAGGTCAATGCCGTGGCGGCCGATGGCACGCCCGACAGCTTCACCGCCGAATCGAGCAATCCTGCGGTGGCCACCGTCACGCTCGACGGCGCGACGGCGACCATCACGCCGGTGGGCGCGGGCACGGCCAACATCCTGTTCCGGGCCGGTTCGGACGCGACCATGACGCGTTCGATTGCAGTGACGATTTCGCCGCAATTCGTCCAGCCGACCCAGGTGTATCAGCTCGACGGCGTAGTCGCTCCGGCGGCGATGGAAGGCGCCGCCTACGTCGACAGCACGCTCAGGCTGGTATTCGACAAACCGCCGGTCCTCGGCGCGGGCGGCACGATCCGCGTCTTCCGCCAGGCCGATGACGCGCTGGTGGATGTGATCAAGCTGACCGCTGAAACCGACATGATCGGTTACCCGGGCCAGGACCAGATCCGCAAGGTCAACACGACGCCGATCCAGATTGCCGGCAACACGGTGACCATCAAGCTGCACAGCAACAAACTGGACTACAACACCGGGTATTACGTGGCGATCGCCGACGGCGTATTCACCGGCACCAGCCTCGGCGGTGTGCCGTTCCGGGGCATCGGCAAGCCGGGTGGATGGGCATTCACCACCCGGGCGGCTGCGCCGAGTGGTGCGAGCGTGACGGTCGACGACGATGGCGTGGCCGATTTCCGCACCGTGCAGGGCGCGCTCAGTTACGCGATGAAGAACTTCGCCAAGGCCGAGCCGGTGACGATCCGGGTGATGAACGGCGCGTACGAGGAGCTGCTCTTTTTGCGTGGCAAGGACAATGTCAGCATCGTGGGCCAGAGCCGCGACGGCGTGGTGATCCGCTATACCAACCACAACACGCTCAATCCATTTACCGGCCCCAGCCAGGTGGCAAACGCCACCGCAGCAGCGACTGGCGGGCGCGCCGTGATGCTGGTCGAGACGTCGGACATGCTCAGCCTGGAGAACCTCAGCATCGACAACACGACGCTGCGCGGTCCCACCACCGGCCAGGCCGAAACGCTGTACTTCAACAATGATGGCGGCCGCCTGATCGCGCGAAACAGCGCGTTCTACAGCGAGCAGGACACGCTCAACCTGAAGGGGTTCAACTGGTTCTACCGCAGCCTGGTATCGGGCAACGTCGACTTCATCTGGGGCGGCAGCCGCGCCGCGCTGTTCGAAGAAAGCGAGATCCGCACGATCGGCGACACCTCCAGCCCGACCAGCGGCGGTTACGTGCTGCAGGCACGCGTGATCAATCCGGCCGACAAGGGCTTTGTGTTCCTCAACAGCGCGCTGACGCGTGGCCCGGGACGCGGCCCGCTCAAGAGCGAGGTGCCGGACGGCGCCACCTGGCTGGCGCGCAGCCCGGGCGGCACCGCAACCAACGATAACATCGCGTTCATCAACACCCGGATGGACCGGCATGTGGCACCAGCAGGCTGGGCCGGGCTGGGCGTGAACAGCCAGCCCGCACCCAATCCGGTGGTGCCCAATGCGGTCAGCGGCTGGCGCGAATACGGCAGCACCGACCTGGCCGGCGTGCCGCTGGACCTGTCGCGCCGCGTCGGCGGCTACCTGCTGCGCGCCGATGAGGTCGAAGCAGGTTTTGCGACCCGCGCCCAGGTGTTCTCGGCGTTTGGGGCGGGAGAAGGCTGGAACCCGCAGCCGTAACGACGGCGGCGCGCAGTCGATCGCGCGCCGCTATTGGTCAGACCAGTGGCTTCGCGCGGCCCGGGACAGCAGCGGGCCGCGGGAATCTTCCAGGGATAGTTGAAACGACGCAGGGCCCATCGCTTGTTGTACAAGCGATGGGCCCTGCGCATTTGCTGCTGGTGCGTCTACCGGATTACTGGATCACGCCGCAAGCCATGCGGGCGCCGCCACCACCCAGTGGCGCCGGATGATCGGCGTGGTTGTCGCCACCGACGTGCACCATCAGTGCCTTGCCCTTGAGGTCAGCCATCTTCATGCGCGGAGCCAGCACCGGGTTGGTGGCCATGCCCTTGGCGTCAACAGAGAGGCCTGGCAGATCGCCCAGGTGACCATCGCCCCATGGGGTGCTGTGCTTCTTGGTGTTGGCCGGGTCGAGGTGACCGCCGGCGGCGCCTGCCGGGACGGTCTTGCCGTCCGCCTGGTTTGGCGCGCAGCTGCCGTTGGCGTGCACGTGGAAGCCGTGCAGGCCCGGGGTCAGGTCCTTGAGCTCGGGAGTGAACACGACGCCGTATTGGGTTTCGCTGACCTTCACGGTACCGATGCTGGCGCCTTCGCCTTTATCGGTGGCCATTTTCAGCGTGACCGACATGTCAGCCGCGCTGGCGGAGGCGCACACGGCGCCGAACAGGACAGCACTCATCCATTGTTTGTTCATGGTTCACTCCTTGGCAGAATTTTGGGATATTGAAAAGACAAGTCAGTGTAGAGCATTCCATGCGGAGGGGGTGTTCGGCTGACCAGGGCTTGCGGGTAATGGCAATGGCACGCTGGTCGGGGCTGGATGGCTATTTTTCTGTCACGCGGTGCCTAATTCGTAGCGGCGCAGCACGTCGTCGCACGACGTGACGTCGGCGTATTCGCCGTGAAGATTCGCCAACGCCATCAAATGAACATCCTCGGCGCTGCGCTGCGTGCCGCCAAAATCCGTCTTGTCAAACGTGAAGGTCGCATCCGACACCACGATGGTGGAGAACCCCAGATTGCCTGCGGTGCGTACGCTGGCCTCGACCGAATTGTTGGTGCTGACGCCGACGATGACCAGGTGCGTGATGCTGCGCGCATGCAGCCAGCGCTCGAGTCCGGTGTGGACGAAGGCATCGGGGACATTCTTTTCGACGACGTGTTCATGGGCCAGTGGATGGAAGCGGGGCTGGAATTCCACACCGGATTGGCCTGGTGCGAAGACGGAATCTGGTGAGCGGCTGATGTGGCGGACGCTGACGACTGGATACCCTGCGTGGCGCCAGGCGGCTTGCAAGCGGGCGATCGTGTCTTCGGCGGTCGGGTTGTTGCGGGGTGGCAGGGTTTCGAATTGCATGTCTTGCTGCATGTCGATCATGATCAGGGCTGGTGGCTGGGGCATGCTGATTCTTCTATGGCGGAATGGCTAAACTAACACAGCAGGATATTCGGCAACCAGTGTCAATCTGCTAGGTCGTGGGTTCTAAAAAATCTGCATCTGGTGAACATGGCCGCGTCCTTTCGCTCGTCATTTTTGCGGCAGATATGCAGCCGTTCCCAAGACAGCGTCTGGCCCTGCTGCGGAGATAACTTTGCTGCTTGACTGCGCATAAGCCAGAACGATGCGGAATGGCAGACTATCCTCAGGTGGTGCATCCCACCAAGCCATCTAGTCATCGAGGACATCAATCAGGGGGGCGTCCGGAATGCTACATTCCACTCACAGTGCAATATTGAAACTTGTCACGCTGACGATGCTGGTCTACCCAGCGACCGTGTTCGCCGAGGTCAGTGACAAGGAGCCCTCTGCAGATCTGTTCTGGAAAATCGGCCTGGCTGCAGCAATCATCTGCTTACTCGGCACCCGCATGAAACCGTGGCTCGGCATCATCTGCTTTCTACCCGTTGCAATGTGGTTCGGGAGCCGGTTCCTGGAACTTCACTTTTCTGATGTTGGCCCTCACCTACGTCTCGAACAAGGCGCTATTTACTTCCTGCAGGCATATGCGGCTTTTGGCCTGCCGCTGTGTGGGCTACTTGCAGGCTATGTCTGGCATCGAAAAAGCGTGACCTGACGTACCCCACCAGAGGCATGACGTTCATGTCCATATCGATCTACACTGAGGCTCCTCCATGAAGATTCAGCGCTTATACCCGCTCATTTTTCTACTCGCGTCGCCTGTCATCGCAGCTGACACCGATCCGGGGCCGTATCTGCAAACGGCTGCCTCGTACCGAATCTATGGCGGCGGGCTTGGGGATCCAATCGCGGCCGGGCCGAACGACAAGAAAGTGGCATTTTCCATCGAAGGCGCGGCGGCGAAGCAGATTTTCGATGCCATCGGACCGGACAAGCGTGACCCGTGCACAGAAGGTAGCGGGATGCGAGTCCGTCACAAGGATCGCGAGCATCTGACTTGTACCTTGGGCAAAAAGAACGACTACGTGTGCAGCTTCGGATTCGACCTCGTTAGCGGCAAGAGCATCGGTGGCAGTATCTGCTGACGGCGTTTGCCGAAAACGCAGACAAAAAAAAACGGCACCCCGCAGGGTGTCGTTTCATTTTCAACTCAGACGATTACTCGCCGTCGTTATGCTGCTCAGCCGAAGCCGACGCAACTTGCTGGTCTTCCATCGCTTGCAGCTCGGCGGCCATATTGGCCTTCTCTTGCTGCAGCAGTGCCTGACGTTCTTCCGCTTCCCACACTTCCTTCTCTTTGCGAGCGCGGTGGAATGCCAGACCCGTACCGCCCGGGATCAGGCGACCGACGATGACGTTCTCTTTCAGGCCGCGCAGACCGTCGCGCTTGCCCATGATCGCCGCTTCGGTCAGCACGCGGGTGGTTTCCTGGAACGATGCGGCCGAGATGAACGAATCGGTCGACAGCGATGCCTTGGTAATACCCAGCAGCACGTTTTCGTACGTTGCCGGCAGCTTGCCTGCAGCGTTCATGCGGTCGTTCTGGTCCAGCAGTTCCGAACGTTCGACCTGCTCGCCGATGATGTAGTCGGTGTCGCCTGCTTCGACGATCTGAACACGACGCAGCATCTGGCGAACGATCACCTCGATGTGCTTGTCGTTGATCTTCACGCCTTGCAGACGGTACACGTCCTGCACTTCGTCGACGATGTAGCGGGCCAGCGATTCGATACCCAACAGGCGCAGGATGTCTTGCGGATCGGCTGGGCCGTCGACAATCATCTCGCCCTTGTTCACGACTTGACCATCGTGAACCAGCACTTGCTTGTCCTTGGTGATCAGGAACTCGTGCTTGTTGCCGTCCATGTCGGTGATCTCAAGGCGTTGCTTGCCCTTGGTCTCTTTACCGAATGCGACAGTACCTGTGACTTCCGCCAGCATGCCGGCGTCTTTTGGCGAACGTGCTTCGAACAGCTCGGCAACGCGTGGCAGACCACCGGTAATGTCTCGCGTTTTCTGCGATTCAGTCGGGATACGTGCCAGCACTTCACCGACGGACACTTGCTGACCGTCCTTGACCATGATCAGCGAGCCGATCTGGAAACCAATGGCCACGGCGTGTTCGGTGCCCGCGATCTTGACTTCCTGGTTCTCTTCGTTCAGCAGCTTGACCTGCGGACGCAGCACCTTGCCGGCCGAACCACGACGCTTCGGATCGATCGCGACGAGGGTCGACAGACCGGTCACATCGTCGACCTGGCGAGCGACGGTGACGCCCTCTTCCACGTTTTCGAAGCGGATGATACCGGCGTACTCGGTGATGATCGGACGGGTCAGCGGATCCCAGGTCGCCAGGGCGATACCGGCTTTGACAGCCTGGCCATCCTTGACGATCAGGGTCGCACCGTACGGCACCTTGTGACGCTCGCGCTCACGGCCATGGTCGTCCGTGATCAGCACTTCGCCCGAACGGGTAATGACGATTTGCGCGCCCTTGCCGTTGGTGACGTAACGCATGGTTGCCGTGAAGCGAACCGTACCGTTCGACTTGGCTTCGACCGACGAGGCCACTGCCGCACGCGATGCCGCACCACCGATGTGGAACGTACGCATGGTCAGCTGGGTACCCGGCTCACCAATCGACTGCGCTGCAACCACACCGACTGCTTCGCCGGCGTTGACCATGCTGCCACGGCCCAGGTCGCGACCATAGCACTTGGCGCACAGGCCGAAGCGCGTGTCGCAGGTCAGTGGTGTACGAACCTTGACTTCGTCGATGCCGACGCGTTCGATCTCTTCGACCATGTCTTCGTCCAGCAGCGTGCCGGCTTCGAACAGGGTTTCCTGGGTTTCAGGATTGACGACATCGGTACCGGTGACACGGCCGAGGATACGGTCGCGCAGGGCTTCGATGACTTCACCACCTTCGACCAGCGCCTTCATGTGCGTGCCGTTGTTGGTGCCGCAATCGTCCTCGATCACCACCAGATCCTGCGTCACGTCGACCAGACGACGGGTCAGGTAACCCGAGTTTGCGGTCTTCAGCGCGGTATCGGCCAGACCTTTACGAGCGCCGTGGGTCGAAATGAAGTACTGAAGCACGTTCAGGCCTTCGCGGAAGTTCGCGGTAATCGGCGTTTCGATAATCGAACCATCCGGTTTCGCCATCAGACCACGCATACCGGCCAGCTGACGAATCTGGGCTGCCGAACCGCGGGCGCCCGAGTCGGCCATCATGTAAATCGCGTTGAACGATTCCTGGGTGCCTTGGGTACCATCACGCTTCGTGACCGGCTCGATTTTCAGCTGGTCCATCATCGCCTTGCCGACTTCATCGGAGGTCTTGCCCCAGATGTCGACGACCTTGTTGTAGCGCTCGCCGGCGGTGACCAGACCCGAGCTGTACTGCTGCTCGATCTGTTTCACTTCGGCTTCAGCGGCAGCGATCATGCCCTTCTTGACGTCCGGGATCATCATGTCGTCGACGGCGATCGAGATACCGGCGCGCGTTGCCAGGCGGAAGCCCGACTGCATCAGCTTGTCGGCAAACACGACAGTCGCACGCAGACCGCACTTGCGGAACGACGTGTTGATCAGCTTCGAGATTTCTTTCTTCTTCAGCGAACGATTCAGCACCGAGAATGGCAAGCCTTTTGGCAGGATCTCGGACAGGATCGCACGGCCGACCGTGGTCTCGTAGCGGGTCAGGGTCTGGTCGAAGCCACCTTCGGCGTTGCGTGGGAATTCCACGATACGCACGGTGATGCGGGTCGCCAGTTCGACTTCCTTGTTGTCGTACGCGCGGATGACTTCCGACACGTCCGGGAACATCATGCCTTCGCCCTTGGCGTTGATTGCCTCGCGCGATGCGTAGTACAGACCCAGCACGATATCCTGGGACGGCACGATCGACGGTTCGCCGTTCGATGGGAACAGGATGTTGTTCGACGCCAGCATCAGCGTACGTGCTTCCATCTGTGCTTCGATCGACAGCGGGACGTGGACAGCCATCTGGTCACCGTCGAAGTCGGCGTTGAACGCCGCGCAGACGAGTGGGTGCAGCTGGATGGCCTTGCCTTCGATCAGGACCGGTTCGAACGCCTGGATACCCAGACGGTGCAGCGTCGGCGCGCGGTTCAGCATGATCGGGTGTTCCTTGATGACTTCTTCAAGGATGTCCCAGACCACTGGCTCTTGCACTTCGACGAGCTTCTTCGCCGCCTTGATGGTCGTTGCCAGACCCATCAGTTCGAGCTTGTTGAAAATGAATGGCTTGAACAGTTCCAGAGCCATCAGTTTCGGCAGGCCGCACTGGTGCAGTTTCAGCTGTGGACCGACCACGATGACCGAACGGCCCGAGTAGTCGACGCGCTTGCCCAGCAAGTTCTGACGGAAACGACCGCCTTTACCCTTGATCATCTCGGCCAGCGACTTCAGCGGACGCTTGTTGGCGCCGGTCATCGCTTTACCGCGACGGCCGTTGTCCAGCAGCGAATCGACTGCTTCTTGCAGCATGCGCTTTTCGTTACGCGTAATGATCTCTGGTGCGCGCAGTTCCATCAGGCGCTTCAGGCGGTTATTACGGTTGATGACGCGGCGATACAGGTCGTTCAGGTCGGACGTGGCGAAACGGCCACCGTCCAGCGGGACGAGCGGACGCAGCTCTGGCGGCAGGACCGGCAGAACTTCCATGATCATCCACTCAGGCTTGATGCCCGAACGCTGGAACGCTTCGAGCACTTTCAGGCGCTTGGCGTATTTCTTGATCTTGGCTTCGGACTTCGACTCTTTGAGTTCCACGCGCAGCGCGTCGGCATCGCGGTGGATGTCGATCGAGCGCAGCAGTTCACGGATACCTTCGGCGCCCATGAAGGCGGTGAAGTCGTCGCCGTACTCTTCGTACTTGGCGGCGTAGTCGTCTTCCGACATGATCTGGCTCTTCTTGAGCGGGGTCATGCCTGGATCGGTGACGACGTATGCTTCGAAGTACAGCACGCGTTCGATGTCCCGCAGCGTCATGTCCAGGACCATGCCCAGACGCGATGGCAGCGACTTCAGGAACCAGATGTGCGCGACTGGCGAAGCCAGCTCGATGTGGCCCATGCGCTCACGGCGCACCTTGGCCAGCGTGACTTCAACGCCGCACTTCTCGCAGATCACGCCGCGGTGCTTCAGGCGCTTGTATTTGCCGCACAGGCATTCATAGTCCTTGATAGGACCAAAGATTTTTGCGCAGAACAGGCCGTCGCGCTCAGGCTTGAACGTGCGGTAGTTGATGGTTTCCGGCTTCTTGACTTCGCCGAACGACCACGAACGGATTTTTTCAGGCGACGCCAGGCCAATCTTGATGGCGTCGAAACTTTCGTTTTGCTGAACTTGCTTGAATAGATCGAGCAGTGCTTTCATGTATCACTCCAGGTGATTGAATTCTTTACTGACTTGCTTGCCGCCAGCTCCTCACTGATTTTCGCCAGTGCTTGCATAACCCACTACCCTAGAAACCGGCATTCCCGCGCAGGCGGGAATCCAAGTTTGCCGGCTGATTCACCGGGCTTAGGCCCCGGACTGCTCCGGGGCGACGACTTCGAAGGTCGAAGAGCCAGCCCGAAGGCTGGCGGCCTTGCTGGCCTGCTTAGTTGCGCTCGAGATCGATGTCGATACCCAGCGAACGGATTTCCTTCACCAGCACGTTGAACGACTCTGGCATGCCGGCTTCGATCACGTGGTCGCCTTTGACCAGGTTCTCGTAGACCTTCGTACGGCCGTTCACGTCATCCGACTTCACAGTCAGCATCTCTTGCAGCACGTACGATGCGCCGTACGCTTCCAGTGCCCACACCTCCATCTCACCGAAGCGCTGGCCGCCGAACTGGGCTTTACCGCCCAGTGGCTGCTGCGTCACGAGCGAGTACGGACCGGTCGAACGCGCGTGCATCTTGTCGTCAACCAGGTGATGCAGCTTCAGCATGTGCATGAAGCCGACGGTGACCTTGCGCTCGAATGCTTCGCCGGTACGACCGTCGAACATCGTGACCTGGTTCTTCGACGGGGTCATGCCCAGGTTGGCAGCGATGTCATCCGGGAACGCCAGATCCAGCATACGACGAATGTCTTCTTCGTGGGCGCCATCGAAGACCGGGGTCGCGAACGGCACGCCGTTCTTGAGGTTGCCCGCCAGGGTCAGGATCTCTTCATCGCTGAAGCTGTCCAGGTCTTCCTTGCGGCCGGTTTCGTTGTAGATCTTGTCCAGGAACACGCGCAGGTCTTGTGCCTTCGCTTGCGCCTGCAGCATTTCGCCGATGCGCCAGCCCAGGCCCTTGGCCGCCCAACCGAGGTGGGTTTCCAGGATCTGACCGACGTTCATGCGCGATGGCACGCCCAGCGGGTTCAGCACGACGTCGGCAGGACGACCGTCCGCCATGAACGGCATGTCTTCCACCGGAACGATACGCGAGACCACACCCTTGTTACCGTGACGGCCTGCCATCTTGTCGCCCGACTGCAGGCGGCGCTTGACGGCCAGGTAGACCTTGACCATCTTCTGCACGCCTGGCTGCAGCTCGTCGCCTTGCGTCAGCTTCTTGCGCTTCTCTTCGAAGGCCAGATCGAACTGGTGACGCTTTTCGTTGATCGATTCCTTGATCGCTTCGAGGGCGTTCGCGGTGTCGTCTTCTGCCGGACGGATGTCGAACCAGTGGAACTTGTCCAGGTCCGCCAGGTAGTCGGCAGTGATCGCCGCGCCCTTGGCCATCTTCTTCGGACCGCCATTGACGATCTTGCCGATCAGCATGCGCTCCAGACGCTCGAAGGCATCGCCCTCGACAATACGCATCTGGTCGTTCAGGTCCAGGCGATAGCGCTTGAGTTCATCATCGATGATCTGCTGGGCGCGCTTGTCACGCTGGATGCCTTCGCGGGTGAACACCTGGACGTCGATCACGGTGCCGACCATGCCCGAAGGCACGCGCAGCGAGGTGTCTTTCACGTCCGACGCTTTTTCGCCGAAGATCGCGCGCAACAGCTTTTCTTCCGGTGTCAGCTGGGTCTCGCCTTTTGGCGTGACCTTACCGACCAGCACGTCGCCAGCCTGCACTTCGGCGCCGATGTAGACGATGCCCGATTCATCCAGGCGCGCCAGCTGGTTTTCTGCCAGGTTCGAGATGTCGCGGGTGATTTCTTCCGCGCCCAGCTTGGTGTCACGTGCCACGACCGACAGCTCTTCGATGTGAATCGACGTGTAGCGGTCATCCTTGACGACGTTTTCCGAGATCAGGATCGAATCTTCGAAGTTCAGACCGTTCCACGGCATGAACGCCACCAGCATGTTCTGACCCAGGGCCAGTTCGCCCAGGTCGGTCGATGCGCCGTCGGCGATCACGTCGCCACGGGCGACGCGGTCACCAACCTGCACGATCGGACGCTGGTTGATGTTGGTGTTCTGGTTCGAACGGGTGTACTTGATCAGGTTGTAGATGTCGACGCCGACTTCACCAGCCTGCGCTTCATCGTCGTTCACGCGAATGACGACGCGGCCCGCATCGATGTAATCGACCATACCGCCACGCAGAGCCTGCACGGTGGTACCCGAGTCGACTGCCACGGTACGTTCGATACCGGTACCGACCACGGCCTTTTCAGGACGCAGGCAAGGCACGGCCTGACGCTGCATGTTGGCGCCCATCAGTGCACGGTTCGCATCATCGTGTTCCAGGAACGGAATCAGCGAGGCAGCGACCGACACGATCTGGCCTGGAGCAACGTCCATGTACTGGACGCGCTCTGGCGAGACCAGGATCGTTTCGCCGGCTTCACGCGACGAGACCAGCTCGTCGACCAGTCGGCCTTCTTCGTTGATCGCAGCGTTCGCCTGGGCGATGATGTAGCGGCCTTCTTCGATTGCCGACAGGTAATCGATCTGCTCGGTGACCTTCGAACCGTCGACCTTGCGGTACGGGGTTTCCAGGAAGCCATATTCGTTCAGACGAGCGTACAGTGCCAGCGAGTTGATCAGGCCGATGTTCGGGCCTTCAGGCGTTTCGATCGGGCACACGCGGCCGTAGTGGGTCGGGTGCACGTCGCGCACCTCGAAGCCAGCACGTTCGCGGGTCAGACCGCCAGGGCCCAGAGCCGAGACGCGACGCTTGTGCGTCACTTCGGACAGCGGGTTGGTCTGGTCCATGAACTGGGACAGCTGCGACGAACCGAAGAACTCACGGATCGCGGCCGAAATCGGCTTGCTGTTAATCAGGTCATGCGGCATCAGGTTGTCCGCTTCGGCCTGGCCGAGACGTTCCTTGACTGCACGTTCCACGCGGACCAGGCCAGCACGGAATTGATTCTCAGCCAGTTCGCCGACGCAACGGACGCGACGGTTACCCAGGTGATCGATGTCATCGACTTCGCCGCGGCCATTGCGCAGCTCGACGAGAATCTTGATCACGGCCAGGATGTCTTCGTTCGACATGGTCATGTCGCCGGTCAGTTCATCACGGCCGATACGGCGGTTGAACTTCATGCGGCCGACTGCCGACAGGTCGTAGCGTTCCGGCATGTAGAACAGGCCGTTGAACAGTGCTTCGACCGATTCTTCGGTTGGCGGTTCGCCAGGACGCATCATGCGGTAGATCGCCACGCGCGCCGCGGTGCGGTCAGCGGTGTCGTCGGTGCGCAGGGTTTGCGAGATGTAGCCGCCCTGGTCCAGATCGTTGGTGTACAGCGTCTGGATTTCGGTCACGTCTGCGTCGCGCAGCTTGCCCAGCAGTTCTTCGGTCAGTTCGTCGTTGGCGACGGCGATGACTTCACCGGTGTCCTGGTCGACAATGTTCTTGGCCAGCACGCGGCCGAGCAGGTAGTCTTCAGGGACCGAGATGGTCTTGATGCCGGCAGCTTCGATGTCACGGACGTGCTTGGCGTTGATCCGCTTGTCCTTGGTGACGATGGTCTTGCCCGACTTCGGATCGACGATGTCGAAACGCGCCACTTCGCCGCGCAGACGCTCAGGAACGAACTCGAGTTCGCCGCCGTCGTTGCGCACGACGAAGTTGTCGAACACGAAGAAGTTCGCCAGGATCTGTTCCGGCGTCATGCCGATGGCCTTGAGCAGGATCGTCACTGGCATCTTGCGACGACGGTCGACGCGGAAGAACAGGATGTCTTTCGGGTCGAACTCGAAGTCGAGCCACGAGCCGCGGTAAGGAATGATCCGTGCCGAGAACAGGAGCTTGCCCGACGAGTGCGTCTTGCCGCGGTCGTGCTCGAAGAACACGCCCGGCGAACGGTGCAGCTGGGACACGATCACGCGCTCGGTGCCGTTGATCACGAACGAACCGTTCGTGGTCATCAGTGGCAGCTCGCCCATGTAGACTTCTTGCTCTTTCATTTCCTTGACGACCGGCTTGGTCGGCGATTCCTTGTCCAGGATCACCAGACGCACCTTGGCGCGCAGCGGCGACGCGAAGGTCAGGCCACGCTGCTGGCACTCTTTCACGTCAAACGCAGGATCGCCCAGCACATACGACAGGAACTCGAGGCGCGCAAAACCATTGTGCGACACGATAGGGAAGATCGAAGAAAAAGCCGACTGCAGACCCTCGGCCTTGCGTCCCGATGGGACAGCATCAGCCTGGAGGAAGTTCTCGTAGGATTCCAGCTGGGTAGCCAGCAGGTAGGGAACGTTGTGAACGTTGGCGCGTTTCGCGAACGACTTGCGAATACGCTTCTTCTCAGTAAATGAGTAGTGCATGGACACTCCGTGAGTGACAGAAAGGATGAAGAATTCAGGATTTGCCAGTGGCACGCGCCACCACCACACACAATTCCTGAAGTCTCTTACTCTTTCGCGCCAGATGAAAAGGACAAGCAAACTGCTGTGTTACGATATTTCGGAGCCGGTGCTGCCGACTCTATTCTGTCATTCCTTGCCGACGTCTGTCGCAGGGACGACAAAAGAGCCAAAGCCGCAATTCCCGCCTTCCGGCAAGTTTTGCAAGCTTTGACTCCCGCATCAGGCGCTGCGAACAGCGCCCTTTGCCTATGTATTACTTCAGTTCAGCCTTGGCGCCTGCATCTTCCAGCTTCTTCTTGGCGGCTTCAGCTTCTGCTTTTGGCAGGGCTTCTTTAACCGTCTTAGGAGCGCCGTCGACGACGTCTTTGGCTTCTTTCAGGCCCAGACCGGTGATTTCACGGACTGCCTTGATGACGCCGACTTTGTTCGCGCCGATTTCGGTCAGAACAACGTTGAACTCGGTCTGCTCTTCAACAGCAGCGGCGCCAGCGCCACCACCAGCTGCAGGAGCCGACATTGCAGCTGCCGACACGCCGAACTTCTCTTCGAATGCCTTGACCAGTTCGTTCAGGTCCATGACGGACATTTCGCTCACTGCGTTCAGGATATCGTCTTTGCTAATTGCCATTTGAAACTCCAGTTTTGATTTGTATGTAGTTCAGGTTGGTACTTGAAAAAAAAGGGAAGCTTACGCTTCTGCAGTTGCTTCTTCTGCGGCCGGAGCTGCTTCGGAAGAACCTTCGCCTTTTTTCGCTGCCAGGGCAGCCAGACCACGTGCAAAGCCCGACACCGGAGCCAACATGACGCCCAACAGCTGCGAGATGAGAACTTCACGGGATGGGATGCTTGCCAACGAGGTAACGCCAGCTACGTCGAGCTGCTTACCTGCGTAGTTACCGGCTTTGATGACCAGTTTGTCGTTGGTTTTAGCGAAGTCATTGATGACTTTAGCGGCAGCAACGGCATCGTCCGAGATCGAATAGATCAGCGGACCGGTCATGGAATCAGCCAGCGAGGCAAACTGCGTGCCCTCGACAGAGCGACGCGCCAGCGTGTTCTTGAGAACACGCAGGTACACGCCCTGGGCACGTGCGGATGCACGGAGCTTGGTCAAGTGACTAACCTGGATGCCACGGTACTCGGCGACGACGATGGTTTGCGCAGATGCTACTTTTGCGGAAACTTCTTCGACGACGGCCTTTTTGTCATTCAGATTAAGACCCACGGTCAATCTCCTTAAATGATGAGAACGAGATGTTCACATCGGTTCGAACACACGGCGTCCGAAGTTAAGAAGCCTTAAACTGAGCGGATGAATTCACGCAGCTGGACTACAAAACTTGTTCGGGTACACCATCTGCGTTGGGTTGTCTTTTAACCGCATGCTCAACCTCTGCATTTGGCCCAACGGTCTTTGATTGTCTGCCGCAGCGTTCAGTTGCTGCGACAGCCCAAAGATTCGCCCCGCGCCAACAGCGCGAGGACTTGAATTTGCTGATTAAGCAGCAGCGATCGAAGCGTGATCAACGCGCACGCCTGCACCCATCGTCGACGACAGGGCAACCTTGCGCAGGTACACACCTTTCGACGTGGTTGGCTTGGCCTTGTTCAGAGCGTCGATCAGGGCAACCAGGTTGCTCTTCAGATCTGCGTCGGTGAACGATGCACGGCCGATCGTTGCGTGAACGATACCTGCCTTGTCGGTACGGTACTGAACCTGACCGGCTTTGGCGTTCTTGACAGCGGTAGCGACGTCAGGCGTCACGGTACCGACTTTCGGGTTAGGCATCAGGCCGCGTGGGCCCAGGATCTGACCCAGGGTACCGACGATACGCATGGTGTCTGGCGACGCGATGACGATATCGAAAGGCATGTCGCCAGCTTTGACGCGCTCGGCCAGGTCTTCCATACCGACGATGTCGGCGCCGGCTGCACGTGCAGCTTCAGCCTTCTCGCCCGTTGCGAACACAGCAACGCGCACGGTCTTGCCGGTGCCAGCTGGCAGCACGACCGAACCGCGAACCACTTGGTCCGACTTCTTCGGGTCCACGCCCAGTTGCACCGAGACGTCGATCGACTCGTTGAACTTGGCAGTGGCGAATTCTTTAACCAGCGACAGAGCGTTGTCGAAGGCGTAGACTTTATTGCGGTCTACTTTAGCTTTGATAGCTTTAACGCGTTTGGACAGCTTAGCCATTACAGACCCTCCACCGTGATGCCCATCGAACGTGCCGAGCCAGCGATGATACGCACTGCTGCGTCCATGTCGGCGGCGGTCAGGTCCGGCTGCTTGATTTTTGCGATTTCTTCAGCTTGAGCGCGGGTCAGCGATGCAACCTTGTCGGTATGCGGCTTGGCCGAACCCTTGGTGATGCCAGCGGCTTTCTTGATCAGGTACGTTGCCGGTGCAGTCTTCATCACGAAGGTGAACGACTTGTCGGCGAACGCGGTGATCACGACCGGGATTGGCATGCCTGGCTCGACACCCTGGGTCTGGGCGTTGAACGCCTTGCAGAATTCCATGATGTTCAGACCGCGCTGACCCAGTGCTGGACCGATCGGTGGGGATGGGTTTGCTTTACCAGCTGGAACTTGCAGCTTGATAAAGCCAATGATTTTCTTTGCCATGAAAGGCTCCTATCTTTGACTTGAGTAGTAGCGCCCCACCGCGACTACTCGTCTCCGGCGGGGCTCCTCTTACCGGATTCCGCCTGACAACTGCGACGCTCCGATTATGGCGTTTGTATTTGATATGTTGGGGACAGAGTACCGCTGCGCCGCGCTGCGCGAGGCTTCGCTAAACTCTTTCCCACAATGGTCATACTTTCTCTACCTGCCCGAATTCCAGTTCGACTGGAGTCGCGCGGCCGAAGATGGTAACAGAAACTCGCACCTTCGACTTTTCGTAATTGACTTCTTCGACGTTGCCGTTGAAATCGGTGAACGGGCCTTCTTTGATCCGGACCTGTTCGCCCACTTCGTACAGCGTCTTTGGCCGAGGCTTCTCGACACCTTCCTGGACCTGCTGCATGATCTTGTCGATCTCGCGCGCCGGGATAGGGGTTGGCTTGTTCGACTTGCCGCCGATGAAACCGGTGACTTTGCTGGTGTTTTTCACCAAATGCCAGGTTTCGTCGGTCATTTCCATCTCGACCAGCACGTAACCCGGGAAGAAGCGGCGCTCGGTAACGGCCTTGGTGCCGTTGCGCATCTCGACGACTTCCTCGGTTGGCACCAGGATCTGGCCAAACTGTTCTTGCATGCCGCCGCGTTCGATCCGCTCGGTCAGGGCGCGCATGACGCTCTTTTCCATACCCGAGTAGACGTGAACGACGTACCAGCGCTTGTTACTGACCGGGACACTCACAGGTGCAGCTGCTTCTGGTGCTGCTTCCTGCTCTGGAACACCTTCTTCCGGAGCGCCGGCCGCCGGAGCGCCGGCCGCCGGAGCGCCGGCCGCCGGAGCGCCGGCCGCCGGAATCTCTTCCGGCGCGGTATCTTCTTGTACGTTTTCGCTCATGTTTATTTCCAACCCAGGACAAAGTCGTACAACAGGAGCTCGAGAATCTTGTCGGTGCCCCACAGGAAAATTGCCATCACAACCACGAAGGCAAACACGATGCCGGTGATTTGCAAGGCTTCGCGGCGGGTCGGCCAAACGACCTTCTTGGTCTCGCGCACCGATTCCTTGGCAAAGCTCAGGAAATCACGGCCGGTGGTGGAAGTCCACAAAAGCAGGACAGCAAAAACTAAACCAGCCAAAAGTGCGCCTGCGGCGACCAAGGCTGGTTTGTTCTGGCCTGTCAGGTAAAAGAACCCGACGACGCCTGCAATCGCTGCAACCACCGCCAGCGCGACCTTGAACTTGTCATTCGAGGTGCTGACAGTTTGCACGGATTGATTAGACATTCTTCTTTACTTTCGGTGCCTGGCACCAGAATTCGGTGGCAGGGGCGGAGGGAATCGAACCCGCGACCTTCGGTTTTGGAGACCGACGCTCTGCCAATTGAGCTACACCCCTACGAAAACTTCCATCTGAATCCAGCATTATACAGCAAGCGTGCGCCCACTGACAATGCTGTTCGAGGGAAACGGAAATGACTTCCGCTTCCCTCTACTCTGCTTAGTTAGGCAGAATCTTTGCGACCACGCCGGCGCCGACAGTACGGCCGCCTTCGCGGATTGCGAAACGCAGGCCTTCTTCCATCGCGATCGGGTTGATCAGCTTGACAGTGATCGACACGTTGTCGCCTGGCATGACCATTTCTTTGTCTGCTGGCAGTTCGATCGAACCGGTCACGTCAGTCGTACGGAAGTAGAACTGTGGACGATAGTTGTTGAAGAACGGAGTGTGACGACCGCCTTCATCTTTCGACAGAACGTAGATCTCGCCGGTGAAGTGGTTGTGCGGCTTGATCGAGTTTGGCTTCGCCAGAACCTGACCACGCTGGAC
>NZ_JBCHJF010000015.1:0-90830 GCF_039123635.1 Massilia sp. MP_M2
CAACATGGCCCTCGGTGGTATTACGCCAAAACAGAAACTGGCGCTCGCCGCTTAACCTCTACTTTTAGCGTGCTCTAAAAATGGGGGGATTACCGCCGACAAGGAATAATCATGAGTAACGAAGACATTGTGCGGGCGAACTTCTGGAACGAATCGACAGGGCACTGCGATTGCTGCGGTAAGCAATCCAAGACTATCTGGGGAGATTTAGCGGACTCGTCTGGAGCGAAGGCTGTCTACTTTGTGCAGTGGACAGTTGACGAGCCAGAGCATATGCCGAACTTCGACATGGTCATTGGGCCATGGGGAGATGGAACCTTGCCAACTGACCGCGTGTTGGTTTCCTTGTTATATCAGCCTCGTCCAGGTGGCGGGTCATTCATGGTGGCAGACGGCAAAGGAAGGCGTGTGGATGACCGTAGCGTCTGCGGCCGGGCACTTGAGCGAGCGGAAGTCGTCGGTACCCCGTTAGCGAATCAAGTGTTTTCGCTAGTCGATTCGCTCTGGCTGACAGAACCACGGCTAGAAGGAATTCGGGCTTTGGATACCCTCGCACACTCAAGAATTTGAATGGCTGCTTCGGGTCGATCCCTACCGTACACTGCACGATAGAAATCGGCCAGGAGCGGGCATCCCCGCTCCACGCAGTCCCCGCTGACCTACTTCTTCGGTGTCAGGGTCAGGAGCTTGCCGCGCGGACCGTCCTCCAGCAGCCATAGCGCGCCGTCCGGCCCAGTGCGAACGGCGCGGATGCGTTCCCCCATGTCCCAATGGTCGACCTTGCTCGCATTCTCGCCGTCGAGGGTGATGCGGTCGAGCGACTTGCCCGAGAGACCGGTGATGAACAGGGAATTTTTCCACTTCGGGAACAGGTCCGCATCGTAGTAGGCGAGGCCGCCCGGTGAGATGGCCGGATCCCACGACACTTTCGGGGCTTCGAAGCCGTCGCCAGGCGCGTGGTCGGGGATGTCCCGGCCGTCATAGTGGCTGCCATTCGATGCTTTCGGCCAGCCATAGTTGAGGCCTGGCTTGATCAGGTTGATCTCGTCGCCATGGCGCGGTCCCATCTCCATTTCCCACAGGCGCCCCTGCCTGTCGAAGGCAATGCCCAGCAGATTGCGATGGCCATACGACCAGACGGCTGGATGGAAACCTTTGGCCGCGAGCGGGTTGCCAGCCGCTGGCGTGCCGTCGAGATTCAGGCGCAGCACCTTGCCGAGTGTCGACTTGGGGTCCTGTGCCGGATCGAAAAGCTGGCGGTCGCCACTGGTGAAGAAGAGATACTTGCCATCCGGCGAGAGGCCAATGCGGCCCGAATAGTGCCCGCCAGTCGACGCATCCTGGCTGCGGAAAATCACCTTGGTATCCTTGAGCGTGCCGCCTGTCTGATCCAGTGTCGCAGTTGCGAGCACGACCCGGCTCCCGGCACCGGAACCCGCTTCGGAGTAGCTGAAGTAGAGCAGCTTGCTCGCCGCGAAATCGGGAGCGGGCACGATGTCCATGAGCGCGCCCTGGCCCTTGCTGCTGACGGCGGGTGTGCCGGACACTGTCCGCTTGGTACCGGTGGCGGGATCGAACAGAATCATCGTCCCCTCTTTTTGCGTCACCAGCACGTTGCCATTGGGCAGAAATGCCATGGCCCATGGGCTCTTGAATGTGCCAACCGGCTTGACCTCGAAAGGCAGGTTGGCGGTTGCGGTTGCACTGGCCTGCGCGTTTGCGACCGCCGGGGTGGCGGCTAACGCGAGCAGGGTGAGCGAGAAAGTGGTGGCAAGGCCGTGCATGCTCAAATTCATGTTTTCCAGTTCTCCATTTGCGGATTGATGCCAGGTTGTTGACGCGATGCGCACACGTCGCCCAGACGCCCGAAGTACGCGCCGGCGCTGTTGGTCCAAAGGGGCGATAGGAAGTGTAGAGCAAAAATCCCATTACCGACGCTGCGCTGTTCGCGACCGGCCCGCTCAGCGCCTTGGGCGGTCGGTTGGCGGTGGCACGCGACAGCGTCGCGCCCTCGAGAAAACGCGGTAGCTTCATGGAGAACCCTGTGGCAGACTTTATTGCATGACTCCACCCGGGGCATGCACCGGCCTGGGTCAACCGGTCGCGGCACGGCCAGATGGCGATAGCGTCGCGTCATAGCAGGCTTGCGTTGCGGGTCGAGCCGACCGGCCACCGGGCCTGCAGGCGCCGGTATTCGTCGGTCGTGATATTGAGGATGGACCCGTGGCGCTTCTTGCTCTGGCCATAATCGACACTCGCGGCATCGACACGGCGCATGCGCTCGGGGCGTGACAGGTCGTCGCTGACCAGGGCCAGGTAGCCGCCCTTGCGTGCGTACTGGTCGACCCACATCCCCCATTCGCCGGTCTGCGCGATCTTGAAAAGGATGGGGCCTTCGACGTCCTTGCCGGTCAGGCCCAGCGGTTGCAGGTCGCCCAGGATGTCCCACTTGCCCATCAGCGTCGTCGCGCCTTCGACCGTCAGTTGGCCGTCGCCCGAGGCGCGCACGTAGCGGTAGCGCGCCGTGGGATCGTCGACCTTCACGATCTGGGTGTCGATCAGCCCTGTCGTGCCGGGCCGGTCGATATAGAGCGTGGCCGGGGTGAAGCTGACGAAGTCGCGCGTGCGGGCGGAATAGATGCGTGGCTTGGTGATGCCGTCAGCCGGCGAGATGGTCGCCCAGTAGACGAGGTAGTCGCCGCTGGCCTCATCATAAATGGCTTCCGGCGCCCAGGCGCAGCCGGCGTCGGGAATGGCGCCGGCGACGTCCACCAGGCGCGGTGCCGACCAGGTGACCAGGTCGGCCGATTCCCAGATCACCAGCTTGGTGCTGCCCTTGTTCATGGCGGCGGGCCAGCCTTTGCCGTTCGCGATACGCAGGTCGGTGGCCAGGATCCAGAACTTGTCGCCGTCCGGCGAGCGGACGATTGCCGGGTCGCGCACGCCGCCGTCGCCGAGGGTGCTGCGCAGCACGGGCTTCGATCCATTCAGGTCGGTCCAGCGGTAGCCGTCCTGGCTCGTGGCGAAGTAGAGCTGTTCGCCATCGACGGTCTCGCTGGTGAAGTGCACCAGCAGGTAGTTGGGCTGCGCCGCGGCCGTGGCGCTCGGGGATGGGGCGGTACCAGGCGCGCTGCAGGCGGACAGCAAGCCGACGCTGGCGGCGCACAGGGCGCACATGGCGATCCTGGCGGCGCTTGGGAGCATCGTCATCATGGCGTTGGCACGCCCTTGCCGCCGATGAGTGGTTCGCCCATGTCGCCCGGCTGGAAGGCCGGCTGCATCGGGTCCATCGGCAGGATGTTCCCTTGCGCGTCGAACGTCATCTTCGCCAGCACCGTCTGGCGCCGGTAGCCATTGCCGTCCGGGATCGCGTGACGATGGTAGGCGACGTACCAGCGGTCGGTGCCCGGCACATTGACGACGCTGTGGTGGGCGGTGCCGACTGCCGGTCCGTTTTTCTGCAGGACGATGAAGTTGGTCTGCGCCGCCCGCACCGGTCCCAGGGGCGAGTCGGCCGTGCCCCAGCCCACCCGGTAGTTCGGGCTGCGCGCGTCGTCGATCGACCACATGAAGTAGTACGTGCCCTGGCGCTTGAAGACGACCACGCCTTCGCGGAAGTCCTTCATCGGCATGCGGTGCACGGCCCCGTCGAGCGTGACCATGTCCGGTTTCAGTTTGCGGACGTTGGCTTCGTCGCCGTTGCCCCAGTAGATGTAGGCCTGGCCATCGTCGTCGATGAACGGGTAGGGGTCGATGGTGTTCGTGGTCATCGTGGCGTCGCGCACCAGCAGCGGCTTGCCGAGTGCATCGACGAACGGGCCGATGGGGGATGTGGCGGTCGCAACGCCAATCTTGTGGTCGGCGCTGAAGTAGAAGTAATAGGTGCCGTTGCGTTCGATGGCGTCCGGCGCCCAGGCCTTGATATTGGCCCATGCCAGGCCATGGCTGACGTCGAGAATCATGCGCTCTTTCTTCCACGTGAGCAGGTCATTCGATGACCACACCGAGAAGTCGGTGGTCATCCAGTTCGGCTTGTCCGAGGTGGGGTAGAGGTAGTAGGTGTCGCCGAAGACCCGGATCGCCGGATCGGCAGTAAAGCCGTCGAGGGCAGGTGCCGGCGCCTGCGCCTGTGCGTGGGAGAACACCACGACGCTGGCCACTGCCACTGCCACGGCGATGGTCGACAGGAGGGAACGATGCATGCTCGGATGGACTCCGCAGGAATGGACATCCCATTATGGGCGATGTCGCTGCGTGCATCCGGGGCCGGCGGCGAGTGCTCAGCATCTTGATTGATTCGGCGTCCCGCGTTCTCACGCCACCCTCCGCTTTATACTGCCGGGCCAGGCACCGCCGCGCCGCGCCGCCTGTCCCTACTGGAGATGTCGATGACCCAATCGTTCCGCCGTCCGCTTGCCTGCCTGGCCCTGGGCCTCGGCATTGGCATCAGCCTTGCCAGCAGCTCGCTCCACGCCGCAGGGGCCGACACGACAATCCGCAATGGCGTGTTCTGGAAAGACACCACGGGCACACCGATCTACTCGCAGGGCCGCGGCATCCTCAAGATCGGCGCCAGGTATTACTGGTATGGCGTGAAGTATGCCGAGGCGGTCACCTATGCGCGCGCGCCGGGACCGACGACCGACCAGCCGCACTTCAGCGCGGTCACGGCGTATTCGTCGACCGACCTGGTGAACTGGACCTTCGAGGGCGACGTGCTCACGCCAGTTGGCCTGGGCCAGCAGTACGACCCGAATGCCTGGCTTGGCCGCATGGGCGTGGTGTACAACAAACAGACCCGCAAGTACGTGTTGATCACCCAGTACAGCAGCAAGGGCACGGGTGGCGGCGTGCTGTTTGCCACGAGTGACAGTCCGGCCGGTCCGTTCGTCTTCGAGCGGCTGCAGGCGCGCATCGATAACGTGGCCACGCCGACCTCGGGCGACCAGACCGTCTTCATCGACGACGACGGCAAGCCTTACCTCATCTTCAGCAACAATGGCGACCGCCGCCAGCTGTACGTGGCGGCGCTGCGCACGAGCGACTACCTGGCGGTCGAACCCGCGACGCACATCTACAGCGCGCCAGCCGGCGGGCGCGAAGGCAATGCGATGTTCAAGTACAAGGGCCTGTACTACTTCTGCTCATCCGACCTGCACGGCTGGAACGCGTCGCGCAGCTTCTACATGACGTCGCCGAACATCACCGGGCCGTTCACGCCGGAGAAGATCATCGAGGGCACTGAAGCGGACTTTTCGCACGTGTCGCAGAACGGTTTCTTCATCCCTGTGCACGGCAGCGCCGGCACCACGGTGCTGTATGCGGGCGACCGCTGGAGCAATTTTGTCGGCAATGGCCACGGCTACAACGTCTGGGCGCCACTGTCCTTCGACGGTGCGGTCCCCAGGTTCAATTCGCTCAGCGAATTCGTGCTCGACGCGCCCAGGGGCACATGGGAGGTCGGCAAGGGCAACAACTATGTGCGCAATCCCGGCTTCGAGGCGGACCGGGTGCGCCAGACGAGCGTGGCCGGGTGGGTCAGCAGCTGGACCAGCCTGAAGGGCGACGCGCCATTCATGAACACCGCGGGCGGCCGCGCCAGCAAGTGGGCCTTGACCCTGCGCCATCCGGGGCAGACGATGGGAAGCGCGATCCAGAACGTGACGCTGCCCAACGGCAGCTACACCCTGAAAGCGTGGATCAGGAGCAGCGGCGGCCAGCGCGTCGCGCGCCTGTACGCGGCCGGCCACGGCGGCGCGACGATCGCGCTGGCCCTGCCGGACCAGCTGGAACAGTGGACCGAAGTCACGCTGCCCGGCATCCGGGTCACTACCGGCAGCGTCCAGGTCGGCGTCTACTCGGAAGGCAAGGAAGGCGATTGGCTCAGCCTGGACGATGTGAGCCTGGTGCGCGACTGAGCACGCCCCGCGTCCATGCGGCGCGGTCGAAAATCTCAAAACCGTGAGTGTTTCATGCGCCGCGACGATATCGCTTGCGACGCTTGGCGGGATGTACCTAGACTGGCAATCCGCTCCAGCTGCTTCAACACCACCACCATGACCTTCTTCGATTTCGCCGGCGCAGCGCGCCTGCGCAAGGCCGCCGTGCGCCTGCTGCCGCTGTGGTTTGGATTGCTCGCCCATGCGCATGCCGCCGACATGAACCTGAACGCGGGCTGGCAGTTCTACCGCATTGATGACCGCCAGATCGCCAGCGCCGAGCAGGTGTCGGCCGGCGCCTGGACCCGGGTCGACCTCCCGCACGCAGCGCGGCTCGAGCCGCGCGCGCCCACGGCGCCCTGGCAGGGCACGGCGTACTACAAGAAGCGGCTCGACGTAACGCTGCGCCCGGGCGAGCGCGCGATCCTGCGCTTCGAGGGCGTCATGAACGTGGCCGACGTCTGGTTGAACGGCACGCACCTGGGCCAGCACCTGGGCGGCTACCTGCCGTTTGCGTTCGACATCACCGCGGCCCTGAACGCCGGCGGCGTCAATGAACTCGTCGTGCGCGCCAATAACGAGGACAACCCGGTCACCGGTCCCAAGCCGCTCAAGGACCTCGACTACATCCAGCACGGCGGCATCTACCGCGACGTGCGGCTCATGATCAAGCCGGAGGTGCACATCACGGACGAGATGCTGTCGAACACCCCGGGCGGCGGCGGCGTGTTCGTCACGTATCCGAAGGCGGGCAAGGTGGCGGCCGTGGTGCAGGTCAAGACCGAGGTCGCGAACACGTCGGACGCCGTGCAACTGGTCACGCTGCGGCACGCGCTGGCGTGGCAAGGCAAGGCGGTGGGCACGGCGCAGGAACAGGTGCGCCTGGCGGCCGGCGAACGCCGCCACGTCACGCTGTCGATCGCGCTGAAACGGCCGAAACTGTGGTCGCCCAGGGAACCCAATCTGTACGCGCTTGCGTCGACGGTCACCTCAGCGGCAGGCCTGGATGCGGTGACGCACCGCATCGGCGTGCGCCGCCTTGCCTTCGAGGGCGCGCGGCTGCTGCTCAATGGCGAGCCGCTGCAGCTGCGCGGCGTCAACCGGCACCAGGAATACCCGTATGTCGGCTACGCGCTCTCGCCGCAGGCCGATGCGCGCGACGCGCTGTTGATCAAGCGCTACGGCTTCGACTTTGTGCGCCTGTCGCACTATCCGCAGTCGCCGGCCTTCATGCGCGCGGCCGACGAACTCGGGCTGATGGTGCTGCCGGGGATCCCCGGCTGGCAGTTCCACAACCCGGACCCGGCGTTTGCGCGCCAGGTGGTGCAAACCTGCGCCGACATGATCCGGCGCGACCGCAACCACCCGAGCGTCGTGGCCTGGGAATGTTCGCTCAACGAGACGCAGATGCCGGACCCGTTGATCAAGGCGCTGCACGCGACGGTGCACGCCGAATACCCGGGCGACCAGGCCCACTCGGCCGGCTGGGTGCCGCAGACCTATGACCTGTACCTGCAGGCGCGCCAGCACCGCATTGGCAGCAGGCATCCGCTGCCGGCCAAGCCACTGATCGTCTCGGAATACGGCGACTGGGAGTACTACGCGATGAACGCGGGCTTCAACCAGACCGCCTGGGCCGACCTCAAGCCGGCCGACCGCTCCAGCCGCCAGAGCCTGGGGCAGGGTGAAGCGCGCCTGCTGCAGCAGGCCCGCAACGTGGCCGAGGCCCGCGACGACAATGCCGCCACGCCGGCCTTCGCCGACGGTTACTGGGTCATGTTCGATTACGCGCGCGGCTATGCGCCCGATCTGGAAGAATCGGGCGCGCTGAGCATCGAGCGCCTGCCCAAGTTTGCGGCCCAGTTCTTCCGCTCGCAGAGAAGCGCAGTGGAGCGCGGGCCGCAACACGGGCCGCAGTGGGGCGGCGGCCCGATGGTCTTCATCGCCAGTTACTGGCAGGCCGGTTCGGCGCCGCGCGTGCGGGTGTTCTCGAATGCCGACGCAGTCGAGTTGCGCCTGAACGGCAAGCCGGTGGGCCGTCTGAAGAGCGGATCTTCGACAACCCACCCGCACCTGGCGCATCCGCCGCTGGAATTCGAGACGGGCGGGTTCGTTCCTGGCGAACTGGTGGCGCGCGCGTATACCAAGGGCCGTCTCGTGGCCGAGCACCGCGTGCGCACGCCGCAAGCGCCAGCATCGCTGGCGCTTGCGCTCGACGACATGGGCGTGCCGGTGGCCGAGGGCGACCTGGTGTTCCTGCGCGCACGCGTGCTCGACGCGCGCGGCACCACGGTGCCCGCGAGCGGCCGCGAAGTCGCGTTCTCCGCAATTCATGGCGCGCAGATCGTCGGCAGCGCTGTCGCAACGCTCGAGGCAGGCGTCGCCAGTGTGCTGGTGCGCATCACGGGGCCACGCGCCGGTGTCACTGCGCAGGCGCAGCTGGGCGCGCTGACAGGCAGCCTCGAACGCTGACTAGCGCCACGACCTCTCGACCTTTTTTTCAACGGGCCGTCCTGACCCGGGCAGCGCAATTCAGGCATACGCAGGCATCACCAATCGTTAGCTAACGGAGACAAAATGATCCAAAATAAAGCTAGAGCCTCGTACTTCCTGCTCGCACTGCTGGCCGCGGCCGCAGCCGGTAGTGCGAGCGCCGTCATCACCATCCCGGGCAAGCAGATCGAACGGCTGGACCGGGGCGCCGTCGCCATCAGTGCCGGTGCCGGTGTTGGCGCCGGCGTATTCATCAGCTGGCGCCAGCTCGCCTTCGATGCGCCCGGCACGCGTTTCAATCTGTACCGCGGGGCCACGCGCCTGAACGCCGCGCCGCTCGATGCGCTGAACTACACCGATCCGTCCGGGACGACAGCGCATGCCTACACGGTGCGCGCCGTCGTCGGCGGCGTGGAACAGGCGGGCGTCGCTGCAGGCGCCACCTGGAACAAGCCCTATCTGTCGATCCCGGTGCAGGCGCCGACATCGGGCACCACGCCAGACGGCGTGGCCTACACCTATGAGCTCAACGACGGCGCACCAGCCGACCTCGATGGCGACGGCGCCTACGAAATCATCGTCAAGTGGCAACCGACCAACGCCAAGGACAACTCGCAGTCCGGCTACACGGGCAACACCTACCTGGACGCCTACAAGCTCGATGGCACCCGCATGTGGCGCATCGACCTGGGCAAAAATATCCGCGCCGGCGCCCACTACACCACCTTCGTGGCCTACGACTTCGATGGCGATGGCCAGGCCGAGGTGATGGCCAAGACGGCCGACGGTACCGTCGATGGCAAGGGCGTGGTCATCGGCTCGGCCACGGCCGACCATCGCAGCCCGAACGGCTACATCCTCACGGGGCCGGAATTTCTGACCGTGTTCAACGGCTTGAGCGGCGCGGCCATGAAGACGGCAAATTACCTGCCGGCGCGCGGCAGCGTGGCCGCCTGGGGCGACAACTACGGCAACCGGGTCGACCGCTTCCTGGGCGGCGTGGCCAATCTCGATGGCAACCGCCCGAGCGCCGTCTTCTCGCGCGGTTACTACACGCGCGCGGTGATCGCGGCCTGGGACTGGCGCGACGGCGTCTTGAGCAGCCGCTGGGTCTTCGATACCGACGTCGCCGGGGCGGCCGCGCGCGGCCAGGGCGCCCACTGGTTCGCAACCGGCGACGCCAATGGCGACGGCCGCGACGACATCGTGTACGGCGCGGCGACGATCGACAGCTATGGCCAGCTGCTCTACACGACGGGCCTGGGCCATGGCGACGCGCTCCACTTCGGCAAGTTCGACCCGAACCGCGCGGGCCAGCAGATCTACATGATCCACGAAAGCCCGTCATCCTATGGCGCCAACGGCTCCGGCATGCACGACGCGGCCACGGGGGCGCTGATCTGGGGCGCGAGCGGCGCCAATGCGGACGTGGGCCGCGGCGTGTGCTTCGATATCGATCCGGCCTACGCTGGCACCGAATGCTGGGCCTCGCGCGGCGGCCTGCGCAGCGCCACTGGCCAACTGATCAACGCGACGCCGCCCAATTCCATGAACTTCGGCGCCTGGTGGGACGGCGACCTGCTGCGCGAAGTCGTCAGCGGCGCCGCGGTGCAGAAGTGGGATCCGGCGACCCGGACCCTGGCCACGCTCATCGACGGCGCAGCCAACGGCGCCACGACCAACAACGGCACCAAGGCGACGCCGGTGCTGAGCGCAGATCTGTTCGGCGACTGGCGCGAAGAGATCGTGCTGCGCAACAGCAGCAACACGGAACTGCAGATCTACAGCACCACGATCCCCACCGGCACCCGCATCACGACCCTGATGCACGACCCGCAGTACCGCAGCCAGGTGGCGGGCCAGAACGCCGGCTACAACCAGCCGCCGCACCCGAGTTTTTACCTGGGGCATGGCGCGACGGCGTTCCCGCAGGCGCCGGTGCACGTGCCGTTTGACGGCAGCGGCGCCGTGCAGGCCGAGACCGCGATTGTCGGTGGCAATGTGCAGGTCATGACCGACCGCCCGGGCTTTCGCCACATCGGCTTTCTCAACTTTCCGTTAAAAGGCGGCAGCGCGCAGTTCCAGCGCATCAACGGCGGTGCGGGCGGCGTGACCACCATCATGATCCGCTACGCCAACGGCAATCCGACGCCACGCACGGGCGTGCTGCGCGTGAACGGGACCGCGCAGCCGGTCACCTTCCGCCCGACCGGCGCCTGGAACAACTGGCTGACGATGAGCGCGAGCGTGAACCTGGCCGCCGGCCAGGACAACACGCTGCGCTTCGAATCGACCGGCCAGGGCCTGGGCAATCTCGACGAACTGACGGTGCCGTAAGCCGTTCTCTTTCCTCTTTTGATGACAAGGTAACCCCATGAAAAAGCTTCACATGCTATTCGCGATGGTGCTGTACATGCTCTTTCACTCCGCCTGGGCGGCGCCAGTTGGCTGGTACGACCTGAAGGCGACCTGGCGCGACGGCACGTTTGACGGGCAGTTCTACTACGACAGCAGCGCGTCCACGCACGTCACGGCGGTCCAGGGCACGCTGGTCGACCTGGTACGCACCGTCGCCATCGACCGTGTCTGGAACCTGGGCCAGGACGAGCCCCAGCCGTGGATCTTTCTGAGCAATACCAATCCCGCCGATCCGGGTGGCCATGACGCCGGCTTTTACCTGACCCTCGTCGACCTGGGTACGTCGCTGACGCTCGACCTGGCCGGGATGAACGGCCTGTACGACTGGAGCGACTGGGATGTCTACAATCCTGGCCAGCTCGACGATTCGCCGCTGCTGTCGTTCAGCATCGTGCAGGCGACTGCCGTGCCCGAGCCGGCCAGTGCGATGCTGCTGCTGTGTGGGCTGGCGGGACTGCTGGCGCTGCGGCGCCAGCGCGCCGTCAACGGTTGACGCACAGGCCCGTGGCTGGCCCCGGGGGGGAGAATCGATCGTCCAGATGATTATTGCTGACCAAGCAGCGACCGCTGGGCGGCGCGGTTGCATACTCCATCGCACCCATAGTGATGATGGAGACGTGATTTGCCCACCTTCCTCCCGGCCCGGCGGCGCTTCGTGCAGCTCGCTGCCGACCTGGCCCTGCGCGCCTGGTGTGAACTGTTCGCATCGGACTTCATGAAGGCGCATGCGCAGGCGCGCCAGCACCGCACGCTGCGGCCATGATCTTCCACGACAAACCCCCACAGAGAAAGCCTGAGATGTCCACGCCTTGTTCCAGCCGTCGCCGCACCACCATGTCGCTCCTGGCCACGCCCTTGTGCCTGGCTGCGTTTCCGGCCCTGGGCGCTGGTGGCAGGCAGGCCGACATCACGGCCCACGGCGCCGTGCCCGACGACAGGACAGTCAACACCGGCGCCATCCAGAAGACCATCGATACCCTGGCCTCTAGCGGCGGCGGTACGGTCGTCGTGCCGCGCGGCGTGTTCGTCAGCGGCGCGCTGTTCTTCAAGCCGCAGGTCAACCTGCACCTGGCCAGGGGAGCGGTCCTGAAATGCTCGACGGACCTGACGCATTTTCCGGCCGGGCGCACCCGGATCGAGGGCCACTTTGCCCCGCACTTCAATCCGGCCCTGATCAATGCCAATGGGTGCGATCACTTCCGTATCAGCGGCGAAGGCACGCTCGATGGCGCCGGGCGCCCGATCTGGGACCAGTTCTGGAAGCTGCGCAACGCGGCCCGAGACCCGGGCAACTTCCCGAACATCAACGTCCCGCGCGCGCGCCTGGCGCTGATCGAGCGCTCACGCGGCGTCATCGTCGAAGGCGTGACATTCAAGGATTCGCAGTTCTGGAACCTGCACCTGTACCGCTGCCAGGATGTGTTGGTGAAAAATGCGCGCTTCGTGGTGCCTGACGACTACCAGCAGGCGCCCAGCACCGACGGGATCGACCTCGACAGCTGTCAGCGCGTGACGATCGACGGCTGCTACTTTTCGGTGACCGACGACTGCATCGCTGCCAAGGGCTCGAAAGGCCCGTTCGCACTGGACGACAAGGACAGCCCGCCCGTGGTCGATATCCGTGTGCGCAACTGCGAATTCCGGCGCGGGCACAGCGTCATGACGCTCGGCAGCGAAGCGACACTGGTGCGCGACGTGCTGGTCGAGGATTGCCGTGTGACCGGCCAGGTGCTCAATGTGGCGGTGCTCAAGCTGCGGCCGGACACGCCCCAGCACTACGAGAATATCCACCTGCGCAACCTCACGCTCGACTCGCCGCGTGGCGCGATCGTGTCGGTGCAGCCGTGGACGCAGTATGTCGACCTGAAAGGTGCGCCGCCGCCGAAGTCGATTGTACGTAATCTCAGTCTGGTGGGCATCAAGGGACGTTACGGCGGCTTCGGCAAGATCGCCCCGAATCCAGGCCAGACCGAGATCAGCGACATCGTGTTCAGGGATATCGCGCTGACCCTGGCCGACGCGCGCCCGGACATCACTGGCGCGAGCGGGGTCCGCCTGGAGAATGTCGTCGTCAATGGAAAGCAGGTGACGCTGTAAGGTGCTGGCGCGGTGGAGACGCCGCTTCGACCGGGCCTGCGCCGGCAGCGGCGCGGCACACGTGCACGGTGGCCAGCTCGCCATTGGGCGCGCGGTAGTCGCGCGCCACGGCCAGGCGGGCCGCGTCGACCAGAGATTCCGGCACCAGCGCCACGACACAGCCGCCGAAGCCGCCGCCCGTCATGCGCACGCCGCCGGCCTCGCCGATCGCCGACTTGATGATCTCGACCAGGTGGTCGATGGCGGGCACGGTGATCTCGAAGTCGTCGCGCATCGAGACGTGCGACTCGGCCATCAGCACGCCCATGCGCGCAAGGTCGCCGGCGGCGAGTGCCAGCGCGGCCGCTTTCACGCGCGCGTTCTCGCTCACCACATGGCGCGCGCGCTGCAGCACGACCGGATCGAGGCCGGTGCCGAGAAGCTGCAGGTCGGCCAGGTCGACGTCGCGCAGGGCCGACACGCCAAAGTGGCGCGCGGCTGCCTCGCACTGCTCACGGCGCGTGTTGTAGGCGCTGTCGACCAGGCCGCGCGTGATGTGCGACTCGACGATCATGATCGCTGCGCCCTCAGGGATCGGCACCGGCCGGACGTCCAGCGAACGGCAGTCAATCATCAACGCATGGTCCGCGACCCCGCAGGCCGAACTGATCTGGTCCATATTGCCGCATTTGCAGCCGACGAAGTCGTTCTCGGCGCGCTGGGCGACCAGTGCGCCTTCGATCGGCGTCAGGTCCTGGAACGCCGGCTGGGTGGCGAACAGGGTGCAGACCGCCACCGATAACGAGGCCGACGACGACAGGCCGGCGCCCTGCGGCACGTCGCCCGCGATCGCGAGGTCCATGCCGCGCGCGGCGCCGTGCACCGATTCGCGCGCCAGCAGTTCACGCACCACGCCGCGCACGTAGTTGGCCCACATCGGAGCGGCCAGGCGTTCGATCGGCGCGTCCAGCGAAACCGTGTCGACGGCGTCGTCGTAGTCGGCCGCCACGACCCGCAGCAGGCGGTCGTCGCGTTCGCGCGCCACGATCACCGTGCGGTAGCCGATCGCGCAGGGCAGCACCAGGCCATCGTTGTAGTCGGTATGCTCGCCGATCAGGTTGACGCGGCCTGGCGCCTGGACCTTGACCGTTGGTGGCTGGCCGAACGCGGCCAGAAAGACATCGGCCGCGCGGGCCGTCAGGGAATCGCTCATCGTGTTGTCAAAGGGTGGGTTCGGTCGGGAGGGCATCGAGGTAGTGCACGTCCGCGGACACGGCGCGCAGCATCGCGGCCGCCTGCTCCGGCGTCAGGTCGCGCTGCGCTTCGGCCAGCATCTCGAAGCCCACCATGAATTTGCGCACGGAGGCCGAACGCAGCAGCGGTGGATAGAAATGGGCGTGCAGCTGCCAGCCGTCAGCATTGTCATCCGGTCCATACGGGGCGCCGTGCCAGCCCATCGAGTATGGGAACGAGGTCTGGAACAGGTTGTCGTAGCGCGTGGTCAAGCGCTTGAGGGCGAGCGCCAGGTCGGTGCGGTGGGCAGCGGTCAGGTCGTCGAGGCGGCGCACCGGAAAGCGCGGCAGCAGCAGGGTCTCGAACGGCCACGCGGCCCAGTAGGGCACGACGGCCAGCCAGTGTTCGGTGGCCACCACGACCCGTTCCTGGGCTTCGGCTTCGCGCTCGACCACGTCGAGCAGGAGCGTGCGGCCATGCTCGGCGCAGTAGGCGCGCTGCTGCCGGTCTTCGCGCGCCGGCAGGTCGGGCAGGAAGCTGGTGGCCCACACCTGGCCGTGCGGGTGGGGATTGGAGCATCCCATGGCCGCGCCCTTGTTCTCGAAGACCTGAACCCAGCGGTAGCGCTCGCCCAGCTCGGCCGACTGCGCGCACCAGGTATCGATCACCTCACGCAGCGCCGGCAGCGCCAGCTGCGGCAGCGACTTCGAATGGTCGGGCGAGAAGCAGATCACGCGGCTGGTGCCGCGCGCGCTCATGCTCTGGAACAGCGGGTCGGCAGCGGGCGGCGCGTCGGGTGTGTCGGGCGTCAGTGCGGCGAAGTCGTTCTCGAACACATGGCTGCCCTGGTAGTCGGGGTTGCGCTCGCCGTTGACGCGCGTGTTCCCGGCGCACAGGTAGCAGCCGGGGTCGTGGGCCGGGCGGGCGGCGCGGTCGACGGCCTCCTGCTGCCCCTGCCAGGGCCGCTTGGCGCGGTGGGGCGATACCAGCACCCAGTCGCCGCCGAGCGGATCGTAGCGGCGGTGCGGATGGTCGGAAGGATTGAACATGATGGGGCCCTGTCTGGTTCTGATAATCGGCAGACTACCATCCGAACCCGTAGATGGCGACCAGCAGCACGCAGATCACGGCCGAACCCAGGGCGAAACCGCGGTCGACCCGGAACAGCGTGCGGTCGATCTGCATGCGCTTGTGCGCGCCGTCCTGCCGGGCCATCGTGCTCATGACAACCATGCCGATGACGACCATGACGAACACGATCAGCATCCGGTCGAGGAACGGGATCTCGTACACGCCGGCGCCATTTTGGACGGCGAAGCCGATCGGCGCCAGGAAGCCCAGGTCCATCGCGAGCGGCAAAAACTTCAGGAAGATCGAGAATACCAGGCCGCCGATGGTGGCGAACATCGCCGCCGCGGCGGTGGTCTTGCGCCAGTAGAAGCCGAGCAGGAACATCGCCAGGATGCCGGGCGAGACGAAGCCCGTGTACTCCTGGATGTACTGGAAGCCGCCTTTCTTGTCGATGCCCATCAGCGGCGCGAGCATGACCGCCAGCGCCATCGAGACGACCACCGACACGCGGCCGATCCACACCATGCGCTGCTCGCTGGCTTCGCGGTTGAAGTGCTTGTGGTAGACGTCGAGCGTGAAGATCGTGGCGATGCTGTTGGCTTTGCCGGCCAGCGATGCGACCACCGCCGCCGTCAGGGCCGCGAAGGCCAGGCCCTTGATGCCGGCCGGGAGCAGGGCGAGCAGGGTCGGGTAGGCGCGGTCGGGATTGAGTTCGCCATTGACGCGCATCGCGTCGCCCAGCGTGCCCGACTTGTCGAGTGCATACGCGGCGATGCCTGGCAGGACCACGATCACCGGCATCAGGAGCTTCAGGAACGCCGCGAACAGCAGGCCCTTGCGGGCAGTATGCAGATTGGCGCCGAGCGCGCGCTGGATGATGTACTGGTTGCAGCCCCAGTAGTTCAGGTTCACGATCAGCATGCCGCCGATGATGGTCGACATGCCCGGCAGGTCCATGTAATGCGGATCGTCGCGCGAGAGGATCATGTCGAAGTGCTCGCCCGCGCGCAGGTACAGTTCGCTCATGCCGCGGATGGCGCCCTGGCCACCGGCCAGCGCTGCTACCAGGTCGAGCGCGATCCAGGTGGTCACCAGGCCGCCGATCACGAGACACAGCACCTGAATCACATCGGTATAGCCGATGACCTTCATGCCGCCGAGGGTAATGATGGTCGCGAACACCGCCAGGAACAGCATGCAGGCCATCACGTCCAGGCCCGCGATGCTGCTGATCGCCAGTGCGCCGAGATACAGGATGGCGGTCAGGTTGACCACCACGTACAGGCCGAGCCAAAAGATCGCCATCGTCGTGGCCACCGCCTTGCCGTAGCGCTGTTCGAGGAACTGCGGCATCGTGTAGATGCGGTTCTTGAGATAGACCGGCATGAAGAAGATGGCCACGATCACCAGCGTCAGCGCCGCCATCAGCTCGTACACGGCGATCGCCATGCCGATGCGGTAGCCCGAGCCGCTCATGCCGATGAATTGCTCGGCCGAGATGTTCGAGGCAATCAGCGACGCGCCGATGGCCCACCAGGTCAGCGATCCTTCCGCCAGAAAGAAATCGTGCGTGGCCTTGCCGGTGGTGCGCTTCTTGCGCCAGTAGATCCAGATGCCGTAGGCCGAGATGGCCACGAAGTAGACCAGGAATACGAAGGTGTCGAGGGTGGTGAATGGGGTCATTGAATTCGCTGTCTCTGTGCGGCCGGGTACGAGCGTCCCGCCTGCTGTTATCTGCCTGACGCGGCGCGCGGCCATCGCCCCCAGTGCACTGTATCGGTACGCCGGGATACCAATAGTACTCTGCGGCACGTCCACTGCCGCAGGCATGACCACTCAATCTGGTGATTGATTGACAGCGCAATGGTCAAGCCGGATACCTGGGGCCCGTGGTCACGAATATCCCACCCTGCAGGAAAGTACTCAGGTCATCCTCCGGCGGGAAGGCGAACCGCTGGCCTGCGTCCACGGTGAACGGCGCCGAACTGTCCTTCGCCTGGAACGCCAGGTGGCGCGCCTCGCGGTCGTCCCACCAGCGGCCCGGATTATCGGACACGCCGAAGGCGATCGTATGGCCCACGCGCGGCGTCACCAGCGCGCGGCGCAGCAGTTCGACCAGGTCGTCCAGGCTCAGCCAGGTCACCATCTGGCGGTGCGTGACCGGCTCCGGGAAGCAGTAGCCGATGCGGATGCACACCGTCT
This sequence comes from Massilia sp. MP_M2, assembly GCF_039123635.1. Lineage (NCBI taxonomy): Bacteria > Pseudomonadati > Pseudomonadota > Betaproteobacteria > Burkholderiales > Oxalobacteraceae > Massilia > Massilia sp. MP_M2. Next base: position 17,433 of record NZ_JBCHJF010000015.1, read on the forward strand.
CCACCTTGAACCGGTCCCAGTAATAGCGCGACAGGTTCTCGCCCCACACCTTGGACAGGCCGTAATAGCCGTCCGCGCGCGGCAGCATGCCAGCGTCGACGCGCTGGCTCGTTTCGTACATGCCCATCGTGTGGTTGCTGCTGGCGAAAACGACGCGCCGGATGCCCAGCTTGTGCACGGCTTCGTACAGGTTGACCAGTCCCAGGATATTGGCCTGCATGATCGGTGCGAATTCGACCTCGGTCGACACGCCGCCAAAGTGCAGGACGGCGTCCACGCCGTCGCACATCCGCATCACCTGGTCGCGGTTGGCCAGGTCGCATTGCACGACCTCTTCGCCAGGGCCCGCGGGGCCGATATCGGCCACGTCGGCCAGGCGCACGATGTCGGCAAAAGCATGCAGGCGTTCGCGCAGGCGGCGGCCCAGGTTGCCGCCTGCGCCGGTGAGGAGGATGCGTCGGAATGGTTTGCTCATGGTCGTGGGTAAACAGGAAGAACGTCGGAGCGCCATTACCGGGCGATTTCGCGCGAGCGTCAATGCGGCCAGCGCGATCGGTCACGATGTTGAGCGAAATGGCCAGCGCACGCGCATATCGCTCAGGTACATGATTCTTTCAAGGCTTCATGGAATGTCGCAACGCTCCACACATAGAATGTTTTCAAGGCCGAGCAGTACACCGATAACAGAGCCCATGGAGACGATTGATGAATCATGTAACGACACGCACGCAAGTGCTTCACCCGACCCGCTGCGCGCGAGCGGTAGCCACAGTGATTGCCGTTCTGGCTGCGCACGGCGCGATGGCCCAGGAAGGCGCGCAGGCGACCCCGGCGCCTGCGGCCAGTACCGCGCCAGCCACCATCAGCGACGCGCAAACCGCGCCCGCCGTGGTCCACATCGCGGGCACGCGCCGCTCGGTGGCTTCGGCCATCGACCGCAAGCTGCGCGCCAGCACTGTCTCTGACTCGATCGTGGCCGAAGACATCGGCCAGTTCCCTGACAAGAACGTCGGTGAAGCGCTGTCGCGCGTGACCGGCGTGCAGCTTTCGCGCGATTTCGGCGAAGGTTCGCAAGTGTCGATCCGTGGCGTCGAGCCTGACCTGAACCGCATCGAGATCAACGGCATGTCGGTGCTCAGTACCGGTGGCGGCGCCGGCCGGGGCGCCGAATTGCGCGAACTCGCCTCGGAGCTGATTGGCTCGATCGACGTCTATAAAGGCATCACCGCCGACATGACCGAAGGCGGCGTGGGCGGTTCGGTGTCGATCAAGACGCGCAAGCCGCTCGACTTCAAGGAGCCGACGATCGGCACCAGCATCTCGGCCGAACACGCGACCTCGCGCGGCGGCGTGCAGCCGCGCGCTAACCTGTACATGGCCGACAAGTACCTGGACGGCAAGCTGGGCCTGATGGCCAACTTCGTCTACGACAAGGTCCATACGCGCAACGACTACGCCCGCAACACGTCGTGGCGCTTCATCCAGGACTGGGACCGCTCAGCGGAGAAGACGGTGGTCAGCCGCGACGCGGCGCTGGCGGCGATTGGCGACCAGGCCGGCTGCTCGGCGGCCGGCCTCACCACCGCGCAGCGCACCGCATGTCTCAGCCAGTGGTACGACTACTCGCCGGGCATCGCGCGCTACGGCATCTGGACCCGCGACCACAAGCGCTCGTCAGGCGAGGTCACCGCGCAGTACGAATTCAGCAAGGACCTCAATGCGTGGGTCAGCTACCAGGCCAATATCCAGCGCCAGCGCCTGAACGACCGCAACTTCGGTACCGACTTCCCGAATGCCTCGCGCCTGGCCAACACCGGCACGGCGCCGGTCTACAACCCGGCCACCGGCGTGCCGAGTACTGTCGGCCGCTGCAATGCGCCCACCACGACGCCATCGGACATGGTGATCACGAATCATCATGTCACGTCCTACACGGTCGGCAACTGCCTGTTCGCTGCCGGCCAGGGCGGGCAGGGCGCGTTCGGCACCTCGTCGCGCGACTTCCAGCTCGATATCGATTCGCGCTATACCACCTCGGGCTTCAACTTCAAGCGCGACCGCCTGGAGATCGATGGCCTGTTCGGCACCTCGAAATCGCTGTACGACAGCGACAGCAACAACATCTCGCTGACCCAGAACGCACCGGGCCTGAAAGTGACGCTGGACGAGCAAGGCCTGCCGCGCTTTACCTTCCCGGCCGGCTACAGCCCGGATGATCCGGCTTCCTACGTCCAGGCGCAGCTGCAATACCGCCCGAGCGAAACGAAGAACAGCGAAGACCAGGCCAAGATCGACCTGCGCTACCGGCTGTCCACGCCATTCTTCACCAGGGTGCACTTCGGCGCGCAGGCACGTCGTGCCGAATCGACGCAGTACAACGGTGGCGGCTTCCTGGCCAGCAATGGCGCCAACCTGAGTTCGACGGCCGACGACATCAACGTGCGCGGTGCGAACGTCAACCAGACCGCGATTTACGATCCGCTCTACACCGGCGGCGCGCAGCGTCCGAACGACGCACAGTCGTTCATCAATTCGGGCTTCGCCACCAGTTATCTCAACGCGGCGCAGATGGCGACGCTGATCAGCGCCGTCAGCGGTCGCTCGCCGGGCACCTTCTTCGGCGGGCTGGGCGACGTCAAGGGCCTGCCGTCGGGCTGGATGTCGCCGGTGTATGCGAACGCGGTCCCGTTCTTCGACACCTCGGCCTTCAACCACGACTACCTGTACAACGCGCCCGGCAGCGATGGCAAGACGTATGCGCAGATCCCGGCATTCGGCGTGAAGGAAAAGATCGCCGCAACCTACCTGCGCCTGGATTATGCGACCCAGCTCTTTGGTTACGAGGTCGACGGCAACTTCGGCATGCGCTACACCCGTACCGACAACAGCTCGTCGGGCCTGTCACGCTACGCGGTGCGCACCGCCACCTCGCCCGGTTCGGCCACCTTCACCGACGTCGTCGTGAGCAACGCGGTGTCGACGGTCGATAATACCTACCATGACTGGCTGCCTAGCTTCAATGGCGCCTTCTGGTTCATCGACAACAAGTTCCTGGCGCGTGTCGGCTGGGCCAAGGCGATGGCGCGGCCGCGCATGGACTTGCTGGCGCCGAACGCCACCTGCGTTTTGAACAGCGGTAACCCGCAGTTCGGCGGCGAAGGCGTGGACACCTGCACGGCCGGCAATCCCGACCTCAAGCCGTACCGCTCCACCAACACCGATTTCAGCCTCGAGTACTACCCGACCCGTGACAGCCAGCTGTCGCTGGCGCTGTTCGAGAAGGACATCTCGAGCTACGTGATCGAGCGCGTGCTGACGCGCGACGTGGACCTGTTCAAAAATGGCCAGCGCTTCAACGTCACCCAGGCCGTCAATGGCGAGGGCGCGACCACCAAGGGCATCGAGCTCGCGGGCCGCACGGCGCTGACTTTCCTGCCAGGCTGGCTGGGCGGCTTCGGCGTGGACGCGAACTACACCCGCATGGACTACAAGTATGCAGCGGGTACCGAGCGCCTGAATATCCTCGACGGCACCGTCCTGCCTTACCCGGGCATGTCCAAGAGCGCGTACAACCTCTCGCTGTGGTACGACCAGGGTCCGATCAATGCGCGCCTGGCATACACCTGGCGCGACCGCTTCTTCACTGGTAGCAACGATGTCTCGGGCAACCCGGTGTTCCAGGAACAGACGGGCTTTCTCGACGCGAAGATCCAGTACCGCTTCAACGACCGCGTGTCGCTCTCGCTCGAAGGCAAAAACCTGACCGACGAATCGCAGCGCACCGACGCCGGCGACCCGTTTCGTGTCAACGAACTGGCCTGGTCGGGACGCCGCTACTTCCTGACCCTGGGCGTCAAGATCTGATTCCTGCCTGTCTGTCTGCAGCCAGTCATCTCCGGGTGGCTGGCTTTTTCGTTTGAGAGGACACGATGCATATTGCCTACCTTCCCGCGCTGGGCATGCTGCTGGCGCTGGCCGGCTGCCAGGTCGCGGGCACGCCGCCGACCGAACCCCGCTTCGCCAATCCGCTGGTGCAGCAGCGCGCCGATCCCCATGTTACGTTGCAGCCGGACGGCTGGTACTACTTCACGGCCACGGTGCCCGAATACGACCGCATCGAGGTGCGCCGCGCGCGCAGCCTGAACGACCTGGGCAAGGCCGAGGCGAACGTGGTCTGGCGCAAGCACGCCAGTGGCGAGATGGGCGCCCACATCTGGGCGCCGGAACTGCACCGGATCGACGGCAAGTGGTACCTCTACTTCAGCGCCGGCCGCGCCGACAAGGTGTGGGAGATCCGCCTGTACGTGCTCGAAAACAGCGCCGACAATCCGCTGGAAGGCGAATGGATCGAGCGCGGCCAGCTCAGGACGGGCTGGGAAAGCTTCGCCCTCGACGCGACCACCTTCGCGCACCGCGGCCAGCGCTACCTGGCCTGGACCCAGGGCGCGCCCGACGGCAGCAAGGGGACCAATATCTACCTGGCGCGCATGGACGGTGCGCTGGCGATCCGTCAGCCGGCAGTGCTGCTCACGCGACCCGACCTTCCCTGGGAACAGATCGGCCACCACGTCAACGAAGCGCCGGCGGTGCTGGTCAAACATGGCCGCGTGCTGCTGACGTATTCGGCCAGCGCCACCGACGCCAACTACGCGCTGGGCCTGGTCAGCGCGCGCGACGACGCGAACCTGCTCGATCCCGCGTCCTGGACCAAGTCGCCAGTCCCGGTGCTGCGCAGCAGCGAGGAGAACGGCCAGTACGGCCCGGGCCACAACAGCTTCACCACCAGCCTTGACGGCAAGACCGATATCCTGGTCTACCATGCGCGCAACTTCCGCGAGATCGTCGGTGAGCCACTGCGCGACCCGAACCGGCATACGCGCGCGCAGCCGATCACTTGGCGCGCAGATGGCATGCCGGATTTCGGCGCGCCAGTTGCGGATTGATGTTTTTTGCGGCGCGGCGCGACCATCCCGCCCGTCTTGATGAAGATTTGCAGCAAAGGAGTGCGGTATGAAGTGGCTTGACACGATGGATGAATATACGATGCGCAGCATGGCGGCGGCATTGGCCACGGCTGGCGCTGCGCTGTGCGGGGTCGCCGCGGCGCAGGAACTGGGCATTCCCCAGGGGTCGGGGTTGGAGGCCGCGGCCCTCGCCGCCAAGGCCGGGGACGCCGCGGGCCAGGTCATCCTGATGCCGGCGCTGAGCGCCGGTGCGGCCAACGTGCTGAGCATCCTGGCGTCGAACGACGGCGTCGACTTCACGTCGCTGGCATCGGAAACCTGGACCCCGCCCGCTGGCGTGCTGCGTGACCCGGCGCTGGTGCGCCACACCGATGGTCGTTACTACCTCGCCTATGCGAACGGCGCCGGTGGCGTTGGCCTGGCGCGGTCAAGCAATTTGCGGCAGTGGGAATTCGTGCGCGACGTGCCTGCGGGCGGCGCGGCCAGGCCGGGCTGGGTGCGCGACCGTGACGGGCGGCTACACCTGGTGCTGGGGTCGGACAGCGGCGCGCAGGTCGTCACGCCCGATGCGGCGTTGCAGGACTGGCCGGCGGCACAAGCGCTGCAGGGATTGGCCGGCCATGCCGGCGCCGTGGTGCTGGCGGATGGTGACGGCTATCTGGCGGTGGCGCGCGCGCAGCAAGGCGGCCAGCTCGTGCTGGTGCGGGCCCCTGCGCTGGCCGGGCCGTGGCGCGTCGGGGCCACGCTGGCCGGTTTCGGCAAGGACGTGACGGTGTCGGCATTTGTGCGCCATGGATCGGCGCTGCGCCTGTATGGCAGCGACGCGCAGGCCCGTGCCTGGCATGCCGACAGCGCCGATGGCGGGCGTACCTGGGGCGAACGGCGCGCCTTGAAAGGCACGGCGGCAATGGTGTCCGGCTTCGGGGCGATGCAGGACGAGGCCAGGCTGTTCTCGGCCGCTACCGCGCGCAAGGGGTCACCGAAGCAGGTGGCCTGGGACCAGTATTCGCTCAAGATCGACGGCAAGCGGGTGGTGGTGTGGTCGGGCGAGATCCATCCGTTTCGCCTGCCCAATCCGTCGCTGTGGCGCGACGTGATGCAGAAGATGAAGGCGCTGGGCTTCAATGGCGTAGCGTTCTATTTCGACTGGGGCTACCATTCGCCGGCGCCGGGCGTGTACGACTTCTCGGGCGTGCGCAACGTCGAGCGCGCGCTGGAAATCGCGAAGGAAGAGGGCATGTACATCATTGCGCGCACCGGCCCGTACATCAATTCCGAGCTGACGGGCGGTGGTTATCCGGGCTGGATGTTCCGCAACCGCGGCGAGGCGCGCACCGACGATCCGGTCTATCTGGCCGCGGTCGACGAGTGGATGACCCAGGTAAACGCGATCATCGCGCGCCATCAGGTGACCGATGGCGGCGGCACCGTGATCGCTTATCAGCTCGAGAATGAACTGGGCAAGGTCGAGCCGAAGCACGTGCGCCAGATGGCGCACCTCGCGCGCAAGGCGCGCCAGGACGGCATCACGGTCCCGTTTTTTCACAACGCCGCCGGGCGCCTGCCCGACTGGACGCCCAAGAATTCGACCGCGCCCTGGGCCAACCCCGGTCCGACCGATATGTATGCCTTTGACGGCTATCCAGGCGGCAGCTGCGACGTGCACGCCAACCCGGCCGGCGCCAACAAGGCCCCGGACTGGGGCATCTACGCAGCGCCAGGCCCGCGCGCCGGCGCGCTGTCCTCGCCCGGCACGCCTGGTTTTGCGGCGGAACTGGGCGGCGGCTGGTTCGACTACTGGGGCTCGAACGGCACCTATGCCTGCACGGCCGAGCGCCAGGGCAAGGGCTACCAGCGGGTGTTCTACGGCACCAACCTGATCAACCGGATCACGATCCACAATGTCTACATGACCTTCGGCGGCACGTCCTGGGGCTGGCTGGCGGGGCCGGTCGTGTACACCTCGTACGATTACGGCGCGGCGATCTCGGAAGACCGCGGCCTGCGCGAGAAAGCCTACGCCCTCAAGCAGCAGGGCATGTTCGTCCAGGCCGCCGAAGCCGTGCTCGCCGAAATGGACAAAGGGCCCCCGCTGGCTGCAGAGGGCGGCAAGGTCAAGGTCTATCACAACATCAACCGGCGCCTGGGCACCCATATCGTGTTCGCGGCCCACAATCCGGCCGACGGCCAGGGCGAGGAGCGCTTCAGCGTCAGGCTGGCCACGCGTGACGGCGACTACACGATCGCCGCGAGCGTGCGCGGCCAGGATGCGCGCATGCTGCTGGCGTCCTACGACATGGAGCGCCAGCGCCTGGTGTACTCGACGTCCGAACTGCAGACGCACCTGCGCGACGGCGAGCGCGATATCGCGCTGCTGCACGGGCGCGACGGCATGGCCGGCGAGACGGTGCTGCGCTACGCGAGCGCACCAGCGGTCGAGGTCCTGGCCGGGACCGTGCAGTCACGCTGGGATGCAGCGAAGGGTGACCTGGTGCTGAGCTACGAGCACGACGGCCTGGCGCGGGTACGCATCTCGGCCGGTGGCCGCGCGCCGCTGCTGCTCCTGCTGGCCGACGAGAAGACCAGCATGCGCTTCTGGACCCAGGACACCGGCGCCGGCCGCGCGTTGCAGTTCACGCCGGCGCTGGTGCGTTCGGCCACGCTGGCCGGCGGCAAACTGGCGCTGCGCGGTGATATCGACGGGGATGCGGGCATCGAGATCTGGGGGCCCGCATTCGAGAGCGCCAGCTTCAATGGCCAGGACCTTGCGTTCACGCGCCAGCCCGATGGCAGCGTGCGCGCCGTGGGTCTGAAGGGACCGGACGCGGTGCGTCTGCCGGACCTGGCCCGCGCGGCCTGGACCCGGCGCATGGACAGCGTGGAAGCGGCGCCCCGCTTCGATGACAGCGCCTGGGTCCAGGCGGACCGCCGCCCCTCGGCGGCCCAGACCTGGACCATGCCCGAGCGCGGCCAGCCGACGCTGGCGATGAGCGACTACGGTTTCCACCACGGCGACGTGTGGTACCGCGGCCGCTTCACGACGACCGATCCGAAGGCCAACCAGCTCGAACTGTTCTATGGCGCGGGCGGGGCCGGCATGATGCAGGTATGGGTCGATGGCCGCTTCGTCGGCCAGCACGAACTGGACGTGGGCCGCGCCTTCCCGGAAACCACGGACAGCGTCAAGCTGACCCTGGGCGACCTGAGGCCGGGCGAACACGTGGTGGCCGTCATGGTGCGCAACAACGCCCATAACTGGAACCTGATGGCGGACGATTTCCACCGCGAAGCGCGCGGCCTGATCTCGGCCTCGCTGACAAGCCGCGGCGGCCAGCGCTTCGGCACCCCGATCGCCTGGCGCATCCAGGGCCGCCATGGTGGCGAAACGCTGGTCGATCGCGTACGCGGCCCGATGAACAACGGCGGCCTGTACGGCGAACGCAGCGGCTGGCACCTGCCATCCGCATCATCGCAGGGCTGGACCAGCGCACGCCCGACCGCACCGCCGCCGGCCGCCGGCACCTTCTGGCTGCGCACGCAATTCAAGCTCGACCTTCCGCGCAACCACGACATCCAGCTCGGCCTGGCCTTCGGCGACACGACACAACCCCGCTCCGACCGCGAAAACCGCGCGCTGATTTTCGTCAACGGCTGGAACATGGGCCAGTTCATCGCCCACATCGGCCCCCAGCGCACCTTCGTGATCCCGCCTGGCATCCTGAACCCCAACGGCGACAACACGATCGCACTGGCCGTCACCACGAACGGCCGCCCCGAAAACGCGCTCGAACCCGTGCAACTGATCAACCTGCGCACCACCCGAGGCGGCGTCCCCCTCGAACTGATGCAAGGCGCCGACCAGTAAAACAATGAGGGTCAGCGTCAGATTGTTTGCCAACTTCAGTAAATCAATTGGCCAATAATTCGACTCTGACCCTAATTGTTGTTGGGGTGAGTGGTAGAACAATCAGGGTCGGAGTCAGATTGTTTGCCAACTTCAGTAAATCAATTGGCAAATAATTCGACTCTGACCCTAATTGCTGGTTGTGGCGAGCTGATGTGCGGGTGTGTGAAGGCTGAGGGCGCTGCGCCAGGCGCTGCGGTAGGCGGAGAGGCCCCCGATGGTGCATGGGGGTGTGGGGTGGTGCTGGCCGGGTGGGGTGGCGGCGCGGTAGCGCAGGAGCCAGCCGCCGCAGGTGGTGCCGCTGGCGTCGTCGGAGTAGCTCACGGCTTGCTGCGGGCGCAGGCTGGCCAGCAGGGGGCCGAACCAGGGGTTGGCGGTGAAGCTGCCTTCGACGGTGATCGGGCCGCGCGCGCCGAGCGCGTCGAGGCAGTAGTCGGTCATCAGGACGCAGTAGAGCGTCGCCAGCGCGAAGCGTTCGCCAGCGTTGATGGGCGCGGGGCCGTCGATGCGGCCGGCCTTGCCGGCGAAGGGCCCGCCGCCATCGGCGAAGCACGGGATGGCCATCGTCCCACGGCCGACCATGTGTTCGAGCTGGTCGAACGAGCAGGTCACTGGCTGCTCGCCGGCCAGGGCGCCGAATTCGCGGCCGCCCATGAAGCGCATGCAGGCCACCGGTTGGCCGAGGGCACTGGTGTTGGCCAGCATGTCGGCGTCTTCGCGCAGGCCGGCCAGGTCGGCGCCGAAGGCGGCGGCGATGAGCCATGTGCCGGTGGAGAGCACCGTGCGCGGCGTGGTGGCGCTGTCGCCGCCGAGGTAGCGCATCAGCGAGGCGTTGCTGTCGTGGATGCCGCACAGGACTTCGCAGTCGGCAGGCAATCCCGTGGCTTGCGCCACGTCCGGGCGCAGCACGCCGAGCGTGGCCCAGGGAGGCGCCAGCGGAGGCAGTTGGGCTTCCCAGCCCATGCGCGCGACCAATGGTGAGTAATCCTGGCGCACCGGGTCCCACAGGTCGGTGTGGCAGCCGAGCGAGGTGGCCTCGCCGGCGGCCACGCCGCACAGGCGCCAGGCCCAGTACTGCGGGTACATCAGGATATGGCGCGCGCGCGCGAACGCGTCGGGATGCTCTTGCTCGAGCCAGGCAAGCTGGCGGCCCAGGTTCAGGCCTGCCGGCAGCAGCGGTGAACAGGTCTGCGCATAGGCCGGGCGCAGCGCCGCATAGTCCAGGCCCGGCAGCGCCGCCTCGTAGTCGAGCACCGGCAACACCAGGCCGTCGTCGTTGACCAGGGCCGCGGTGGCGCCATGGGTCACCGGGACGATGGCCGAGATGCGGGCACGGCCCGCGAACGCGCGGCAGGTAGCCAGCATCCAGGTCCAGATGCCTTCGGTGTCGTGGTGGGGGTAAGGGCCGTCGTGCAGGATCGCATTGGGCCGGCGCTGTTCGGCGATCAGCCGTCCGTCGGCGTCGACCAGGGCCAGTTTGACATTGGTCTTGCCGATATCGAGGACGATCAGGGCGTCGCCCGGAAGTGCATGCATGTAAATCCGTTCTTTCTTGCTAGTGGCGGGTTGATTTGCCGCGCATCAGGCGCGATAGCGAGATCGTGGCCAGCAGCAGCACGCCGACCACGATCGTCATGTAGATGCCGGGCACATTGGCCAGCGCCAGGCCGTAGGTCACCGCGCCCATTGTCAGCACCGCCAGCAGCACGCCGCCGATGGTGCCGGCGCCGCCGGCGATGCTCACCCCGCCCAGGATCACCATCGTGATGATCTCCAGTTCCCAGCCGGTAGCGATATTCGGCCGCGTGCTGCCGATGCGGCCTGTCAGCAGGAAGGCCGCCAGGCCCGCCATGGCGCCGGTGAGCATGAACAGGCCAAGGCGGTAGCGGTCCACGGCGATACCCGAGAAGCGCGCGGCGTCCGGATTGTTCCCGATGGCGAAGATGCGCCGGCCGGGTGTCGTCGCGTGCAGCACCACCGCGAACAGCAGCGCAAAGCCGAGCAGGATCACGAACGCGCGTGGCACCACGCCGAAGAAGGTGCCCTGGCCCCAGTCGGCCATCAGCTGCGGGTAGTTGGTGAAGGCCTGGTCGCCCAGCGCGACGCTGGCCAGGCCCCGGTACAGCGCGATGGTGCCGATGGTGACGACGATCGAGGGCAGCATGAAGCGCGTGACCAGGAAGCCATTGAGCCAGCCGCAGGCCAGGCCCGTGCCGACGGCCACGAACACGAGGGCTTCCGGCGGCGCGCCGGCCTGGTGCGCCATGCCCATCGCCACCGAGGACAGGGCCAGCGTACCGGCGACCGAGATGTCGATCTCGCGGCAGATGATCAACAGGGCCATCGGCAGCGCGATCAGCGCCTTCTCGCTGAAGTTGACGGTCCCGTCGAGCAGGTTATACGGGTCGAGGAAATGCTCGAGCGAGACGCCGCCGATGACGAATACCGCCAGCAGCAAGAGCGCGAGAAGGGTCTCCCAGCGCGCCAGCACGTGGCGCAGGGTCGGCTTCTGGCGGTCCAGGATCGTATAGCGGGACGTGGTCACGGTCTCGGCGTCTGGTGTTACTGGTGGTCTGACATCAACCGGGGCGATGGTTCGCGCATTCATGCGGCGCTCCTTGCGGCAGGTAGTTCGGACTGGTGCAGCGGCAGGATCTGGCGGCTGCGCTGGCGGTTGCCGCGGGCGTTGAGCAGGACGGCGACCAGGATCACGGTGCCGGTCAGCGCGCTTTGCCAGAACGGCGAGACTTGCAGCACCGGCAGCGCGTTGCCGATCACCGACAGAAACAGCGCGCCGAATAGCGTACCGAGCACCGAGCCCACGCCGCCGGCGATGCTGGCCCCGCCGATGACGCAGGCAGCGATCACGGTGAACTCGAAACCATAGGCGATCTCGGTATAGGCCACGGCGTAGCGCGCCACCCACAGGTAGCCGCACAGCCCCGCGACCATGCCCGACAGGCCGTAGGTCCACAGCAGCCGGCGCGCGGTCGGGATGCCGATGTAGGCGGCGCATTGCGGCGCGTTGCCGATCGCGTACAGGTCGCGCCCGAAGCGGGTGTGGCGCGCCACGAAGGCCATCACCAGCACTGCGGCCAGCGCGATCCATACCAGGTGCGGCAGGCCGAGAAGGCGCTGCAGCGGAAAGGCGACGAAGTTCGCGGGCATGTGGTGCGCCGACACCCAGGCACCGCCCGAGATCACGAACACCAGCCCGCGATAGACGCTCATGGTGCCAAGCGTAACGACGATCGGCGGCAGCGCCAGGTAGCCGATCAGATAGCCGTTGACCAGGCCCAGGGCCAGGCCGGTGGCGGCCGCCGCCAGCATCACGAAGGCCAGCGGCAGGCCGGGATTGGCGGCAGCGAGCATCGCCGCGACCATGCCCGCCAGCGCCAGGTTAGAGGCCACCGACAGGTCGATGCCGCGCGTGACGATCACCAGCATCTGGGTCAGCGCCAGCATCACGAGCAAGGTGCTGTCGGTGAGCAGGTTCGACAGCGAAGCGGCGCTGACGAACACCGGGGAGCGCAGGCCCACCAGCAGCACCAGCGCGACTACCATTAGTGCCAGCAGCGCCTCGCGCTGCCTGAACAGTTCCGGGATGTTCATATGCTTGCTCATGTGCGTGCTCATGTGCGTGCTCATGCTGCCGCCTCCAGACCCAGGTCAACCCCGGACGCCGCAGCGACCACGGTTTCGGGCGTGGCCTCGGCGCGCGTGAATTCGCGCACCACACGGCCCTGGCGCATCACGACCACGCGGTCGGCCAGCCCAAGCACTTCGGGCAGCTCGGACGAGACCAGGATCACGGACAGGCCGCGCTCGACCAGTTCGCTCACGAAGCGGTGCACGGCGGCCTTGGAGCCGATGTCGATGCCCTTGGTCGGCTCGTCGAGAATGATGACCTTGGGGTCGGTGGCCAGCCATTTGCCGAGCACCACCTTCTGCTGGTTGCCGCCCGAGAGTTCGGCGACGTGCTGGGTCAGGAACGCGGCCTTCAGTTCGAGCTGTTCGGCAAAGCGACGGGCCAGCGCCGCCTCGGCGCGGGCGCGCGGGAAGAAGCCGAATGTAGACAGGATCGGCAGGGTGATGTTGTGCATGATCGGCAGCGTCAGATGCGCGCCATGGTGCTGGCGGTCTTCCGGCACATAGGCCAGGCCGCTGGCAATCGCTTCGCCGGGCGTGCGAAACACCGCCGGCTTGCCCTCGAGGCGCACGGCGCCGCTCACCTGCGTGCTCAAGCCGAACAGCGCCTGCATCACTTCCGAGCGGCCAGCGCCCACCAGGCCATAAAAGCCCAGGATCTCGCCCTTGCGCAACGTGAAGCTCACGTTGCGAAATTCGGTCGGATGGCACAGGCCTTCCACTTCCAGCAGCGGCGCGCCCAGCGCCACGTCGGCCTTCGGATACGCCTGGTGCACGGCGCGGCCCACCATCAGCGCCACCAGTTCCGGTTCGCTGATGTCGGCAAGGCGCCCTTCGGCGACGAACTGGCCGTCGCGCAGGACCGTGTAGCAGTCGGCCACCTCGAAGATCTCGTCGAACTTGTGCGAGATGAAGATGACGGCGGTGCCGCTGGCGCGCAGCTGGTCGATGATGCGGTACAGCTCGCGGATCTCGCGCTGCGACAGCGCGGCGGTCGGCTCGTCCATGATCACCACGCGCGCATCCTGCGACAGGGCGCGCGCGATCTCCACGAAGTGGCGCTGGGCCACCGACAGGTCGCGCACCCGGGCGCGTACCGGCAGCGCCACTTCCAGGCGGGCGAACAGCTTCTCGGCTGCGGCCTCGATGCCGGCCCAGTCGATGCGCCCGCTGATGCCGCGGGTCGGATGGCGGCCGACATAGATGTTCTCGGCGACGGTCAGTTCGTCGAACATGACGGTTTCCTGGTGCACGGCGGTGATCCCGGCCGCCATCGCTTCCTGCGGGCTGCCGAAGGCCATGGCCTTCCCGTCGAGCAGGATGGCGCCTTCGTCGGGCCGGTGGATGCCGGTCAGCGTCTTGACCAGGGTCGACTTGCCGGCCCCGTTCTCGCCGATCAGGGCCATGACTTCGCCGGGACGGATGGACAGGCGCACGCCATTGAGCGCGCACACACCGTTAAAGCGCTTGGTGATGCCAGTCAGCTGCAGGACCGGCGTGATGGACGCGCCAGGGCGTGCTGCTGCATCGTGTGCGCCGTCAGTCGGGCGCAGGGGAGGGCTTGTCAGTTGGTTCACTGGCATTCGGTGTAGCAAAACAGGTGAGGGGCGCCGCGCGCGATGCGCGCGCGGCGGACGGGCCGGGTCAGAACAGCCTGGCAAACTTGTCGACGTTGCCGGCGTTGTACGTGAACGGCGGGCCGAGGGCGGCTTCGCCGTTGGCGTCCAGCGTCACGGCGCCGAGACGGCCGACCGACACGCTGGCGCCCGCGCCGGCCGTTGCCTTGCCCGTCACGAACTGGTGCGCCGCATAGGTGGCGGCATACCCGAGGTCGATCGGATTCCAGATCGCGAACTCGCGCACCGCGCCGCTCTTGACGTGGCCCGCCATCTCGGACGGCAGGCCGAGGCCCGTGACGAACACCTTGCCGACCAGGCCCTCGTCGGCGACGGCCTTGCTGGCCGCGACGATGCCGACCGTGGTCGGGGCGATGATCGCCTTCAGGTTCGGGTGGCTGCGCAGCAGGCCGATGGCTTCGCGGTAGCTCTTGTCCGACTGGTCGTCCCCGTAGACGGTGGCCACGAGCGTCAAGCCGGCGTACTCGGGCTTGCCGAGCGTTTGTTTCATCACGCCGATCCAGATGTTCTGGTTGGTCGCCTGGGCCGATGCCGACAGGATCGCGAGCTCGCCCTTGCCCTGCAGTTCGGCAGAGGCCATCTCGATCTGCTTCTCGCCGATCAGCTGCGCGTTCGACGGGTGCAGCTGCATCTGGCGCCCGCCCGGGGCCACCGCGCTATCGAACGAGATCACCTTGATCCCGCGCTGCATCGCCTTCTTGGTGATCGGCAGCAGGGCGTTCGGGTCGTTGGCCGAGATCACGATCGCGTCGACCTTCTGGCTGATCAGGGAATTGATGATCTCGATCTGGCCTTCGGCGCTGGGCGTCGTCGGGCCGGTATAGATGATCTCGACGCCGCCAATTTCGGTGGCGGCATCCTTCGCGCCCTGGTGGGCGGCGTCGAAGAAGCCGTTGCCGAGACTTTTCACGACCATCGCGATGCGGGTTTTTTCAGGCTGCTTGTCGGTGTTCTTGTCGGCGCAGCCGGCCAGGCCGGCAAACACGCCGACCGCGGCCGCGGCGAGCAGGAGCTGTCTGATCTTCAATGGGAAATCTCCATCAGGGCGGCGGACTGCATGTCATATTGTGGGTTGAAGCGCGAGGCGCGCAGCGCCAGCGATTCGCCGTCGGGTTCGACCGTGACCACCTTCACGCCATACTGCTCGAGCAGCTGCACGGCCTTGTCGGACGCGTCGGTATCGGTGATGACGGTGGACACGCGGTCCAGTCCGCACAGGATCAGGCCGGCCTTGCGCGCGAACTTCGAGCTGTCGGCCAGCACGATCAGTTCCTCGGTCTGGCTGATCAGGCGCTTCTCGGCCTGGATCAGCATCGGGTCTGCTTCCATCAGGCCCAGCAGCGACAGGCCATACACGCTCATGAACATCTTGCCGGCGTAGTGGTGCTGGGTGATGTCGTTGTCGAACGGCGACAGGATGACGTTCTGTTCGCGGTACACGCGCCCGCCCGGGACGATGATCTCGTTCTCGCTCGAGACCAGGAGGCGCTCGGCCATCAGGAACGAGTTGGTCAAGATCTTGAGCTGCTTCTCGGTGAGGAACTCGGCCATCATGAAGGTGGTGGTGCCACCGTTGATGATGATCGTCTCGCCGTCGGTGCACATGCCGGCCGCATAGCGGGCGATGGCGCGCTTGCGCGACGCGAAGCACTGGATATTGTTCTGGAACGTCTCGCTCGTGAGCGGGAACTGGCGGGTCTTGGGCAGCAGGTTCTCGGCGCCGCCGCGGTTGCGCGTGAGCAGGTTGCGGCCGGCCAGCCAACTGATATCGCGCCGCACCGTTGCCGGGGACGCATTGAGCCATTCAACAAGCTGCTGGACCGTTACCGTCTGATGCTCGGCAAGCAGTTTCAGCAAACGCTTGCGGCGTTTGTGATTCACCATCGTTGTCTCCTCCTAATGCCGTCTGTATTTTTTCGCGGCGTAAAATCCGTCGTTCAGGCCTCTTTTTCAGCCGGAATCGCGGTTTGTTGGAAAAGAGTAATTTCTAGATGCAATAAGGTCAATCACCCAATGATCAATTGGTTGATTATTTGCGCACGTTGCAGTGCACAAACGCGCAATCCAATCACGTTGCTGATTGATTCGAACTTGCTCAGCAAGTTGATTGCTTCGTCGTTGACACCCCGGTGGCCGCTGCTTTCTACTGTCTGCCGACGCCGTATTGCTGTAGGTACGCCGGCCGCAGTACTGAAACGCAGGACATGGAAGAGACGCATCGATCATCGGTCGATGACAAAACAATCAACTAGGAGAAATTGATGGGCGCTTTGAGCGAAATGAACCAGCGTGAACCGATCACCTCGCGCTGGGATGCCGGCGTCGCTGCCACGCTGAGCGAGCCGGAACTGCTGCTGTACCGGTCCAACCTGCTGGGTTCCGACCTGCGGATCACCAATTTTGGCGGCGGCAACACGTCGGCCAAGATCGACATGGTCGATCCGCTCTCGGGCGAGCAGGTCGAGGTGCTGTGGGTGAAGGGCTCGGGCGGCGACCTGGGCAGCATCAAGCTCGACGGCTTCTCGACGCTCTACATGAGCAAGCTGCACGCGCTCAAGAACCGCTACCGCGGTCTCGAGAACGAAGACGAAATGG
This sequence comes from Massilia sp. MP_M2, assembly GCF_039123635.1. Lineage (NCBI taxonomy): Bacteria > Pseudomonadati > Pseudomonadota > Betaproteobacteria > Burkholderiales > Oxalobacteraceae > Massilia > Massilia sp. MP_M2. The sequence continues at coordinate 34,181 of NZ_JBCHJF010000015.1, forward strand.
TCGCTTACCTGCCGCACTGCACGTTCAATCTGAACCCGCGCGCGGCCAGCATCGACACCCCGCTGCATGCCTACATCGCGCGCCGTCACGTCGACCACATGCACCCGGATGCGTGCATCGCGATTGCCGCCTGCAAGAACAGCAAGGCGCTCACCGCCAACATCTTCGAGGGTGAACTGGGCTGGCTGCCATGGCAGCGCCCGGGCTACGACCTGGGCCTGAAACTCGAAGCCGTGTCGCAGGCAAACCCGCAATTGAAGGGCCTGATCCTGGAAGGCCACGGCCTGTTCACCTGGGGCGATACCTCCGAGTCGTGCTACGAAACCACCCTGGCGGTCATCAAGCGCGCCGAGGATTGGCTGGCGGCGAACATCCAGCAACCGGTGTTCGGCGGCCAGGCCAAACAGGTCTTGCCGGCCGCCGAGCGCGCCGCACTGGCCGGGCGCCTGATGCCTCTCCTGCGCGGCAAGATCAGCAAGGACGAGTTCAAGCTGGGCCATTTCGACGATAGCGACGCGGTGCTCGAATTCGTCACCAGCGCCGACCTGGCGCCGCTGGCGGCCCTGGGCACCTCGTGCCCCGACCACTTCCTGCGCACCAAGATCCGCCCGCTGGTGCTGGACTTCGATCCGGCCGCGCCCGACTTCGACCGCCTGGCCGCGAGCCTGGACCAGGCGCTGGTCGACTACCGCGCCGACTACACCGCCTACTACGAGCGCTGCAAACGCAGCACCAGCCCAAAGGTCCGCGACGCCAACCCGATCATCTACCTGATCCCGGGCGTGGGCATGCTGGCCTTCGCCAAGGACAAGGCCACCGCGCGCATCGCCGGCGAATTCTATGTCAACGCGATCAATGTGATGCGCGGCGCGAATGGCGTCGACACCTACGTCGGCCTGCCGGAACAGGAAGCGTTCGACATCGAATACTGGCTGCTCGAGGAAGCCAAGCTGCAGCGCATGCCCAAGCCGAAAAGCCTGGCCGGGCGCATCGCCCTGGTCACGGGCGGCGCCGGTGGCATCGGCCAGGCGGTTGCCCGCCAGCTGCTGCAGGAGGGCGCATGCGTGATGCTGACCGATATCGATCCGGAGGCGCTCGAACAGGCGGGCCGCGACCTGGTCAAGGTCAGCGGCACGGACAGCGTCGGCATCGTGCGCGCCAACATCACGAGCGAAGACGACGTGGCCGGCATCCTCGAAGCAGCGTCGCTGCGTTTCGGCGGCGTCGACCTCCTGGTCTCGAACGCCGGCATCGCTTCGGCCGCGCCGCTGGACGAAACGACGCTCGACATCTGGAAGCGCAACCAGGACATCCTCGTCACCGGTTACTTCCTTGCCAGCCGCGCCGCCTTCCGCATCATGAAGCAGCAGGGTCTGGGCGGCAGCATGATCTTCGTCGGCAGCAAGAACGGCCTGGTGGCGTCGGCCGGCGCTTCGGCCTACTGCACCGCCAAGGCCGCCGAGCTGCACCTGGCGCGCTGCGTGGCGCTGGAAGGTGCCGAATACGGCATCCGCGTCAACGTGGTCAATCCGGATGCCGTGATCCGCGGCTCGCGCATCTGGGACGGCAAGTGGAAGGAAGAACGCGCCGCTTCCAACAAGATCGAAGCCGACGATGTCGAGGAGTTCTACCGCAAGCGCAGCATGCTGAAACTGGCCGTGCTGCCGGAGGATATCGCGGAAGCCGTCTACTTCTTCGCCAGCGACAAATCGGGCAAGAGCACCGGCAACATCCTGAATGTGGACGCCGGTAACGCCGCCGCCTTCACCCGATAAGTTAAGATAGATAAAATCACAACATGCCGGGATGCGGCCCCTTGTGGGCACATCACCGGCAATCGGCGGGCTCGCCCGCCGGCCTCAAGGAGACAAGTATGACGAGCGTAATCGACGCGGGCCTGGTCGCGGACCAGAATGCGAAGCACCACGCACAACTGCAGGCCGACTATGACGCATTGGGCGGCATGCTGGATCGCCGCGGCCTGGACATCGAACAACTGACCGCGCTGGCGCAGACCTTCGCCGTGGCTGTGCCGAGCTGGGGCGCCGGCACCGGCGGCACGCGCTTTGCCCGCTTCCCGGGCCGGGGCGAGCCGCGCAATGTGTTCGAAAAGCTCGAAGACTGCGCCGTGATCCACCAGCTGACCCGCGCCACGCCGAGCGTGTCGCCGCACTTTCCATGGGACAAGCCGACCGACACCGCCGAACTGCGCGAGACGGCGCGCGCGCTGGGCCTCGTGTTCGACGCGGTCAATTCCAACACCTTCCAGGACCAGCAGGGCCAGGACCATACCTACAAGTTCGGCAGCCTGACGTCCAACAGCGCCGCGGTGCGCGCCCAGGCCATCGCCCACAATATTGACTGCATTCAGGTCGGCCAGGCCATCGGCTCGAAGGCGCTGACGGTCTGGGTCGGCGACGGTGCCAATTTCCCGGGCCAGCACAACCTGCGCGGCGCGCTCGAGCGCTACCTGGAGAGCATGCGCGAGATTTACGCCGCGCTGCCATCGGACTGGAACGTGTTCATCGAGCACAAGCTGTTCGAGCCGGCGTTCTACGCGACCACCATCGCCGACTGGGGCACGAGCTTCGCTTGCGCCACCGAGCTGGGGCCGAAGGCCAAGTGCCTGGTCGACCTGGGCCATCACGCACCGAACACGAACATCGAGATGATCGTGGCGCGCCTGGCGCAATTCGGCAAGCTGGGGGGCTTTCACTTCAACGACAGCAAGTACGGCGACGACGACCTCGATTCCGGTTCGATCAATCCGTTCCAGCTGTTCCTGGTGTTTAACGAGCTGGCCGACGCCGCCAAACGCGAGGGCGACGCCTTCAATCCGGCCTATATGCTGGACCAGTCGCACAATGTGACCGATCCGATCGAAAGCCTGATGAGCAGCGCGGTCGAAGTGCAGCGCGCCTTCGTGCAGTCGGCCCTGGTTGACCGCGTCGCACTGGCCGGCCTGCAGGAGCAGAACGACGTGCTGGAGGCTGCGCAGACGCTCAAGCGCGCCTTCCGCACCGACGTCAGCCCGATCCTGGCAATGGCGCGCGTGCGCCTGGGCGCCGCCGCCGACCCGGTGGCGTGCTACCGCGCCAGCGGCTACCGCGACCGCGCCGCGGGCCTGCGGCCCGTCAAGCCGGGCGCCAGCAGCAGCGGCATCGTCTGATCCACCCATCGGCGCCCTTGGGCGCCGATCTCCTCTGCGACATACCTTCAGGAGCAGCAAGCCCCATGAGCAGCCACACCACGCGCGCCTTCCGCATGAAACTCAAGGCCGGCAACGAAGCCGAATACCGCCGCCGGCACGATGCGATCTGGCCCGAGCTGGCCGCGCTGCTGGCCGGCGCCGGCATCCACGACTATGCGATCTTCCTCGACGAGGCAACGCTCGACCTGTTTGCCGTGATGAAGCTGCACCCGGGCCACGACCTGGGCCCGCTGCCGCAGCATCCGGTGATGCGCAGATGGTGGGACTACATGGCCGACCTGATGGAAGTCGAACCGGGCAACCGGCCGAAGGAATGGCCGCTTACGCAGGTGTTTCACCTGGCGTGACGTTCTGAAACAGCTGCGACCGAGTTCGTCACTGACCTGACAATCGCCGTATCACTACCGACGCAGCCAGGGACCGGAATTGCGCCCGGCAGCTTGCGACCCGAAGCTGGTATTCACTATTACTCGTAAAAATTGGCAAGAGAACTTGCTTTACTTGCAATAAATATTCGGCTACATTGTCGGACTTTCAACAAAGCGACAGTCACCATGACGTTCCGTCTGCTCATTTCGGACACCCGTCATGTCCTTTGATATCGCTTCAATACTTGTCGCCATGACGCTCACGATGGTGACCATGGCGTTAGCACTCTTTGCCGTCATGGATGGGGCTGACAGGGCGGCGAGGTTTGCGCAAGTCAGCGCAGGATTACAAGCCTGCGGATGGTCGCTGTTGCTTGCATCTGGCTCAGTTGCGCCGTACAGCAGTGCCGACGTCCTATTGTCGACCCTCTCGATGGCATGCATTTCCGGCAGCTTCGCCTGTAGCGCTGCTGCGTTCGAATTGTGGGCCGGTCGCAAGGCCATCGACAAAACCCCTGTCGTTCTGGCGATATTCTTGACAGTCGGCTACGCAGTTGGTTTTGCCAACTATGCCTTCCGGGTAGGTTGGGCCAACGGACTGCTCGCCCTGCAAATGGCATTCATCGTTGTCACCCTGCTGAAAAAGCCGCATGCCAAAAGTGCGCGCTGGCGCTGGCTACCGATCGTTGGACTCACGGTCCAGGGCCTGGTCACCGCTTGCCGCGCGGTTCTCGGGGCGTTCTATCCTGCTGATTTTCCTGCTTTCCTGACACCGCATCCAATCAACGTCGCTTTCGCGTTCGCTGGCAACTGCACGGTCGTGTTGCTCATGATAGGCATGCTGCTGGCATATCGCGAGGACGCAGCACAGGCACTTGAGCGGCTGGCGACGACTGATGGTTTAACTGGTGTTCTCAACCGGCGAGCGTGGCTTGCACTGGCAAACGCAAAGCTCGCAAGTACCGATGTCGACGATCGATCACTCAGCGTTGTGATCATGGATATTGACCACTTCAAGCAAATCAACGACACGCGCGGGCATGATGCCGGCGACCGCGCACTTCAGTTGTTTGCCAAACTGATGCAGGAGGCCAGCATGTCCGGTGAGCTGATCTGCCGGTACGGAGGAGAAGAGTTCTGTGTGCTCATGGCAGGAGAGCAAAACGCCGTGCCGAACTTCGATCAACGACTGCGGGCTCGTCTGGCAGGTACGGTGTTCGAGAAGCTCGGGCACCAGATGACGTACAGCGCCGGCCTGGTAACGCGCAATTCGACCGACAGGCAAATTTCCGAGTTGCTTTTACGTGCAGACCAGGCTCTCTACCATGCCAAAACGACCGGAAGAAACCGCACAATCGACGCTGCGGATCTGCGTTGTCTGACTGAAGTGGCGGCTTAGAGAGCAGTCGCGCAGCACCCTGTTGTGATCCGCACGCTGCGGACACGAGACCTTGTGACGGTTGGCGCAAGTTCTTGAGGCGCTTGCAAAGAAGCGCATGCAGTGCACGACTTTTGTTGCGCTTGCTTCCAGATCGGCTCAGGCATTGCCGACTGCCAGACGCCGCCGAGTAGCGTGGCGAGCTTCGCATTCGACCAAGCATTTCGTTCGATCCGCTCGATGAAGTTCGGACCGTGTCGATCTGACCCCGTCACCTGACCCCGTCACCGAAGGGCTCGATAGCCGGCCTGCTAACCCGGTTGCAGCGCGCAGGGCAACTCTGCTCACCTACGTCGCGTCTCGCAGCCTTTGTGCAAACTCGCGCATCGTCTCCGTGAACTTACTCGACTCGATGACCTCCAGGCGCCGGGCGCGTAATTTGGAGATGAATTGAAATTGCAAGGGATCGCTGTCGATGCCCCCCATCGACCACTTTTCAAAGATTCGATCGTTCGCCGGGGAGATATAAAGAATCTGTGCGTCGCTGTGTCTGGGATCATCTAGAATTTTCACGTATTTCCGCAGCACATCCTGTTCCGGTCCTTCTAACACTTGCATGAATAGTCCGCCACCGTGGATCAGGATACCCGTGATACTGCTGGCCAAATTATTTCGGCGCGAGGACAGCAGGATGTCCTGCACTTGTTCATCCGATATTGTGGGGGCTGCGTGGCTGATATACAGAAGTCGAATCATTGAGTTATTTTCGTAGGGCCAGACGCAACGGCATGAGGGTTCTTGTTGAAATGGATCGCGAACGTAAGGTTGAAGCGTTATTTGTTGTCTTGGTCATAGGGCTGGATAATGCGCCAGACCGGAATTCATTTTTCTGAACGGCGGCATCTGGCCGAACTGGGCCGCTCGCGTCAGCTTGGGAGGTTGCCGTGCTGGGAAAAATCACACACTTTCTCGACCGGCAGCGGTCGGCCGGTAGCGGGCAGTCGATTCGTTGTGTCGCCCGCAGAGCGGCTGACTGAAATAAGGGAACTCGGCACGATGCGCATCCCGAGTGCCGGCACATCCTTTGCCCGTTTAACTAGCCTGATACCGGGGCCTGCCGGTCAAGTCACCGATTCTTCCAGTTGCACAGCGTCACGCGAGCGACGTCCAGAGGGGCCTAAGTCCTGAGCGATTCCCTCACGCATGTACAGTTTGTCGGCAGCTGCGCGTGACCAGTGGGTTAGTTTGGGGTCGGCACCAACACGTCAGGTTGTCAGGGAACGCGCGGTATTCTGACACATATTTCCATCATGGAAAGTTTTATATAAGAAATAAATGATGCGAAATAAGCATCAAATGGGCCTTGAGAGTGACAAAATGTCTGGATGGCGTGTTGGGAATCTGGTCTCGCTGAGCCCTTGTCCATAGCGCGCATCGTCTGACGCTGTGCGCCGCGGGAAATTCGATCCCCCGAATCACACATTGAGCTCACCGAAGTCGACGAACTGGCGGCAACGGTCTTCAGTCCAACTACTGTGCCGGATGTCCTGCACATTCCTTTCGACCTCGCCTTTTAAATGGGCAAGCTCGTCATTATGAGCTCGCCTCATTGGGTACTTATAATTATATAAAAGAAACTACAAGTATTTCTTGAAGTGGGCAATGATGCTGGTGTTGAAGTGCCGGTGGAATGCGCTGCGGTCGAACGCCTTGTCGCTGGCGCAGATTTGTGGCGCAAGCGCTGACAGCTTTTCGGAACACGGCGCGAGAAAATCGAAGTGGCCGGCGTGGGGAACGACATGGTAGTCCGGTTGACGGGGCAACGAAACCCGCACCTGTTCCGCATACCACGGATGCGGAACGATCATGTCATCTTCGGCCCGCCATAGTTGTATCGGAATGCCGACCTTGTTCAGGGCTGGAGCGTCGAAGGTGAAACCCAGCGCCGGGGCAGCAATGACGGCGGCGCGAATGCGGCGGTCGTGCATGCTGTCGCTCGCAGCCTTTGGTGCCTGATCGGCCCCGGGCCCGTCGCGGTCTACGAGCATGCATGCATACTGCGTCGGATGAGCGGCGCAATGGCTGAAAACCTTGGCCATGTCGGGTGCCCCACCGATGTTGACCAGCGCCGTGAATCCACCAGACGAAAAGCCAAAGATGCCAACCCGGCGAGGCGCAATACGGTCCCTGTGCTCCCAATGTTGGAGCACGAAGTCGAGTGTTGAAACGACATGTTTCGGTCGCTCCAGTATGTCAGTTGCCTGACTCTGATCTGCGTAGTTGTCACCGGGATGGGTCAGCGCCACCACCACAAAACCGGCATTGGCCAAGTCGAGAGCGGTGTCAAGGTGACTATATTTATAGCCGCCGTTCCCGTGGGAAATGACCACCAAGGGCAGTCCCGCGCCTTCGATCGCGCCGTTGATGGCCACGTCCTGGCTGAAAGCCCCCATGCTGCGGGCCTGAGTCGGCGCCAGGCTTGGGTACCAGATTGCCAACGATATCGGCTTGGTGCCAGGCCCTGGAATTTCCATGGTTTGAAAACCGGCTGCTTGGACCTGAACGGCGCAAAGCAGCAAGATCAGCCCCGCAATAATGTGATTCATCATCTCTCCGAATGGTGTATGTGCGCAGCAGTGTATCGGAGCTATGTGCGTATCCGACGACGTTGCGACGAAGGTGCATGAATCCGGCGCGAAATGATGCCAGACACGACCGAGCCACCTAGCTGTAGCGGCTCGCGCTTGAATGGGCAATGCTCGCATTCGACGGCGACGTGGTCGCGCTAACTGCAAAAGAAAATACCGCTACGTCGACAAGCCGCTTCCGACCCCAAGCAGCCGCATGATGCCTAAGCTGTTCGATCAGACCAGACTGCCAACTCATACCCATCAAGATCTTGAAAATGGAACCGACAGCCACCGGGAAATTCAAAGACAGGCTTGGTGATGACTGCACCGGCAATCTCAAGCCGTCGCTGAGTGTCGACCAGATTGTCTGCGTAGATGATGACAAGCGCGCCACCGGGGCGGGGCGCTTCGCCCGTAGTGAACCCGCCCGTCAGCCGTCCGTCTGTGAATTCGGTGTATGCAGGACCGTAGTCGGTGTACTGCCAATTAAATGCGCTTGCATAAAATAATTTACTTCGCTCAATATTTGCAACGTTGAATTCGATGTAGTCAATCTTTTGGTCGCGCGTTATCGATGTCATCTGTTCGTCTTTAGATTAAGAAGTTGTCACGCTGGTGTGCATGCATTGGAATGACCGATTTTTGCCGAAAGCACAAGTTTGTCGCAGCCAGTCTAATTCGGCAAGAAGCGTTGAACCTCGCAACTTCACGCCGGGTAGTGCCGTCATTTCCAACACGTCGCATCGATTCCGCAAAGTCACACCTGTCTTGACAGGATAGCGCCAGTCAGCGGGCGCGATCAAGCAATCCGCGCGCACGCAGCCATTCCTCGGCCCGGCGCGGCCACAGCGAGGCGGTGCCCAGTCCATCGCGCATGCCCATGCCGTGCGAGCCCTGCTCGAACAGCAGCATCTCGGCCGGTACCTTCGCGCTTGTGAGCGCCTGGTAGAACAGGATGCTGTTCTCGACTGGCACCGCCTGGTCGGCCTGCGTGTGGAGCAGCAGCGTGGGCGGCGTGCGCGCCGTCACCTGGCGCTCGAGCGACATCAGTGCGATGTCGGCCCGGGTGGGCGCGGCGCCCAGCAACGCCTGGCGCGAGCCCGCGTGCACGGCGGGGCCGTCCATCGTGATCACCGGGTACATCAGCATCAGGAAATCGGGCCGCGCGCTGACGCGGTCGAGCACCGCTCCGGTGCGGCCCATTGAATGGTCGAACAGCGTGCCGGCGCTGGCGGCCAGGTGCCCGCCAGCCGAACTGCCCAGTACCCCGATCCGGTCCGTCCGCACGCCGAAGCGCGCCGCCTCCGAGCGCACCAGGCGCACGGCGCGCAGCACGTCCTGCAGCGGCGCCGGGTGGCCGAAGTCGCGCATGCGGTACTTGAGCACGAAGGCGGTGACGCCGAGCGTTGTGAGCCAGCGCGCGGTCTGCTCGCCCTCGCGGTCCATCGACAGGCGCTCGTAGCCGCCGCCTGGGCAAACAATTACCGCCGTGCCGTTCGGGCGGTCGACCGCCGGCAGGTAGAGCGCGAGATCCGGATCGATCACCTGGCTGACGCGGCCGTTCTCCGTCTTTTCGGGCCCGAGGCCGGCGCGCATCCCCGGCACGCCCTCGGGCCACAGGGGCAGCACGGTGGGCGCGGCCGCCCGGCCATGCAGCGGGATGGCGGTAGCCAGCATGCCGGCGCCGATTGCGTGCAGGGTGCTTCTCCTGGATGCATGCATCGCGTGGTCCTTTCGATCAGCGCGCCGGCGCGCCGCGCTTGAGCCAGGCGTCCGGCACCGGCACCACCACGATGTTCATCGAGCGGCCGTCTTCGGCCAGCATGGCGGACTGGATCTGGATGCGGGTGCCGTCGGCATTGAAGGTCGGGTGCGGATGGTCGGCGGCCGTCGTCTTGTGGCCGGTGGTGAGTAGCATCATCTCGCGGTTGCGGCGGTCGATCAGGTAGACGCTGCGGCTGAAATCGTCGCCGACGGCAAAGCGCCCGTCGCTCGAGCCATGCACGTGCCACAGGCCGCTGCCCGATTCGGTCTGGCCGACGATCTGCATCTGGCGCGTGCGCAGGTTGACGATCGCCAGACCCGTCGGCTTTTCGCGGGTGCCGGTGGCGCCCCAGCCATCGTCCTGGCCGGGGTTGGCGCCGCTGGCGCTGGTGGCGGGGCCAGCGACCGCGGCGGCCGCGCCGGGAATGGCGCGGTGGCCCATGATCGCCATCGCCACTTCGTCCTTCGAGATCACCGCTTCGTGCGTGACCCATTCATACGGCGCTTCCGGGTACAGCGGGCGCAGGCCGGTGCCGTCGGCGCGCACGGTCCAGGTGCGCTGCGGCGACTTGCCGCCGGTCTCCCAGCAGAACACGATCTCGCCCGGGTTCCACAGATTGGCCTGGATGTGGCCGACCTGGAACGGCACCGAGACCACGTGTTTGACGTCGCCGGTGCGCACGTTCAGGCGCGCGATGCCCTGCGGGCCGGCGCCCATCTGGCGCGGGCCGAACGCCGCTTCGATCTTCGTGCCCGGCGCGAGGTGTTTGGCGGCCTGGCCGGGGCCAACCTTGAAGTAGACCCACTCCTCGTCGGCGTCGAGCGCGAGGTCGCCGCCCGCTTCCAGTTCGGCTGGCAGGTTCGAGACCACGCGCTGGTACGTGGCTGCCGGCTGCATGCGCCTGGCGGCGCTGTCGGCGAGCAACCGTGCCAGGTCGGTCTCGACGATCTGCAGGCCAGTATCGGCCTTGCGCATGTAGTACAGCTTCATCGATTTGCGGGCCAGGTTCAGCATGCCCGTGTAGCCGCCTTCGGTCACCTGGACCAGGTCGCCCGTCTGTTCGTTGACCGCCAGCGCCTCGCTGCCGGCGAGGGTCGAGCGGAACACGAGCCACTTGCCGTCCGATGTCCATTGCGGGTGGGTCGGGTAGATCTTCGAGTTGCCGTGCGGTTTACTGGTCAGGAAGGTCAGCATCGTGCCGGTGACCGGGTCCTTGACGAGCTTGCGCTCGGACGGGAAGCGTTTGCCGATCTGGGCCGACGCATCGGTGCACAGCAGTAGCGCGACGGCCAGGCCGATCGCGGACATGAAAAGAGGGCGCATGCGAGTGTCTCCGTATTGTCGATGTTGTCCGCTCATTGTTGCAGTACGTATTGCTCAATTCCAATCAGTTTGTTGATTCTTTCTGCGGTTTGACTGCCGCTGCCGGCAGCGCCGCATAAAATCCGCATACAACAAGACCATGGAGACCCTGACGATGACTTCCCTGCGCGCCCCGCACCGCATGCTGGCCCTGGTGCTTGCCTGGCCCTTGCTTGCGTGGCTCGTGCTGGCCTGCGCCGCGGCGCGCGTGCAGGCGCAGGTGCCGGCGGCGGCCGCGGCCGTCAATACGGACCCCGCGCGCGCCCAGGTCGTGCTGCCCGAGCCGGCCAATCCGGCGCTGCCATCGATCATCCTGATTGGCGACTCGACCGTGCGCAATGGCCACGACGATGGCCAGGGCAAGGGCGCGCAAGGGCAGTGGGGTTGGGGCAATCCGCTGGCGGCTCACGTCGATGCGTCGAAGGTCAACCTGGTCAACCGCGCGGTGGGCGGGCTGTCGAGCCGCACCTACATCAGCAGCGGGCACTGGGCGCGCACGCTGGCCCTGGTCAAGCCGGGCGACATCGTGATCATGCAGTTCGGGCACAACGACGCGTCGCCGGTCAACGACGACAAGCGCGCGCGCGGCTCGATCCGTGGCGTGGGAGACGACGTCCAGGAGATCGACAACCTGCTGACGGGCAAGCGCGAAACGGTGCATAGCTATGGCTCGTACCTGCGCAGGTTCATCGCCGACACGCGCGCGAAGGGCGCAACGCCGGTCGTCGCCTCGCTCATCCCGCGCAAGGCCTGGATCGACGAAGGGCCGGAGCAGGGCAAAGTGCGCCGCAACCGCGCCGACTATGCCGGCTGGGCGCGTGACGTGGCGCGCAGCGAACAGGTGGGCTTCATCGACCTGAACGAACTGGTGGCGCGCCGCTACGACGTGCTGGGCCGCGAGGGCGTGATGGCGATGTTCCCGGCCACCGTGCCCGAGGAGCGTATCCACACCAACTGGGCCGGCGCGTCGCTCAATGCGCAGGTGGTGGCGACCGAACTGAACGCCCTGGGCGACCCACGCATGGCGGGGTTCCTCAAGCCCGTGGACGACGTGCGGCCCGTGGTCGACGCGCGCACCGTGCGCGACGAGGCGGCGCGCGACCCGGCGCTGCCAACCCTGTTCCTGGTGGGCGACTCCACCGTCAAGAGCGGTGGTCAGAATGGCGCGATCGGCTGGGGTGAGCGCATCACGCCGTTGTTCGATACGCGCCGGATCAATGTGGTCAATGCCGCCATCGGCGGGCGTAGCAGCCGTACGTTCTTTACCGAAGGCCGCTGGGACCGGGTGGTCGCGCAGCTCAAGCGCGGCGACATGGTGCTGATCCAGTTCGGCCACAACGACGGTGGGCGCATTGGCGACCCGGCCTCGAAGAACCGCGCGTCGGCACCCGGCACCGGCCTTGATACGGTCGAGGACACCCGGCCCGACGGCAGCAAGGAACAGGTGCACAGCTTCGGCTGGTACCTGGCGCGCTACGTGGCCGACGCCAGGGCGAAGGGCGCGACCGTCATCATCGCCTCGCCGATCCCGCACCGCGACAAGTGGCAGAACGAGCGCGACTTCGCCAATTTTGCTGACTGGGGCCGGCAGGTCGCGCGCAGCAGCGGCGCCCATTTCATGGACCTGACGATGCTGGTCTCGGACGGCTACCGCGCCATCGGCGCGGCCACGGTGGATACCTTCTTTTCCGACGCGCGCACCCACACGAACGCTGCCGGCGCCGAATTCAATGCCCGTCAGGTTGTCGCCGGCCTGGCCGCACTGTCGGGCAACCCGCTGCGTCCGTACTTCGCGGCGCAGGGGGTTGCCCGGCAGTGCGACAGCTGGGGCGAGCGCGGCGCGCTGCTGCACCGCGACGATTTCGACGGGCCGCTGACGGGCTACATCAGCGAATACGCGAGAAAGCCAGGCAACGTCGTCGCCAACGTCGACGGTCGCCTGCTGCTCGATGTCGATTCGGGTGCTACCGTCTGGCTCGACAAGCCGCTGTCGGGCAATCTGTTGATCGCCTACACGCGCAGGGTGGTGCTCGACGGCGGGCCGAACGACCGCCTGTCGGACCTGAACCATTTCTGGATGGCGCAGGATCCCCATCGCACCAGCCTGTTTACCCGGTCCGGCACATTCGAGGAATACGACGACCTGGATCTGTACTACGCAGGCATCGGCGGCAACGGTAACACGACCACGCGCATGCGCCGCTACGGCGCCGGCAAGAAGTTACTGGTCGGCGAGCGCCTGGCGCCGAACGACCTGCTCGAGGCGAACCGCGATTACCGGATCGAGATCCTCGTGCGCGACGGCTGCACGCGCATGCGCGCGGACGGCCGCGATCTGTTTACTTATCACGACCCGCAGCCCCTCACGCGCGGGTATTTCGGTTTTCGTACCACGTGGTCGCGCCAGACGATCGACGGACTGACCATCCATCAAATCAAATAACAAGGAGACTTCACCCATGCATTCCCTCAAGCCGCGCCAGACCCTGATGGCCATTCTCGTCGCGGGCCTGTTCCCGTTGTCCCTGGGCGCGAGCGCGCAGGACGCGCCGCCACCGCAGGAAAAGGGACCGGCAGCGGCCGACGCCATGCTGCATGCGCTGGAGGTGAAGTACCCGACACCCTACCGCGCGATGGACGCGGCCGAGGTCAAGACTGTGCTCGACCGCGTGTTTACCTACCTCGAGCGCACCACGCCGGCTGAACTGATCGACAAGACCACGGGCGCAGCCATTCCCGATGCCTCGGCGGCCAATCCGAACGCGGTGCTCAAGCCGGGCGACTTCCGCCTGACCAGCTACGAGTGGGGCGTGACCTATATCGGCATGCTGGCCGCGGCCCAGGCCACGGGCGACGCGCGCTACCAGGATTACGTCACCAGGCGCCACACGCTGCTGTCGCAGCTGACCAGAACTTACCTGCCGGTCGTGCGCGCCGATACGGCGAACTCGCATGCGCCGATCAAGGGCTTCCTGAACCCGCACGCGCTGGACGACGTTGGCGCGCTGTGCCACAGCTTCATGAAGGCAAAAGTCGCCGGCTCAAAGATCGACTACAGCCAGATGATCGACATCTGTGGCGACTTCGTCACCAAACAGGAGTATCGCCTGAAGGATGGCACGCTCGCGCGTGGCGGCCCGGATGGCAAGGGCGGCCGCAAGATGCGTCCGCTGCCGGATACCCTGTGGCTGGACGACATGTTCATGGGCGTGCCGACCATGGCGTACCTGGGCAAGACCACGGGCGACACCAAGTACTACGACGACGCGGTGCGCCAGGTGCAGCAGTTCTCCAAGCGCATGTTCAATCCGAAGCTCGGCATCTACATGCATGGCTACGTGGTAGGCATGCGCGATCATCCGGAACTGCGCTGGGCGCGCGCCAATGGCTGGGCGGTGATGTCGATGGTCGAGGTGCTCGAAGTGCTGCCGAAGACCCACAAGGGCTACAACATCGTGCTCGAGCAGCTGCGCGCGCATATCCGTGGCCTGGCCAGTTACCAGAGCCGCGACGGCTTCTGGCACCAGCTGATCGACCGCAACGACACCTACCAGGAGACCTCGGCCACCGCGATCTATTCGTACGCGATCGCGCGCGCGGTCAACCGCGGCTACGTCGATGCGGCGATGTACGGGCCGATGGCGAACCTGGCCTGGAATGCGGTGGCCAGCAAGGTCAGGCAGAATGGCGAGATCGAAGGGATTTGCGTTGGCACCGGCATGGCGTTCGACCCGGCCTTCTATGCCTATCGCCCGACCAGCGTGAAGGCGGCGCACGGCTATGGCCCGACCCTGCTGGCAGGCGCCGAGATCATCCAGATGAACAAGAAGTTCAAGTTTGGCCTGAACGATAGCGGGTTGATGTTCCAGGGCGGCCGCGACTGATACAGCGAGGGCTGCGCGCCCTCGCAGCCAGCGCCCTAGCAGCTTCCATGCTCAGGGCGCCAGCGCCCTGAGGTGCTCGATCAGGCTGGCTGGCGCCGCGAACGCGGTCCCGTGCCGCATCTTGTGCGGAAAGCGCATGCGCGCGCTGACATCTTCCCACCGGCGCATGTCGCGCGAACGCAGCGCGCCGTAGTGCCCGGCCGTGTAGGCGTCGAAATACAGGATCACCTCGTCGCCCACCTGCAAGCCGCTTGGTCCCTCTGCCCACAGTCCCGCCGGCGTGATCGGCGCACCCAGCGGGCCAAAAGGCCCTTGCAGGCTGTCGGCGGCGGCGACCTGCAGGTACTTTTTTGGCGGATACCGCGTCTCGTCCTTCACCACCAGCCAGTCGCGTCCCAGCGCCTGCACGAACGTGGCGTCGATCACCGAGAAGCCCGGCTCATAGAACAGTGTCGTTGGTGTGAAGCTGGCGAAGTCCTTCGTGGTGGTGGCGTAGATGCGGTGGTTGTACTTCTGGTCGCCGGCGGCGTCGCCTTCGGCCTCGGTCTGCGGGAAGCGGCCGGGAATCGTCGACGACCACAGGATCAGAAAGTGGCCGCGCGCCGCATCATGCATGATCTCGGGCGCCCAGGCGTTGAGCGCCTGCGGCTCGTGTCCCATCACCGGCAGGTCGCGCTGGGTCGACCACTGCACGAGATCCGGCGAGGACGCGTAGCCGATGCCGGTATCGTTCCAGCCGCTGGTCCAGACCATGTGAAACATGCCGTCCGGCCCGCGCGCGATGCACGGGTCGCGCATCAGCCGGGCCTTGCCGACGGTCGGCGTCAGAAAGCTGGCGCCGCCGCGCAGCGCGTCCCATTGGTAGCCATCGCGGCTGGCGGCGAAGTGCAGGCCATCGGCGCCATTGCCCAGAAAGTACGAGAACAGGTAGGCCTGCTCTTCGCCCGGACGGGCGCTGCCCTGCATCCCGCTGCAAGCGCCGAGCAGGCCGCCGGCCAGCAGGCCCAGTGCGCGCCGGCGCTTCATTGCGTGCTTCATTGCGTGCGCCCGTTGACTGTTTTGGGGCCGACGGGTGGATTGCCCTCGTCGCCGAGGGGCCGCTGCTGCGTGCGGCGCGGGCTGGGTGGCACCGTGAAACCGGCCACCGGATCGGGATGGGCCGGGTCGAACCGGAATTCCGGAACCAGGTGGACAGCGAGCGGAATGCCGGCCTGGCGCATGCCGAGGGCAACCGCCTTGGCCATCAGGTAACTGCCGTAGCTGTTGTGGTGGGTGTTGTCCAGCTTGCCCGGTGCGGGCGACGCGAAGGCCGCTGTCGATCCTTCCACGCCGAGCGCGCCGTAGATCGTCTTGCTGTACGTGTTCAGGTCGATGAACGGCACGTCCAGTTCGCGTGCGCTCTGGCGCGCCGCTTCGGCGTAGTCCGTCAGCGAGGGCTTGACCTGGCCGGCCTCGTCGAAGGCGCGCCGCTCCACGGGCGAGACCAGCACCGGCAGGCCGCCGCGTGCCCGCACCGCGTCGACGTGGGTCTTGATCTCGGCCTTGTAGGTGGTGAACGGCCCGCTGCGGCCATCCTTGATCTGCTTCTGGTCGTTGTGGCCAAACTGCATCAGGAGCGTGTCGCCCGGCTGCATCATGCTCAGGATCTTGTCGATGCGGCGGCGCGCCAGCGAATCGCGGTAGGTTTCGCCCGATTGCGCATGGTTCGAAACGGCGACGCCTGGCCCGAAAAAGCGCGGCAGCATCTGGCCCCAGCTGTTGAACGGCTCGCCCGGCTGGTCGCTGACGGTGGAGTCGCCCAGCAGAAACACGGTCGGCACCCTGGCCGGCACGATCTCCAGGCGCTGCACGGCGGTTGGGCTGCCATTGAATTCCAGCGTGAGGCGCCCGTCCCAGTTCCAGGCTTCGGTCTCGGTCTCGCGCGGGGCCTTCAGGTCGACGACGCCTGCGGCGACACCCGGCACGGCGGCGATGCGCGCCGTGCGCACGTTTGCGACAAAGGTGCGCACGACCTTCTGGCCGGCGGCGACAACGACGTTCTCGAGCATCAGGCGGCGCAGTTCGGACTTGACGGTTGTCGCCGTTACGCCCCCGTCGTCGCCCAGCACGACGGTGACGGCGTAGTTGCCCTCGGGGAGGTCGACCGAGAAATAGCGCGCGCCTTCTTCGGCGCCGGGCTCGAAGCCGTAGCCGCGCGCGGCGTCGTAGAGCGTCCCGGGGGCGACCCGGGTGTGGCCGGCGGGTGCGGCGGCGGCGCCGAACACGAAGCGGGTCGGCGCGGCGGCATGCGCCTGCGTGGCCAGCAGCGTGGCCACAGTGAGAGCGAGAGCAAGTGAACGGTTGGTCATGGCGGTGACATCGGATCAGGTGGGGGCAGCGCGTCGCCAATCAGCGCCAGGTTCTGGATCGCCGCCAGGCCCCATTGCGCCGTGTCGTTGGTCGTGACCCACGGCACCTCGGTGATGGGGTTGAGCGTGGCGGGGCCATCGACCTGGCGCGCGACGAATGGCGGATAGGGCCGGGCGGCACTGGCAAATTCGGTCCAGGCGCGGCGGGCCAGTGCCGGGTCGTTGCGCTTCCAGGCGGCATACGCCGTCAGGCGCGAGTGGCCGATCACCAGGACAGCAGAGCCGCCATGGGGCTTGCCCAGGCGGCGCACCTGCTCTTCTTTCGGCGCGCTGTACAGGGTGCAGTAGTCAAGCCAGGCGCGCTCAAAAGCCTTCTCGCCCGTGAGGGCAATCAGTTCGTCGAACACCTCGACCGCGCCGAATACGGCATTCAGGTGCGACGCCTTGACGTTGTCGCCTGCCATATTGTGCAGGTGGCCTGTGTCCGGGTCGTAGCCCATGCGCTCGGCGCTGAAGAAACCGTGCGGCATGGCGGCGATGTCGCGCATGCCGGTCACGATTTTGTCGCGGTAGCGGGTGTCGCCACTGCGCTCCCATTCGGTGAGCCAGTTGGCGGCCAGCGACGCCCAGTCGGTGCCAAAGCTGGCGCGCACGGGGTACGGTCCCTTGGGCGGCTGGTTGGCGAGTTTGCGCACCGGGTCAACCGCATCGAGCCGGCGGTCGGCGTCGAGCACCTCGCGCATCACGTCGCCCGTGCGCTCGTCGGCCGTCAGGTAATAGTACATGCGGCGGTAGACCGCGGTGCTGATGCGCACCTGCTTGGCGCTGCAGCCCCAGTGCTGGACATTGTGGCGGGTGCCCAGGCCCGCAAAGCGGCCCAGGTGGTAGGTGTCGACGTCGCTGGTGTGGCGCACCATCGCTTCACCCATCCGGAAGATGTCGGCGCGCCCGGTGCGCAGGAACGCGTACCACAGCCACAGGTCTGGCGAGAGTTCCGAGTTGGCCCAGGCATAGCCGCCGACGTCGTAGCGCCATTCGTGGCGGTCGGTGTCGTAGGTGTGGCGCACGTCGCCGTGGTCCCAGAAGCCATACCAGCGGCGCTGCTCGACCTCGTCGCGGTAGAACGCGAAATGGGCGTCGAGCCGGTCTTCGATGTGCGCCCTGGCCGGTGTGGAGCGGTCCGGCAGCGCAACCAGGTTGCCGAACGCGCGCGTGGCCAGGATGTGGGCGGGCGCCGCGACCAGCTGCGGCGGGGTCTGGACGGCGGCCGCCATCCGCACCATCGCCTCGCGCGCCGGCGTGGCATCCAGCGCCCACAGCGTGAACTCGCTGCTGCGGGCCACGCCCACCGGCGTGCCGAAGTCTTTTTCGTAATCCTCGTAGGTCACGTCCAGCGCCTGCAGTTCGTCGGCGTGCGACGCCATGCCCATGCCGTCGTGGTAGAAGCGCAGGTCCATCGCCGGCGCGTCGGGCGACCAGATCCACAAGGTCACTTGCGCCGCCTCCGTATGGGCATTGCGCACGTCGAGCTGGGTCGGATGGCGCTGCCAAAAGTCGCGCATGCCGAAGGCCAGGCCGCCGCTGGCGCCGCCGATATAGCCCAGCCCCGGCGCGCGCCGGCCCCAGGCCGCGTCGATCCAGCCATGACCGGCCTTGGTACGCTTGCGGATGCGGAAGCTGTCCGGCGAGAGTTGCGCCAGGCTGTAGTCGCCCCAGGCCGGGATCAGGTGCAGCGATTGGTTCACGCGTTCGGCGATCGGTGGCGTCGCCAGGCCCGCGAGCTGCGCCTTGCGCACGGCCTCGCCCGGATCGCGCCGCAGACCGGTGAGGTTGCGCACGCCCTCGGCCCACAGGCCGCCCGCTTCGCCAGCGAAGCGCACGTGGCGGTCGTGGGGCGCATCCGTGAGCGGCACGTCAAAGCGCAGCCCGAGGCCGCGCACGAAGTCCTTCTGCTCATCGCCGTCGAACACGAAGGTGTGCATGATGCGCACCGATTCGGCCCCGGCGTAGAAGTACAGGCGCACGGTGAACGGGAGCCAGGCCCGCTTGCCGTCGATGGCGCGGTGCATGCCTTCGAGCTTGACCACGCTGCGCAGCAAGCCGTTATGCTCGAGCGTGACGCGATCGAGGCGGCTTTCGTAGGCGCTCTGGCGCGCGCTGCCCTCGGGGCTGTCGTCGCACAGGGCCACCAGCCTGCCAGCGCGCGCGATCTCGCGCCCGCCGCGGCGGATGCTCCGCACGAGCTCGGCGCCCTGGCGCGGGATCGTGCATTCGATGACGCCGGTATCGACCACGATCGCGTCCGGCCTTTCGGTGATAGCCAGCCGCATGCCTGCCGGTGTGGCCACGCTGCCGGCACGCGGGGCGATACGCAGCCGCAGGCGTCCGGGCACCCTGGCCTGCGGCGCCAGCGCATGCGCCGTCCACTTGAGCGAGCCATCCGGCCAGTAGGCGGTCGGCCAGCTCTGGCAGGCGATGTCGCCATGCTCGCCGGACAGGACAAATGCCTGATCCTTATGGCAGGCACCGCGCGGCCACGGCACACCGAACGTGGTGCCGGTCATGAGGCCGGGCATGCCTTCCAGCCAGGCCAGGTCCACCGAGTCCGGCGCAGCGACGGCGGCCGGCGCGGCCGGTGCGGCGGCTTGGGCGGCGCGCACGCCCAGCGGCAGTGCCGCCGCCAGCGCGCCGGACTTGAAGAACGCGCGGCGTGACAGCGGCGCCATCGTCAGCGTCCCGCCATGACGCTCACGCGCACCGGCGCGCGCAGGCGCGCTGCTTCGTCAGCCACGTGCTTGCTGTACTCGGCCTGGGTCGTGAACGGGCTGCCACGGGTCCAGGCGGCGCCGACGTGGTAGCTGATCGGCTTGCCGGACGTGACCGGCGCCGTCACCAAGACATTGCGCTCGTCGGCGGCAAAGCCCGACGCCGGCGGCACGATCAGGGCCAGGCCGAAGTCGCCGAAGCTGCGCTGCGTCACCCACTGCACCAGGCTGGCGTCGGCCTTGTTCTCGCTGAACTCGACCTTCACTTCCTGGCCCTTGTCGCTCGGGCGTTTGTTCAGGCCCACGGCGGCGGTGAGCGTCGACGGGCCGCTGAACGTGAAGGTGCTGTCGATGCGGTCAAAGTAGCGCCCGGCGTCGACCGTGAAGCGCTTGACCTCCGTGACCTTGACGCCGGCGGCGTCCCAGGCGTCGTAGCGCAGTTCGAACACGGTGCGGATCGGGCCATTGGCCAGGATGGTCCAGTCGGTATAGTTGGCGCCGACGTGCAGCGTCTTGCCGTCCCAGATGCCAGTGCCGCCGGCGCCGCGGGTCGTGCCAACGTTGTACATGTCGATGCCTTCGCCCAGGTCGACGTGGTAGTGGTCGTGGCCGATGTTGTACCAGCGGTCGACAATCGGATACGGCACGCGCTTGAACCAGATATCCATGCCGCTCGTGGCCAGCACTTCCTTGCCGCTGCCAGCCGGCGCCGGCGCCTTGAGCGCCGGGCCATAGGCGCGGTGGGCCAGCTTGTCGTTTTCCCAGCCGAAGTCGTCGAGGCGTTCCTTGACGAAGCGCGCGTACGTCTTGGGCGGAAACGGCGGCACGACCGCCGTGGCCTTCTCGATGGTGAAGGTGGCGTTCTTCTCACCAGCCTTGAAGTCGTGCTGGAACAGCAGTTCGCCGTAGGCCGCGCCGACCATCTGCGGGTCCTTGGCCGTGGCGTTGAGGTTGGTGACCTGGTAGGGCAGGCTGCGCCCGGCCGCGTCCTTGATCACCAGTTGCTGCGAGCGCGCCTGGGGCAGCGCCTCGTTGACGCGGGCCCAGGGGATCGCAATGGTCTCGGCTGGCCGTGCGATGTCGAGCGCGTGGCTGGCGGTGACGGACAGGCGCTCGGCGGCGGTGGCGTCGAGCGCGAAGAGGGTGACGATGGCTGTGGCGAAGCCGGCAACGGGCAGGGAAAGACGCAGGATCATGGCGGGGACCGTTATCTGGGCTGTTGGGAAGCGGGCGGTGGCGTCATGCCTTCGCCAAGGAAGAAGCTGGGATGCGGCGGCTGGTTGTAGGCCGCGTTCTGCGCGGCCACCTGCACCCGGTACTGCGAATCGTGCATCAGGGTCGTGATGCGGTGGCGGGTCGGCGTGGTGGTGGAAAACACGAGCAGCGCGTCGTCGTTCGCGCTGCGCCAGACGACTTCTTCGCGCCAGTCGCCGAACAGGTCGGCCGACAGCACGGGATTGGCCTTGGTGCCGTTGATCGACGCGGCGCCATCGCGGGCGGCATCGAGCAGCGGCTCGAGGCGCCGCGCCTGCGGGTTCCACTTGTCGATCCTGGTGCCGTCGAGCGACTCGCGCAGCAGGTCGCCGTCCCACCACAGGCCGAAATTGAGCGAGCGCGGGCGCACGGCCGAGATCTGCACGCCGGCTGCGTTGTACAGGCCCCCCACGGGATTCGTGATGCCGCCGGTGCTGGCCCAGCATTCGTTGCCCGGGTGCGCCGGGTCGATGTCCATGCAGATGCCACGGCCCACATCGATGGTGCCCGGGATGTGCCACAGGACTTCGCCGGTGGCCGCGTCGTGCATTTCGGCGCCATGGCCGCGGTAGCACGCGGGCGACTCGTGGACCATGAACACCTGCAGGCCGGGCCGGTTCGGAATGTGCCTGCCGACGTGCAGCGCGTCGCCGTGGCACAGGCCCGTGCTGTACATCAGCGTGCCATCGCTCTTGATGGTCGCCGCGCCATACACGATGTCGTCGTAGCCGTCGCCATCGGCGTCGGCCACAGCCAGCCAGTGGGCGCCCTGGCCGGCGGCGTCCTGGTTGGCCGGGACGTCGCTGTCGAACACCCAGCGCTGCGTCAGCTGCCCGCCGCGCCAGTCCCAGGCCGCCACCACGGCGCGCGTATAGTAGCCGCGCGCGAAGATCGCGCTCGGGCGCGCACCGTCGAGGTAGGCCACGCCGCCGAGGAAGCGGTCGACCCGGTTGCCGCTCGTATCGCCCCAGGCCGCGACGTCGCCGCGTGGCGGCGTATAGGCACTGCTGGCCAGCGCTGCCCCGGTACGGCCGTCGAACACGGTGAGGAACTCCGGGCCTTCCAGGATGAAGCCATCCTTGTTGCGGTAGTCGGCCTTGGCGTCGCCGATCACCTTGCCCGCGCCGTCGACGGTGCCGTCAGCCGTCTTCGCCATCAGTTCGGCGCGCCCGTCGCCGTCGAAGTCGAAGGCCAGGTAGGTGGTGTAGTGCGCGCCGGCGCGGATGTTGCGTCCCAGGTCGATGCGCCACATGAACGTGCCGTCGAGCCGGTAGGCGTCGATCAGGGTCGACCCGGTATGGCCCCGGTGGGCATTGTCGTGCGCATTGGTCGGCTGCCACTTGACCAGCAATTCATAGGTTCCATCGCCATCCAGGTCAGCGGTCGAGCCGTCATTGACCGTATAGGTAAACGGCGTGCCGTCGGGCTCCACGCCACCCGCGGGCTTGCGCAAGGGGATGGTCTTGAACGGTTGGGGCCAGGCGGCGACGGCGCGCGCGCCGTCGTTGCGCTCGGCCCCTCGCAACACCGCGCGTACGCTGTAGGTCGCGCTGGCGGCGCTGCCGGCGTCGACGAGATTGGTCGCGGCGAGCGGCGTGGCGTTCACGCGCACGCCGTCGCGGTACAGATTGAAGGCGGTGGCCGCATCGTCGGTGCCGAGCGCGCGCCAGCTGACGAAATTGCCGTCCTGGGTATGGATTGCGACGACGCCGCGATCGAGCAGCTCGCGTTGCCGCCCGGAGGTGGTGCAGGCGGTGCAGGCCAGCGCCAGCAGGCCGAGTGCCAAGCCGCGCTGCAGCAGGTCGAGGTGGGGTAGGGATGTCATCTGGCCGAGTATTCATTTTCCATTCGGAACGTGTCAACCGGTTGGCGCCCGGGCGGTCCATTTAATCAGGCGCTTGAGCGTTTGCCCTGGGGCGTCAATACGCCCCGCCCGCTCACGGCGCTGATTATCCGCGCCCGGCAATGGACGGGCGCAACCGGGCCGGCATACACTGCCAGTTCGATCCGCTCACACTGCCGCTTCGCGCACCGTACATGATCATTTCGTCCGCCACCAATTTTCGCCAGGCAGCGCGCCGGCGCCTGCCGCCGTTCCTGTTCCACTATCTCGACGGCGGCGCCGGTGCCGAGCAGACCCTGCGCAGCAACGTTGACGACCTGCAGGCGATTGGCCTGCGCCAGCGCGTGCTGCGCGGCTCTGAAACGCAGGACCTGGGCGTGCAGTGGTTTGGCGAAGACTATGCACTGCCGATCGCGCTGGCGCCGGTCGGCCTGACCGGCATGTACGCGCGGCGCGGCGAAGTGCAGGCGGTGCGCGCCGCCTGTCGCCGCAACATCCCGTTCATCCAGTCGACCGTCTCGGTATGTCCGCTGGCCGAGGTGGCGGCGCAAGCTTCGCACCCGATCTGGTTCCAGCTGTACGTGCTGAAGGACCGTGGCTTCATGCGCGACGTGATGCGCCGCGCATGGGAGCTGGGTTCGAGGACGCTCGTGTTTACCGTGGACATGCCGGTGCCGGGTGCACGCTACCGCGATGCCCACAGCGGCATGAGCGGTCCGAACGCCCCGCTGCGGCGCGTGCTGCAATCGGCGCTGCACCCGCGCTGGGCCTGGGACGTCGGCCTGTTCGGGCGCCCGCATGACCTGGGCAATATCTCGGCCTACCGTGGCAGCGTCACTGGCCTGGCCGACTACATCGGCTGGCTGGGCGCCAATTTCGATCCGGGCATCGCCTGGCCTGACCTGCAATGGATCCGCGACGAGTGGCAGGGTAAGCTCATCATCAAGGGCATCCTCGACCCGGACGATGCGCGCGACGCGCTGACCTTCGGCGCGGACGGCATCGTGGTCTCGAACCACGGCGGGCGCCAGCTCGACGGCGCGCCATCGAGCGCGGTGGCGCTGCCGGCCATCGCCGCCGCGGTCAAGGGACAGATGACGATCTTCGCCGATGGTGGCGTGCGCACCGGCACTGATGTGTTCCGCATGCTGGCGCTGGGCGCCGATGGCGTGCTGCTTGGCCGCGCCTTCGTGTATGCGCTGGCGACCCAGGGCCAGGCCGGCGTCGAGCGCCTGCTGCAGATCATGGAAAAGGACTTGCGCACCACGATGGTCCTGACCGGCGTGCAGTCGGTACGCGAGATCGGGCCGCACCTGCTGGCGCCACGGGCCTGACGCCAAACTAGAGCGACCTCAATTGGATGAGGTCGCTCTTTTGAGGTCGCTCTTTCAATGGGCAATTGCTCAATAAATCGACTCTGACCCTAATTGTTCAATATTCGCGGCGGTCGGGGGCGATTTCTTGCAGGATCGTCGTGGCGATTTCTTCGATGGACTTTGTCGTTGACGAGAGCCAGCGGATGCCTTCGCGGCGCATCAGGAGTTCGGCTTCGTTGACTTCGTAGCGGCAGTTTTCGATGGAGGCGTATTTGCTGCCGGCGCGGCGTTCGTTGCGGATTTGCGATAGGCGTTCGGGCGCGATCGTCAGGCCGAACAGCTTGGCCTTGTACGGCGGCAGGTTGCTGGGCAGGCGGCCGCGTTCGAAGTCGTCCGGGATCAAAGGGTAGTTTGCCGCTTTCAGGCCGTATTGCATGGCCAGGTACAGGCTTGTTGGCGTCTTGCCCGAGCGCGACACCCCGACCAGAATGACATCGGCGTCAGCCAGGTTCTTGTGCGACTGGCCATCGTCGTGCGCGAGCGAGAAGTTGATGGCTTCGATGCGGTTCTTGTACTCTTCGCTGTCGACCGCATTGTGGATGCGGCCAATCGTGTGCGTCGACTTGACGTCAAGCTCTTGCTCGAGCGGAGCGACAAACGTCTGGAACAGGTCCATGTGCATGCCCTTGGCCGAGCGGATCACGCTCGACAGGTCGTGCTTGACCAAGGTGGAAAACACGATCGGGCGCTGGCCGTGCAGCGCGAAGCTGTCGTTGATGCGCCGCGCCGCGTCGTGCGCTTTGTCGATGGAGTCGATGAAGGGCAGGCGAATCTGCCGGAAGCGCATTTCGAACTGGCTCAGCACGGCGTGACCGAACGTCTCGGCCGTAATGCCGGTGCCGTCGGAGACAAAGAACACGGTACGTGATGGGGCCGGGGCCAGTGCGGGCAGGGACTGGGGATCGTCGATCATGGTCGGTTTGTTAAGCTTTGCTGACAGAGTTGCATGTAAAGTGCGCTGCACATCCCCGTGTCGCGGGGTAGAATGCTCGGCAACGGATTTTGCATTGTGCTGCACGCGGGCCAGAATAACAAGAATACGCGAATCACGCCCCGCCTTGCACCGATGCGCCAACAGGTTTCCATCATCAAGTAAGGTGTTTTTTATCATGACCAATCCAGCTACTGCAGCGATCCAACCCGGGCAGGCCGACAGCGTCTACGTGGCGT
This sequence comes from Massilia sp. MP_M2, assembly GCF_039123635.1. Lineage (NCBI taxonomy): Bacteria > Pseudomonadati > Pseudomonadota > Betaproteobacteria > Burkholderiales > Oxalobacteraceae > Massilia > Massilia sp. MP_M2. The sequence continues at coordinate 59,535 of NZ_JBCHJF010000015.1, forward strand.
CGTTCGAAGACCTGCGCATGACCGACGTCGAGTCGGTCGGCGGCAAGAACGCGTCCCTCGGCGAAATGATCAGCCAACTGGCCGGCGCCGGCGTGCGCGTGCCGACCGGCTTTGCCACCACGGCCGATGCGTTCCGCGATTTCCTCGATCACAGCATCGACGGCGGCGCGTCCCTGGGCGAGCGCATTGCGCGCCGCCTCGACAATCTCGACATCGACGACGTGCGTTCGCTGGCCGTCGCCGGCGCCGAGATCCGCGAGTGGATCGTCGCCACGCCGTTCCAGCCGCGCCTCGAACAAGAGATCCGCAACTTCTACGAGCGTCTGTTTGCCGATTCGGAAACCGAAGTCTCGTTCGCCGTGCGTTCGTCGGCCACCGCCGAAGACTTGCCGGATGCGTCGTTCGCCGGCCAGCAGGAGTCGTTCCTGAACGTCGTCGGCATCGACAACGTGCTCGAGGCGATGAAGCACGTCTTCGCGTCGCTCTACAACGACCGCGCGATTTCGTACCGCGTGCACAAGGGCTTCACCCACGCCGAAGTCGCGCTGTCGGCTGGCGTGCAGCGCATGGTGCGCTCGGACACCGGCGCGGCCGGCGTGATGTTCACCATCGACACCGAATCGGGCTTCAAGGACGTCGTGTTCATCACCTCGAGCTACGGCCTGGGCGAGACCGTCGTGCAGGGCGCCGTGAACCCGGACGAATTCTATGTCCACAAGCCGATGCTCGAAATGGGCAAGTCGGCCGTCATCCGCCGCAATATCGGCTCCAAGCTGATCAAGATGGAATTCACCGCCGAAGCCAAGGCCGGTCGCTCGGTCAAGACCGTCGACGTGCCGATCGAAATGCGCAACCGCTATTCGCTGGTCGAAGAAGAAATCATCGAGCTGGCCAAGTACGCCGTCATCATCGAAAACCACTACGGCCGTCCGATGGACATCGAGTGGGGCAAGGATGGCCGCGACGGCAAGCTGTACATCCTGCAGGCGCGTCCGGAAACCGTGAAGTCGCAGCAGAAGTCGACCGACGCGCAGCAGCGCTTCCACCTCAAGGGCACCGGCACCGTGCTGACCCACGGCCGCGCAATCGGCCAGAAGATCGGCGCCGGCCGCGTGCGCGTGATCAGCGACCCGTCCGAAATGGACCGTGTCCAGCCGGGCGACGTGCTGGTGGCCGACATGACCGATCCAAACTGGGAACCGGTCATGAAGCGCGCAGCAGCCATCGTCACCAACCGCGGTGGCCGCACCTGCCACGCGGCGATCATCGCGCGTGAACTGGGCGTGCCTGCGGTCGTCGGCTGCGGCGATGCGACCGACGTCCTCAAGGACGGCACCCTGGTCACCGTCTCGTGCGCCGAAGGCGACGAAGGCATGATCTACGACGGCCTGCTGGAAACCGAAGTGACCGAAGTCGCGCGTGGCGAACTGCCACCGATCAAGACCAAGATCATGCTCAACGTCGGTAACCCGCAACTGGCCTTCGACTTCCAGTCGGTTCCCAACAGCGGCGTTGGCCTGGCGCGCGTCGAGTTCATCATCAACAACAATATCGGCGTGCACCCGAAGGCGATCCTCGAGTACCCGAACATCGACGCCGACCTCAAAAAAGCCGTCGAATCGGTCGCGCGCGGCCACGCGTCGCCTCGCGCCTTCTATGTCGACAAGCTGGTCGAAGGCGTCTCGACGATCGCTGCGGCGTTCTGGCCAAAACCGGTCATCGTGCGCCTGTCCGACTTCAAGTCGAACGAGTACAAGAAACTGATCGGCGGTTCGCGCTACGAGCCGGACGAAGAAAACCCGATGCTGGGCTTCCGCGGCGCGGCGCGTTACCTGGCCGACGATTTTGCCGAATCGTTCGCGATGGAGTGCACGGCCATGAAGCGCGTGCGTAACGACATGGGGTTGAGTAACGTCGAGCTGATGATCCCGTTCGTGCGCACGCTCGGCCAGGCCGAGAAAGTGGTGAACCTGCTGGCCAAGAATGGCCTGGTGCGTGGCGAAAACGGCCTGCGCCTGATCATGATGTGCGAAGTGCCATCCAATGCGATCCTGGCCGATCAGTTCCTCGAGTTCTTCGACGGCTTCTCGATCGGTTCGAACGACCTGACCCAGCTCACGCTGGGCCTGGACCGCGATTCGGGCATGGAGCTGCTGGCCAAGGACTTCGACGAGCGCGATCCGGCGGTCAAGGCGCTGCTGTCGCTGGCGATCAAGGCCTGCCGCGCCAAGGGCAAGTACATCGGCATCTGCGGCCAGGGTCCATCGGACAATCCTGATTTCGCGCAGTGGCTGGTGGAAGAGGGCATCGAGTCGATGTCGCTCAATCCTGACTCGGTGATCGACACCTGGCAGAAGCTGGCAAAGATGTAAGCAAGGGCGGGCACACAGTGCTCGCAAAGCCCCCGCTATCCATTTCGGGTAGCGGGGGTTTTTTTATGACCATCACAAGAAGGAGACATACCATGGCCGACTGGACCTATTGGCTGATCGGGGCCGGGATATTGATCGTGGCCGAGCTGTTCATCGGCACGTTCTACCTGTTGATGATCGCGCTGGGCCTCGTCTTCGGCGCGCTGGCCGCCTGGCTGGGTGCGAGTGGCGCGCTGCAAACCTTGATTGCGGCGGCGATCGGCATTGCGGCCACGCTGGTCTTGCGCCGCACGCGCTTTGCCCGCAGCGGCCGGCGCCCGGCCGCGAATGACCCGAGCATCAACCTCGACATCGGCCAGCGCGTCACTGTGCCGCAGTGGCATGGCGGGCGTGCGCGCGTGATGTACCGCGGCGCGTTGTGGGACGTCGAACTGCGCGCCGGCCAGGACGCGCAGCCGGGCGAGCATGAAATCGTCGAAGTGCAGGGCAATCGCCTGATCGTGGCACGGCAGTGATGCTGCCTCGTCCCATCCAATCCGGATCTACACCAACTTCAAAGGGAACCCCATGGAATCGACCTTCAGCATCGTCGCGCTGATCATCTTTGTCATCGCGCTGGTCTTCGTCTTCAAGACCATCAACGTCGTGCCGCAGCAGAACGCCTGGGTCGTCGAGCGCCTCGGCAAATACCACGCCACGCTGGCGCCGGGCCTGAACATCGTGGTGCCGTTCGTCGACCGCGTCGCCTACAAGCACAGCCTCAAGGAAATCCCGCTCGACGTCCCGCCCCAGGTCTGCATCACGCGCGACAACACGCAGTTGCAGGTCGACGGCATCCTGTACTTTCAGGTGACCGATGCGATGCGCGCGTCGTACGGCTCATCGAACTACCTGCAGGCGATCACGCAACTGGCCCAGACCACGCTGCGCTCGGTGATCGGCAAGATGGAACTCGACAAGACGTTCGAAGAGCGCGACCACATCAACACCCACATCGTCAATGCGATCGACGAATCGGCCGCCAACTGGGGCGTGAAGGTGCTGCGTTATGAGATCAAGGACCTGACCCCGCCGGCCGAGATCCTGCATGCGATGCAGGCCCAGATCACGGCCGAACGCGAAAAGCGGGCGCTAATCGCCGCGTCGGAAGGGCGGCGTCAGGAGCAGATCAATATCGCCAGCGGTGAACGCGAGGCGTCGATTGCGCGCTCGGAAGGGGAGAAGCAGGCAGCCATCAACCGCGCGATGGGCGAGGCCACGGCGATCGTCGCGCTGGCCGAAGCCAGCGCGTCGGCGCTGCGCCAGGTGGGCGATGCAATCCAGTCGCCGGGCGGTATGGACGCCGTCAGCCTGCGCGTGGCCGAGCACTACGTGGATGCGTTTGCCAACCTGGCCAAGACCAATAACACGCTGATCGTGCCGGCCAATATGGGCGACATCAGCACCGCCATCGCCAGCGCCCTGCAGATCGTCAAGGCGCAGCGATGACGGTAACAGCCGCTTAGAACCCGACCGTCGCCGACAAGGCCACGGTGCGCGGCGCCGCCAGCACCAGGTAACCCGAACCCGGATAGCCGCCGGCCGAGGCCCAGTAGTTCTTGTCAGCGACGTTGTCCACGCGGGCGCGCAGCGTCAGGTCACGGTCCATGAAGGTCGTGCGGTAGGTCGCGCCCAGATCGACACGGGTCCACGACGGCAGCTTCTGCGTGTTGGCGCCATCGGCGTACTGGGTCGCCGTGTAGACGGTGCGGGCGTTCAGTGCCAGCCCCTGCACGCCCGGCACATCCCAGTCGGCGCCGATGTTCAGCTGCGTTTTTGGCACGCCGATCGCATCTTTGCCCTGGTTCCTGCCGCCTTCCGTCATGCGCTGCTCGGCGTCGATCAATGTCAGGCCGCCCAGCACGCGCAGGCCGCGCACCGGATTGCCGAACATCGACAGCTCGACACCGCGATTGCGCTGCTCGCCGAACACGCCGAACACGCGGTCCTGCACATAGCCGCCAGGCTGGCTGGTCGAGAACACGGCGGCGGTCACGCCATAGCGGCCACTGTCGTACTTGACGCCCGCTTCGCGCTGGCGCGATACGTACGGTGCGAAGACCTGGCCCTGATTGTCGATGTTGACGCCGGAGGCCACGGCGCCGCGCTGCAAGCCTTCGCTGTAGTTGGCGTACACCGACAGATCCTTGCGCGGCTTGTAGACGACCGCGGCGAACGGGGTGTTCTCGCTGGCCTCATAGGCCGAGTTTTCCAGGCCAGTGCCATAGTCGTAGCCGTAGTCCTTGAGGCGCTGGTGGCGCAGGCCCAGGTTGACCAGCACCTTGTCGTCCAGCAGCGACAGCGTGTCGGCAATGGCGAGGCTCGACAGGATCGCCTTGGATGTCACGCCCGGGTTGGCCATGTTGCCGGCAGTGAAGAACGACGCCGACGGCGGGGCCACGTCACGTGGCGTGTACACGTTCGACGCAAAGCCGGCGAAGTCGCTAAAGCCGTAGGCGTTGCGCGACTCGCTGTGGAAGCCCGAGGCCGAGGCGCTGAGCATGTGCTTGATGAAGCCGGTGCGCAGCGCGCCGCGCACGCCGACTTCGCCGGTGCGGACCTGGTCCTTGCGGATATTGTCGAAGCGGGTCATGGTGCCGTCGCCATTGGCGTTGTTGACCGTGATCGACGACAGGATGTTGTATTCCTGGCCGCTGCGCGCGCCCAGTGCGGCCCAGGCGACGGCGCCGCCGGCCAGGTCGACTTCGGCGCGCACGGTGCCGAAGGTGTGGCGCTCTTCCGAGATCGTCCATGGCTGGGCGAAATTGCGGTCAGCGCTTGGTGCGGCAATCATCGGGGTGGTGGCGCCCAGCGTCACGCTCGGCCGTGCATTCGTCAGTTCGTGGTCCTGCGCGCCGATATCGGCCGACAGGCGAAAGCCACGGCCGCGGTAATCGACGCCCAGCGAATACACGCTCAGTTCGCGGCCTTCGCGATCGACCGCGGTGTCGCCATTGCGGTGCGCGACGTTGATGCGCACGCCGGCGCGGCCTTCCGGCCCGAAGCGGCGGCCCAGGTCGATGGCGCCATAACCCTGGCCGCCCGTCTCGACGCCGAGCGTGACTTCGCTCAGGTCCTGGTTCGGGGCGCGCTTGGGCAGCAGGTTGATCGAGCCGCCGATGCTGCCACCGGCAGGGGCTGCGCCGTTGATGAAGCTGTGGGCGCCGCGCAGCACTTCGACGCGTTCGACCAGTTCGGTCGCGACGAACTGGCGCGGCAGCAGGCCATACAGGCCGTTGTACGCGGTGTCGTCCGAGCCGACCGCGAAGCCGCGGATCATGTACAGCTCCTGGTAGTTGCCGAAGCCGCGCGCCACACGCACTGACGGGTCGTTCTGGACCACGTCGGCCACGCTGCGCGCCTGCTGGTCCTGGATCAGCGCATGCGTGTAGTTGGTGCTGTTGAACGGTGTGTCCATGATGTCGACGTTGCCCAGCAGGCCCAGGCGGCCGCCGCGCGCGACCTGGCCGCCGGCGTAGGCGGCCGGCAGGCCCTGTGCCGATGCGTCGGCCGACGCGCTGATAACGACGGTCTGGACGGTGCCGTCTGCCGTGGCCGGCGCGCCGTCCTGGGCGAATGCGGTACCTGCAACGAGGAGTGCGGCGGCGCATGCGGCCGGGGTCAGGGCGAAACGGCGAGTGTTCATCTGAAGCAGTCTGTATGAATGGTGGGTAGCGCGCATTCTATCTGCACGCCTTGCCAATGTAAATGAGAACGATTATTATTCTGAACTCATTGAATCCTGCCATAGGCACGCGCAACCATCATGTCACCCGTCTCCCTGCGCCGCTGGGGCTGGATCCACAAGTGGAGCAGCCTGATCTGCACCATTTTCATGCTGCTGCTGTGCCTGACCGGTCTGCCGCTGATCTACCACCACGAAATCGGCCACCTGCTCGGCACCGAGGTCGAGCCGCCCGTGCTATCGAGCCCGATGCCGCAGGGGAATGTCGACGCCGTGATCGCGTCGGCCAAGGAGCTGTACCCGGCCAAGAAGCCGATGTTCATCTCGCAGGAAGCTGACGTCCCAGAGATCTGGAACGTCACGCTGGCTGACCACATGCACGACGACGATTACAAGCCGATCGCGGTCGACGCGCGCACCACGAAAGTGATCACCGAGCCGGCCTTCGAGGGCGGCGTGTTCATGTCGACGATGCTGGCGCTGCACGTCGACCTGTTCATGGGGCTGCCCGGGATGCTGTTCCTGGGCTTCATGGCCTTGCTGCTGCTGGTGGCCATCGTCAGCGGCGCCGTGCTGTACTCGCCATTCATGCGCAAGCTCGATTTCGGCACCGTGCGCAAGGAACGCAGCGCGCGCCTGAAGTGGCTCGACATGCACAATCTGCTGGGCATTGTCACGCTGGTCTGGCTGTTCGTCGTCGGCGGCACCGGGATGATCAATACCTGGGCCGACCTGATGTACAAGTACTACCAGAAGAACGAGCTGGCGCAGATCCTCAAGCAGTACGAGGGAAAGCAGCCGCTGCCGCATACGGCATCGGTGCACGACGCGATCGAGACGGCAAAAGCGGCGCTGCCGGGCATGCGCGTGGCGTTCGTGGCGTTCCCGGGCACCGATTTCAGTAGCGCGCATCACTACGGCATCTACATGAACGGCAACGAGGCATTCAGCTCGCGCATGTACCGGCCGGTGCTGGTCGATGCCAACACGGGCAAGCTGACCGACGCGCCGCAACTGCCGTGGTATCTGAAAGCCCTTCTGGTGTCGCAGCCGCTGCACTTCGGCGACTACGGCGGGCAAGCGATGAAGCTCCTGTGGGCGCTGCTCGATATCGCCACCATCATCCTGCTTGGCACGGGTCTGTACCTGTGGCTCAAGCGCGGCAAGACGGGCAACGCCACCACCAAGGTCGCCGCGCACGCGCACCCGCTACCGGCCACGCCCACACTCACCGGAGAACGATCATGATCCGCACACCATTACAAGTCTGGGGCGCGCCGATCGTGCTCGGCATCCTCACCACGATCGGCCTGATCTCGGCGCTGCTCGGCGACGGCATCTGGGACGCCGTCTCGGCCGTCGCACTCGGCATCCCGTGCGTGCTGGGCTTCTGGTTCAGCATGCGTCGCACGCCGACACCGCGCAGCGCGGGCTAGGCGCGGGCTAAGCGCGGGCTAAGCGCGGGCTAAGACCCGCGCGACACAACAAGGGGCGCGGCGCGAGGATTCGCGCGCGCTGCGCTTGGCCGCACACCGACCCAGGCTGTATACTTGGTCCCTTGAGGATATCGGGCGCGGCGTCTTGCCCGCGCCGGTATCCGGTCATCATCGAAAGGGCCTCATGTTTGCAGCAGTCGACCTCGGGTCCAACAGCTTCCGCCTTCACATCGGCGAGCCGGCCGGCGGCCGCATGCACATCGTGCGCACCGCGCGCGATCCGATCCGCCTGGCGGCCGGTCTCGATGCCGACAACATGCTCAGCGAAGCGGCGATGCGCAGCGCGATCCGCTGCCTGCAAGAGTTCCGCAAAATCCTCGACGAATACCAGCTCCACGCCGTGCGTGTCGTCGCCACCAACACGATGCGCGTGGCGAAGAATGCCGACCTGCTGCTGCCGCTGGCCGAGAACGCGATCGGGCACCCGATCGACATCATTTCGGGCGAAGAAGAAGGGCGCCTGATCTACATGGGCGTGGCGCGCGCAATCGAGCGCCACGACGAGCGCCGTCTGGTCATCGACATTGGCGGCGGCTCGACCGAAGTCATCGCCGGCACCGGGGCCGACATCGGGCTGGTCGAATCCTTCGGCATCGGTACCCAGCCCCAAACGCTGGCGTACTTCCCGGACGGGCGCATCACGGCGCACAACTTTGATGCCGCCGTCACGGCCGCGCGCGCGCGCTTCGAAGACGCCGCCTCGCTGTACCACGCCAAGGGCTGGGACTCCGCCTACGGCTCGTCGGGCACGATGCGGGCGATTTCCGAAGTCATCTCGCGCAATGCCATCGGCGATGGCACGATGTCGCAGCACAGCCTGCAGGCACTGCGCGCCGTCCTGCTCGAGCTGGGTCACGTGGACGCGTTCGTGCTGCCGGGTGTCAAGCGCGAGCGCGTGCCCGTGATGGTCGGCGGCCTGACGGTCCTGATCGGCGCGATGCAAGAGCTGAAGGTCGAGCGGCTCACCGCGATTAATGCAGGCCTGCGCCTTGGCGTGCTGTCCGATCTCGAATTGCGCGCGAACCGGCGCGACCGGCGCGACGCCGCGATCCGCGCCTGCATGGGGCGCTTCCGGGTCGATAGCGGGCGCGCCCTGCGTACGGTGGGCATCGCGACGCTGCTGTTCGAACGCCTGCAACCGCAGGGCGAGACCCACCGGCCGTACCTGGCCTGGGCCGCGATGCTGCACGAAATTGGTCTGGCGATCTCGATGAGCGGGTCGCACAAGCATGGCGCTTACATCGTCGAACACGCCGATCTGGGCGGCTTCACGACGCGCGAGCAGCGCATGCTGTCCACGCTGGTGCTGGGTCAGAAGGGCAATCTGCGCAAGATCCGCGAAACGCTGGTCGAGGCAGATCTGGCCAAGGCCGTGCTGGCGCTGCGCCTGGCGATCGTGTTGATGCACGCACGCGCCGACGACGACATCGCCGGCCTGCGCCTGCGCATGCGGTCACGCATCGACCTCGATCTGCCGGCGGAGCTGATGCGCAAGCACCCGACGCTCGCGCCCTGGCTCGAGAAGGAAGTGCTGGCCTGGAGTGAGGTCGGGGTGCCGTTCCAGGTGCGCCAGCTTTAACGCAGCTTGCCGATGACATCCGGCCCGGCGACGAGGCGGATGTACGGCATGCCGTCGCTGGCCTTGTGTTCGATCCAGAACACGCCGCCCTTGCGGATGCGCCAGTCCTGCTGTTGCCCGCACAATAACAGCGACGCCACTTCACCCAGCAACGGCTGGTGACCCACGACCAGCACCGGCTGCCGGTGCGTTGGCCAGCCGCAGGCCTCGATGATCGCTTCCGCGCTCGACGCGATGCCGAGTGCCTCGACCACCTTGTAGCGCCGCCCCAGTGCATCGGCAGTCTGCACGCAGCGCGTGGCGGGACTGACCAGGATGCGGCATTCGTGCGGCAGTGTGCGCTCCAGCCAGGCGCCCATGCGGGCGGCGTGGCGCTGGCCTTTGGGCGTGAGCGCGCGCAGTTCATCGGGCAGGTCAAGCGTGCCCGGCTCGGCTTCAGCGTGGCGCCAGAGGATCAGTTCCATGATCGGTTTCCTTGTTGGGGGCGCTCTCGGCGCCCAGCATGTCCATCAACACCTGCTGCGCACTGTAACCAACCTGCTTGCCGCGCGGCCGGCGGCGGCGGTAGCGACCATCGCTGCCCAGGTCCCAGGCGTTGACGTTGTCCTTCAGGTAGGGCAGCAAGCCTTCGCGCATGATGCGGCGCTTGAGCAGCGGCGCGCGGATCGGGAACGCCACTTCCACCCGGCGGAAGAGATTGCGGTTCATCCAGTCGGCGCTACTCAGGTACGTGTCGTGGCGCAGGTCGTTGCGGAAGTAATAGATGCGCGTGTGTTCCAGGAAGCGCCCGACGATCGAGCGCACCTTGATATTCTCGGACAGGCCTTCGACGCCCGGGCGCAGCGCGCAGGCACCGCGGATGATCAGATCGATCTTCACGCCCACGCACGAGGCGTCGTACAGTGCCTTGATCACCGATTCGTCGGTCAGGGAATTCATCTTGGCGATGATGCGCCCCGGTTTGCCCTGTTTCGCCAGTTCGGTTTCGTTGCGGATCGCGCGCACGATTTCCTTGTGTAGCGAGAACGGCGCCAGCCAGATGCTGGCCAGCTGCTTGGGCCGCGTCATGCTGGTCAGGTGGATGAACACTTCGTTCACATCCGACGTCAGGTCGTCGTCGGAGGTGAGGATGCCAAAGTCGGTGTAGAACTTGGCGGTGGTGGGGTTGTAGTTGCCGGTGCCAAGGTGCGCATAACGACGCAGGCCACTTGGTTCGCGGCGCAGCACGAGCGCCATCTTGGCGTGCGTTTTCAGGCCCACCACGCCGTACACGACCTGCGCGCCGGCCTTCTCGAGCTTTTCGGCCCAGTTGATATTGGCTTCTTCGTCGAAGCGCGCCATCAGTTCGACGATGACGGTAACTTCCTTGCCGCGCTCGGCGGCCGTGATCAACGCCTCGACGAGTTCGGAATTGCTGCCCGCCCGGTAGATGGTCTGCTTGATCGCCACCACGTTCGGATCGGCCGCTGCGCACTGGATGAAGTTGATCACCGGCTGGAACGATTCGAACGGGTGGTGAAGCAGCACGTCCTGCTTGCGCAGCGCGGCGAACATGTCGGCGCCCGACAGCTTGCCCGGATAGCCCGACACGTACGACGGGAATTTCAGGTCCGGCTGGTCGTGCAGGTTGACGATTTCGAGCAGGCGCCCCAGGTTCACGGGGCCATCGACCGTAAACAGGCGGCTGCGATCGATGTCGAACTGGTTGAGCAAAAAGTCGGCCAGGTGCGCCGGGCACGAGCGGCCCACTTCGAGGCGCACGGCAAAGCCGTACTGGCGGCCATGCAGCTCGCTTTGCAGCGCCTGGCGCAGGTTTTTCACTTCCTCTTCGTCCACCCACAGGTCGCTGTTGCGCGTGACGCGAAACTGCGAGTACGACACCACTTCGCGGCCCGTGAACAGGTCGGCCATGTGCGACTGGATCACCGACGACAGCAGGCAGTACGAGCTGCCAGGCTTGTCCGATAGCTCGTCCGGCAAACGGATCACGCGCGGCAGCACGCGCGGCGCCTTCATGATGGCGATGCCCGAGCCGCGCCCGAACGCATCCTTGCCACTGAGTTCGACGATGAAGTTCAGGCTCTTGTTGATCACGCGCGGGAACGGGTGCGCCGGGTCCAGGCCAATGGGCGTCAGGAGCGGACGCACTTCGCGGTCGAAATACTGCTTGACCCACGCGCGCTGGGCCGGATTGCGCTCGCTGCGGTGCAGGAGGTGAATGCCCTGGTCGGATAGCTGCGGCAGGATCTCCTGATTGAACAGCGCGTACTGGCGCGCGATCAGGTGGCGGCACTCGGCGCTCGCGCGTTCGAGGTCGGCGGCCAGGGTCTCGGGCAGTTCGCTGTCGTTGCGGTCGATCTGGTAGGTGGCGAGCAGGCTGGCCACGCGCACTTCGAAGAACTCGTCCAGGTTGCTCGCCACGATGCATAAAAAGCGCAGACGCTCGAGCAGCGGCACGCTCGGGTCTTCCGCTTGCGCCAGCACGCGGCGATTGAATTCGAGCAGCGACAACTCGCGATTCAGATAAGCGCTGCCGTCGGAGAATTGTTTCAGGTCAGCCTCGGTGGCCTTTTTTTTCATATCCATGGTCTGCGGTCGTAGTCGTCCCGCAATCAGTCTAGTTGTCGAATATGACAGCGTGGTGACACTGCTGTCAGGATTTCATTGTTAACGAAAGGCTAAGCATGGACCGTTGATCGACATTTACCATGGAAGGCTCCATCACCCAATCAGGAGCAGTCCGTGATTAATCTTGTCCGCGCCAACAAAGGCTTTCTGCTGTTTCTGCTGCTGTTCGGCGTATTTCGCACCGCGGTCGCCGACTGGAGTCCGATTCCATCCGGGTCGATGCGACCCAATCTGCTCGAGGGCGACGTCGTCTTCATCAACCGGCTGGCATACGACCTCAAGATACCACTGACTGAACGGCAAGTGGCGCACCTTGGCGATCCTGTTCGCGGCGACGTGGTCGTGTTTTATTCGCCGCGTGACGGCACGCGCCTGATCAAGCGTGTGCTGGCGCTGCCGGGCGACGTGGTCGAGATGCGCGATGACCGCTTGAGCATCAACGGGGAAGGGGCCAGCTACGCGTTGGTCGGGATCGCACGCGAGTCGGCCGGCGGGCGCGAGGTCGACGCTGTCCGGCTCAGCGAATCCGTGGGCGGCGCGCAGCAGCGCGTGCAACTGCTGCCTGGCGTACCCGCGCTGCGCGACATTGCGCCGATGCGCATACCGCCCGGCCAGTACCTGATGCTCGGCGATAACCGCAACAACAGCGCCGATTCGCGCGTCATCGGCCTGGTGCCGCGTGCGAAGCTGCTTGGCCGCGCTGAACGCATCCTGGTGTCGGCTGACTATCAGCACGACTGGATGCCCCGTTTCGAGCGCTTCGGCATGACGCTGCGCACGCGCTGAAAGCAGGGCGGCGGTGAATCGTTGCGGCCGAAATCGATTACAATCGCAGCCCTCCAATGCCCGTCATCCGGCCCCATGCATCGTGCAGCGCCGGCAGGTTTTCCGAAAGCGCCGTCCATGCAAAAACTCCTCACCGTCATCCTCGCCTGCCTCGGCATGGTCGGGGCCCTGGCCATCGATACCTACCTGCCGTCGATGCCGGCCATCGGCGCTGAATTCGCGGTCGGCCCGGTCGCGGTGCAGCAGACGCTGAGCGTGTTCCTGTTCACCTTTGCGTTCATGATGCTGTTCTACGGGACGCTGTCCGATTCGTTCGGCCGCCGCCCGGTGATCCTGACCGCGCTGACGGTCTACACGCTGGCCTCGGTCGGCGCGGCATGGGCGCCGAGCTTCGGCTGGCTGCTCGTGTTTCGCGCGCTGCAGGGCCTGTCGGCCGGTGCGGGCTCGGTGATCGGGCAGGCCATCGTGCAGGACCGCTTTTCGGGCGCGCAGGCGCAGCGCATGATGTCGCACATCATGATGGTGTTCGGCCTCGCGCCGGCCATCGCGCCGATCCTGGGCGGCTGGCTGCACGTGACCTTCGGCTGGCGTTCGTCGTTCGTGTTCCTGGCAGCGTTCGGCGCGCTGCTGATCCTGGTGTGCCTGAAGTTCCTGCCCGAGAGCCTGCCGCGTGCAAAGCGCCAGGCCTTCCATCCCGCGACCATTGGCCGCAACTACGTCAAGGTGCTGCGCCATCCGCAGTTCGTGCTGCTCTCGCTGGCGCTTGGCCTGGCGTTTTCGGGCCTGTCGCTGTACATCGGCTCGGCCTCGAATTTCGTGATGGTGATCCTCGGCCTGCCCGAAACGGCGTTTGCCTGGATGTTCATCCCGCTCGTCGGCGGCATGGTGATCGGCTCGGCCTGGGGCGGCAAGCACGCGCACAAAAGCACGCCGACCCGCATGATGTGGCTGGGCTTTGGCGTGATGGCGCTGGGCTCGGCGATCAATGTCGGCTACAACGCGTTGTTTCCCGCCGTCGTGCCGTGGGCCGTGCTGCCGCTGTTCGTCTACACGTTCGGGCTGTCGGTCGCGCTGCCGGCGATCCAGATCACCGCGCTGGGCCTGTTCCCGGACAACCGGGGCCTGGCCTCGTCGATGATCGGCTTCATCCAGATGATGTCGTTCGCGCTGGTCTCGGGCCTGGTGGCGCCACTGTTGTTCCACAGTGCGCTGCATCTGGCGCTGGGCGTGGCGGCCGGGCTGGCGCTGAGTTTTGGTGCGTGGCGCCTTTCCGTACTGATGGCGGTCAAACCTGCTGTTGTCGTTGCCTGAGTGATGCCAGTGCGACGCTGGCGGTTGGCTGCGCTGCGCCGCGCAGGTCAGGGCGCAAGCGTACGCGTCCCCGGTGCTGTTTCCTACCCATGACCGCGAATTGATCGCGCTGACCGGCGCCCGCGTGCTCAAGTTGCCGGCACGGGACGCGTAGAGCGGCTTAGCGCCGGTTGGTCTTCATCGCCGCATCGACCTCGCGCTTGGCGTCGCGGTCTTTCTCGGTCGAGCGCTTGTCGTGCTGCTTCTTGCCCTTGGCCAAGCCGATCTCGCACTTCACGTTGCCCTTCTTGAAGTGCAGGTTGAGCGGCACCAGCGTATAGCCGGAGCGCTCCACCTTGCCGATCAGCTTATCGATTTCGGCGCGGTGCAGCAGCAGCTTGCGCGAACGCAGCGCCTCGGGATGGCTGAAGCTCGACGTGGTCGTCAATGCACTGACGTGCGCACCGAACAGGTACAGCTCGTTGTCGCGCACGAGCACGTAGGCTTCCTTGATCTGCACCCGCCCTTCGCGGATGGCCTTGACTTCCCAACCTTCCAGCACGAGACCTGCCTCGTAGCGGTCTTCGATGAAGTAGTCAAAAAATGCTTTTTTATTGTCAGCGATGCTCATGAAAAGGCGAAAATTCGCGTGTCGGTTAAACTACTGCTATTGCGCCAACGGTGGCGCCACTTGCAAACGACCCCCATCATAACAAACGGTTGACCAATGGCAGTAGTGCACAAATCAGTTTTCCTCGGCTATAGCGCAGAACAGATGTTCGACCTGGTTGCCAAAGTCGAAGATTATCCCAAGTTCCTCCCCTGGTGTAGTGGCGTCAACATCGTTGAACGCACCGATGACAAGCTCGTCGCGGCCCTGCAAATTAATTTTCATGGCGTCAAGCAAAGCTTCACGACATCGAATCACAACCAGCGCCCGACCCAGATGAAGATGCATCTCGTCGACGGGCCGTTCAAGCTGCTCGAGGCCACCTGGAGCTTCAAGTCGCTGCGCGCCGATGCCTGCAAGATCGAGTTCGACATGCAGTACGAGTTCTCCAGCATGCTCCTGGCACAGATCGTCGGCCCCGTGTTCGGCATGATTGCCAACAGCATGGTCGATTCGTTCTGCAAGCGCGCCGAGGTCGTGTATGGCTGACGGCGCGCCCGCGCCCGCGTTGCTGGGCATCTCGGTCTGCTACGCCAGCGACAAGGTCGAGTGGCTGCGCGACCTGCAGGTAGAAGCCGGCACGACGATCGGCATGGCGATCGAGCGCAGCGGCGTCCTGGAAGCTTTCCCGGATATCAACCTGACGACGCAGCCAGTGGGTATCTACGCAAAGAAGAAGACGCTCGATACGGTGCTGCGCGAGCGCGACCGCATCGAAATCTACCGGCCGCTCGTGGCGGATCCGAAAGAGTCGCGCCGCAAGCGCGCGGCCAAGCGCGAAGGCGCTAGCGGCAGTCCTGCAGCGCCTGATTGACCTGCGCGGCCCGCGTGGCCCGCTCGGCGTCCGTCATATAACTTTTCTGGCCATCCTGGCTGTAGCGCGCGATGCGCGTGCCGGACGCCAGTTGCGCCTGCGTTTCGCGCGCGGCGTTGCAGCGTTCGGCCAACTGGCGCGCACGCTGCGCTTCTTCCTGCGCCTTGAGGCTAGCGTCTTCTTGCGCCTTGGTGCGTGCGCGGTAGGCGGCTTCCTGCTCAGCGAGCGTCGGCGCGCCTTTCGGCGGCAATGGCTTGGCGGCTGGATCGGTGGCCATTGCTTGCGCTGGCGTGGCGGAAGGTGACACGGGCGCCGGTGCCAGTTCGGGATTGACGCGGCTTGGTGCCTTGACGATCTTGCTGGCCGGCGTGCCGGGCGGCGGCGGACGATCCGAATACTGGCGCGTGCCGCCAGGGCCGATCCAGACATACTGGGCCTGCGCGGCGGTAGCGGCCAGGAAGAGCAGGGTGGCGCCAAGGGCGCGGTATGGCATACGCGACATAGAAATTGCTCCTGAGAATTAACAGATTTCGCCACGCTTCGGTCTGGCTGTCAATCGCAAACCGCACCGTCCCAACTAAATTTGGGTCAGGCCGGCGACGGAAATCACGGGTTTCTGTATAATTCGCTTTTGCGCCTATAGGAAATACTATGCGTCTCCTCCAAAAAGCACTCACCTTCGATGACGTGCTGCTCGTCCCGGCCTACTCCAACGTTCTTCCGGCCCAAACTTCCCTGCGCACCAAGCTCACCCGCAATATCACGCTGAACATTCCGCTGCTGTCCGCTGCGATGGACACCGTGACCGAAGCGAACCTGGCCATCGCCATGGCGCAAGAGGGCGGTATCGGCATCATCCACAAGAATCTCCGTCCAGCCGACCAGGCGCGCGAAGTCGCGCGGGTCAAGCGCTTCGAAGCGGGCGTGCTGCGCGATCCGATCACGATTCCACCAACCATGAAGATCCGCGAAGTGCTGGCGCTGTCGCAACAGCACGGCATCAGCGGCTTCCCGGTGGTCGAGGGCAACCAGGTCGTCGGCATCATCACCAACCGTGACCTGCGTTTCGAGGAAGACCTGGAAGCCGAAGCGCGTGCGAAAATGACGCCGCGCGAAAAACTGGTGACCGTGAAAGAAGACGCGGACACGGCCGAAGCCAAGCGCCTGATGAACAAGCACCGCCTCGAGCGCGTGGTCGTCATCAATGACGACTTCGAACTGCGCGGCCTGATCACCGTCAAGGATATCCAGAAGTCGCACGAACACCCGCTGGCCTCGAAAGATTCCCAGGGCAAGCTGCTCGTGGGCGCCGCTGTCGGCGTCGGCGAGCGCGACGAAGAGCGCATCGAACTGCTGGTCGCCGCTGGCGTGGACGTGCTGGTGGTCGACACCGCCCACGGCCACTCGCAGGGCATTCTCGACCGCGTACGCTGGATCAAGGAACGTTACCCGCACGTGGACGTCATCGGCGGCAATATCGCCACTGCGTCGGCCGCGCTGGCGCTGGTCGAAGCGGGCGCTGACGCGGTCAAGGTCGGCATCGGCCCTGGCTCGATCTGCACCACCCGCATCGTTGCCGGCGTGGGCGTGCCGCAAATCACCGCGATCTCCAATGTGTCCGAAGCGCTTGAAGGCACGGGCGTGCCGTGCATCGCCGACGGCGGCATCCGCTTCTCGGGCGATATCTCGAAAGCACTGGCTGCTGGCGCGCACACCGTCATGATGGGCAGCATGTTCGCCGGCACCGAAGAAGCGCCGGGCGAAGTCATCCTGTACCAGGGCCGCAGCTACAAATCGTACCGCGGCATGGGTAGCCTGGGCGCGATGGCCGACGGTTCGGCCGACCGCTACTTCCAGGAAGCGTCGAGCAAAGCCGACAAATTCGTGCCCGAAGGTATCGAAGGCCGCGTTGCCTACAAGGGCAGCGTGCTGGCGATCATCTTCCAGCTGATCGGCGGCGTGCGCCAGTCGATGGGTTACTGCGGTTGCAGCACCATCGAAGAGCTGCGCGAGAAAGCCGAATTCGTCGAGATCACGTCGGCCGGCATGCGCGAATCGCACGTGCACGACGTGCAGATCACGAAAGAAGCGCCGAACTACCGTTCGGAGTAATCGACACGCGACGCGGCCGCAAGCGGCCGCACCCACGTGGCCGCTTGCGGCCGCTTCCGTAGGGTGGACGGCTCTGCCGTCCACGCGTTCAATCAGTGCTGGCTTTGTCTGAACGCGTGGACGCGAAAACCGTCCACCCTACCTAGATTCCTATTGACAGCTATCTCATGCACTCCAAAATCCTCATCCTCGATTTCGGTTCCCAGGTCACCCAGCTGATCGCCCGCCGCGTGCGCGATGCCGGCGTCTTCTCCGAAGTCTTCCCTTACGACGTCAGCGACGAGTTCGTCCGGAACTACGGCGCATCGGGCATCATCCTGTCTGGCAGTCACAATTCGACGCTCGAAGGCGATTCGCCACGCGCGCCGCAGGCAGTGTTCGAAGCCGGTGTGCCGGTGCTGGGCATCTGCTACGGCATGCAGACCATGGCGGCACAGCTGGGCGGCAAGGTTGAAAGCGGCCTGAAGCGCGAATTCGGCTACGCCGAAGTACGCGCGCGCAGCCACACGGCGCTGCTCAATGGCATCACTGACTTCGTCACCGACGAAGGCCACGGCATGCTCAAGGTCTGGATGAGCCACGGCGACAAGGTCCTCGAAATGCCGGACGGCTTCAAGCTGATGGGTTCGACCGACAGCTGCCCGATCGCCGCGATGGCCGACGAAGAGCGCCGTTTCTACGCGCTGCAATTCCACCCGGAAGTGACGCACACGACGCAGGGCGAAGCCATCATCGGCCGCTTCGTGCACGAGATCTGCGGCTGCAAGTCGGACTGGAACATGCCGGACTACATCGGCGAAGCCGTTGAAAAGATCCGTGCACAGGTCGGCACCGACGACGTGATCCTGGGCCTGTCGGGCGGCGTCGATTCGAGCGTGGCCGCCGCGCTGATCCACCGCGCGATCGGCGACCAGCTGACCTGCGTGTTCGTCGACCACGGCCTGCTGCGCAAGGACGAAGGCAAAATGGTCATGGACATGTTCGCCAAGAACCTGGGCGTGAAAGTGATCCGCGTCGATGCCGAAGACCAGTTCATGGGCCACCTGGCCGGCGTGAACGATCCCGAGCAAAAACGCAAGATCATCGGCCGCGAGTTTGTCGAAGTGTTCCAGGTCGAAGCGGGCAAGCTGACCAACGCCAAATGGCTGGCACAGGGCACGATTTATCCGGACGTCATCGAATCGGCCGGTAAAGGTAAAAAGGGCCAGACGATCAAGAGCCACCACAATGTGGGCGGCCTGCCGGAGACGCTGAACCTGCAACTGCTCGAACCGCTGCGCGAACTGTTCAAGGATGAAGTCCGCAAACTGGGCGTCGCGCTGGGCCTGCCGCATGACATGGTCTACCGTCACCCGTTCCCGGGCCCGGGCCTCGGCGTGCGCATCCTCGGCGAAGTCAAGAAAGAGTTCGCTGACCTGCTGCGTGAAGCCGATGCGATCTTCATCGAAGAACTGCGCAACACGCCATTCGAAGCGCCGCAGGTGCCGGGCATCGATGCGGGCAAGGCGCCGCTGAACTGGTACGAAGCGACCAGCCAGGCGTTTGCCGTGTTCCTGCCGGTGAAATCGGTGGGCGTGATGGGCGATGGCCGCACGTATGAATACGTCGTCGCGCTGCGCGCAGTGCAGACGCTGGACTTCATGACGGCGCAGTGGGCGCATCTGCCGCATGCGTTGATGGGCAAGGTGTCGAACCGCATCATCAATGAGGTGCGGGGGATTAACCGCGTTGTGTATGATATTTCGGGGAAGCCGCCGGCGACCATCGAGTGGGAGTGATTCCCGGCTCGGCAGGAGCTGGCAAGCTCTGGCAGTTGAAGTGAACGAAGCCCCTGATGTCAGGGGCTTTTTTCTTTTTGTAACGCAGCATCAGGCTTTTATCGCAGTCCCTGCTGCTCGCCTTGAGCCGGTCCGATCTTCGATGTTCGATCAACCGATCTCGTAGTTGCCGAGTGTCGAGATCAACTGCGCGCCACAACCAGTCTTGTGTCCTGCAAGCGCAACCGGTTTGCCCTCGACGATGTAATCAGCATCGCCTTCCACCACCTGGGTTACGCCATGTCCCGGAATTGGACAACTGCACTGGTCGTCCACGCGCACCACGGCAATGCCGTCCACGAGGTAGTCGCTGGCGCTGGCGGAGATGACCTTGCCGCCGTGGGAGGTTGGATCGCCGAGTCGAATGACGTTGGGCATGGTGGTCCTTTTATGTTGGTGGCGAGGATACGGGCTGTCGTGATGCCTGTTACGCCGGCTTGTCCGTGCTGTCACGCCCGAGCGCTGGTTCTGGGCTGTCTTTCGTACCGTCCTCCATCCGGACGAATTCCCAGACGGTCGGTTTGTTTGTGAGGTCCGGTGTGCCTTTGAGCCGGTCCAGGATTGACGGTTGTTTTTGCACGGATGTTTTCGGCAATATCTGGCCACGTTGAAACCATCGGCTATTGTCCTGCGCAAGTGCGTCCATGCCGCGCCACCAGCCGCTGGCAGGACAGGCTATTCCGCTGTTGGCACGTGTGCCGAGAGCCGCTTGCGCTGGCGCGATCGCTTCAGTTTTAGCCGCCACCACGGGGCGTACACGCAACGAGGACAGCATCTTTTCCCAGAGTGCCAGCGCGTGGGCGTCCGTCAGACTGGAATCGACGGTGGTGCCGGGTTGACTGTTGCCGGTGCTCAGCTCGAATGACATGAGCGGCGTGAAAACGTTGTCGGTTTTATTGTGGACGAGCTCCCACCTGAACGAGTGGCAATAGTTCCCATTGAACTCGTGGACGCGGTCGAGAATCTCTTCCCCGGGCTCGCCATTGAAGGCCCGCGCCCCGCGCCGCAAGGAATGGAAACGGGAACGATTTGCGTTGATAGTTGGTGCGTCGGCATCGCGTTGAAGCAAGGTCCTCGGTGTGGTGATACCGGCTATCGTGCTTAGTGCTATCGACACATCGGGGTACCCATTGAGACCGACAAACATGGTTGTGCGTTCGCTCTGCTCGACCTTTAATGGCTCTGTGATAAATCCGCCGTCGAAACAGAAGCCAGCCTCGGTTGGGATTTCGTTTTCCTCGCGCGATCTGAACTGAGTAACCAGTTTGGTGAGTTCTTGGAGATCGTTGTCATTGACATATTTCATACTCATATTAAAACTGTGCTTTTGCACACGAATCATAGCCTCCGCCTTGATGGCTTCAGTGATTGGTTCATGTGGCAGGCCGGGAATCCACTGCCTGCCGAACACTCGGATCTTGCCGTGCATTCCATGTTTATCAAATGGACGCGTGCTTTCAAGGCTGGGCATCCCTCGTTCATTTTTCTGACCTGATAGCTGAATTTCCCTTTCCTCTAGTCTTGCGGTGAATTGTTCATCCGTCTCTTCGTAGGTCGCGATGCTCCAGCCAGCGACCATCGCGCCCCGGTATGACACTTCGGCGTCGGAAGGGAGGTCGATCAGGAAGCGGCCGACGCACATCGGTTTCATCTTGAGGTCCTTCATTTCAGCCGTCATATTAATCACCTGGTAGTTGAGAAAGGCTGCTTGCACCTTACGCATGAGCGCGATGCAGGCTAGGATGAAGCAGCCAGCGATGATTAGTCTGACCAACCACTTTCCGTGCTTGCGCGTAAGCACTTTGTTCATTTGGCCTCCAGTGCGATTCTCACGATTAATTGCATGGTAAGTGCCAGCATCGACTCATTCGAGTAGCTTCCCTGGTGGCCGTAGCCCCAGGTGCGAAACAGTTGTTTGACGCCTTGCGCCGGTCCCACGCCGGATTGCTGTGGCACCGTAGGGTCCCCGGGCCATCCTGTCATAACGCCTGCTACGCCGGCTTGTCCTTGCTGTCACGCCCGAGCGCTGGTTCTGGGCTGTCTTTCGCACCGTCGTCAATTCGGGCGAATTCCCAGACGTTCGGTTTGCTTGTGAGGTCCGGTGTGCCTCTGAGCCGGTCCAGGAGTGACTGTTGTTTTTGCAAGGAGGCCTTTGGTAATATCTGGCCACGTTGGAACCAGCGCATATTGTCCTGCGCAAGTGTGTCCATGCAGCGCCACCAGCCGCTGGCAGGGCAGGGCATGCCGCTGTCGGTCCGCGTGCCGAGAGCCACTTGTGCGTGCGCGACCGGTTTGGCGGCTACAACCGGGCGCACGCGCAACGAGGACAGCATCTTGTCCCAGAGTGCCAGCGCTTGGGCGTCCGTCAAACTGGAATCGACGGTGGTGCCGGGTTGACTACTGCCGGTGCTCAGCTCGAATGACATAAGCGGCGTGAAAACGTTGTCGGTTTTATTGTGGATGAGCTCCCACATGAATGAGTGGCAATAGTTCCCATCGAACTCGTGGACGCGGTCGAGAATCTCTTCCCCGGGTTCGCTATTGAAGGCGCGCGCCCCGCGTCGCAAGGAATGGAAACGGGAACGATTTGCGTTGATAGTTGGTGCGTCGGCATCGCGTTGAAGCAAGGTCCTTGGTGTGGTGATACCGGCTATCATGCTGAGTGCTATCGACACATCGGGGTGCCCATTGAGACCGACGAACATGGTTGTGCGTTCGCTCTGCTCGACCTTTAATGGCTCTGTGATAAATCCGCCGTCAAAACAGTAACCTGCCTCCGTAGGTATCTCGTTCTCTTCGCGAGACCTGAATTGTGTGGCCAGCTCCGCGAGTTTATTAAGATCGTTGTCGTCGGAATATTCTATGGTGAGATTAAAACTGTGCTTTTTTGCACGGATCATTGCCTCGATCCTGACATTTTCGGAAATTGGTTCATCTGGCAGGCCGCGAATCCATTCCCTGCCAAACACGTGTATTTTGCCGTGCACGCCATTTTTATTGATTTGCTGCGTGTTTTCAAGACTGGGCCCTCCACGCTCGTTCTTTTCGTTAGACAGCTTAGCTTCCTTTTTCTCAACGCGCGTGGCGAATTGCTCGTCAGTTTCCTCATAGGTCGCAATGCTCCATCCGGAAATCATGGCGCCCCGGTACGACACCTCGGCGTCAGCTGGAACGTCGATCAGGAAGCGGCCGACACACATGGGTTTCATTTTGAGGTCCTTCATTTCAGCCGTCATGGTGTTCACCTGGTAGTTGAGGAAGGCCGCTTGCACCTTGCGCATGAGCGCGATGCAGGCGAGAATGAGGCAGGCAGCGATGATGAATTTGACTAGCCACTTGCTGTGCTTGCGCGGAAGAACTTTGTTCATTTGGCCTCCAGGGCGATTCTGACGATGAGTTGCATGGTAAGAGCCAGCATCGACTCATTCGAGTAACTTCCCTGATGGTCATAGCCCCTGGTGCGAAACAGTTGTTTGACGCCTTGCGCCGGCCCCATGCCCGATAGCTTTGGCACCGTACCGTCGCCAGGGCCATCCTGGACAGAATGTGTGAACTGCACGGTGCTGCCATTCGAAAATTTCACCGTGCGGCCACCGGTTTTAGGAGTGCGGCTAATGATCTCGCCTGAAGCGAGCACGCTTTTTTCGGGCGCAGACGCTGTCTTGACTGCGTGCCAGCGGCAGGTGCTAAACGACAGATGAACAGGGTCGTCGCTATAGAAGGCGTAACTGTTAGGATGGTAGTAATCGCCCAACTCGGTCGTGTGGAAATATTCTGCCTGAGTGACTGCTTTCTTTATCGCATTAGCGACTCTGACTGGGCTTTCGAATTTGCCTGCCGGATCAGCCAGCGCCGGATCAATCATGCGATACCACGAGGCCATGTCGCGGTACATATCATAGACATTGCCACTTGGCAGGCTTAAGTGTGCGATGCGCTTCCCTTCACCACTTTCGAAGGTTGCGTACAGCCACGGTTTCGGATACCGGTTGTTTGGCAGAAGCTCGAGTGGCCCGGAGGCGATGGCCATGACAGGGGTGGTATCGTCTTCCCTGCGCCCGGCGATGTCGGCAAATTTACCGCCAACGTAGCCGTCAGCCTCAGTCCCGCAGGCAATGCGCCGGTAGCACACCGGCGCGCCGAGTGCGGGCATGACGCCGTGCACGATGCCCAGAATCTTGTCAGGAATACGCTTGGCGCACGCCCGGGCGACAAGCCCGCCCATCGAGTGCGTTACCAATATGACCTGGCTGCACTGCTGCTTTCTGTCGAGCCAAAATTTGATGATTTCGTCAATGCGTTTTTCCAGACGATCTGCCGATAGAGCATTCGACTGCAGCCAGTTGTAGCCCATGGCGTAGACGGGATAGTGGAACTGGGCGAACTGCGTCAATTGCGCATCGGTCAGTTTGGCGGTGACGTGATCGTCCTCGCGCACATTCCACGAATTACGGTCCCATTTGGCAAGGTAAGACCATTTCGTCATGAGCACGGGCTTCTTCCACACAGGGCGGAACACCGAATTGAGATGCAACTCAAGGTTACCAAGAAGGACGCCGTAGCTGCTGGCATGGACCTGCCCCCAGCCACGTTCTTTCAGTACAGCGGCGTCGAACGGAACGTGCATATCCGGCGTCTCTGGCAATAAACCTCTATCGTCAACGTCCAGCGTCTCGCCATCGAGGATTTGCTGGCGTTGAGCGGGAAGCCGCTTCTCCCATTTGCCGGCCTCAGAGAGTCCCTCCGCACTGCCATTGGGCGGTCGCCAGGCCTCTTCGCCGGGTTTCAATACCTTATTGGCAGGTTTGGCCGGGTCTCTGGTGGCGCACAAGTTGCTGCCCATGATGCCCGGGATGACAATGACAGGAATGACCTTCGATGAAGGAATCTTTAGTAGTGCACGCGTCTTGCAGTCCATCGACGACAAGTGCGCAGTCGCGCGGAAGTTGCCGTCGCAATCCGGTTGCGCAGCGGGCAAAGGGCGGGTGGGTTCAGCTTGCGCATTATTGGCGGACATAATGACGGCCTTTCTAGATCGGTGATTGCGACACGGGAAGTGATGGCGCGCACTCATGCAGGCGCGTCCTCGGGGAAAATGCAAATGTCGATCTTGCCGTAGGCGTTACTGGTGGCCAGCGAGGTGCGGCCGAGTTCATCGGTCACCCCGCGGATGATTCTGCCGTTCTCCAACGTCAACTCGTAACGCCGGCGTGGCAGGGGCTCGCCCGTCGACTGGTGCTGCAGGATCACGCGTTCATCTGTCGCCAGCGTCGATGCCGGGAACGCCAGCGCGATGGGCGCACCCGCGCCGCCCTTGGCGAAGGCGTAGCTGGCGGCCTTGATCAGGTGCTTGCCCTTCGACTGCGCGCTGATGTTGTCGCTGCCGTAGTCGACCTGCACGCCGGTGGCAACGAGACGGATGTCGGGCGCCGAGAGCGTGATGCGCACGCCGGCCGCAAGCGTGATCTCGCCGCTGGCACTCAGTTTGATGTCGCCGTGCTGCGCTTCGCTGCGCATGTCACCGGTAGCAGCGACGAACTTCATGCCATCCTGGTGGGCAAACACGCTGACCTCGCGCGCACCGCGCAGGGCGAGCGCGCCGCCGGTGGCGATATCGGTATTGCCGGCGCTGACGAGGTCGATCTTCGACACGGCGCCCAACGCCAGGTTGGCCTCACTGGCGACGATGATGCCGGCCGGCGCTGCAGCGGCGAGGATCGGGGAACCGCCAGCTGCGCCAGCGGCGGTCCAATGACGCAGCTTGTCGAGCAGTTGCGGCAGTTCCATGCCGCTGTCGGCGTCCTTTGCGTGCAGGCTGGCGAATTTGGCCAACTGTTCCGCGACGCTCTGCAACACGTCGGCGACGCCCACCAGCCCTTCTCGGTCAAGTTGGCCGCCGGCCGCATCAAGGCTGCCTGCAGCGCTGATCAGCACGCCCTTGGCGCCGCGCACTGCAACAAAAGCGTCGCTGCGTAATTCTGCCCCTTCACCACGGAATGCGCCATGGCCATCGCATAGTGGCTGGACCAGGTAGCCCAGGTTCAGCTGCGATGCCGCATGGTCGCTTGCCAGCTGCGAGTTGATCTTGCCTGTCGTATCGTCAAACCGCAGCTGGTTGCCCCGACTCCCTTTGATTTCCAGGCTTCTGATGCCGGACAAATATTTATTGCCGGGCAAGGCGCCAGCGCCCAGGTAAGGCGGGCGGGCCAGCATGTTGTAGAGCTGACCGATGATGATGGGCTTGTCGGGGTCGCCGCCCAGAAAACCGATCAACACCTCGGTGCCGGGGCGCGGTAGCGCCAGGGCGCCAAAGTGCATGCCGCTGCCAGTGCCCGCCCAGCTACTGGCCACGCGTACCCAGGCCGAGTCGCGGTCCGTTCCCGAGGCGCCGGCGCCCTCGGCATGCGCATGGTCGCCCGCGCGCATGGCGGTAAATTGCACCTTGACGCGGCCCTGTGCGTCGCAGTAGACGGCTTCACCCGGCGCGCCGCCGACGATGGCGCTTTGCAATTGCGCGTGAGGTACGTCGACGCGCGCGTCCCAAGCCGGTACGAAGGTGATGTCGCGCCGTACGCAAGTAAGGCGGCACTGAAAGCGGAACTGGCTTGAATCAAACCAGTTCTGCGCCGCCAGGGGGAGGTCGGCGGTATCGGTATGCCAGCGGTTGCGTGCAAACAGACGCGCGACCCGCGCATCGTATTTCTTGGGCAGGTTGTTCTGCGCGGTGATGTGCGAGGACAGCACGACGAACTGGCGTTCGGCGTCCGGGTGGCGGTCGATGTCGGGGTGGCCGGCCAGGATGAAATATTCGCCGGCAGTGCAGTCCCGCACGCCGCCCTCGGCGTGGAAGCACGTGGCCTTGAAATCCGAGCGGTCCCGCGCCTGGCGGACCAGCCCCTCGAGGTCCTCATAGGTGTCGCGCACGTGTGGCGCCTCGCTGAGATACTGGTCCAGCGTGGCGGCCAGCCTGTTTCCCCTGATGCCCTGGTCGTCGGCGCTGGCGAGACTGGCGCTCATGAAGTCGGTGCCGCGCGGGTTGGCGTAGTCCCAGCTGTGACGGCTTACCCGGCCCGGACGCAAGGTGCGCACTGCGCCAAACGCGGTGATCGAGTCGCGCTCTTCCGTGGCGCTGTCGCGATGAAAACGGATGGTGCCGGCGCTGCTCAGTTTGAGCCGCCTGGCGTCCTGAAACAGCACCATGGTATGCGCTGGCGCCAAGGTCGGCCCGTCGGTCGCCGCAGTTTCGCCTGCCTCCCCGGCGCGACCCGGGCGGAAAAACCAGGAAACGCCGCGGCGCCGGAGCAGGCGGCGCACGAAGGCGCCCGTGCCTTCGTTGTATTGCACGATTTGGCGGCGCACCGGAAAGTCGCGCAGGGACAGCGCCGTCTCGAGCTCGAATTCGAACATCGCAGCCAGGCCCGGATTGGCGCGGCGCGCCTCGCCTAGCACGGTTTTGACAACAGTGAGCTCGGTCTGGTCGAGGAATACACGTGTGCTGACATCGAGGTCGAGAATGGCCAGAGCATCGCGCATCAGTAGTTGGTAGCTGGCCAGGCCGCCATCGCTTTCGCCGGCGCTCGCTGTAGCGACGATGCCGCAAATGCTGCGCAGCTGTCCCTGGTCGGTCACGATTTGCACTTGCACGGGTAGCCCGATCAGCGTGTCAAGTTGCAGGTGCGCGTCGAGCGCCAGGCAGTCTATGCGCATCTCGATGCCGTCGCAGATCGCCTCAACGCCTTCGATCCGCTGTGGCAGCAGTACGTCGCTGGCCACCCCGTCCGGAAAGCCCAACTGCATGCGCAGCGGGCGGTTACTGGCGGTGAGGATTTCGTTGAGTTCGTCGGCAACGTCGAAATCGTTGTCATGGTCCACGGGCATCTCCATCCAGGCTGCAATTAAAAGGCGATCAGATAGCGGGTGTCGGCATGGTCTGTCACTTGCGGAGCAGTGAGCACGACCGAGGCGCGACCCAGCCGGGCACGGTTGTCGAGGGCGACAGGGCGGACATCGGCAGCCCGTAGAATGAGGCGCACTTCGAATGCGACGGCAGGTATGGCGAACAGGGCCAGCATTGCCCTGAGCGCCATGCCGGCGCTGCCGCCAGCAAGAAAACGGTCGAATTCGATGCGCGTGAGCGGGCCTACCCACAGGCGCACCAGGGCATCGCGGCACCAGTAGCGGGGGCCGAGCATATTGCCGAACCCAAGCACGTGATTTTGTACACCGAGGACAATGCGATTGTCGTGACCAGCATCGACCCAGCAACCGACCAGCGGCTCGGTGCGAAAGGGCACGCGAAAAAAGTCGGTCAGCACGCCGGCGATCATTTCGCCCTGCATGGGACGATGACGAATCAACGCAGCGTAGCGGGCCAGGACTTCAGCGGGGATGACGGCGGTGGTCTTGTCTGCTGGTGCTGTCTGTGGGCGCCGGGGCCTGCCGGCCAGGGCCAGTTGTGCCTCCAGAAACCGGTCGCGGCCGTCAGCGTCGGCGCCGGATTCGATGTGGCAGGCGGCCCAAGCACGGTAGAACAAGACCATCATGCGATGCGAAAAGTTATCAAAGAAGGCGCGGCCCGCGTGGTTCTTTTCAAAGGCGATCTGCGCGGCGATGGTGGCGGTGTAATCGTAGGGCAGCACGCCGTGCACACCCAGAAAACCCATGAAGGCAGGCGTGAGGCGGATGTGGCGCAGGCGGTCCATCGTCGCTGAAATCGGTGCGCCTGGTAGCGTTGCGATCTCGGGGGTGTCGGCGTCGATGGCGAGCGCCTCGATCTGGCTGGGCGGAAAGCCCAGTGCGACGCTGTTTTTACAACGCAGCACCGTTTCGAGTTTTTTGCCGTGCAAAGCCGCGTCGCGCTGCAGCCAGAGCTCGATCAGGCGCACGGCTTGAAAAAAATGAAACCGGCATGGTTGCGTGATCAACCGGTCGATCAGACCAGCTTGCGCGCGCCGTTGCGTGGGTGGCATCGGATCAGCTCCTTTCCGCTCGCTTGCGAGATAACCGTCAACTGCGTGAAGCTTTGGCAGTGCACGTAGAGGCCAAAAAAATGGTCGAGTACCGAGACGAACAAGTCGATACCGGTGCCGGCGAAGGCATCCTCATCGAGCGTAATGCGCACCGCCAAACCGCGCACCAGGGCGCTATGACCGTCATCGCGCAGCCAAAGGCTCGTCTCGCGCTGGTCTAGCGCGACGATGCCGGCGATCTGCCGCTGCGATACCGACGACTGTGGCAAGTCGTACAGCGTCAGCGTTTCTTGAAGAAGAGGCAGGCCGTCGGCAGAGAGCGCGCAATGACTGAGCGACAGGTGCGCAATCAGGCGCCAATGGTCCTGCGCACTGAACCGGTATTGGGGCGTTGGCCGGCGCAGGAAACGCAGCGGATAGCCATCGCTCGCCCCCTCAAGCTTGAGGTCGCCGCCTGCAGAGTCGTAGCAGAGTCGACTGGGTAGATCGCGGTTGGTGCAGGTGAGTTCTATCGATACGCTGGCATCGGCTATATCCAGTGGATCAAGGTCCAGGTCGACCAGCGCGATGCGCGTTGCGTGACCGGGGTGGCGCAGCGCCGCCAGCTCGTCGCGGCGGACCACATAGTAGCGGCCGTGGCGGCCACCGGCTTCGCCATGGCGCAGCGAGTAATACGGCCGGAATTCTGTCAGGGTCTGACCGAGGCGCGATTTCTGCACCGTGGTGACCTTGTCGACGCTATAAATATCGCAGACGTCGGCGTAAGCACCATCGGCGAGCAATGCATAATCAGGCGTCATGTGTGTCAGTTCAATCGGACATGCCGGGTGCCTGAACAAATTCACGACCGGTATGCATCCGGGTACGAAATTCTCGCTCGAGAGCTGGCTCAGGGCGCGGCCAGTGTGCGTATCGGCGGCTACGCCAGCCAGACCCAGGTGCAGGGTGAGGCGCCGGCACGTGGTCGGCAGGTGGGGCGCCAGCGCCGGCCAGTCAATGTCGAAAAAATTGAATTTCTCAGGATTGACAAAATACTCGCTCAGCAACAAGTAGGCGGGGTGCGACAAGATGCTGCGCGGAAGCGCCGACTCGTGCGGATCGAATCCCACCGCTTTGAGCGGCACGGTACGCAGAGCCAGCCAATTGCGGTCAACCTCCAGGTACGCCGCCTTGGTATGCATGAACAGCAGGTCGCGTGTGGTCGCGCACAGCGACGGTTCGGCATCGATGAACAGGCGCAGCCTGTCCAGCTGCACCTGCCCCAGGCTCAGGGTGGCCGCTTTTGATTCGATGTCGATGGAAAGCATCGTCGTGACAGCGGCCGGTCGTGGCATCGCCGGCGGCAAGTTGAAGTACGGTTGGAAGGTGACCTGTTCCACAACCAAGGGGGTGATGTGCACGTCGAACACGGTGCGCAGCCGGCACGAGGGCCCGTCGGCCGAGCGTGCCACCAGCGTAGCGCCACGGGGGATCAAGCCGGGCGCCGTCATGGTCGCAAGGCCAGCGCTCGAATCGACGCGCACGATGGCGGTGGATGGAAAAGGTTGCAAGTATTGAGGGTAATTGAGCTGCAGCAGGGCCTCGGTCACCTTGTGATCATTGTCATCGATCAGCTTGGCAATGCGGGCGTTCGACAATGCTGTGGCCTGGATAAAGCGTTCGATATGGGGATCGTTGCGTTGCCCGCCTTCCATGCCCAGCTGACCGGCTTGGGCAGGAAATTCGGCGGCGAACTCGGCGTTGAGGGACTGCATGGTGGAGAGCTCGCGCTCGTAATACAGGCGGATCGCTTTCAGGAGTCTCTTCATCTGGCACTCCGGGGGTCAGCGAATGGCGTACTGCAGACTCGAGGGCTCGAGCAGGATATCGAACTGCACGCGGTCGTCATTGGCCAGCGTGCGCAGTTGCCCGGAGATGGCGAAACTGAGTCGGTTTACCCTGCCGGCATCTTCGACCAGCCGGGCCCGCACCTGTGCCAGCCGCGGCTCGTTGCGCACGATGGCAGCGGTGAGCAGATCACAAATTTTCTTGCGGTCGCTACTACTGGTAAGGCACAGCTGAGCGAAGTCGGCCAGGCCGAAATTGACGATGGATTCCCTGCAGGCAGGATACGTCGCCAGCTCTTCCGGAGTTAGGGCAACGCGGGTGTTGAGCAGGGCTTCGAGGTCGCGCGCAATGGCAAGCTTGTATTGCGCCAGCGTTAGCTGAAGCGGTCGCCGCCCGGTGGCGCATGCGGGGATTGGTGCGATCAGCCGGTCCCACACACTGGACGTATACATGACCATTTTGAAGCACTCCCGTTGTTCGTTCCCAGGGCAGGGCGGCATGGGCGTGGCACGCATGGACGCACCGTGCAAGTCCCGATTGGGTTTTTACGAAGGGAAATTATTGCGCCGACACGCGTCGCGAGTGTGCGGTAACGCAAACAAATCGAACGTCGTGCGTCTGACTGGCACGGCACAAGTGAATCGCCGCATTGGTCTTACACGCTTGAAGCTACCTTGGCGGGTACAGGAGAGGCAGCGATCCGAGGTGACATGGCGTGTCTCTTTCAGGCTGCCAATCGACAAGTTGTGGTCTACAATCCGGCCATCATCGAGACTTGCCGCAGCCGTGAACGCCGTCACTTGCCTGCATCCTGACGCGCCCCGTACGAGATCAGCTTGCGCGCTGTCTTGCTCATGAAGTCTTTGGGGCAATTCAGGCGGTAATCCCCCCATTTTTAGAGCACGCTAAAAGTAGAGGTTAAGCGGCGAGCGCCAGTTTCTGTTTTGGCGTAATACCACCGAGTGCCATGTTGGGCCGGTCGGGATTGTAGGTCCACAACCAGCTGGTGGCAAATTCCTGGATTTCGTCGAGCGTCTCGAACAAGTGATGGGCGAGCCAGTCATAACGAACCGTCCTGTTGTAGCGCTCAACGTAGGCATTCTGTTGGGGCTCGCCTGGCTGGATGAAATCGATGCGGATGCCGCGTTTTGCGGCCCACGCCAAGGTCACTGCGCTGATGTATTCAGGACCGTTGTCGCATCGAATGGATTC
>NZ_JBCHJF010000016.1:0-54315 GCF_039123635.1 Massilia sp. MP_M2
GGGGAGCCGGCGCCGGCACTACCACGCCAGGCTGACTGGCAAATTGTGGCCCACCAACGATTTCTGACGGGTTCACAGCGACGCCAGGAAGCAGCACTTGCATACGCTGTTCCAACTCGGTTTTGAGACTGGCCCAAAAGTCATCCGTGGTACTGGTATAGCCGCCCGCGCTACCGCCCGAATTGCCGCCAGACTGCGCACCGTTCTGCGAACTGTTACCGCTCTGCCCGTTCTGCCCACCGCCGCCATTGTTCGATTGCTGGCCGTTCGCGCCCTGCGATTGCCCGCCAAAGCCGCTTCCATTGGACGCCCCGGCGCCGCCCTGGCCCGAGCTATCGCCCAGCTGGCCACCGCCAAGCTCGCCACTCGCCGTATTGGAGTTAAAGCCGGTCTTACGATCGCCAAGATTGATTTTCCAGCTTCGGGACGCCATAGGACGAATCACGACCGTGCGAGCCATATCATCCAGTTCATAGTCGAGTCCGACCGCCCCGAGAATGCTGCGCAAAGCAGTTTCGGCGTCAGCATCGTGAACGCCCAGGCCAGCGTAGGTATAACTTTCCAGGGGAATCTGCGAGCTGATATTGATGCCCTGGTCGAAGAACATCTTGACCACTTCGGCCAGGTTCAACGGGCGGCGTTTCTCGTTGACGAGCTTGACGCGCTTTGTAGACAGCCAGGTTTCCCGCCCTTCATCCTTGATAGGAATCATCGGCAGAACCGCTTGATTGACTTCGCGCACTAGATTGACATCGCGGGCTGGAGCCGTTGCTTCCAACTTGGCGCGAGACTGCTGCGACAGGGTTTCGTTCTGCACCTGATTTTCCTGCACAGTCGTACAGCCAGCCAAGGCAAGAGCCACGGCGAGGACGGTAAGGCGTAGATTTGCTGGCTTCATTTGACACCCCGCGACACGATGACGAGCTTGTTTTTGGTAATGTCAACTTCCAGGTGAAGATCTTGCGGAATAGCGCCGAACAATTCTTTGACCGCTTTCCTGAACTCCCCTTCCGAAGTGAAACCACCTTGTGAGCGAAAACCGCCTTCAACGTTCCAGACCAGGCGGTAGCCGGCACGTTCACACCAGCTTTCCAGCGTCGTGCGCAGACTGCCGCCTGCCTTGATTTCCCACTGTTGCAACTCGATCATCGACATGGGAGCAGGCGGAACATGCGCCGGCTTGATTGCTGCAGGGGTCACAGCGACTGGTTTTGTTGCTTCAGCTGCCGGCGCGATGACCAGCTTTGGTTGAACCGGGGCTGGCCCCTTGTCAACGATGACAAGCCCAGCTGTTGCTGCGCCGCAGTGGGCAACTACCAAGGCTAGTAGAAGACGTTTCATACACTTCCTTTCGTCGTATTTCTCTAGAAACTAACAGGGTTGATTATAGCACTAATTATACATTTTCCATGCAGAAATCTTGTTTTCCGATAGCTTGTTTTTCCCTAAAACAACAGTTTGGTTTAGCCTTTCGTCAGACTGTTTCAATCGTCAGGGGCGAAAAAAAACCCCGACAGAATCGGGGTTTTCTTCACGAGCAACGCGTTACCTTTGCAGCTCCTTCTGCTTTACTGGCGCCTTCTCAGTGACCTTGCCACGCCCGCCCTGGTACTGAATCGTCGCAACCTGGCCAGCTGCCGGCACGGCTTCCAGATCCTTGACCTGGTGGATCGTTGCAACGGCTGTCGAAGTGGCCTGAGCCGCGTGATAACCGCTGACGCCAAGAATAGTGCCCGTATGCCTCGTGTTCTGGCCAGGAGCATTGACCTCAGTATTCGGTCCAAGTCGCTCCTTGGCCAGTTGCGCAGCGTTCTGGCGACTGTTTTCCATCGAGAGGCTAACGCCGTGCTCGATCTGTTGCTTGACCACAGCCAAACCTTCAGACACATGCAAGTCGTTGAAGTCGGTCAGCTTTCCCGCCGTGGAGAAGACAGGAACGATCACACCTACCTCGTGCTTTTGAGCCGCTTCCGTTGCTTTTGTCAGGCCAGCGTTTTTTACTGGTTGACCTGGCTTTGGAAAACGATCATCGTCGGCGCCAATGAAGTGCGGATTTGTCGGGTACCGTTCTTTTAACGCACCCACGACAGCATCAAGGTTGCCCGAGTCGAACGCCACGGCAACGGCATACCCTGTCGCCTTGTGAACACTCGCGCCCGTCGCATAACCTTCCATCGTAATGACTGGCTGGCCAGGTTTAATCTCCCCGATCAGATGGAAGTTTCCTTCCTTCTTGGCGTCCTTAGTAAAGACCTTATCAAGCGGGTCAGTGCCTGGCGCAAGCTCTTTTTTCTCCGGGAACACTGTTTGAATGGACCACAGTTTGCCGTCAATGTCACGAGCTGGAATGAGTAGATTGTCGCCCTCGCGCTTCAATCCAAACGCTTCCACCTGCTTGCGCTCCAGGTAAGGGGTAGCGCCGTCCTGGGGCATGGTAGCCGCACGATCCCAACGCTTACCAGCCTTATCGGCCGCTTCATTGTGTTGGGTACTCAGCTCGGCCGCACGCATTTGCTTTTTGATGACTGCAGCTGCAGCCAGCTCTGCCCGTTGTTCGCCGGTCAGCTCTGGCCCTTCCAGCTTCCAGTTCACTTTTTCGCCGCTGGCCCAATTATGAATGCTTCCAGCTGGCCGGCCGTCGAGATAGCCGACGTAGGCGCCATCCCGATTACCGCGCTTGCCATCAGCTACCGGGATGCGGTGTAGCTTGCCGTCCATTTCCGGCACGCCGTCCAGTTCCAGGCCAGCTGCGCGGATCGCATTGCCGAAATCCACGGCAGGATCTACCAAAGGGGCGTGCGTGACAGCCTGGGCGACTTCAGCTTTCGGTGCCCACTGCTGCAGTTTCGACATATCGGCGCCGGCCGGCGCGTACCAGGCTTTTTCCTTTACGTCCCATTTCGCGCCCGCTTCTTTCGCCTGATTCTTGTCTTTGAAAGGCACCGCCAGCCACACCTTATCGGGCTGGGGTGACTTCTCCTGGGCGGGCACAGCTTTGGCTACCTCCTTCACCTTGTCAGCAGCCGGTATAGCAGGTACAGACACAGCAGGCGCTGACTGAACCGCAGGGTTGTCCAGATCCTTTTCCTTCGGCAACCACTTCGCCAGCGGTGCTAGATCCGTACCAGCTGGGACATACCATTGTTTTTCGTCCTTGTCCCATTTGGCGCCAAACTGCTTGGCCTGCTCCTTTTCCTTGAACGGAACGGTTAAGGCTGTTCGCTCCACGGCCAGATCCTTGTGGACTTCCGGCAACTTGATGTTTGGAGGGGGGTACTCTGGATGAGCGGCCTGATAAATCTGGCTCAGCCTTTTTGTCAACGCGTCAGATTCTTGCAGTGTATCTGTCGTTGCAATCATCACCTCAGACACTTCCCCGCTCTGGCTACCAGTAACTTGAGCAAAGACACCGTAGAATTGTGGACTTTCTCCGACGCCAGCCGGGACGTAGTTGATGGAATTGTTATCGTTCTCATCAATAAACAAATTCGTGCCGGAAACTCGCAAGTCACCTGTCCACTCTATCGGGACGGAACCAACTGACCCATCGCGCATCAGCTCATCCAGTCGCTCTTGGCGTTCTGAATGTGGCAAGTCGCTTTGCAACTGCACTTCGCGCAGGACAGCTGCAATTCTTTCATCACCTTGCGAGAGTGCAGGCGACTCGGCAGCCAGGCCGCCGTTCACATCAAGACTACGATCGCGGTCCAGCTGCAGGACGAATTCCGTAATTTTCTCTGCGTCTTTCGCCGCACGGAAAATCTCGTTCTTGTCTTCCTTGAGAACCTTAATCCAGCTCCCGACGTAGGCCGCATGCTGGCCGGGATCGTGTTGGATGCCCAGCTTGTCCGCCATGAAGTAGCTTGACAGCTCAGCTCGCAATTCCTCTTTGGCGTAATCAGGGCTTCCGAAGCCGCCGGTAAGGTCGCGGTCCAGGCGCGTTTCATGCCCCGTCCAATGCCCCAGCTCATGCAGCGCCGTTGAGTAGTAGGCCGATTCGCTTGGGAACTGTTCGCGCCCTGGCAAATGGATCTGATCCGTCGATGGCCGGTAAAAGGCGCGGTCATTCTGATCGTGGTAAATCTTCGCGCCGGATGCCTCCAGGATCTGCTCTGCACGTTGTACAGGGTCCCATTCGTACTGGCGAGGCTCTTTCGTCAGCTCAGGCACACCGTCCATCTGCGAGGCGTTGAACACGACTGCACGGAATACCTGTGGACGCTCCAGGGTAACGTGGACGGTTTTCGGTTTGCCCTGGTCATCGAAGATTGGCTTGCCGGTGTTTTCGTCCAGCATCGGCCGTTCTTCCGACATTTTCCAATATTCAATTAAGGCGCCCTTCTCCCCTTTGCGTACTTGCCAGCCTTCAGCCGCTGCCTGCTTGTACGTTGCCCAGCGCGGATCATTGTGACCGTGCATCGAGAGATAAAGCGAGTTTGCGCCACGATACTCTTTACCAGTTGCAGGGTTGTACGGCAGCCGGCTAATCCCTGCAGCCGCATCCCAGGGCTTTTGCCAGGGAGCAGTGCCCGCTTCCAATTGCTCGATCAGCTTTTCCGTCAGGATCGTCCGATAGTCTTTTTTGTTTTCCATAACCCCCTCCTTACTTGCCTGCGACGTTGGCCATCGCCTCATCGGGCGACAGCGCTGGATCGCCAACGGAAGCGAGCGCGTCGGCTTCGCTCATGGCGTCTTCCTGAAATGCC
This sequence comes from Massilia sp. MP_M2, assembly GCF_039123635.1. Lineage (NCBI taxonomy): Bacteria > Pseudomonadati > Pseudomonadota > Betaproteobacteria > Burkholderiales > Oxalobacteraceae > Massilia > Massilia sp. MP_M2. The sequence goes on from NZ_JBCHJF010000016.1 coordinate 4,707, forward strand.
AATGTGGCATCGTCAAGCTCGACATCGTTACTGCTCAGATCGTTTTCCATATTCATCCCTTCCTTGGTTGACTTACTTCCCTTCATCAGAACAACTTCCCGTCTCGCCCTTTCCCTTTGGCCCGCGCATCCTCACGTTCCAGGTCCGCAAATCGCCATGTCACCATGCGCCGATCCGCGTTTTCTCTGCTTACCTGGTCAGCTTTAGCCCGCACACGCTGGCCAGCCGAAATTTCCTGATCGGCCGGAGGCATTACTTTCAGCCTGGTCAATTCGCGGCCGGAGTCGATCACCACCGACGTTTGGCCATCGGCATCCTTGTTCACCAGCAGCACGCGCCCGCTGACCTGGCGGCCTGGTTCGCATTCCATTTCCCGGACGGGCTTGCCCAGCTGTCTCGATAGTCCATCCAGCACCTTGTCCACTCCTTTTTCCTGCGCTGCTTCGTGCAGCTCGACGCTCTTTCGCCACATATTGGCTTTGAGTAAAAAATCTTTGCCCATTGGGTCCACGCCACGCTCATTCCACACAGCCGCACGTCCGCGCACAGCATCGGTAATCGCATGAGTCGGCGGGAGCTGGACTGGCTGCAGTTGCTGAAGTATCGAATCGAGCCGATTCGGCCGTTTGTCGGCAACCATATCCGGCAACTTCTCTGTTTTGATGACGCTGGCTACGGTCTTTCCTTTGGCGTCAGTCCCAACGAAAATGGTGGCTTCAGCTACCAAAAACTTCGCCGGCAAGCCCATTTCCTGCAGTTGATCGGCTGTCATAATTTGTTTACGGCCGTAGGTCGGGGCAACCGCAATGCTCTCGCGGCCTTTCGCAACGACATTAGCCAGCATCGCGCCTTTGCCATCGAACGCAACGGTGCGAATCCCGGCATCCTCATAGTTCACGCGATCATGGGCGACAGCCGACTTATGCAGCACGGCGCCGGCAACGACTTCTACAGCGCCGGCTACCTGCAGACGTTCAAGCCTAGTAGCAGCCGCATCGCGGAACATGCCCGCAACAGTCTGTTTGATCGTCGGCCGCTCGATGACTTTTCCGGCTTTCAAAAGCTCCTGGTCAAGCAATTCTGGCGCGATCGTGCGGCCAAAGCGTTCGATCTTCTGTTTCGTTCCTTGAAGCTTGCCGCTCGCGTCGCGCCGCTCGACAATCTCCAGGGCGACGAACTCACCAGCCTTCAAAGCGCCCTCACCCCGAAGTTTCTGGACGCCTGCATTCTGGTTCACGTAATGCACCTTGCCGTCAAAGCCTTCAATGAGGATATAGGCGCGATTTGTGGCCTCGTTCAGTCCTGTTCCTACAACCTTGCCAGCTACGCGCTGGCCTAACGTTTTCAGCTCGGTTGCCACAAGTGGGGCACTCGGATCTGAAATCATTTCACGGTGCGCGAACTTGGTTTTCAAACGGTCCTGGGCTACTTGCATCTGCCGCAAGGCACTTTCCATCGTCGGTTTTAGACGCCAAGAAAGGTTGCCAACCTTTTCCGCAAGTCCCATTTCCGTCAGCTGCACTAGGCGCCGGATCTGCAGCAAGCGTGCATCCCTGGCACGTTCATTTGCCGGTGGCTTATTGTCGAAGCGCAGGATTTTTTCGCCTTCAGGCTTGCGCGTGGCCAGCTCCGTGCTTACTGACCATTTCATTTCGCCCACACGCTTTGCCAGGCCGTGCTGCTCCAAGAACGCCAGGCGCTCGATTTGCGCCAGGCGGACAGCCCTTTTTGCAGGGTCTGCCGGCGGCATATCTGAAAAATCAATTTGGCGAGCTGGGTTCTTTTTCGCTGCTTGGAGCAAGCCGGCGTCCACGTTCAAGGCGCCTTGTTCATTTCCAGCCTTCAGCAAGGTCCGGTCAAGGTCAGTAAAACGTTGCTGCGCCACCTGGCGATCCATCGCTTCGGTAACGTCATGGTCGGAGCGATAGCCAAGCTCACGCGTGGCCAGCTCTTGCGCACGGATACGCGAACCTTGCGCGATGTATTCGGGCGACACTTCCAGATCCTTGCCGCGATCATCGACGCCACGGATTGCAACGTGAGCATGTGGATGGTCTGTGTTGTGATGCTCGACGGCCACCCATTCCAACTTGGTGCCCAAGTCTTTTTCCATCTGCTGCATGAGGTCGGACACATGCTTTTTTAGATTCATCCGATCCCCAAACTCAGGACTGATGATTAGCTTGAACATGCGGCCGTCACCGCTTTCCTGCCAACGGCCGAGGGTTTCTGAAATGGCCATTGCATCACCACCACTTCCGAAACCTGGTGCGCCGCGTTTTACGGGTTCAGAAGTGCGTCCAGGCGTTCCGCTTCGGCCATCACTTGGCCGTCGCACTCCAAGATTTCCTTCGGGTCCGCGCTTGAGTACGATTTGACGTGCATCACCTTGCAGAAGCAGCTCACGCTGTCCGGTTCGCTGTACCAGATCGAGGCTGGACAGGCTTCGCAGATCGTTGAGGGACTTGGCCTGCGGGATGCGGGCAATCGCTGCAGCGTAGGACTGACGTAAGGCGGAAAGGCGTCCAGGTGTGAAGACTGCTCCTGGCCCGTCGTATCTGGATGGTCGCTCATTGGAAATTTCCTTTTCTGTAAAAGTGACTTTTTCGTCTAGCTCGGGGCCAGACTGATTTTTTTGGAGAGCTTCGCGCTCGCGGTCCAACTCAATGTCCTGGGCGGACTCACGCTCGATGTATTTGCCGTGCGCCGCCCACTGGCCATTACTCACGGCTTTACCATTGGCGCCCACCTTGCCGCTGCTGGTGTTGGCGGAATAAGTCCAACGCACGGCCACACGCTGCAGAGGCTTCACTGTCGCCGCCTGGCCCGCCTTCGCTTTTCCCATGCCAGCCTTTGCCGCCGCAGATCCTGCAGCTGCACTGCCACGCTGACGACTCGATACGCCAGAACGGCCGCCACCGCCACCCGACGATGAGCGCAGCGCCTGCTTGATCTTGTTGAACGCAGTAGCGATCTGGCGATTCTCCAGACTCCCACGCGCCGGCATTTTAAGAGCTAAACGAATATCGTCCGAATCGCCGTTGCCAGTGTTTTTTTGGGCTTTCGCCATAGGAAGAATTGACTTGTAGGTATAGCATGAATTATACTCCAAAGATTGCCATAAGCCAATAAAATCAATGGCTTTTGCAACATTCAAGCCACATGTGGTACATAGTTGTCTAACTAGAATTCACCGCGACACCAGAGAGATTAGTCACTTTGAGTAATACGGACAAAAGGAGGCTGCAGGCATGATTATTTCGGACAAGAAAAGCAACGAGCTTCAGGAGAAGCTGAAGGCCAGAACGGCAGCGGCCGACATTCGCCGGTACGCGCCTGCGCAAATGGCGTTTTGGCCAGAAGAACGTCGAGCTATTGCGAACGAGCTGGCCAGATCCGCGATTTTTCACTGCGGCAACAACCGCAAGCCCCGCGCCATGTACGACAACGCGGCCCTGTTCATGCTTGGAAGCGGGGCCATGACCTATACCGGCGAGGAATTGCGTGGGAAGGATGAAGATCTGTTTATGACTTTGGCGCACTGCGCACGCGAGCTGCCGTCAGGCGACCTGGTTGTAAAAGTCACCAGTAGCCAGATCTGCAAGCTCAACAAGTGGCAGCAAGACCAGCGTTACTACGACGAGATTTTCCGCTCGATCCAGCGCATGAAGGGCGGCGTCATCACTGTGTTCTCAAAACGGTTAACGAAAGCAATCAAGTGTCAAAAGGCGCTAGAGAAGGGTGCCCCGCCTGAAGAACTCGCTCGCTTATATGACGAACTAGCCGAGTTTGAGAGGCGCGAAGCCCTAGACCTGGGCCTGGCAGACGACGATGACGACATTACCGGCATGATGATTTCACTTATCAGCGGCAACCCGGTCTTTACTGGCGCCAAAGACGTCAAGGACGGCATCCCCAAAGGGAACCTAACCTGGGAGATCCCGATGGACAAGAACATGGTGGCCTTGTTCGCAAAACCATACCTGACACATGTTGACTTTGAAGATCGGTTGAGCTTGTCCGCAACTGGTAAGCGACTGCAAGCATACTTTCTCAGCCACAAGAATCCGCATCCGGTCAAACTCTCAAGTCTGGCAAAGATGCTGAACCTGAACTATGCCGACCCTGCAGCTCTCAAGTACAACCTCAACACAGAATTTGAAAACTTAAAGAAGCTTCGCCTCATCGACTTCAGCTACGAAAAAACCGCCGACAACAAAGAATGGAAGGTTCTTGTGACTAGAAAGTCTAAGAACCCGATAGAACCGGCACCGACGCAGTAAGTTTGCTCAATTCGACTAATCTGATACTCAAATCGACTAATTTCATAGCTAAGATTCACTCAAATCGACTAATGCCGAACTCACAGCAGATGAAGATTAGTCGAATTGAGTAATGGGATTACTCAAATTGACTAATATCGGAAATTGTATTATGCCAATAAAATCAATGACTTAGGAGAGTTATCCACTGATCTTAACTGTTCTTTAACTACTTATAACGGTAAATACATTTTCCAACCCCATGCAAATTCAGTAAATACAGAAAAAAAAAGTAGTTAATGTATTACTTTAAAGTAACTTTTTTGCATTAAATTGCCTTACAGACACTTTTGCTCAACTATGAAGATATTTAAGTCATTGATTTACAAGGTTTATTAGTCGAATTGAGCAAATTACGACAGTTCAGGCTTATATCCGCCAGGTTATACCTTGGACTGCATCAAAGTAATTAGTCGATTTGAGTGCTAGGGAAAGCGCTACGCGCAAAGCGATCACGCCAGGAGAGAAGGGCGCAGCTTCAAGCTCTACCTGGTTAAACGCTTGATCGAATAGTTCTCGGCTTGAGCTAGGCTATAGATCAGCTATACTGTATGGGCATACAGTATAGGTAATTACATGACAAACCTTGCAGATCTGCAAGACCTCTCGGAGCTTCATCCGTCCCTTTGGCGTGCTTCTCAAATCGCACGATCGACAATCCGTTGCTTGGACACTGGCCACGCTGCGTTGAATCACCAACTTTCGGGCGGCGGGTGGCCGACAGGCACTCTCGTTGAGCTGATGGTGCAGAATCCGGGTATTGGCGAATTCCGCTTACTAGCACCCGCGCTCGTCTCGGTTGCTCACCGACAAATTGTCCTGATAGAACCGCCACACCCACCACATACGATTGCTCTGGCCAACTTGGGACTCAAACCGAGTGATGTTCTATGGATCAAAAGCAAAGTCACAAGCGATGCGCTATGGGCTGCAGAGCAGACGTTGCGCAGCGGAAATTTTGGAGCGGTCTTGTTTTGGACCAACCATGTGCGGCCGGAGAGCTTACGGCGCTTAAATTTGGCTGCGCAGGCCGGAGAAGCGCTTTTCGTTATCCTGCGGCCCTTAGCGGCTGCTCAAGATGCATCCCCGGCACCTTTGCGCCTTGGTTTGCGCCCAGCTGCAAACGGTATCGACATTGAGTTTATAAAACGTCGCGGACCATCCAGGGATGAACCCTTATTTTTGCCACTCAGTGTTCCCCATGTGCAGACTAGACCACGCATCTTGCCATTGCGCATTCCAGTGCCGGCGCCTGGCCCGATCCCTGTAGAAGCTCACCACACTGTCATAGTTTCCTAGACGTCCGATCGTCGTCGTACCCGCTGAAACGCATGCTTGCATCAATGTTTTAATCGTCAGCAAGGCCATCAGGCGGCCCGCCACGGCGCGATCGGCGTGGTAGACGTACCTGCTTTCCTCCAGGGCGAAAAAAAACGCCCAAAAGGGCGTTAAAACTGTTCCATCGGTTTTTGGTTAAGAACCGCCGGCTTCTCTGTTTTTTTCGATCATCCGAACGAGCTTGGCCTTTGTTGACTTGTCGAGCTGGGGCAGCAGCTGCAGGAAGTCGCGGCCGGCCTCCATCTGCCTAGTTGTCTGTTCGTCAGCTATAGCTTGACTACTGCGAGAGCCGGCAAACCCGCCTATCAGCATTCCGGCTACAGCAGCCGCGATCGCCACTAGCGCAAGGGTCTTTCGTCTGTCCTTGCCTGGATGCACCTGGCCACCTGTTATCACCGATGATGCACCTTTTCGCATTTCCGCCAGAAGTACCTGGGCAACCTGGTCAAAATGTGTTTGCATTTTGACCGCATCGCTACTGGCTACAACATGGTTAAGCTCCGAAACTGCTTTACCTACCGCTACATGAATACTATCGGCGGCATCCCGCCCCGCGTCGCGGATAACTTGGGCAGCTTCAGGCAACGCGGTATTAAGGTCTTTTACCTTGTCATGCAGCAATCCAACGTCGCCCAGCAATTCGGCGGTGAGTGCTTCCATGATTGTCTGTTCACCACCGGCCATGATCGTTCCCTTTATTTGTTAATGCTTTTGAAAACGGCGTCCAGTTCTTCAGACACGCCGGCCGCCAAACGCTTAACACCGATCATACGGCTGATATTCAGCTTGTCTTGCTGATCCGTCGCCGCCTTCAGCCGTTCTTTCAGATCCGTTGGATCATTAAGAATGTCCGAAATACTTTGTTCGGCGCCCTTGAGTTTTCCATAAATATCATTCATGTGAATCACCGCATCGGGCCGAAGCATGAAATTCTTCTCTGCTTGGTGATACTCAAAAAGACCGGCGAACACGCGTTCTGGCTGTTCATCCAGCTCGACCATATTAAAGACAAGACGGATCTTCTTCGCCGGGACTCCGATTTCCGACAGCGCACTGATTGTCGAAATGGTGTCGCGTTGCTGCTTAGCTTTGGAAACCGTTGGGATAACGAAATAATCGAAATCCTCATGGCTACCGCGATACTGGCGCATCTGGTTAATAAAATCCTCGACATTGGAAGCGCCGACGTCAACCACTGCGCTATCCATCAATGCCATTGCCTCGATCAACTCACCAAATTGCTTGCCACGGATCGCTTCATCGTCGGTGCCGTCCGAATTGATGCTTTCGACTGGAATGATTTGAGCGTCTGCCAGGCGAGGGGCAATCAGGTGACGAGCAACCGTCGATTTGCCGACGTTACCGGAAAAGTTCATTACCGCGACTTTGACATTATCTTTCATTGCTTAGTTTCCTTCTTGTTAAATTTATTTAAAAGTGAGTTCGATGACTGCGGAGTTACATACTTGTCCGCTATTTTTTCACGCCGCTGTTTCGGTGTAAGGTTGTCGGATTCTTCTATTACGTCAGCTGGTTCGTCTGCATGTTGCTCGCTTGGCGCAATTATCCCTTCGGTTTTTGGCGTCAAAGTTACCGGCAGCGCAGGTGCTGGCAAGGGTATTGATGTCGGTTTCTTCTGTCTTATCCGGTACAGCGTAGATTTAAAAGATCCAATCTGCATATCCAGTCCCTGACTATTTAGCTCGGCAAGGATTACTTCCAGACTCAACCCGGCTGCAATTGAGGCTTCAATTGCTGGTAGCAGGGTACGCAAGCGACCGCTTTTTGAGCGTTGTTCAGGTTCTTTTGCCCGGACCAGAAGACGGGCGGCTATTGCCTCATCGTTCTCCATATTTTCCTTTGTTTTCCTAAGTGCAACCATTGTCGCGCCTTTCAAGCCTGGCGTCAACGTAGTTTGTTGCCTTTCTGTTGCCTTTCTGTTGCCTAGTTGTTGCCTTTCCGTTGCCTGGTGTTGCTTTTGTGTTGCCCAACTGTTGCTTTTGTGTTCCCCGCCTGTTGCTTTTGTGTTGCCTGCTTGTTGCTTTTGTGTTGCCCGGTTGTTGCCTATTGTGCCTCTTACAGTGATTTTTAGCCTATCTAAGCGGTTTTGGGCGCCCTAGGGGGCGCGAAATCAGGTTTTTCAGCATCGAAACCCCTGGCGTGTGCGCCAGGCGATCCTGAAAAACAGGGTGAAGAAGGGTCAACAGCAAAAATCGACGTCAAACCCGTGAAAAGCTTTTCTTAGTGGAACATAAAGAGGTGCTTACGCAGGGTGTTGTTTTCGAGGTTAAGTGTTTGTTGACAAACACAATTTTCCGTAAGACAATCATGCCGTAAATCAACATTTTGTAAGCGCCGGTGCTTACAGTAGAGAGAAGGCGGAAATGGCTAAGAAAGAGGGCGGAAACGCCGTCAGTAGGGCTGCAGCGCCTCCCGTTGGAGTAGCTAAGGGCCGGCCGGCCACTAAAACGGTGCGCTTAGGCGACGACCTTACAGACAAGCTGCAACTTATGGCCGATGAGCGCGGTATGTCGTTTTCGGCGGTTGTTCGCACAGCGGCCGAAATGTATTTGCAACGGGAAGAATTTGCAGTCGCATTGGGCGATGTAGAAACCAACATAGCTTCGACATTGAATGCGGCAAGGCGCGATACGGCGAAGGTTGCAGAAGATGTCCAGCTAGTGGTCGCAATCCTGGATCAATTCGTAAGATTTTCAATGATTGCAGCGCCCGACGTGATTGACAAAGAAGGGGCGGTTGCCTTGGGTAACCGTCGATACTCGGGTTTCGTCGGGGAGCTACATAAGGCGTTTCACACCAGACGCAAAAAGGCAGTTCTAACGCAAACACTTGAAGGAATGGGGAGCGAGGAAGCTTATGGCTGATTACATCAACAAGATTGTTTTAAAGGGCCGGCTAGGAAATGCGCCGGATATTCGTTATCTCCCGAGTGGCGATATGGTTGCGAATTTCAGCGTTGCGACGAAGGACGGTCAAAACGTTGAATGGCATCCAATCACCGCGTTCAAGGATCTAGCAGAGCGCGCACAAAAGGACCTGGAAAAAGGCGATCTGGTTTACGTTGAAGGAAAAATTCGCACACGCGACTATCTCTCAGCTGAGGACAAGGTGGCACAACGAAAGCCGCGCAAGATTCGTGAAATCATCGCAGACGCGGTTCACCTGGTGGAGAAAAGCAAAAAAAATGGCGTTCAATCCGAAGACGCGCCTCCGGCAGATGGCGACGATTTGCCAGAGCAATCCACAGATCAATCTGCAAGCGGGATTCCGTCTTATATTTGAAAGTAATCTATGAAGAACCCTAATCTTAATAAGCTCACTTCGGTTTTTATGGCTGGCGTAATGTTGATTTCTGGCTGCGCTAAAAACGAGAACGTTGAAAAACCAGTCTTTGACGTTGTTCCTCCTGCGATCGTTCCCAAGCCGGTTAAGGTCCCGGCGTCGGAAAGCCGACTGGCCTATTACCAAGCCAATTTGGATGAGGCGACGGCTCGATGGAATGAATGCGAAAGGCTTGGTCCGCAAGGCATGAACAAGAACGAGCAAAGGGATTGCTCGATTGCGCGGGTTGCCTCGCAGAACGGCGCCAAATGAACGCTCGCCATAATCCCGTCGATCCTGCACATATCTCCGTTGCACGTAGTCGCCTGGACGCAAAGCTTTCCCGAGAGCTGGGGGATATTATTCTTGCGGCACTTGGCGATCCTGCAGTGGTCGAAATCATGCTTAACCCTGATGGCAAGCTTTGGGAAGATCGAGCAGGCATCGGAATGACGCAGATTGGCGAAATGACTGCCAGTCGTGCGGAAAACTTGATTGGCACCATCGCTAGTTCGCTCGGCATATTTGACAATCCGATTATTGAAGGGGAGCTGCCCCTTGACGGTTCGCGCTTTGAGGGCGTTCTGCCTCCGATCGTGGAGCGGCCCATTTTCGCAATTCGTAAAAAGGCAATTTTCGTTTATACATTGTCCGATTATGTGCGCGACGGGATTATGACGCAGGCCCAAGCCGATAAGCTGGTTTGGCATGTTCGCAAGCGGCACAATATCCTGGTGGCAGGCGCCACTGGCTCCGGCAAGACTACGCTCTGCAATGCAATTTTGCAGTGCATTGCAGACGAAGATCCAGCTACCCGAATTGCGATCATCGAGGACACCCGAGAGCTGCAATGCCCGGTCGTGAACAAATTTCCGATGAGGACTAGCGAAAGCAAGGACATGATCCAGCTGCTGCGCGCGACCCTTCGCCTCCGGCCAGACCGGATCGTGGTCGGTGAAGTGCGCGACGGCGCTGCCCTGGCTTTATTGAAGGCTTGGAATACGGGCCACAGTGGCGGCGTTGCAACAGTCCATGCCAACAGCGCACCGGCCGCACTAACGCGGATAGAACAGCTCATCCAGGAAGCCGGCGTTACCGCAATCCCTGCCGTCATAGCAGAAGCAGTCAACTGCATCGTCAGTATCCAAAAGCCTGAAGCCGGAAAGCGGCGCGTCGAGCAAATTTGTACCGTCAGCGGAGCAGGTTCCGCTGGTTACGATTTGTCTTTCTCTTGAGCATTAAGAATATAGTTCGTGCTATACTTCAAAGTGCTGTACAACAACTTTCATTTACCATTAGTAAGGAAACTCGCATGAAAAAAGTACCTCTCTCGCTGGGTCGCCTGGCATCGAACGTCAAACACACGGCTGGCCAGGCAGTTGCCGGCATTTTTATCGCTGTAGTGACTTCGCCGGCATTCGCGTCGGCACCATCGTCAAGCGGTTCCTCGATGCCGTGGGAAGGGCCACTCGACCAGATTCTGCGCTCGATTCAGGGGCCGGTGGCTCGCGTCGGTATTCTCCTGGCGATCATCATTACTGGTCTGATGATGGCGTTTGGCGAACACGGTTCGGGCTTCAAAAAAATCATGGGTATTGCGTTTGGCGGCGCAATTGTGATGGGTGCAGTGGCATTCGTGACTGCGTTGTTTGGCGCGTCGTTCTAAGGCATCTGGCGAATCATATGAGTGAATTACGCACAGTTGTGCTGCATCAATCGCTGATTCGCCCCCTCCTGCTGGGAGGGGCAGAGCGCACTCTGGCCATGATTAACGGCGTTATTTCGTCCGCGTTGATCTTCGGAATTGGCAGCTGGCAGGCTGGCGTCCTTGGCGTGATCTTTGCGGTTGTCGTCCATTGGCTCTTGGTGCAGCTTGCGAAAAAGGACACGCAGTTTTTCGACATCTACAAACGCCACTTGCAGTACCAAGACTATTACCCAGCACAGGCGTGCCACACGGCGCCGCCGCCGATCATCAAGTACAACAGAATTTAAGGCAGTCCAATGCTGAACCTGAAAGAATTTCGTTCTAATCTGAAAGGTCTGCCCGACTTGCTGAATTGGGGTGTCCTGGTTGACAAGGGCGTTCTACTCAACAAGGACGGGAGCTTTACAGCCGCGTTCTACTTCCGTGGAAATGATTTGTCGTCTTCGACACTCACGGAACTGGCAGCCGTATCTGCACACGCGAACGCGGCGCTGGTGAAGCTCGGCACTGGCTGGCTTGTTCACACTGACAGCCTGCGGATCAGGGCGACGACCTACCCAACGGAAGACCGCAGCTTTTTCCCCGACCCGACTACCAGGCTTATCGACGCAGAACGCCGCGCCCAGCACGAAACGGCTGATGCACACTTCGATAACGTGTATGCGATGGCTCTGACGTATCAGATCCCTCCACAGCTGCAGGAACGAATCACAGCCCTTTTCGTGGACGACGATTCCGACCAGATCCAGCCGAAAAACACGATGAATTTTACGGCCCTGGTAGAGCGGTTCAAGTCCCAGGTTGCTGATTTTGTCGGTGCCTTCTCAGCAGGCGTGCAGATCCGCAAGATGAGCAGCGACGAGCTGCTGACCTACCTGCATAACTGCCTTACAGGTTTAAACCATCCTGTGAAGATGCCGGCAATTCCAATGTATCTGGACGCCGTTTTAGGTAGCAAAGATTTCTATACCGGCCTGGCACCGCGTATCGGCACGAAACATATCCGCGTCATCACGTTGTTCGGCTTCCCTGGGAAATCGTCGCCTGGGATGCTGGACGCCTTGGCTCGACTGCCTTTTGAATATCGTTGGTCATCCCGATTTATCCCGATGGATGCGCTCGATGCCGAAAAGCGCCTTTCGGTTTTCCGCCGCAACTGGTTCCAAAAAAAGACCGGCCTATGGGGCATGGTCAAAGCCGCCCTCGGTGGCGGCGCACAGACGTTCCAAAATGGCGATGCCGTCGCTATGGCCGTAGACGCGGACGAGGCAGTAAACGAAAACAGCTCCGGCATGGTGCGATACGGGTACTACACCAGTGTTCTAGTCATCATGGCTGACGATGCAAAGACAGCAACAGAGAACGCGGCCGAGGTCGCAAAGCTACTTGGGAACGCGCAGTTCCCTAGTTTTGTAGAGGACATCAATGCGGTCGAGGCATTCTTGGGTAGTCTTCCAAGCCACGGCTTCCAGAATGTCCGCCGGCCCTTGCTACACTCGTTAAACGTCGCGGATCTGTTGCCGCTGACAGCGATCTGGTCCGGTCACGAATTCAATCCGTGTCCGTTCTATCCTCCAAAGAGTCCGCCTCTGCTGTACGCAGCCACCACCGGAAACGCCGTATTCAGGTTGTCGTTGCATGTGTCTGACCTCGGCCATTTTGGTATCTTTGGACCACCAGGCGGCGGCAAATCTACGTTGCTTGACCTCATCATCGCTCAGCACTTCAGATACCCAAATGCGCAGTGCTTTGGGTTTGACCTGGGCTACTCAATGGCCACACTCTGCGAAGCCGCTGGCGGGGCGCACTACGACATTGGCGCCGAAGGCTCGGACGTGGGTTTCTGCCCACTAGGTGAGATCGACACGCAAGCAGATCGTACCTGGGCGGCCAACTACATCGAAATGCTTGTGGTGCTGCGTACTCCCGGTGTCGAACAGCTCCCCGTCGCGCAGCAAGACAAGATTAGCCACGCCATTGCTTTGATGGCCGAAGAAACTAAGGATCTTGTAGGCTACGAAAAGACGAAAAACCGGACGCTGACCCACTTCTTAGGCACAGTCCAAGACCAGGTAGTGAAAACAGCCTTGCGGTACTACACGGTAGACGAGCAAAACGGCGTGCTGGGCAATCTGCTAGATGCCGAATACGATTCCCTTGGAACCGAAAACTTCGTCGTCTTTGAAACTTCGCACCTGCTTGCGCTGGGCGAAAAGGCGGTTGTCCCCGTCTTTATGTACCTGTTCCGACAGATCGAAAAGCGCGTGGCCAAATCCATCCCGACGCTCATTCCGATTGACGAAGGCTTCCGGTCATTCGGGCACCCACTTGCAATCGAGCGTTTCAAGTTCTGGTTGGAAACGATGCGAAAAGAAAACGTCGCAGTCGGCTTCGCAACGCAAAACCTGCAGAGCGTTGTGGATTCTCCAATCGGCTCGACCTTGATTCAAGCGACAGCGACGAAGTTCATGCTTCCCAACCCGGAGGCGGCAACTGACAACATCGCGCCGGTCTATCGCGCCTTTGGCTTGAACAATCGGCAGATCGAAAACCTGTCTTATGCACGCCAGAAACAGGATTATTACGTGATGAATGACGACGGCCGGCGCATGTTCCAGCTGGGCTTGGGAAAGGTTGCAATGGCCTTTGTCGGTGCGTCGGGCAAGGACCAGATGCAGCACGTGCGCAGCCTGAAAGCATCCCACGGTCCCGAGTGGGTGTATCACTACCTCAAGGAACGCGGTGTGGCCAACGATTGGGCTGATTACTGGAAGACCATGTATCAGAAAGGAAATGTATGAAGATAGCTAAAAAGTTTTCGTTTGTCGCGCTCGCAGTGGCAACACTGCACAGCACGCCAGTGTTAGCGCAATGGGCGGTAATCAATCCGACTTCCGACATTATCGCAAAGGCCCAGCATGCGGCCTCTTACGCACAGGCGGCAGACGCCTACGCTAAGCAAGCGCTGCAGCTGCAAAATCAGATCATGCAGTACCAGGCAATGATCCAGAATCTGCAGGAAAACCCGCTTGGTGTAGTGGTGCCGAATCTCACTTTGCTGGCAACAAATACGGCCAGGATCAAACAAAACGGCGTGAATATAGCGAACAATATGGCTGACGTTGACGACAACATCGCTCGCGCATTCAAGAATCCCCAGGGGGAGTTTGGGGTTCAGTTCCGTGTTTGGTCGAACGCCAGTTCGGACGCACTCAAAGGCGCCATGCTCAATGCGGGCCTGCAGCGTGAACAATTCAAGGACGACGAAAAGGCGCTACAAGCCCTAGTCACCAAGAATGCCGCCTCGGGAGGCGCCCTGGCGGCAGCGAAGACGTTAGGGGAAATCAACTCAGCCCAGCTGGCAGAAGCCTACAAGCTCCGCGAACTGATTTCGGCACAGCAGCTGGCCACCAATACACAAATGATGGCTGCAAATGCCCAGGCGCTCAAGGCACAAACCGCACGTGAAGGGTTTTTCAAGGAACACGTGCCTCGAACGCCAACTTTCAGCAGTTCTGGAGGCAGGAAATAAGGCTGCAAACCAACAACACACCCTCTCAAGCAGAGGGTTTTTTTTCGGCGTTTAGTATGATTCGTGCTATACTTGCCCTAGGTAAATATTAAGTGATAGGCAGAACGATGCTTCAAATTGCTTCTTTCGGCGCACCGCTTTTTGAGGTGTTCGCCCGTTTCATTGTTTGGCTCTACATGCCAGCGATCCTTTCTTTCCTCATCGCGTTTCGGTTTTTAAAAGATGGTTTCTTAATCGTATGTCTTCGCCGCGACCTGCACTGCTCGGCACGCTTTCGATTGGCTTTGTCCTCTGTTTTCAATGCCTCGCAAGGATTCGCCGCCGGCATCGCAATCACTCTCGCAATCTACTATCGTAAGGAGCTTTTCCAATGCGTCAGCAGCCTGTTCTAAATTCTTCGGTGTTCTCGCTGGGCTGTGTCCTGCTGGCTTTGGCGGTAGTGGTGCCGGATCTCGCCCATGCTCAGATCGTCGACAACATTGGCACTGCGTATCAAGAGGCAAGCAAGGGGTGGGAAGAAAGCCTTAGTGAAATCGCAAAAGGGCTTTTTATCAAACTAGCTTTGATCGAAGTCTTGTGGTCGGCCATCTGGTGGGTGTTGCAGCGCGACGACCCTAACCAGATGATGGTCGATATGCTCAAAAAGATCATGTCGCTGATGTTCTTTTGGGCAATCCTACTCAACTTCAACACCTGGATTCCTGCAGTTATCGACGGTTTTTCAAGTGCAGGCCAGGCGGCGTCGAATACGGGTGCGCTTACACCAGGTAGCGTTCTCAATAAAGGTCTGGAAATTTCGGCAAAAGTCGCCGCTGCCTCCGAGAAAGCAGGTCTTTTTGAAGGTGGCCTGGGCACAACCATTATCAGCGGCCTCGTTGCGTTAGGAGTCTTGCTTGCCTTTGCCGTCATTGCTGGCCAGATGCTGGTTACTCTGGTCGAGAGCTATATCGTTGTGTCCGGTGGCGTTCTATTCCTGGGCTTTGCGGGTAGCCGTTGGACTACCACTTTCGCGGAAAAGTACCTTAGCTATAGCGTGAGTGTTGGCGTCAAGCTGTTCGTCACGTACCTGATTATCGGTCTTGGCGACAAGGTTACGGATGGCTGGGTGGCGAAGCTGACAGGGAATCCTGGGCTTGCTGAATATCTGGAAATCCTTGGCGGCGCAATGATCTATATGTTCTTGGGCTGGCAAATCCCGGCTTTGGCATCTTCGATGCTAACAGGCGCAGTCAGCATGACCCTTGGCAGCGCAGCAGCAACCGTGGGAACGATGGCGGCTGGCGCAGCCGGCGCGGCTGGTCTGGCTCAATCTGGACTGGCCGGCGCCGGTAACGGCGTGGCAGGGGCGATGCAAGCAGGCAGCGCTGCCATTGACCAAGCAAAAGCGGGCGGTGGTAAAGGATTCCTGGGTGTGGCAGGCAGGGCAGTTGGTGCGCTCGGTAGTGCGGGCATTGGTGCGGCATCGGACACAATTAAAGGCTTGGGCGGCGGTTCGACTGGTGGAAACCTGGCGAACCGTATGGCAAACACTACAGCATCACTTACCGAACGTGCTGCAGCCGGCGCCCCAGCAGCCTCCGTACCTGGATCGCAACCAGCGGCACCTGGTAGTTCATCATCGGGTTCCCAACCGGCTACGCCGTCAGCACCACCAGCGCCGAGTAGCTCATCGTCTGGTTCCCAAGCAGCTACGCGGTCAGCACCACAAGCACCGGGTAGCTCACCATCTGGTTCCCAAGCGGCTACGCCATCAGCACCACCAGCACCGGGTAGCTCATCACCTGGTCCCCAAGCAGCTACGCCATCAGCTCCACCAGCACCTAGCGGATCGTCATCTGCTTCGCAATCGCCTGGATCTTCAGCGGTGCCGTCAACACCGCAAAGCAGTGTTATCGACACTAGCGGAAATATCTCGCAAGCACTTGCCGATCGGGACAGCGGAGCAGGCGGAGCAGGCGGCGCAGGCGGCGGGGCGTCAGGCCAAGCGTCGAGTACGAAGAACGATTCGCTGCCGATGGATAAAGCAATACAGGCCGACTCTGAACGAATTGAAAAGGCGACAGCGACGGGCGGTGACCCAATCGCAGCAGCCGATAAGAGCGTGAGTGCAGTTAAGAATCCGGGTGGGCAATCGGGTCAAGCAGTAGGGGGGCAGCCGTCAGCTCCGCAGGGCGAGCAGAAGAACGCTCTACAGCAACTCTCGGAACATGCAAGTGCTCTAGGCAAAATGCCCAATGACTCCGCGCCGGGGGCCGGCGTACAGATCAACCTGAAACACGACTAATCGACAGAAGGTACGAATATGTTTGGCAAGAAAAAAAGCGCAGAACCAAGAGGACCAAGCATCGACGCAGTTACGGGTCTTGCGGTGCCGGTGGGACAAATCCTAGAGTCACCTTATGTCGCGGGCCGGCGTGAATGGAACGAGCGTTACGGCAGCTACATCGCCCGCGCTCGCACTTGGCAGATGGTCGCTTTCGCGTCAATGGCGTTGTCTGGCGTGCTTGGCGCCGCGCTGGCCTATAACGCCAGTCAGTCCAAGGTTCAGCCATTTATCGTTCAGGTCGATAAGCTGGGCGAAGCCGTCGCAGTCTCACCAGCGGAAGCAGTGGGCTTGCCCGAACAGCGGATTGTCCGCTTCCAGCTGGCCAACTTCATTACCAATTCGCGCAGCGTCACGCCCGATCCTATTGTGCAGAAACGTTGGCTCGATAGCGTCTACGCCATTTCGACCCCATCGGCCGCAGCTTTCCTGAATGAGTTTTATGGCAAGGCCGACCCGTTCAAGCGCGGGCAGGGAACTATGGTTGCAGTCGAAATCTCGACAGCATTACCTCTGAGTCCGAAGACCTGGCAGATCCAGTGGACTGAAACGACACGCGGCCTGAATGGCTCATTGGAAGGTACTACGCGCTGGCAAGCGATTTTGACGGTTAATTCCTTTGCGCCAAGCACGCCACAACAGATCATCGCCAACCCCACCGGCGTTATTGTCGAACAGATTAACTGGACTCAGCAGCAGTAAGTGCCGACCCCTACGGAAAACTACGATCATCATGCAAAACAAGCACGCTCTTAACATCGCCGCTGCAACCGTCGCAATGGTCCTGTCCAGCTGGGCGAGCGCCGCAGACACTCCACCAGTGCTGACCGCGCCCACTAAGCCAGGCGCTCCAGCTGCACCATCGAAAGCACCAGGCACGATTGCAGCTCCCGTTGCGCCCACTCTTTCGTATCTGCAGCAGACGGGGCCAGCTAAGTCTACCGCGAGCGCTCCAGCCATACCGAAGGCTACTGCAGCCGCTCCTGTTGTCACGCCGGCAGTCGTAGCAACCGCGCCGGCTGCGTGTATCGCCACAGAAACCAACCGATGCGGCGCCAAACCGCGTAAAAAGCCAGCACCGAAACGCTCCTATCGTCCGTCGAACCAGGTCACTGCAGCGACGGCGCCCGCAGCCGTCGCCGTCGCTGTCGCCAAAACGCCTGGGAGCTTCGATTTCCGATTTTCCGGCGATATGTGGACGGCCCTGCAGCTCCTGTCCTTGAAGCACGGCCCTCTAGAAGTATCGACTCAGGGCGCCTCATTCCCGATCCCGGTTCGTCTGGACCTGCAGGGCGTGACTCTGGTTGATGCAATAGCCGCTTTAGGCGAGCAGGGCGGCACTGCAGCTGATGTTCTCTACCATCACGCCGGCCGTACCGCGAGCCTGGCATACCGCAATAAAAATGCTATTGCTATCGCACCGCAGGACTTCACCAGCAAGATCTTGCCCGTTCGTCCGCCAGCCCCGACGCCAGCGGCTGTGCCGGTCAACCCCATTGATGAAGCCAAGAACTGGCAGCGTGGCGGAACCGCTCGCCCGATCATGGGCGCCGATGGTGTCATGCTGTACCCGTTCGGCCAGGCACAGCCGACTCTGACTTGCATGCCTTTACGCGCCTGCGACGTTCAGCTGCAGGCAGGCGAAATCATCAACAACGTCATTCTTGGCGATACCGTGCGATGGATTCCTGCTCCGGCGACCACCGGCAGCGGCAGCCAGGCGACGCCCCATGTCATCGTCAAGCCGACTGAAGGAGGTTTGACCACGAACATGATTATCACGACCAATCGCCGGACCTACATGCTTACATTGGCGTCAACCGAAGGCCAGTATGTATCCCGCGTCGGGTTCTACTATCCTCAAGAAATGGTCCAAGACTGGAATGGCCAGGTTGAAGCCGAGCGGAGAAAAGCCGAGCAGGATGCAAACCGAAAGGTTTCTGATCTGCCGATCGCCAGCATTGAGCAGCTGAATCTGGATAGCTACAAAGTTAAAGGCAACCGCAATCTGCCGTGGTATCCGGTCCGCGTGTTCGATGAAGGCACGCATGTCTGGATTCAGATGCCGCCAAGCATGCGATCGAGCGAGGCGCCCGCGCTTGTTCTCATCGGTAATGACGGGACGACCGAGCTTGTCAACTACCGCGTCAAAGAAGCAGAGCAGGGCGGCGCCAAGGTCACTTACTACATCGTAGACAAGCTGTTCAAGAAAGCCGCGCTGATCGTCGGCGTGGGCAACGACCAGGAAAAAATCGAAATCATCAAGACCGGCCAAAGCTGGTTCAACAACTAAGAAAAAGACATCGCAATGAGCGACGAACAGAGAATTGACCCGGCTTTGCTGGAGGACGCGAACCCAGCTGGACTTAATCCCAGCGCGGCCGTCAATGGCGGTATCAACCTCAAGGAGAAACCGCGAGGCGTCAGGAAGATCAACAAAAAAGGTTTGATGATCGCAGGCGGCATCCTCGGGACTGCCGCGATTGTGGCAACGACAACGTTTAACGGCACCGGCAAAGATGTCAGTACAGCTGCTCAGCAAGCAGTCGCCTCACAGCAATCGAACACGCGGCCGGCCGAAGTCAAACGCGACGCCCTCTGGTATGGGAACGTCCCCGACAAAGTAGCGAGTGCCGATCCTTCTTTTGTCCCGCCAGTATCTCCTGAAGCCCAAAGCGAACCAGGGATGCCAGGCGCAAACCAGGTGAAGCTTCCTTTCCCAACAGCAGGGTTGCCACCGCCTACCGGAACGACAAGCGGGACCGTAGTTCCTGATCTGACCGGCAAGGCAGTTTCGCCGCTGGGCGGCGCTGTAGCTGCAAAGACTGGTTCCACGCCATACGATCCCGCCAATCCAGGCGCAACAGGTGGCGTACCGCTCACACCGGCCCAGCAGACCGCATTGCAAGCGGAACAGCTGAAAGCCCAGCAAAAGCAGCAAGCGGAACAGCTGAAAGCGCAGGAGCTTGGGCAGGCGTCCAAAGCTGGCCTAGCCGCAAGTGGCTTTGGTGGAGGGCAGGGCGCACCAGCTCAAACGGCGGGACAAGCAAGCGCGGCGCCAGGCGGCGCGATTTCAGCAGGTACGCCAATACCAGGCATGGCAAAGCAAGGCGAGGACGATCCGAACAAACAAGACCAGAAAGCGGCATTTCTCAGGGCGCAACGTGAACTGGTAGACCCCGCCTACAGCTCCAGTTACAAGACTGCACCGCGCTCGCTCTTTGAGTTAAAGGCTGGCGGCATGATCCCAGCCGTCCTTATCAGCGGCATCAACAGCGACCTACCCGGCCAGGCGATCGCTCAGGTACGCGAAAACGTCTACGACACCAAAACCGGACAGCACCTTTTGATTCCGCAAGGGACGCGGATCGTCGGACTTTACGACTCTTATGTTGCAAGCGGGCAACAACGTGTTTTGATGGCGTGGAATCGTCTAGTCTTCAGTGACGGGGCAAATTTCGATTTGAAGGGTATGCCTGGCTCAGACATGGGCGGTTTCGCAGGATTTTTTGATGAAGTTGACAACCATTACGTTAAAATCTTCGGTTCGTCTGCAGTGTTGAGCCTCATCAGTGCCGGCGTTCAGCTTTCACAACCAAATTACGGGGGTAGCAACAACTCCCAACCAGGCGTCGGCCAGACCATAGGCGGTGCGCTTGGACAACAGCTCGGACAAACCGGCATGAGCATCACACAAAAAAATCTAAATATACAACCAACGCTGCAGATCCGATCTGGCTACAAGTTTAATATCATGGTCACTGCAGACCTCATCTTGGAGCCGAAGAAATGAGATACGTCTTCCGTCTGACCCCGGATGTGCTGGACAAGCTCGACGCTGCAGCCCCACCCAAGCAACATCGTCGCTCAGGCTTCATTCGGGATGCAATCACAATGTTCCTGGCCAGGCCAAAAACCTCCTTGGCCGATCGACCGCACTTGCGAGGCCGAACAAATGCCTATAAGCAAGTCGGCGCGATGCTAACCCAGGACCAGATTGACGCGATTGCGAAGGTCTATCCAGAAGTTTCGATTTCCGTCGTAATCCAGGCGGCAGTTTCTGCCGAGCTGCGAAAGCCTCGTTATAAAAATATCAGTTTCCCCAATAAATCGAGTGCTGTAGATGAAAACGAAAACACCAATGCTGACCCGAGTTCCAGAAGCCATGCGCGAGAGTGCGAAGCAGCTTTCAGCTGAAAAGCACGGCAACCTCCGAACCATGTGTGAAACGCTCCTGGTTCAGTTCCTGGCTGAGAAGCCGTATAAGGGGAGAGGATTTGCCTGGCTTCAGCCAGCCCCGAAGGGGACGCCAGGATGGGTTGCTTACAACGTAGTGGTTAGCGACGACCTCTCAGCCCGCGTCAAGGCTGAATCGGTAAAGATTGAAGTGAGTCTTACAACGTTGCTCTACACCGCCCTCGACTGGTGGATTGAGCTGGACCGAAAGAGCTAGAGGAAACGAAGTGTTACCTGATCTGACCACCCTTATGCAGCAATGCGCTCCGCACGTCGGCCAGGTGACAATGCGTGCCATCATCAAAACCGAATCGTCCGGGAACCCGTATATCCTGGCCGACGCCGGCCCTGCCCATCTTCCTTGGAGTAAGCGAGAACATCTGGTGCGCACGATCCGGCCGCAGAGCGCGGCCGAGGCAGCAAACATCGTTCGCAATCTCGTTGCCAAAGGTCACAAGGTAGCCATCGGATTGACACAGGTGGAGGCAGGGAATCTGCCAAAGATGGGTTTGACTATCGAGCAGGTATTAGATCCTTGCACGAACATTAAAACCGGCGGCCAGATCCTTGCTCAGTTCTATTCTCGCGCCTTGAGTAAGCTAGGGTCGAGTGATCCACAAGCCGCGCTGCACGCGGCCCTGTCGGCATACTGGTCCGGTGATTTTGTGCGAGGTTTTAAAGGCGGATATGTTCAGAAAGTCATCAACAATGCGGGCCTGGCTGTAGAGCTGAAGGTGCCGAGTATTGCAGTTGGCCGCCGTGCTTCGTTGCCGATGCTTGCGAGTGCCGGCCAGGTTGCATCGCCATATTCGGCCCCGCTGCAGGTCGCGGGTTTCGGCACCAGGAGGGCCGCAGATCCGATGGACCCTCGTACAGCACCCCTTGCAGCATCAGGATTCGGGGCAGCATTCTAATCCTGGGCGCCGGCCGGCCCTCTCTCATTGACTATGCCAGCTCGGAGCTGGCATCTACTCATCGAATAAGGCCCATACGGGCCTTATTTCATTGCATCCCGCTCTTTCGGCACTTCGTCGCGGGTGGCTTCGTTCATCGTCGCAGGCGCAGGCGTGGGCGCGACGGAAGGGGAGGTTGGCAGAGGGTTCGGGTCCTCTTTTTTGCTGGCCTCGGCCTGGTCTGCGCAGATGTCTTCGTAAATGCCTCGGAACGGGTAGCACAGCTTACAAGGCTTTGGCGCCATGCAAAAGACGAAAGGGTTTCCGACACGAGAGTCGTATTTTTGCGCATAAGCAGCATTGGAGTGCAATGCAATACTAGCGCCGAGGACTGCGACATACAATTGGGCGAGTTTCAAAGCGGGCATTTTCATGTGGATATTCCGCTACTAGGCGGTCTTTCAATGAGCCGGCTGCCGGCCGGCGATCGGGCGCACACGGCGCTTTTCTTAGTTGTGAAAGTGACTCTCAACGGCGCCGCAAACTGAGCACTTGTAATCATCAAATCCGCAATCGGTCTGAGTTCGATTGGTGATCTTGACCAAGCTATGCCCTTTTGTGACTCCATGCCACCATTGTTCAAATCTCTCAATCATGGTTTTCGGTAATTCGTAGAGTTTCGGTTTAACCGATGAACGGCTTTTTCCAAGCTCAGATGGCGAGCTGGGGACGCCACTCGCGGATGACGATTGCGAAGTGGGCGGCGAGGAAAGCGACGAAGATTTCGGTGTTCATAGTGGACTCTCTAAGTTTGATGGGCGGGCACCGCGCCTCCCCCCTCACTGCACCAGGCCCGTCATGCGGGCCGTGGATGCTGCTGCGCGGGTTTTCCGCGACTTGGCTATGCTTGCGTCGGCAAGTGATGGCTTACAAGCTGATGCTTGTCGAATGCGTCGACGCCTTGGCGTAAGCCAGCTTCCAGAAGGAACCGACTCGCTGCGCGCTGCTGCACTGGCCCCGCGCAGTACTCGGGTATGTTATGGAATGCGTCTGCCATGTCGTAAATGACTTTCCACGCTTCAGGCGTCATCGGACGGGCCGTGAGCATACGGATCAGTACAAACGCTTCGGAGGCCGCACGCAGTGCAGTCCGTTCGGTTTCATTGAGTGCTTCTGGTTTCATGTCGCTCATCGTTTTTTCCGTCCTACAGGGATTTGAATCGCAGGGCGCGTACGACACGCTTGGCGAGCCGATTGGTGGCAGTCACGTAAGCCTGAATGATGCCAGCAGCAAGCACGATCACAAGACCGATTGGCCGCAGCACTTCCTCAAGCGTGTCTTGTGCGGGCTGATAGCTCCAGATTGCGTAGGCCAGAGCACAGGTCAGGATCACGATGGCACAAGCCGAGACTTTGTAAGTCAGACTGATCCGGGTAGATGCGAGCATTTCGTTTTCCGGTGTGTTAGCGCTTCGGTTTACCGGGCAGGTCGAGAAACACAAAGGGTTGGCCCACTATGTCGTTGTAGCGTGGCGTCGCCATCCGCTTGTCTGCATGTGGCTCAAACTCAGCCGCTTCTTCGGCACTCAACTGGATAGCACCGTAGGCAGCGCGCTCCTGGTCGATGGAATCGACTGGTTGAAACGTCTTGGACACTGATTTATTCATCGTTTAGCTCCTTCACCAGCTGCCGGCCGGCATCGGGCGCACGTGGCGCGTTTTCCGGGATCATGCGCCCCGTAGGGCACGATTAGTTTAGCGGGCTGAGCGAAGATTGCCGAAATCGTCCATGAACATCGAGCAAGTCACGGTGTAGCCAAATTGTACGGTGTAGTAGCGGCGCCCACAGGCTGGCCAAACGCGACCGTGGAAATGCTTGCCTTCCGTAACCTCAAAATAACCGCATTTGTCGAAACGAACCTTCTTCATAATCTAGCCCTTCCAGTATTCGCCTCGCCCAGTGCGCCGGCCCATGCTTCGCATTGTACCGTTTATATAAACGAACTGCAAGCAGGATTTGCTCTGGCTAGAGCGTTGTGGCTTAGGCAATGCGAACCTCTGAATATGATGGATTGGAGATAGATTCAGAGGGAAAGCCGTGCAGGCTCTTTTTCGGGCATAGCCTGGCATTTTTGCTGGAATCCTCGGAAAAGACGGCGGCCCAGGAATGCAGCCGCCGCGTCGTTTCAGCGTTTGCCCTTTGGCGTACCAAAGCTCGGTTTGCCGCCTTTTTCCGGGAATGAAGCAGAACACTTCGCGGTTTCGCTGTTTGCATTGGAGCAGCCGAAGAACGATTTATCCCCCATGCGGACGCGGCGCAGCTGTCCTTTTTTGCAGACTGGGCAAGGGTAGGTAGACGTCAGGCCCAGCTGCGCGGTTTTGGCGTGTTCGACGTACTTGGTAACGTATTCCTGTTGCTTGGCCAGGAACTGTTCCGGTGTAACGCGGCCGTCTGCGATACCGTCCAAGACCTGTTCAAACAGTCCCGTCAGGCCAGGGCTTTTCACCGCATCTGGCAATGCCACAATCAGTTTGCGGGCGGGATCGCTGCTGATGATCTGCTTTCCTTTCTCGACCAGGAAGCCGCGCTTTTTCAGGGTTTCAAGGATGCCGGCGCGGGTTGCTTCGGTTCCGATGCCGGCGTTTTCTTTCAGCCGCTTTTTCAGCTCCAGGTCTTCGACCAGCTGATGAATGTTCGTCATCGCGGCAATTAGCGTGCCCTCAGTAAAGCGGGCCGGTGGCGTGGTCTTCTTCGATTCGACCGTAGCACCCGAGCAGGAAACATTTTCGCCTTTCACGAGGGCAGGCAAGGTCTGCTTGCTATCTTTGTCGTCCTTGCCGTCGTCGTCGTCATCGGAATCCGTAGCGGCGCCAAAGACAACCTTCCAGCCTGGGGCCAAAGGCACTTTGCCGCTGGCCGTGAAGCTTTCGTCAGCGATGTTCAGGAAAATGTTTGTCTCGCGGTATGTGTGCGCGGGGAAGAACTGTGCCAGGTACGCCCGCACGATCATGTCGAAGACTCGGGCCTGCGCGCCTGTCAGCGTGGCATGTTGGCCAGTTGGCACGATGGCGGTGTGCGCCCCGAGCTTCTTATCGTCCCAGGCTGCCGATTTGAGCGCGGTATTCGCCTGCTCAACCAGGCTGGAATACTCGGCCGGCAAACCGGCCAGAATCCCTGGCGCCTCTACCAGCTGGCTTTCCGGGAGGTAGCTGCAGTCCGTGCGCGGATACGTCGTCAGCTTCGCCTCATACAGCGCCTGGGCAATGTCCAGAACTTCCTGCGCACCCAGGCCAAGTTTCTTGTTGGCTGCCTGCTGCAGACCGGACAGCGAGTACAACCCCGGCGGCGCCTGCTTCTTCTCTTTCGCGTCGAACGACACTACGGCGCCGGCCTGGCCAGACACTTTGGCCGCGATACCATCGGCCACCGCTTTGTCCAGGACACGCCCCGATTCATCGACGGTTACCAGATCTGAAGGCTTCCAGCGGGCGACGAAATTACCGCCGGCCGCTGCGATAGCAGCAGTGATCCCGTAAAAATCTTTTGCTTTGAATCCTTCAATGGCCAGGTCACGATTGACGACCAGGGCGAGGGTAGGAGTTTGCACGCGACCGATCGACAGCACGCCGTCATAGCCGCCTTGACGCCCTGCCAATGTGTATGCGCGGGTCAGGTTCATTCCCACCATCCAATCGGCACGCTGGCGAGCTTCTGCGCTGGCTTTGAGAAACCGGAATTGGATGCCGCGTGGCGTGGTGCCGGTCACGTTGCATCGCAGATCTGCCAACGCCTTGCGCACGTATGTTTCGTCAAGTGCTTCCAGCCAGATCCGCTTTACTGGTTTTTTGTTGCCGAGCTGTTCCAGCAGCTCATCGACAAGCAACTGGCCTTCACGATCAGGATCGCCTGCATTGATGATTTCGTGAGCGTCAGCCATAAGTCCCTTGATCGCCTTGATCTGGTCTTTGGCTTCGTCGCGTGCTTTAAGACGCCATTCGCTGGGCACCATCGGCAGAACACCAAAATCCCATTTCTTGAAGGCTTCCGAATAGTCTTCGGGTTCTGCCATTTCGTACATGTGGCCAAAGTTCCAGGTCACGATGTCATCGCCGGCCTCGATATGGGTAGGCGGTTTTCCAGCTGGACCTTTTGACACACCTTTGACCGGCAAGAATTGTGCTATGACGCGGGCGAGGCTGGGCTTCTCAGCAATAAAAAGTCGTTTCATGTTTGTGTTCCGATGAGAGTACGGCAGGCGCCGTTAAAAGGTTATGAGGGGCCAAGCACGGCCCTTTAGATCGTCGCGGCGCAGCGTGCCGTAATAACGGCTATCGAGCGATCGCTGCAGGTAATTGGCCAAAACAAAGTATTCGCCGGCATCCAGACGTTTGGACCACCCCAAAGGAAGGTGCCCAATGTCGCGGCCTTCGCTGTCCGTATCGAACACACCCGAATTCGGCAGGAGCTGGCCATTTACGGCCGTCCCAGCCGCAGTAATCGTCACCAGGTCGCCAGGAACCGCTACGACAGGTTTGAGAAGACGCGGCAGGGATGCCTGGCACTGGCCGCTTGCCGAGAGATAACGCCTTGCCAGATAGATGCCTATGGCCGCTTGGTTTGAAATGCAAAGAGATACCACCTGGCCACGTTCCACGGAATGCAGTGGCGTTACCAGGTAGATCCCGCGTGGCATCGACTTAGTGCTATTGATGGCCAAATGCCAACCAGAAACCCATGACGCCAGATAGACAGCAGCCACGGTCAAGGCAATGTATAGCGGCAGTTTGTTCTTGATTTTCACGGATTCCTCAAAAATCGAAGTCAAGCATTTCGTCGGCGGTTTTTTCGGGCGCCCCCGCTTCTGGCTCGCTAACAGGCGGTGCTGGAGGCGATTCTTCAGTTTCGGCCAGCATCGCCTGGGCAATGCCTTCGTCAGTCTGCGAGTCTTCCGCTCCCTCTGCTTCCGCTTCGGCATCGAGCTGGGCGATTTGTTCTGGCGTCAATTCTTCAGCCTCTGGTGCCGGCACAATCTCAACAGCTGAATGCTCTTGGTTCGCAGCTGCAGCAGCGGTAACGGTGCCGACTGCGATAGCTGCAATGACCGCAGCTGCAGGACCTCCAGCTATAGGGGCTGCGACTACTTCAGCCGGCGCCGCAGCTGGGGTTGCCGCAGCCGGCGCGAAAGCTGCAATCTGGGCGGCCGGTTGAGCGCCAAGGAATTGATGCGACTGGTCATCGACCTGAATCATTTTGTCCAGGTCCGACGCTGGCGTTTCGACCTGGATTTGTGCCAGGGCAGGCGGGCATGGGATTGGGGCCGCCTTTTCTGCGCATGGGCGGATTCGATCGGACTCATGCGGCGGCCGGATCTTAGAGCGGCCGTCAAAGATAGGATCTTTGAAGTACAAGATCTGTTTCCCGTAGATCGGACTTGCACCTGCCGGCATGATGAGCATGTCGCCTGGCGCCAGAATGTTTTTACCGTCAGGACTCTTGACGGGCGCCGGCAGGCGTAAGCATTCGTCAGGCGTCAGCAGAGCGCGAGCCTGCAGGTTTTCCGCAGCCATAACGTGCATCAACAGCGGATTGAGGCGATTGCCCGAATAGCTGCGCGTCGAATTCGTCACCGTCGATTGGCCCGTATATTTTGACAAAAGCTCAGCGGTTTCAAACTTGTTAGGAGCGTAAGCGATGCGGATATGCGCATTGGAAATGATGCTTTCGTCTTTCGTGTAGGCTTTGTACAGCTGGGTAAGATCCTGGGTAATTAGAAATGCCTTCAGGCCGTAGCCCGCAATAAATGCAAGGGCTTCCTCCATCAGTTCAAGCTTACCCAACGCTGGGAATTCATCGAGCATCAGCAGCATGCGATGCTTATAACCGGCCACGCTTCGGCCGTCCTTGAATTCCATCATTTCCGTGCGCCCGCGCACGATCTGATTGATGACCAGGCGGATTAATGGCCGCAGACGGGCCATGTCGTTCGGCGGGACTACGATGTACAGCGTTACAGGCACGTCCAGTTCCATCAGATCGTCAACCTTAAATTCCGACGCGGCCGTATTCATAGCCACAACGGGATCGCGGTACAGCGACAGGAATGACATTGCCGTTGACTGAACGCCGGAACGTTCATTTTCACTTTTATTCAGGAATGACCGCGCAGACTCCGCGACTACCGGATGGATCTTCGTGAGTTTGCCGGTAATCGGGTCTTCCCACCGCTGGACGCCCTCCGGGTCATGCTCAGTATTAAGCATGGCTTCGGCAACTTGCTCAATCGTCATGGTCGGATCGCAGAAGAAGCTGACCAGGCCGCGCAGATTACGGGCGCCTTCCCGGCTGACGTAAAGAATGTGCAGGATCGCCGCCGACAGCAGCTCATGGCCAGTTTTCGCCCAATGGTCGGCCATACCCTTGCCATCCGGGTCAACAATCATTTGAGCAACGTTTTGTGCGTCCGAAACCTCGCGCATTGTCCGAATACGAATTTCTGAAAGTGGGTTGAAACGCACACTGCTACCATCAGCTGCGCTTGGCTGAAACTTCAGCACCTTCTGACCTTTCGCCTTGCGGTAGCCGGCGGTAAGCGCCCAAGCTTCGCCCTTGATGTCATGGACCAGCGCAGAGTGCGGCCAGCTCAACAATGTTGGCAAAACGAGTCCTACGCCTTTTCCTGAGCGAGTTGGTGCAAAAGCAAGAATGTGCTCTGGCCCGTCATGCGTCAGATAGTGATATTCGGCAGTGTCAGGGTCTACCCAGGCGCCGACGTAGCAGCCGGCCGCACCTTTGATCGGCTTCGCCCCCATCGAATTTTTCAGCCAGGTTGAACCCGGCAACCAACCAGGCACTTTTTCGGCGTCGATGAGCGAATGCATCAGCTTCTGGATGAGGTTCAGCGGCCGACGCAGCAAGGTTGCGTTGAAAATGTCTTCTTTACTCGCCCACTTGGCCGAGCCGTGCAAGGTACTCTTGCCGCCAAATTTCTTCTGCTGGCGCAGCGCGTTCCAGATCGCAGGTACGAACAAGAAGTGCAGGCCGGTCAGGATGTATTCCCCGCCGTCGAATGCCTTTTCAGTCCCTTGCACATGGCCGAACTGTAAGAACCACAGGAAGTAATCGAAGGGCATATAGACGTTGAACTTTTCGCCAGATAAAAGAGGCTCCCCCAATGCCGGCTGGAAGCCTAGTTTCCAGGCCGCATACTGCGTGGCAGACCAACACGCCAACAAGGTGATGCCGCAGAGTAGAGCGATGGTCTGCGACATGACTGCTGCAGCACCGGGTGCCTTTTTCTCAACGTATCCCAAATCATCAACTGCCATATCTTTTCCTTGTCCAAAGTTAAAACGCTGCCGAAAAGTATAGCACCAATTATATATTGCCGACAGGAAAAAACCGTTTTTCCTCCTAGAAACAACGTCTCGAAACGCAACTGAACGGCTGTCGTGCACGCTGTAAAGAAAGAACATTTGACAGCCGTTTATATAAACGGCATAATGTGAAGTACGGGTAGCGCACACGCGCTGCACAAAAAGCGAAGCCCACGCGGCGGTAACCGAGCGGGCTTCATCAAATCAAACTGTCTGGAGCTTGAAATGAACGACTGCAATTTTAACGGAGTTCGCATCAAAAAGGCTGATTGGGTGCGCATGTGTGCCTTCAGCAAACTTGAAAATGGCGTGTGGATGATCCTGACTGCCGGCGAGTATCGCCCCGTCCTGATCGTCGATTGATCCGCAGCCCGGCGCTTTGCTGGGCGATTCTCTTCTCTTTTAGCCAAATGACAGTAGTATGGATCGGCGCAGTGGGCGCCCCGCAATCGCAAGGATTAATGATGACGACGACGAACAAAATCAAGCAGCCTGAACTGGCTTTGGAATTCGATATGGAACTGGAACGCGGAGATATGAAGGGCGCCATGAAGGCAGCCGGTGCGACCAGTGGCGATCTTTGGAGCGTGCCGATCAAAGACATTCGCATATTGCCGAATTTCAACGTCCGCGTCAAAAATGAGAGGTATCACGC
Source organism: Massilia sp. MP_M2 (assembly GCF_039123635.1). NCBI lineage: Bacteria > Pseudomonadati > Pseudomonadota > Betaproteobacteria > Burkholderiales > Oxalobacteraceae > Massilia > Massilia sp. MP_M2. The sequence goes on from NZ_JBCHJF010000016.1 coordinate 34,430, forward strand.
TCGCGTTCGTAACATTGCTAATTCGATGCTGCAGGAAGGCTTTAAGAAAGATAAGCCTCTGTCTGGCATTGTTCTCAAAGATCCTGCGACCGGCGAGGACGTTATTTTCATGTATGGCGGCCACAGGCGCTTTGAAGGCGTTCACCTGGCCAATTCCGAAGGTGCCGAGATTAAGAACGTCCCAATGGTCATTGCCCCACGCGGTACGACGATTGAAGACCTGACAGCGGATCTTGTCACAGGCAATAATGGTGATGCCCTGGAGCCATTTGAAATTGCCATCACTGCAAAACGCCTGCTGGGTTTTGGCTGGGAAATCCCCGCCATCGCAAAGCGCCTGGACTTTACCGAAACTTATATCAACGATCTGTTGATGTTGATGGAAAGCCCACGGGCGCTGCGCGATATGGTTCAACGGGACGAGGTTGCTGCATCGACGGCGATTGAACTGCTGCATACGCATGGTGCCAAAGCAGCCGAGATCCTGCAAAATGGCCTGGTGCGTGCCCAGGCCGCCGGTAAGACCCGCGTGACCCCGAAATTCGTACCTGGTGCCGTCTATAAAAAGGCAGTTCAGAAGTCAGCACCTGTCCTGGTTTCGACTCTGAAGAATTTGCGCGAAGACCCAGGCTACGCCCAACTGTCGATGCCGTTCCAAATCAAACTGGTGGAACTGCTGTCCCAGCTGGAAGCAGCCGAGCAGGCAGACGCTCAACAAGGTTTGGAAGCGCCGACCACGACCGGCGAAAAAGGATGACCGATCGAGACACCACTGCAGGAAAGAAAGACCCATACGATAGGACCAGCTCCAAGCGTGCCGCAAGCCACTTGGAGCGCCTGGCGGGCGCGGGCGGAAAGCGGTTGCCGATTGACCTGGGCGCCGAACACCTGGCCAAGCTGGAGGATCTGAAGACGGCCGGCTACGGCGCGACGGCCGCGAACGTCATCCGTAAGGCGATTGAGGAAGCACATGCGCGTTTGAAGGCAATACTGTAATAGACATTACATCGAAAGCAGCTGCGATTAACCGCATTGCTAGTCGCAGAAGCATTCGATGACGGCAAAGAAATCACGCTGACCGTAGACGAAGTTTTTAATTCTTATTGGGAGCCAACATTGATGGACGAAGAATGTAAGCTCATCGAGCGCGAAAACCAGATGCAGGAGTACGCGGTAGAAATCTTGGAAGCTGCCACCAGGCGCGGTATGACCCTTGAGGACGTTGCTATTGTCTTCGGCGGAACTATTCGTGGCCAGGCAAAGGCAAACGCAGAACACCGAGGTGTATCAGAAATCATCGTTGCCGAGGAGTTGCTTCGTAAATTCATGGAAGGCTTGCGCGGTGTGCACGAAGCGCCGGCTGCACGGCACTAGAGCCCGCTTCTGTAATGTCCAACAAACTACGGTTTCTTACACACACACCAAGACGGGGCTATTTGCCCCTTTTTTTTCGTCTTATGTGTCCAAAAACTATGTATAGTTTTCTATGTATAAGAAACCCAAATTTTATTTGATTACTGGACACGGAGAAACAACATGGTAGACCACATCGGCAAAATCAGCTTCGGCGGTAGAAACCTTAGTGACGAAGACGCCGCCCGCATCGCAGCTCAGTTCGCAGCTGAACGCCAGGCGGAAGCCGACCACCAGGCGAAGCGGCCGCAGATCCTGGTCGAAGGCGAAGCAGCGCTTCGGCGCCTGCTTCCCATTGCTCAAAACCACAGCGGGCAATGCCGGCATGTTGCCGCCTTCCTCTTGAGCCTGTACAACGGCACGCGGTTCAAGTTCGACTTAACCGATTTGCGCTGTCTTGATCGGGCCATCTTCAAGGACTGTATTGCTGTCCTGCAGATGGACGCCGAAGGCTACAGGGAAGTGCATACCTACTTTCCGAACGGGAATGACCAGTTTGAAAAGCTGGCCGAGCAATGGCGTATTCCCGACCGCGTAAAGCTCCGCGAAGCCCTCAAGGTATCTACCTTGCCGAAGGATCAGTATTACGCCCCCCTGCGCCTGGTACGTGACGACTATATCGAGAGCGAGGTGGTTTGACCTATGCGTGAGCAAGGACCGAACAAAGCGGATTTGGTCGCGGGTGGCCTGCTGATCGGTTACGCCCGCGTTTCCACGGCCGATCAAAACCTGGACCTGCAGCGTGACGCGCTACAGCGTGCCGGCTGCGCCGAAATCTATGAGGAAAAGAAAAGCGGTCGAGCCAAGACAGGCCGGCCCGAGCTGGCCAACGCGATGCGGGCACTTCGGCCTGGTGACACTCTCGTTGTCTGGCGTCTGGACCGCCTGGGCCGGTCCCTGGTTGACCTGGTGAACATCATCAACGAGCTGACAGAGAAGAAAGTCGGTTTCGTGAGCTTGACCGAGCAGATCAACACCGGCACCGCACAAGGCCGCATGTTCCTGGGCGTGTTGGCATCGCTCGCTCAATACGTCCGGGATCTGATGTTAGAAAACACGATGGAAGGCTTAAAGGCAGCTCGGGCGCGTGGTCGCGTCGGCGGTCGCAAACCGTCGTTGGACGACCAGGCATTGAAGGAAATTAGCGCACTGCTGGCCAACCCCGAAATCACAGTGGCGAGCGTCGCCAAGCGTTACAACGTCAGCCGCTCGACCCTTTACAATTCGCTGGCCAGGGCCGAGAAACCCGAGAAAAAGCCTGGAGCAAGCCATGACGGTATATGATCGCCTCAGCCGAGCTGGCCAGCGCATATTCATCTGCTCAGTTGTGTTTGTCATCTGTTGCCTGGGCATCGGGTTAGCCGCCGCGATCCTGGCGTAAGAACGAAAAAAAGCCCACTTGGTAGTGGGCTTTTTTGTTTCCCCTGCTGCAGCTAATCGGCTATTTCTTGAGCAAGGATGCGACGCCGAACCAGGCAACAACAATAATGGCACACGCGCCCAGGAGGAACATGCCGATCTTCTTTCCTGAAGCCTCAAGCTCGCACATCATGGCAGCCATCGCAGCGCCGGAACACGACACTGGCTCTCGATCGAACATTTCCCCGATCCAAAGCCAGCCCATGCCCGCGCACACCATAAAGCAAAGCGCAGCGATTGCAACTGCCTTCCCGCTAACTCTTGGCCCCGTTTGGGCGCTAGAACCGAGCAAATACCCGGCAAAGAAATCGAACATAATTCCCTCCAGAAGATGAGATTGTTAGCGGCCGAGCTGCTTGCCTGGTCCCGGCTTGGCCAGATCCGGCGTCACAACGTGGCCTTTGGAGTAGGCATACTGGATCGTCGCATGTTTGCCCAGCTCTAGCGGAGTTGCCGGTACTAGAAGTCGATCATGGAGCTTGTAGACATTGGCGCCGATCTGCTGCAGGGCGTGGTGTTCCGTCAGGCCGACAATGCGGCCGGCGTATCGCTTGCCGTCGCTGGCGTCAGCGCGGGCCTGGGAGCAGGGCAGGGCAGTCGGGTTACGCTCGACGTCGGCCTGGTAAGCCTGCTGGATCGCCTGCAGGGACGTTTCCCGCGCCTGGTAGGGTGTCCAAAGCTTGTCTTGAACCCAGGGCACCTGATGCGCGTCCGGCTGCAGCTGCAGCTGGCCAGCTCGCTTAATCGCCACAATCCGTTCGGACGCCAAGGAATTATCGTAGATCGCAGCGATGTCGGCCACTTCGACACCCGCCGGTAGCAGGCCCATAGCGCCGTGGTAGCGCGAACGGATCTTGTCTGGTGCAACGCTATGCCCGCCTTCCTCAACCCGATTGGCAACACGCTGCACGTTGATTTCGGGATCTCTGGTGGTTACGAACACCAAGCCGACCTCATACCCGGCAGCTTTGGCCTGGGTCATAATCGCTAATTTGCCGGCCGTCGAAAAAACCGTTTCAAAAGCGAACGGACGCCCCTGGCTGATGGCTTCCTGGCGCCGATCATTGGCCAGGTCCGCCGCGATAAGATTGCGCTCCAAGTAATCAGGAATGCGCGGCTCAAGTTCTTTGGCCATCGCATCGGCATTGATGTACTCGCCATCGAAGCCGATCAACAGCCCTTCAGTGATGGTGGACTTACCGGAGCCATTCGGCCCTGCGAAGACAATGACTTTCGATACTGGCTCAGGCGTCATGCTTCTTCGCTGCAGTGTCGTTCTCGGCTGCAGCGTCATTCCCGGCCGGGACGGATCTGCCGGCGGAAAAGTCTGGTTCATAAGCCTTGGGCAATCCTTTGGCGTTTGCGCGGGCCACAGCACGCTTTACCGCTGCGCTGGCCGCTGCCTGGTTGTCTTTTCCCAGGATCAGTTCATCAAGTGATTTCATGGCAGTTTCCCCTTTACCGTCAGTATAGCTGCACGGTGTTTCAGTGCGCTTGCTGACTTCATAGGTTAGATCTGCTGCAGGCAGACGGGCGAACCAACCGGCCTTGCTAGAGGCAATCCCCAGCTGGTCATGGTTGCTCAGTTCACCGGCACCGGCCAGGGTGACGCGGTAATCGTTCTTGCCGGCGTGGTGGATCTGGAAAACGGCCGCAGGGAAAACCGTCTTGTTTGTGATCGTTGCCTTGAGTGCCATTTTCTACCCCATCGAATTTGTTGATACGGTCATCATAATACATACTGATGATCCGGTCAACGGAATAGGGTGGCAGTTACAAAAAATAATTGTGTTGACAAGGCGGGCGTTTAAGCAGCTCTGCCCCAGGCTTTTTCCTGAAGTAAGGCGGCCGTGATTGCGGCCCCGCGTGCGGTCGGCTGCAGCCAGGTCGCAAAGTCATTCGCAGCTGGAGCCGCTACACGCATACGGCGCTCCTGGTCAGCCATGTTGGACACCAGGCCGAGTCGGCTACGCAGCCAGTTCGCATCAGCCGTCAAAACCGCGCCTGGATTACTAGCGGTAAGGGCGGTAAGGCGTTCCACCTGATCCTGGTTCATCTGAACCCGGCCGAGGATATGAAAAGCATGATGCTGCAGGCTTGCGCACTCCGCGAGCGACAAGGCTTCTTTGTTGGACGGAATGCCGGCCACGAACCGATCCGTGCCCAGGATGGCGACGGCACGCGCGAGCATTTCGGTTGCGGGAATGACGCCACGCTGCAGCGGAAAGATGACCTGGCAACCTTGCTCGATCAATGCACGAACGCGGCCGGCGTGTTGCTCCAGGCGGGCCAGGGTTTCCAGCTGATCGCCCACTTTGTCAGGCGACACCACGTAGAGCTGGCCGCTGCCGATTTCCTGCAGATCCGAATGCGAAGCCAGCATTTCATAGACCCTCAACACAGCATCAAAATCTGGTGCGACACCCGTTTTAAACTCCGCGAAAGCGCCCGAGTCAACGAACACCGAACCGCCTATTCCGATGAAGCGAGGCACGCCAAGAAAGATTGTGGCGGTAGCCAGTTCGCCGGCAACCACACCGACAGCAACGCCGGCATCTGCAGCTGCGCGGAAGTCTTTAGCGCGGGACATTCCAGAATGAAATGCCAGAGCCAGACGCGGCGCCGGTTTGACTTCTACCTGCAGGAAGGGAAAGGACTGTTGCATGATCTTCTGTTTAAATTTGTTGACCGGGTTATTATAATTTACCTGGCTTGTCCGGTCAACCTATTATGTTGACCGGGCTAACTGAAATAATAGAATGGTTGCTCCGTATTCAGGATGACGGGCCGGCTCATGCTGCGATCCCGGTAATCTGCTCCAGAGTACGGCGGCCGTGCGTCTTGCTCGGCATCATCATCACCTGTCCAGTGGACTTCTCCAGATCAACATATTTGCGGTACAGCGAAGGATTCAGGCGTGCGGCCGTCGTTAGATCGGCCTGGTTGCTCATCACACAGAAGCAGCAGCTGAAACGCGACATACCGGCCGCGTAGATCCAGTGCGGTTGCTGGCCAGCTGCGGCAATTTCGCTAAATACCTGGTCAGTCGTCATCGCGTGGATTGGAAGCCAGTCGTACCACTCACGGCCAGCTTTGCTGTTGCGCTCGCTCAGTTTGAAGGTGGCCAGCTTCGACCGGCCCGACGATTCCTGGGCACGCATCCCCATGCAGTTCACGATCAATTTCACGCCAAGATGACGAATCGTCTTTTCAATCGGACCGCGCTTCAGGTCTGAGGTGCATTGACGCTGGCTCGGGCTGGGAAACATGCCGCGTTCAGCAATCATTTCCAGCAGGTTGCGACGGGCACGGCAAATGTGCAATGGCTCGCCGGCCGTCGTGCTCTTGATGTGTTGCACGGCGCCGGCCCATTCCACTTCGCCCAGGTCGGCGTGAACCAGAACGATCTGCGCTGCCGGCACGTACTTGCGGACCATCAGATACATAGCTTGGCTGTCTTTTCCGCCGCTGTGATTGATTACGAAGGCTGCCCCGCGTGCGATCAGATCCAGCACTTCCTGGGGAGGCTTTGCGGTGTCGAGTTGCATGAAATCGAAGCTGTTCTGACTGGTCATTCTGTATCCCCGTGAAATAATTTGTTGACCCTGTAATCATATTATAATACGATGATCCGGTCAACATAATTATAAGTTGTTACCAAGATATATTATGTTGATCCGGTAAACATTGCATGGTAGAATTATGTTTAGCCGGTCATCCGAATACATTGACAAAAGGACCATGATGGACAGCACTAAATTGACGATCGACGTGTACAGCCGCGCTGATGCTCTGGCTGATGGAATACTGATAGACGTTTCCGACCAGGCATTTCTAGTCGGGTTCAAGGTGCCAGTGGCAATGTCTTGCGCGGCGTGGTCCCAGTCTGTTGAGTGGACAGAGGCGGACAGCCGGCGGCAAGGCTACCAGGATCAATCTGGCCGACTGTGGGACGTTCTGACGTTGTGCGTTGGTGCGGCTGCTCGGACTTCGACGGATGAGATGACTTTTAGTCTCAACTGCCTGTCTCGCAATGGCAATCGTGTTCCGGTCGTGATGGTCTTGAAGGCAGTGATCGACGGGGGCGACGACGGCAAGCCTGTGGTCACGATCATGCTCCCTGATGAGGATTAAGCGATGAGACATACATTGCTTGAGCCGTTATTTCAGCCCATCTTCGATCGTGCTGGCCGTGTGTTCGCTTATGAAGCGTTGCTTCGTTTGAAGGGGCGCGATACCAGCCCTGCGCGACTGGTGAAGCGTTTTGAAAGTACCGGCAGCATTGTCGAACTGGATTTGGCGATGGTTCGGCGTGTAGGCGAGATCTTGGCGGCCAACGGCAGCAGGCCGCGTCTTTCCATCAATGTCTCGATGGTGACGGTCGAGAGAGCCGGCGCAGCTTATGTTCGGGCGTTGGAGTCGATCGCACTTTATACGCAGCTCTTGATCGTTGAACTGACAGAAACCGCCCCTGTAACCGATCCGGCTTTGTTGCGGACCTTTTATGCAGCATGCCGGCATCGTGGCTATGCTTTGGCATTAGACGATTGCCGCCCTGGGCACCTGTACGGCAGCCCGTTGTTCATCTGCAGCCTGCAGCCCCAATTCGTGAAGCTGGACGGCCGGTTTCTCCATGAAAGCTACAAAAGCAAAGATCCAGCCGACCTGATCCGAATCATTCAGGCGGCTCGGGCCGCAGCCGCACCTGTCATCGCGGAGTTCGTCAGTAGTGCTGCCTTGCATGAGTTTGCTTTACAAGCCGGTGCAGATTATGCCCAGGGATACGAGCTGGGCCGTCCCGCTCCGTTGCCGCCGCTACCGCCGACTGCAGCGAATGAGGGCCAATATCCGCTTTCGTTTAAAGATGACGCCATTTGACCGATCGCCAGGCTCAATGCACAACAGTCCGCACATGGTATGTGATGCCTGAAAGCATTTTTGTTGACCGAATAATCGCTAAACCTATATGATTTCTCGCTTTACCTTTCGGTCCCCATAATGAAAAAGAAGCTCATCCAAAACTTGTTGATGAACCGCCATGCAGAGGATCTGCACGAGCGGATTGCAGAGGCTATCCCGGAGACAGGAGTGCGTGGCCAGAGCATCGCGCGGCAGGTTCTGGCCGATGCCGTTGAAGTGAGTCAGAAGCACGACAAGCTCGATCCAGCAGAGCTGTATTTCACCATCTGCAGCAGTACCGCGGCGCAGCTGACCGACTTCCTGCAGGGCACCAAATCAGCTGAAACAGCCCCTCGATCCCTGGCGATCGCTCAAGGCATCTTGAATGATGTTCTTACCAGTAAGGCCGGCCGCAAGAAAACAAGCGGGGCAAGCCGTCAAGAACAGTTGGCCGAAGCGCAATCCCGGCGACGCGAAAAAATAAAGGAAGACCACAAGCGGGTAGACGTTTGGCTCACTCCCGAGGCGGTGAACAATCTTGCAACGATCCAGCGTGAGCATGCGTGCAAAAGCCAAGCGGAAGCAATCGAGCTGGCCCTGGCAGCAGCCGTTGAGAAACGAATCCTCAAACCAACCGGGAACGCTTAGCCGTTTCCTTGTACAGACCCAGCAGCGGCCGTTAGGGCAGCTTCGCCGGCAATGATGCACCAGGAACCCAATCAATGAAGAAAATCGCTCTAGCGGCCGTCCTCGCCCCTCTGATGGCGGGTTGTGCATCACTGCAGCCGGAGATTCAGCAGTCGCTTCAATTTAACTACGTCACATCGGCGCCAATGACATCTGGATTGGTGCGCGTTTTCTCTCTAAACGGCAACACGGTCTTGCAGTTCATGGATCTGGCGCGACTTCGCCCTAAAGTCTATGCAGCTGGCTCAACAACTCCCATGCCGTATGCGACTGTCGGACAATACGCGGTTGTGGCTGGCCAGCACTCGCAGCTGACGATCGAGGCAAATGGATTGACGGTCAAAGCGTTATACGTTGCACCTGGCGGGTCGGGCAGCTCGACTGGTAACAATGCCGATCCAGTTGTACCCGCTCGCCTACCGCCAGTGCTACAAGTAGCGCATGCGCCGCTTACGGCCGCAACCTCCGGCCCGTTGACCTGGACGCTTACGGGCGGGATCACGCTGCGCGACAACTTACGAACTATCGCCCACCGCGCAGGCTTTGCCGAACCGGCCTGGCACGCTCGCAATCCTTACATGATTGTCGCAACGATGGAATACACCGGGACGTTCTTAGAGGTTCTAGGTCACATCAGTGCAGCTGCACCGCAGTTGGATATTGTGGTGGATAAAGGCCAGCGCACGATCGAGGTTACCGATGCTCGCTCTTGACCTGCAGCCGGGGTTCACGACACTTGCAACGCAGTGCGCGCCCACCGTCCACGTCCACACAATGCGCGCTCTGGTGAACGTGGAGTCGAGTTTTCGCCAGTTCGCAATTGCCGTAGTCGATGGGCCGCCGGTCAGGCACCCACGCAGCCTCAAGGAAGCTGTTGCGACGCTAGAGGATCTGCACCGTAAGGGATACAACTATAGCGTCGGGTACGCGCAGGTCAACAAGGTGAATTTCCCTAAGTACAAGATCACACTACAAAACGCCTTTGATCCATGCACGAATCTTCGCGCCGGCAGCAAGATTCTGGAGAGCTGTTTTGTTTCGGCCGGCCGCAAGTACCAGGAGGAACAAAAACGCCTACGGGCGGCGTTTTCCTGCTACTACAGTGGGAATTTTTTACGTGGATTCCGGCCGGGGCGGCCGGGTAAGCCAAGCTACGTTGACAAGATGATTAAAGAAGCGTTGGGCGCTCCTGATGGCGTCAAAATCCAATCTCGCAACATGCCTGGTCTTGGCGCCGGATGGGATTTGGGTTCGCCCTGAACGGAGTGAGTCGTCCAGGGCAGTAACCGTTACCTCATCATGTCATCGAAGACACGAAGACATCGGAACCGACGATCATCATATCGGTAAGCGGATACTACTGCGCCTGATGAAAAGTCAAGTGCAAGTGAATACGCGCCGCCGTTGTCTCCTTCGCTCGACAAGTACACTGCATTACTAAATCCCCCCAACGCGCTTTGATTCTGACGCATCGACGCCAGCTCATTTGTAGACGGCATGTACCACCCTTTCCCCTTTTGGTAACAAGTGATAGTTGCCGGGAACAGTTCGGGTGACGTAAGGTCAATGTTGTTGCATTGTTTCTGGTCCCTCATGTAATACACGAATTCGGTACTCAGGAATATTCCTGAGTTTTCCATCTGGAACCATGTTCCACCATCATAGCCAGGTGGAAGCACGTACCCCATGATCGACATTACGGAATACAGGGTTTCTTTCGCGTTCGCCACTCCCTCGGAGCTGTAAGGACAACTAAACTTCCCTATACGATCATTCGCCTCTACAACGAAATCATAGGTGTATGTTCCATAAGTAGGTTTTGCTTTGGTTCCGGTGCGAGTGCGAACCGTAGTGAAGCCGCCGTATTTTCCAACAATTGTTTCGCTGTCTGCTCCCGCCAGCACGTCGCTGCCGATAGAGCAATATTTTAAGCGGTTCTTTGGCTGCATCCCGACGTAGCACGGCAAGCGTCCACTGATAAGCACAGCAGGCGGTTGCGTGAGAGCGGATTGGTTACTTTTCACCATCACGCCAGTTGGGTTCTGCACTGCGTTATAGGTCGCGGTACCGTTTGCCGACTTCAGCTGCACACTACCGTTGTTCGTAATCTTCCCCGACGCCCACGCCCAGGCGCCACCAGTGACCGGGCCAGCCGCCGCCAGGCTTGAAACGATCGACAGTGCAAGAGCGACGGCCGGGAGCAATTTATTGCGGTTCATTCTTTTTTCCTTTTACTTTTTGCCAGAAATACGCAGCAAAGATCTGGTCAACGATGTTCGTTGGAGGGTTAGGATCTGGCATCGCCACTTTCGCCGTCACCAGCTCGACGTTTAAGGGTTCGTCACCGAACCAAATAACTGCCAAATCGCCGTAGCTTTCGATCTTGGCGTCGAGCTGATGTTTTTCTTTGACCAAGGCCGCTACGCCCTGCAGATCCGTTACCTGAATATCGGCAAATCGGACCTTGCGTTGCACAAACTCTTTGTTGACCGGGACCGAGATAATTACGCTTGCGTCGTAGTCCACTCCAAGAACGAATCCATAGTCAATTTGCGGTACTAATGTAGAAGTCGGGTTGATTGCGGCGCGTGAGGACCAGTACAGGGCCGAACGCAGCGCCGAGCAACGATCCTGCAGTTCCACCAAGCCCATTGCTCGGGTTGCCGGGTTATCGGGCAGGCTGGCCACGATCGCAGCAGCGGCTGCGACTGTCGCCGCAGCCATGAACAGGCGATGGAATACCGGATGCTCATACTTAAAATCTTCGTAGTTCATTGCTGCCTCAAAGCACTATTTCAGTTCTCTTGCCGCCGTGCGCAACGATCACCGATCGCGCCCGTACTTCGACCAGGCGCGGGATGACTTGCCGGTTTCCCGATGGATACTCAAAGTCCGCTATGTCCTCACCGACACGATAGAATTTACCGTTGATGAACCCACCGTTGACCGCGAGACTTTCCAGTCGCATGTGACTGGCCAGCACGGCGGCATAGTCGGTCTTCTGGACAGGCGGGGCCATGTCGGCAACGACAGCTTCCATTGGAGGCGCCACAGGCTTTGTGCTGGCAAAGAGGTCATCGACTGAACCGGATTCGCCCGACTGATCCTGCGTTTTCGTCGAGCTGGCCACCCACACCGGAAACAGATTCTTGACATCAAAGGGCTGGGCGACGACGGCCGTTTGGTTCGTCGGAACGCGGTCGACGGGGAGCAATTCCAAATTGCCATTGATGTAGTCACCGAGCGACCAGGCACCGAAGACAGCCAGGGCCAGGCCGCCAGCAAGGATTGTGTTCGTGTTCGTTTTCTTCATCATTCGCTCCGTAACAAAAGGCACATTTCACCGATACGCGCTTGCGGAACTGCCTTGTCGCCCACAACGCTAATATTGTCCAGGAACACGTCTGAACGCCTGGCCAGCTGCTCGATCCCCGCCAGTAAGCGCCCGTAAGAGTCAGCTTCAACAATGAAACTCTCCTGCCCGGTGCCGAGGCACAATTTCGTCAGGCCAAGTGCCTCGCCATTCGCTGTAACTTGCTCATCGCTTTTTAGAACGAGCTGATCCGTGTCCGCTCTCAGGTTGTATGTAGCCAAGTTCAAAAGCGAAACAAGCGTCAGCATGTCCGGGATACCAGAAGCTGCCTTATAGGTTTTCTCCCAGCGATCCTGCGTGCCGGCCAATGCCATATAGCTGCGCTTCCAGCGCACTACTGACTCAGTAATTGCCGTCTGCTCCTTTGCCTTATTCGACATAGTTTTGTACCCTTGAATGCCGGCAATTCCCAGCACTGCGGCAAGGGCAACGCTCAGCAGCAGCACAATTGCATTGGAGTGAGTGGACTTAGCCATGAATGAATCCTTCGAGTGTAAAGACGCGGCGCTTACCGTCGTCGGTCCAACCTTGACGGGCCAGGCGCACGTCCATGCCGGTATTGGCAGATATGAGCGTCATCAATGCTTTGCCTTGCTCCAGGATGGAAATGCTCCCCTGCAAAGGAACTGCGACGCGCAGCCAGACATCGGGCTTACGGTTCGCACCGCTGGCATCTGGTCCAGCAGGAACGGGAACACCGATTGTCGGGCCAATTACGCCAACAGAAGGCGCCGGCAACTTAATTTCGACAATACGCATGCCCTGGATCTTGGAAATTCCCGCAACCAGGTTGCGTGACTTTTCCACCAGTGAGACTTGGCGGCGTGGCTGGTCAAGGTAGAAGCGCCGTTGCTGGATAGTTTCGATCAAACGGCTATCGACGCCGCCCTGCCCTTTGACAACAGGATCAGCAATTTCGCTATTGAACGAGGCATTCGCGCTGTGATAATCGCTCCAACCTTTACCGAGTGCGCCCATGCAGAACACGACGCCCATAACAACAATTGCGCCTGGCACTGCCAGTTCACGCAGCTGCGACGTGGAGTGCATCGACAGCGGCCGAAACGAAAGGCCCTTGAAGATGCGTTCATCGACATATTTGATGCTCGGGCCAGCCTGGTTAAACGGTGTGAGCGGCGCCGCCTGGTGAACTTCAAACCCAGCCCACTTGCTGGAAAAGTCATCCACTAACGCCGCGAACGCATCTTGAAAGTGCATCGCACTGCGACCCGGCAGAGCCTTGTTTTCGTAGTCAACAAAACAGCCATTCTCAAACACCAAAATGTCCAAGTGCGTTTCGTTGGAGTCTTCATAGCCGCCAATCAGGATGACCTTACCTTTGCTACGCATTCCCCACTGCAAATAGGCGTCGATCGCCAGAGCAAAGCGCGTAGATTTTGGCGCCGCGTTGGTGACTTGATCGTTCGACGCAACGAACAGTCGCGGTGTCTGCTTGCTGATAAGAGCTTTGAAAGGACCGATGCCGTTTCGTGGCGTCATCCGGGAATACCCATTGGCTCGCAGATCCCGCGTCGATACGAAAACTGCCGACCCTACGAGTAGCGCCTTGTTTCTGACGGCACCGACTTTTAGCTGGTGCGAATTAGCGACATAAGACCACTGTGGCGCACGTTGTTTTTTCTTGTCGATCACTTTTAACCTTTCATGGAGTCAGCCAGGGCAATGCCCAACTGCATGTAATACGCGGCAACTGGCCCGACGATAAAGAGCGCGGACACAAAGAGAGCGACCAGGTTAGCCGCACCCACAGCGATTTTGAGTCGGGCTTGACCGTCCTTGAGCATGCCCTTGGCGGCCCGCTCAAGCGCTTCGTTGAGCTTGCCTGTTTGCTCGGCAATCAGGAACGCGTTGGAGATATAGAACGGCCACGCACGCCGGCTGTCGCCTGGCAGCTGCTTTTCTGGATCTGCAGCGTCACCAAGGCCGCGAGACACTGCTTCGGATGAAAGCTTTTCCAGGCCATCGCGCAGCGACGTTGGCAAGGTTTTACTTGTCATTAAAAGACCCTGCGTCACAGGGATGCCTGCGCTATCGACCAATGCCATGTAGTTCGCCCACACGCCAAAGAGGATGTACTTCAGAGAATCGCCTACCACCGGCACGTTCAAAACAATATTGAGCGCAGTCTGGCGGTTGTCGGGCACTGAAAACCAGTAGATTCCGGCGATGATGGTTCCAACGATACCCGCAAGGATTACTACCCAATGTTGCTCAAACATCGAACTCATCCACGCCGAGAGGGTGAAGACCATTCCGCGCTGGCCGACTCCGAGCGAGGTTGAAAGCGCAGGTATGACTTGCACCATGAAAAACACAAACACGACCAAGCCCATCAAACCGAAGCCAATTGGGTAATACAGTCCTGCTACGAGCTTGCGCATTTCAAGCTGCAGCTCAATGATTTTCTCGATACGTTCCAGCACCGCGACAAGTGAACCGCTTTCTTCGCCTGCCTTCACGGCGCTCAAAAAGGCTTCTGGCCACTGTCGTTCCAAAAACTCGGACACCGGGCGGCCAATGGCAACCCCCATCGACGTTTCATTCCAAAAATCCGCGTACTTTGGCTGGAATCGCGCCATACGCTCGCACGCTTGAAGCATTGGGACGCCGGCATCCAACTGATTGCCTAACGCCGCCGCGACCGATTGCACTTCTTTAAGGCTCATCATTTGAGGGCATCCCCCAGCTCGATCTTGCCAGCATTCACCAGATCCATTGCCGCTTGGAATAGCGTCGAGGACCGGGCGTTTGCGATCGCGTCGCGGTAGTTTTCGCCGTTAGGACCGATAACTGCTCCGCCCAACATGGCGAACATGGCATTTTTTACTGCGCCGGTCACTTGCAAAACTTCGTTGATCGGCCGGATCGTCGCGACACCAGTTTCGCCGCACTCCTTGCAACCGCCCGGTTTCAGTTTTACGAGCTTTTCGGGCAGATCCGCTTTCAGGTCTTTGAACTCGCAGTAATTCTTGAACAGTTCCCGATCTTCTTCGGTCGGCTCAACGTGAGAGCCGCACGAGCAGATTTCTCGCACCATGTCCTGGGCGACGATTAGCGTCAGCGACTCGATGAACTGGTAACGCTTATTCGGGTCCAGCATCTGCGCTACGCTGTCATAGCCCAGCAAGGTATCGTTGGCGTGCGTGGTGGAAAGCACCAGGTGGCCGGAGATTGCCGCTGCAACTGCGGTGTTGGCCGTTACAGGACCGAGGATTTCGCCAATAAAGATGATGTCTGGATCATGGCGTTTGAACGCTTCCAAGTAGCTGTCAAAGCCTTTTTCAAGGCCCGCTGGCACGTTGATCTGTGTAACACCCATCAGGAGGCGTTCGACTGGCTTTTCCAAGGAAAGCCGCTTACGGCTGCGCCCGAAGTGCCGGTAATTTTCCTGCAGCGCACCAGCGATCGTTGTACTTTTCCCGGTATTGGTACCGCCGACGACGAGGATAAAGCCCTTCGTCATCTTCGCAGCACTGCCAAGCTGCTCCTGTACTCTGGCGTCGATCTTCAGGTGCTTGAGTTCAACGGTTGTCGCCGTGCGTGCCAAGATGCGGATACTGACCGACATCAGATATTCGCCAGGCTGATTGACGGGAATAAACGACAGACGCATTTCAGCTTCACCAGCCATCGAGCGATAGATGATATTGCCGTCGCGTGGCTCGCGCACTTTCGACAAATTCGGATTTGCACCAGACTTGGCCAGCAGGAAATCAACGATCTTTCCGGAATCTTCGATGCTCAGGTTCGGCGCTGCTGGGCACGGAACCATATCGCCAAGCAAACGCACTTCGACAATCGAGCCGGCGCCACGCACCGGGGAGATAGCGATATCGGTGACTTTGTTTGTCAGCGCATGGTCGATAATGCGTGACATGATTTTCTCGTACTTGTCGGTCGCATTTGCGCCGTACCACATCGCAACGATGTTGCTTGCGCCTTGCGTGTCCTTGCCTTTGGCAGAACCCAACCGCGCAATCACCTGGTCGCGCTTTCCGACCGCTACAAGTACCGTTTCATCGCCGCCCAATCGCTTGCGGATTTCATCCTGCAGTCGCTGCTCCAGGCCCGCACTGGCGTAGTGCAGCATGTCGTTATAGGCCGAAAATACTAGAACAGGTGCGCGATCTTCGATCAGCATGAGACAAGCATCTAAGTCATCGCATCTGGCCAAGACAGCGGGATCTTGCATCAATCCGTGCAGCGTCAGGCCCTCCAGTGTTTCGTAATACGCGTGCCCGGTGCGCAACGCAAGCACCTTTTCGATATGCGTTCGCACGCTCGGATCGGTTTGTGCAACCCATTCCAGCATTCGCACGCTTTCTGGCTTCTGATCCAATAACGCGTCCAGGCGCTCTTGCGTGATTGCGCCGATTTCAACCAACGCTTCGCCGCTCTTGCGGTTATGTAGCCGCACCGCCAATTGCGCAATCTCCAGGACCGCTGAACTTGGCAGCAACCATCCCCAGCTCTTGGCGAGCTGCGCGATTTGGTTCAAGTCTTTGTTTTCGTTTGCACCCATGACGACCCTTAGATTGTGAATCCCGATGCCACTACGAGCGGCACCCCTGCCGAATTGACCAGCGGCGTTTCGCTTGTCAATGACACGGCATTATTTGAAGTAAATGCAAAACCGACTTTCCCGCCCCATGAATCGAACATATCTTCACAGCCGATCGGCAACCCACGCCAAGTAAAGATTCCTTTGCACGTCGCAACATCGCCGTTGTAGCCGGCCAGGGAAGCCAGGGAGTAGGTACTGCCAGGCACCAATGGCAAATTGGCGCTGTCTTTGTCCGGGAAATACCCATTCGCAGAGTAAAAGTCGGCAAACTTCTGCAATGTGCGATCGAGCAAAACGCGCTGCAAGCTCACTGCCTCGTTCATCCCTTCCCGCGTTTCTTTGCGGTACCAAATACTCTTGCTCGATCCGCACCAGCTGCCGGCCGCGCTGAAGGCGCCGACGCCGCAGGAATTTGCAGTCAGGTATGTCGCAGCCGTTCCACCTTTTGACGGGTCAGCGGAGAAAACCACCATCCGGCGGTACTGCCAGACCGAATCAGCCAGAACGCCACTGACGGCATACCCTTGCCAGTTGTTAAGCAACGATTTGACATGTTCGTACCCTGGCGTCTGTGACAGGCCGGCCAGGCTGACAGGAAACGTACCGCGCTCGACGTAAAACTGTTCGATGTTTTCGGCAAGCATCACAAGCTGGGCACGCTGGGCGTTGAATTGATACAAGCGCATCAGGTCAAAGTTTTGGCCGGCCTGGATGGCCAGCGCCGAAGCGAGGGCCATCAAGATCGCTGAAGTGACGAGCGCGTACATGCTTACAGTGGACGAACAATCGTCACTTCGCGCATGCCGTTTGCGACGGCCTTATAGCGAATGACTGGAGCAGTCGAGTCTGCAGCAGTAGCGATCGGTACATTGCCCGAACCGTATTTGACGACCATCGAATTCGCCACCGCTTCTGGAACGCTCAACGTGAAGGTGTGTGGGCCGGTGCCGCCACCGGCAACTTTCACGTCGTAGCCTGCAATGGTGTAGCTGACACCACTACCTTGCGCAACGTCTGACAAGGCCATGATGCCGGATTGCGTCCAGGCCGATGCGTACTCTGGCTTCAATTTGCCCGACCCCTGCACCAGCACGTCCATAACGCTCGACCCGCTCACCGGCAACGACGTGGCTGCGAAGTCGGAGCTAACGCCGGCGAATTGAGCCAGCATCACCAGGTTCGTTGAAAGCTTTTTCGTGCCTTCAAAGATTGCATTCGCCTTTGCGTTATCAGTCACGCCTGAACTACTGAAGGCGCGGGCGCCGACGATTGCCAGAACACCGATCACGACCACGACGATAATCAGTTCGATCAGGGTCATACCAGCTTGACGTTTCGATTGCATTTTCATTTTTTCTACTCCAGGATTGATTAGGGTTAAAAGGTCAGCACCACGTTGTTATTCATCACGGCAGGATCGGGTGCTGACCCAATCGACACGCTGCTGTGAATTCTGAGAGCCGCCAGATGCGGGGCTGCATCCGGCGCCTTGTTGCCTGTCGGGTCATAATCCCGGCAGTATTCGATCGGGCCGCCCCATGCGGTTTGGCCGTATTCAGTTGTCGTCAAGCCCACGCCAGGCAAAATAGTTTGATCCGTCGAAAGGTCATACCAACCGTCCCTGCATCCTTGATTCGGGCCAGGTGCTTTACCACCCTTCGTTCCCGGAAAAGGGAGCCAGAAATTCGACATATCGTTTCCTGCAGCGGTACGCTGCTGGGCACGATAGTGCGAGAGCAAGGCGTCTTTGATCTTGTTGAGCTTGTCGTTTGTCCCGGCGAGCATTTGTTTCTGCAGCGGCAGCGTCGATACGAAGTACGCCGGCATGTCCGTGCCGCTGCTGGTCCATGTCGAATAGTTCGATTTCGTCATGGCCGCGCTGGTACCAGGAACCCCCGTCGCGGCAGGGTTGCAAACTGCCTTTGATTTTTCGCAGGCTGTCATGTAGATCGCCGCGTACTGATAGGTCAGCGTGACCACAGGGCCGGATTGAAACGCCAGTGGAAACACCGCATTCAGTCCAGCTACGCGCTGATAGACGCGAACCCGATGTGACGCATAATTGTCATCATTGATTTCGCTTGGGTTGATTCCCGACTGCGTAAGGGCACCAGTCAAGGCAAGCCCACTAGCGGACGCGTCGGCAGGATTGAATACCGTCGAGACATATCCTGCGCCAGTAAAGGGCGGGGGGAGTTCTCCAAGCCGGGTGCTATCGGCAGCAAAGTTCAGGAGTGACACGCCGACCGTCTGGTTTGTCACTTCCTGTTTTTTGGCGTAACTGCCTCGCATGCTCACCACATAGCTGTTCAAAATGGGCGAGATTGCGATGGAGAGGATACCCAGCACTACAACCGAAATCAGCAACTCTGGCAGCGTGACGCCGCGCTCACGATTCGCACGCATGGTTAGTCCGTTTTGGTCAGTTTCACGCGCAGGGCAAAGTAGTACGTGCCCGTCGTTTTCGTTGCTTTTTTCTGGCCAAACAGTCCACCGACCGCACTGTTTTTCAAGCCAGTGATGCCGCCGTCTGATGTGTCGTTTTCGTCTTCCGACTGCCCGCCGATCACGATCAAGTCGCCGTCGCGCAATGGGACTTCTCCGCGATATTTGAACGTCGATGGCAAAGGCACTTCCTGGTTGACCTGTTGAACGCCAGTGCCGGAGGAAACCTGTTGTGGGATGACCTGCGTACCCGACTGCACCACCTGGTCAAGAATGATGTTGGCGCGGACCAAATTCGTTTCGGAGTCGTAGCGCGAAGAAATTGTCAGGGTTGTCCCAAAGTCGAACGGGATCAGCTGGTTCTGCGTGCCCACTGCTGCGGCGCCGGTATTGCCGGCAGCGGCGGTTTGTGTGTACTGCACGAAATACTTTCGGCTGGTCCGCTGAAACGAGCCGGGAACGCCGTTGCTGGTTACGACGATAGGCCGCTGCACGGTGTTGACCGTGCCAAAGTTTTGCAGGTAGGCGTTGAAGATCTGCAAGCCGTCCAGCGCACTACTCACGCCAATTAAAGTACCTGCGACAGCTGGTGTTCCTGCTGCGATCGAAGGGATCAGACTGCCACCTGGGAAATTAACGGTGACACCGCCCAGGGCATTGTTTGAAAAAGGCACGCCGTAGCGGTTGTTGGCGAATCGGCCAAACGCGCTGATGTCCAAGCCTTCGCTTTTATTGTCCACACTTCGGACAAGCAGCATTTCGCCCACGAACGTAATCCGGTAGCTGTTCTCCAGCTGGATCTTCTTGATGTACTTGTCGAGGTCATTGAGCAACCAGCGTGGCGCCTGTACCGTCACGTAGCCGGTGACAGGATTGATTGCGAAAGTACCGATCGTCTTTTTGACGTAAAAATCTGCAGCTTGCCCATCACGCCCTGCATTTCCTGCGCTTGCTATAGGTTGTGGGTACAGGGGAGCCGGCGCCGGCACTACCACGCCAGGCTGACTGGCAAATTGTGGCCCACCAACGATTTCTGACGGGTTCACAGCGACGCCAGGAAGCAGC
>NZ_JBCHJF010000017.1:0-38542 GCF_039123635.1 Massilia sp. MP_M2
CGGTAAAGCGGGAGGTCTTCATGCAGAGCTTTCTGTGTCTTAAGTAGAAAATTCTACTTCTGATCGCGCTCTTTTTGTGGGGGGATTACCGAACGTACAATGTCTTTCATAAAGTTGAATGGGTTGCTATTCAACTTGATATTCATTCCGAGTTTTTCGTTGCAGTAACGTTTAGCCGCTTCTAAGTCTTCAGCCGTTACGACAGTCCTAGTCAGTTTTTGTAAATTTGCGTCGTATAGAAGATCGAAAATTCGCTCGATCACAACGGTCTTTTGACTCCTTGCCATGCTCTTGCTCTCAAGTTGCGAAAATTCTAGTGTAGCAAGAAAACACATGTGGCAGAGGACGGAGATTTTTCGATTCGGTATTGACAAACGATCCCTGACTGGGTTCAGGTGCTTCGTCTTGTTCAGCAGAGCGCAGCTGCACATGGTCTATCAGCCCTGGCGTCCCCTCTGAAACTGGGCTTTTTCGGAGGAAATACACTGGCGAAACTCCAAAGCGTGACGCCATGTCAAAAAGTTAACTAGATAAAAAAATCGATCTTGATTCGCGAAATTTTAGTTGTGTCTACCCTAATTGGGTAGGGTCGCCGGATCGATGCAAATGTCGAACGTATCGGGCTATCAGTTTTGTGGATCGACCGACGGAATTAACGTATGCTGATGAGTCCTATACTCCTACTGAGCTCGGACACAAAAATGGTAGCTACCTCACGCGGCTCGCTATGGCGAGTTTGGGATTTTCACGCTCACACACCTGCATCGCATCAGTGGAATGGTGCAAAGCTCGAAGATGCACTTTCAGCTCATGACCGCGAGGTTATAGTTGCGGCCACAGTTGCTGCGATTAAAGTGGCCGAGCCGGATGTTGTAGTTATTATGGATTATTGGACATTCGATGGTTACTTCGCAATCAAAGAATATGCTAAAGCGAATCCAGGGGCGCTGGGCGATAAAGTAATCATGCCTGGTATCGAAATACGAATGGAAAGCTCGCATCCAGATCAGCGCTTGAATGTACACTTTGTGCTCGACCCTGAGCTAAAAGACCAATCTCTGAGAGATGTGTTGTCTTCTCTGAAAATATCTCTTAAGAGCAAGGAGAGAGGTCTTAGTAATGACTGCTTTGTTGAGTGGGCTCGCGAGCTCGGCACTGATAAGCTATCGAAACATTCTTTTGCTCCGGCGAAAGTTGCGTCAGACGATAAGTATGCGCTCTTGGTTGGCCGTAGTACCGCAGAGGTGACGGCTACTTCGGTACGAGCCGCGTTCGACTGTCTTCCTGAAGGAACTGGCTTGGTCTTGATGCCTTGGGATACTTACGGAGGCATGAAGGATATCGACTGGGCTAATCACTATGCGGAAACGCGTCGCTTAATGCAAGCGGAAATATTTGAGTGCAAGAATGTCGCTACGCGAGAATGCTTTCACGGATTAAAGACGTCTAGGAACGATAAGTTTTTTGATTCATTCTGGGAGTCAATCGGCAAGCGGCCAAGGCTTTGTGTGCGAGGAACCGATGCACACTCTTTGTCGAGTTATGGAAAATTCCCTTCTGAAATGAAGACTTGGCTCAAGGCAGAGCCAACATTCCTAGGTTTGAAGCAGGCTATAAAAGAGCCAGCCACTAGATCGTTTATTGGTGACATTCCTCCGAAGAAGGCACTTGTTGCAGCAAATGGATCGCTATTTTTGGACAGGATCCAGGTCAGTAAAAAAGCCGGTGCTCTTGTGCACGAAGACTGGTTCGATGGCGTGGATATTGAATTAAACAGTGATCTGGTGGCGGTAATCGGAAATAAAGGATCGGGAAAAAGTGGCTTTGCAGATATTCTTGCACTTGCGGGAAATTCGAAATCACATAAATACTTTACTTTTCTGCATCCGGATCGTTTCAAAGCTGGTGGTACAAAGCGGGCCGGTGCCTTTCAGGTGCGCTTGAGTTGGTGCAATGGGGCGAGCAATACATTGTCATTGGATGCCACAGATGTCATTGGGCAACCCGAGCGTGTGAAGTACATCTCGCAGCGGTATTTTGAAGAATTATGCAACGAGCATGTTTCCGGGCGATCAGATCGTTTTGCACAGGAGATTAAAGGCGTCTTGTTCTCGAAAATGGATCCTGCTGAAAAGCTGAGTTTTGAAAGTCTAGATGATTATTTGCGCGCTCAGGAAGGATCGGCAGCGGAGCGAGTAGTTCAGTTGCGCGTCAAGTTGAAGGATCTGAACGCATCGCTGGTTTCCTTAGACATTCAACAAACTGCAGAATACAGAAATAGCCTCGACGAAAAACTTGCAGTGAAACGACTCGCCTTTGATGACTTAAACTCTAGAATTCCAGCACCTGTCGAAAAGCCAGTAGACGCAACGAATTTAAATCCTGAAAGCGTCCGACTTGAAGGAATTAGCAACGATTTAATGTTGGAAGATCAAAAAATCGTTGCAAATGAGAGCGAGCGTAAGAAAGAGGTTGAGCGCAGGAACGCTTTATCGCTTGCCATTGGTCGAGTAACCTTTCTACAAAAAGAAGTGGACGAAACGGCGCAAAAGATTGGTGACGACTTGGCGGGCGTAGGAATCGTGTTGGATCAAATTGTCGTCTTGCAGACGAAGTCTAAGGAATTAGAGGTACTGCATGGACTGGCTGTAGCAAAGATCGAGAAATTGTCACTTGAGCATAGTGGAATCAGTGATAGGGTCGCGTCGCTGAAGATACAGCGTGACTCTGTTCAGGAATTATTGGATGGCCCTACGAAAGAGTACCATCTGTACATGACCGCGTTGGAAACCTGGCAGGCAGAAAAGGCAGCCATATTAGGGAGCGAAGAGAGTGCAGAAAGCCTCCTATATTACGAGACCCGTATCAAACAGTTGGAGGAGTTGCCTGCGCAACGTGAGGCGTTTGAGGCGCAACGAAGTGGGATTTGCGAAGAAATTTATCGCGAGTTAAGGGCTGTTGCCGATAGCCGAAAACCGTTATTTCACCCAGTCGAAAAGATTGTTGCGGATTTTCCTGCAGTGAAGGAAGATCTCCGAATAGATTTCCAAAGTAGCCTTTTCTTTGATCGCACTCGTTTTATCGAGAAATTTTTTGCTATGGTAAAGCAAAATACGGGAGGCTTTAAGGGCGATCCTGAAGGTGCGGTCAAACTCGACGGCATGATTAGAGCCGTCGATATCGAATCGGTGGAGGAGGTTGTTGCGCTTATAGATTCTGTCTGTGCTGAACTCACTTTAAACGGCAAAGTTTCGCTTCAGCAGGTATTGAGGGTAGGAGTAACGCCGCAAGAGTTCTACGATAATTTATTTGGACTTCACCAGTTAGAGCCAAAATTTTCTTTGAGCTTAGCAGGCACCACTATGCAGCAAATGTCGCCGGGTCAACGCGGTGCTTTATTGCTGATTTTCTATCTTCTCGTTGATAATGACCAAACACCGCTAGTTCTCGATCAGCCGGAAGATAACTTGGATAATCAGACTGTGTATTCAATGTTGGTGCCGGTTATTCAACGAGCTAAAGAACGTCGACAAATTATTTTGGTGACGCACAATGCGAATTTAGCTGTCTGTTGCGATGCCGAACAGATTATTCATGCTGGTTTTGATCGAGCTAATCGTTTCAAGCTCAGTTATACATCTGGCGCAATTGAAAGCAGTAGCGTGAATCGGGCCGTCGTAGATGTGCTAGAAGGTACGGTCCCAGCATTTATAAATCGTAAAGAAAAGTATATTGCATCTCACGCTGACGTTTAAGCATATGTAAGTTAGGCGCGCGAGTTTCTTCGCGCGCTATTGAATCTATGTCTCGAATGGGCTTCTGCATAGCTAGCTTGTTTTTTAGTAGCTAATCAAAACACACTATTATCAATACAAACAAGCGACATTTCGCTTAGCGATTCATCAGTTTTTTTAAGGACTCTGAGAGCGAATTATTGAAAATCTGGCCTCTGGACTTACGAAGTAGATTCTGTTGCCGACATGTTGTGGTCTTTTATTCCTAAAGAAATCGCTCGCTTCGATGGAGGGCGTTGGACGCGCATAAATCATCCTGACAATGAAATGATTATTGACTAGACGCTTAAAAAATTATTACTTTAAAAGGTTGTAGACTTTCTCATTGTGATATTTGATGTAACGTTCAGAAATAGTGTGTCCGGCCACAGATCTAATTGCAGATGCTTCTAATTTTCGCGCCCCGTAATCAAGTTCGACATGATGATTAGGGCATACACAAATAACATTTTCGAGAAGGTCTGGCCCATCGTGCGGCCGTCCCAACGGTTGTATATGATGCGCTTCGGAATATTTCCGCCCGTCAGATAGATTGATCGTTTCACCGCACAGCTGGCATCGATAGTCGTGAATCTCCTTCACGTGTCTAGCGAGTGCCGTATCACGGAGTATTCGGTACACTGTAACCTGTTGCCTATCTGCCGGAATCTCTAAATCAAACGCCAACGGTGTTGCCGTTAAGATCGGCACTTGGGGCCTATCTAAAACTATGTGAGGTTGCCAATCGAAAGATTTGCTCTTCCGAATTTCATCGATCCACCACGCGAAGTCATCTCTTGAACGACCAAACGCACCGAAGTAGCCTTTTCGGGGGCGACGGTCCGTTTGGTCGATCACAAGTCCTGTGATTGCCGGATAAGCGTTTTCCGCCGTCCAGTTTGCTAGCGTTTGCAATCCTTGAGATGCCAAACTATCTCCCCAACTCACAGCCATTCTAGGGAGTCTTAACCGATCATGCGCTTCTTTGTAACCGATAAAAGTACGCCAATCGTGCAGCACTACACTAGGTAAAATGGACACAAGGAGGGCGAGGATTCTGCTGGCCTGCGGATCGAGAGGCAGTGTCGTTGTCAATGTAGGTTCCGTCACTCTGGTCGGGGAAGGGGGCGCGATCGGATTTCGTGCTTCGCGTACGCAGCTTACTGAAATGGTCAGCGGCTGGCAACAGGTAAACCAGTCCGCGCGATATCGCTTTAGCGCTCGTTCATGGATCGCAACGATGCACATGATTCCCGACTCGAAATTACTTAAAACAAGCTGGGTATTTTCCGCTTGTTTGCTGGTCTGATGTATCTGGCGAGCGTGGCATCGGACCTGTGCCCAGTTTGCTCCCGTATTTGGTAGAGCGGGATACCTGCTACCGCCGCTTCCGTGCAGTAGCCAGCTCGCAAGCTGTGGCCTGCAACATTTGCTGCCGATACTGCACCTCGCATTTCAAGGAAATATGATTTCACTAACAGCGCCACGCTCTGCGGTGTAAGACTATTTGTCCCAATAATTCGATCTGCTCGACTTATACGAGGGAAAAGGGCACCCGCAGCGATCCCTGAGATTTCGAGCCAAAGAAGAAGCGCCTGAGCAGGACAGCGCTTGCCTCTGGCGTACGGAATAAACGCCGTACGACCGGCGCCTTCCTGATCGGTTTTAGACCTGCGAATAGCCAACTCAATTCCATTTTCATACTTTGTAATGTCCTCGAAGTTCAAAGCTACTAGTTCGGATCGTCGAAACGCGCCAGCGAAGCCAATCAACAGAAGAGCTTTATCTCGCGCGGCTCGGATCGGTTGTTGCCGTTCGATGTGCACAACCATTTCAAGCAAATCGTCCTTTAACAAGGCAGTTACTCGACGTTGCTTTATGCTCATAGTCCTACGAATGCCTTGCATCGTACGTTTAACAAGGTTTGCGCTGGTCGGTGAAGGCAATTCAGCGTCAATGTGGGCCCGATGAATTGCGACTAGGCGATGTTTCAAGGTTGCCACTGAATGAACGCTGGAAAATTCAGCTAGATATTCTGCTATGCGCTCTGGGCTGGCCGGAATAGAGCCGCCGTTGGCGAGAAAGTGTCGAATATCTGAGTCATATGAGCGTGTTGTGGAAACTGACTGTGCTGCTTTTGAATATATTTCGACAAGCGCTGAGGGGGGATATTGGTCGATTGAGTCAATGCCAGATGACCCGTTTAGATTCCCGTATTCGTCGACTCTGCTTGGTTTGCCTTTGGCAATTCTAGTGAATATTTCCAAATCGATTTTCTGTGCCATGGTTTTCTCTAAGTGAATAATTTTCGGGCGCGGATGAGTCGCTGGCTCACGCCAGCGGTTTGTGGATAAGTAGGTAAAATGTGCCGATCCATTGCAGGGTGTCGCCACGTATTAGTGGGCACACCCTAGCGACGGGGAAATACGAGAGGTAAGCGGTTTAGTACTTTTCTAGTACTTTTCGCTACGAATTGGTTGCTCGATAGTGGGTTAAGGAATTGGGGTAAATGACAAGCCTCGGATTTCCTGCGCAAGCTGCCAACCGTTTTCTGATTTCACTAAGACCGCGTATCCAGAAACGCTGTATTTTTCAGACATGGAAAATCCCGGGACACGAGGCTCAGGAATGGGGACAGTTCCTCCCTGTTGAATAAGAACAGCCCAATAGATATTGCACGCGGGAGTCCAAGCGATAGCGCTTGCTCGTTTCGCATCTTCCCACAATTTTACTGGGTTCTCTTTCAGGGTGAGAGTTGCAGTGAAGTCGATTTGATAATTGGGTTCTTGAGCAACACCGTCCGTTTTTTTGACATCGGCGATCTCCCACAGAGGGCACGCACCCAAGTCGTCCATGACGAACGGTACTATGTCTGATGAGCCCGGTTTTGAAGAGCACGCAGTGGACAGAAAACCCGTAACGGCGATGGCAGCAATTAACGAGGTAGATTTTCTGGCAAGGCGGCCAGATGTAGATCCAGAAGTTTTTGGCAAGATTGAGCTCCGGTTGTAGTTGTGCAGACGATACGATTGAACTTGATAGTCCAATCGACGCACGACGATAGCAGAAATAGAACTTATAAGTTCTGGTCGATGTGGTGTTGAGGCATGAATCTATGCCTTGTGCAGAATCGACAACAGACCCCAGGCCGCGCCCAACTCATCTTCGCAGACAACGTAAAACGGACCCGGAAGTTGCGCGGTTACACCCAACAGCAATTAGCCGACCGGGCCCAGCTAGAGTCGAGTTACGTTTCTTCTGTTGAGCGTGGTATCCGAGACATCACGATCTGCAACATGGAGCGCATTGCAATCGCGCTAGATGTGACAGTCCGTGATTTGGTTAGCGAAGTGCATTCGGGAGACGTGGCTAACGACCAGCCATGATCTGGCTTTAGCCAGTCAATATCTAAGCTATTTCTTCGACGTGCTCGACGCTTTGCCCATAGGGTGAACACCGATATACCAGGCAGGAGCCAGCTCTGTCATGTCCGTCCGGATGACCTGTTCTGGACGAGATGCCGTTGAGTCGATGGCGTATTCCACCGTTTTAGCGTCGTGACTGCATTTCGCGCGGTGGAATACGACGTGGCGACCGACTTCCCAATCTGCGTCGTAATCGACCATGGCGATACACAGGTTAGGCAACTGCGACGGCTTCTCGCACTCTTTCCATACTGTCGCAACCCATGAATACTGTGCTAGCAGCGCTGCGATGAAGTCGCCGTCGAAAATGTGAGAATAAGGCCCAGCTTTTGGCAATCCAAGGTCTTCTGCCTTTTGCCACACGTCTTCGAGGGTTGCAGAAGCGATCGTAGCGACTGCAGCGAGGACGCAAGCGTGGCGGTCTCCGGTAATAACTGGCTTAAATGCGGGTTGAAATCCAGACGCGGAAGAAGCCACGGTCGTTGGAATGGTCGAAGTCATAATGTATCCATTTGCTAGGTTGAGTTGGTCACGGCTCCGCCTCCTGTGAAGGAAAGTAATAAGAGGGGATTTGTTCGGATGGCACTGCATTAGTGCCTAACGCCATGAGATGTTTGCTTTGGCTTGCCAATGGCACGCAATGGTTGCGAACGCAAGTACAGCAATTACATTTTGTCACAAAAAGTAGACATTTTGTCAACAAAATAACTTTGTATAGGCTCGATGTTTGGAGCAGCTTTTACAAACGTTGTGTACGCGAACGTGCTCAACTGCTGTTCACCAACCAAGCATGCTCAGGGGACGGCTCAAATGGCCAGGGAGGCGGCTAAAAGTAGTTGCAGCGTCACGAGTGCCATTACGTGCCGCAGTCGTCGCCTAGCGGCGCGACGCCGACAATGACGATTCTGCAAAAAAGGCTACTGAATGGGCGATTGCTTAAAATATAGGCGACCGGGCGGTCCAACTATTGGTCTCGATTGTAAAAAGACCGCAGGTTGGAATTTGTAGTGGCAATTCGGCTAATCTGGCTCGTTTTTGCAGTTGAAATTCAGGCAACCCACCCGATATCCGTTTCTCGGTCACATTTGAGTGGCTCAGTCCGGCTAATGCGGCACAGCCGTGAGTGTGAATCTCTATAGCTAAACAGGAGGTGTTATGGGTGAGGCGAATCGTCGCGGTCCGCGTGAGAAGCGTATTGCAGAGGCACAGGCTCGAGACGCAGCTCTTGACGTTGAGTTGAAGTCAAAACCGGCTTACAGTCCTATGGACTGGATTTTAGCTGGTCAGCCGGTGAACGCATTGTTCAATAATCTGACTACACCGACATCTATTGATAGCAACGTTGAAACATTTGCAAAGATGCTCAGTGAAAAGGAGCCGATGTTTCTGAGCTGCGAGCCAGAACTCTGGAGCAAGCAGTCATGCTGCGACATGAATGTCGAGAAGTACATCGAAAAGCATGGTGGAAAGATGCTTTGCGGCTACCGAATTTGGTATAACACTCCGGACTACATCGAGGGCGAGCGCCATGCGGTCTGGACCGATGGAACGGACATTCGGGACGTATCTTTCTCGGACACTGGTGAACAAACGATCTTATTTGTCCCTGATAACCATACCTTTGTTGGTGCCCCGCGCAAGGTTCGCCATACGTTCATAAAGTCACTCCAGGGTGACTTGGCTAAATTTGATGAGGTTGAGCAAGGCATGTTCCAACAAATGTCCGCGGAAAAATCATGGGAGATCATGCCAACCTATGAGCAATGGAAATCCGGTGTTCGTAGCGCAAATATGTTCGCGCAGTTCAGCTGAGCCGATCTAAGAGTTCCCTGTGCCTGAAGTATTGTCGCTGCCGAAGGCACGGGGAAAATTAGACAAATGTTGGGATGGAGACTCGGCATTGTAGAATTGCACCGTGGCGGTATAAATTACGGTATCTGCTAGGCTATGCACGGGCGAGCCAGTGCTCATGCGGGTTGTGACGCTATTGAACGTAATCGCGCGTTACGTCGAGCGCATGCTGGCGGCAACCACCGCCAGATAATCGCGTACGCGCTTGGGCGCCACCGGCTTGGTGAAATGGGCATCAAAGCCGGCGGCGCTCGAGCGCGCCAGGTCGTCCTGCGCGCCCCAGCCGGATACGGCAACGATGGCGCAGTGTTCGAGCCCGGCGATCTGCCGCAAGCGACGTGCCACCTCGAGGCCCGACATATCCGGCAGCCCGATATCCAGAAACACCACGTCAGGCAGGTAGTGCGCGGCCACTTGCAGCGCTTGCTGGCCGTCATGGGCGAGGGTGACGTCGTGGCCCTCTATCTCGAGCAGCATCGACAGCGTCAGCGCCGCATCGACATTGTCGTCCGTGACGAGAATGCGCAATGCTGGCGCAGCCGGCGTGCCCTGTGCGGACAGTCTGTCGGCCGGCAGCGGTGCCGGCGCCTGCGTCGCACCGTCAAGCGCGAGCCTGACCGTGAACGTGCTGCCCTTGCCGACGCCATCGCTGTGCGCGCTGACCACGCCGTTGTGCAGCTTGACCAGCTGGCGTACCAGCGACAGGCCGATGCCCAGGCCGCCCTGCGCGTGCTGCCGGTTGCTGCCCACCTGGCTGAACATTTCGAACACCGATTCCAGCGATGTTGCGGGAATGCCCACGCCGTTGTCGCTCACGGCAATGACGGCATCGGTGCCATCCTGCGTCACGCGCAGGGAAATCGCGCCGCCCGGGGGCGTGTACTTGGCCGCATTGGTCAACAGGTTGCCGACCACCTGCGCGATGCGGGTGGCGTCGGCCTGCACCGGCAGCGCTCCAGCGTGCAGCTGCAGGTCGAGCCCGTGCCGCTTCTGTTCGATCAGCGGCAGGCTGGTCTCGACCGCGTCGGCCACGATCGTGTTGAGGTCGACCCGGGTTTTTCGGATGTCCACCTTGCCGTTGGTGACGCGCGCGATGTCGAGCAGGTCGTCGATCAGGTGCGCCAGTTGCCGGACCTGGCGCTCCATCATGCCACGGACGTTGGCGACGGCGTCGGCATCACCGTGCCCGACGCGCATCAGTTCCAGGCCCGTGAGAAGCGGCGCGAGCGGATTGCGCAGTTCGTGCGCCAGCACGGCCAGAAATTCGCTCAGATTGCGGTTGGCCCTGGCCACTTCGTCGAACAGGTCGCGCTGCCTGGACTCGGCCAGGCGCAGGGCTGCCTCGGTGCGTTTGAAGGCATCGATGTCGGTGACGATGACCACGTGGCCGCGCATCACATTGTCGCGGCCCATGAGCGGGACAGCGGCCACCTGCGTCCAGATCTCGACGCCATCGTCGCCCAGGTAGCGCGCTTCGATGCCGGGCACGACGCGCTCGCCGCGCGAGGCGCGCGCGCCGGCGAAATTACGGCGTTCGAGGGGCTGGCCGTCTGCATCAAACGCGGTCCAGCGCAGGTAGCGCTCTTCGTCCAGCGACGGCAACACGCCGGTGGGCAGGTAGCGGTGCATGGCCTGGTTTGACAGCAACAGCTTGCCGTCCTGGTCGGCCACGGACACCCCCACCGGCAGGGCGTCGAACATCGTCACGAGCGTGTCGCGCGTCTCGTGCAGCGCCTGTTCGGTGCGCTTGCGGTCGCTGATGTCGAGCACATTGCCGACAAAACCCAGGAAGTCGCCGTTCGCCGCAAAGCGCGGCTG
This sequence comes from Massilia sp. MP_M2, assembly GCF_039123635.1. Classification (NCBI taxonomy): domain Bacteria; kingdom Pseudomonadati; phylum Pseudomonadota; class Betaproteobacteria; order Burkholderiales; family Oxalobacteraceae; genus Massilia; species Massilia sp. MP_M2. The sequence continues at coordinate 10,868 of NZ_JBCHJF010000017.1, forward strand.
TCCGGTCGCGATCACCCAGCGGTATCCGTCGTCGGCGTGCTGCAGGCGCTGCTCGATACTGAATGGCGCGCGGCGCGCATTGGCATCGATGACCGCGTGCAGCGCCGCAGCGCGCTCATCGGGATGCACTGCTGCTGTCCAGCCGAACGCCAGGCTGGTCCCCTTGTCCTGGCCGGTGAATTCGTGCCAGGCGCGCGACAGGAACGAGAGCTTGCCATCGGGCTCGGTCACCCACAGCATCGCCGGCGCGGCGTCGGCCAGGTCCTGGAAGCGCGACTCGCTGCGCGCCAGCGCCCGTTCGGCCAGGCGGCGCTGCAGGATGGCGGCGGCCTGGTTGGCGGCCACGCCAAGCAGCAGGCGCTCGTGTTCGGACGGAAACCCGGCGCGGCGCGCGCCGATGACCACGACGCCGGGATCGCTGCCGATGCCCAGGCGCGCCGTGCCCAATTGCAGCGGCGCGTCGTCGTCTTGCAGGATCCCGGGGCGCATGCCATGCCCATCGGCCGACTGCATGGCGGCGTCGAGCGCCGCACGTGCGGCGCGCAGCATGCTGCCGGTGTCGTCGCGCCGGATGCGAATGATTTCCAGTGGCTCGATCTCGCCCTTGCCCGGCAGGTGGATACAGACCAGGTCCAGGTCCAGGGTGCTGAGCAGGACGCCTGCCAGGCTGTCGATGACCCCTTCCGGCGGCAGCTCGCCCCAGACGGCTGGCAGGGTGGTCATGGCCACCAGGTCGCGCGTGGTTTTGCGCAGCCGGTCGATTTCGGCGCGGTACTCGTCGGGTGAATGCATGCCGGTGCGCCTGCCTACCGCACAGCGCTGGCCGGCGTGGTGCCTGCCAGGCGACGCGCATCGAGTTCCTTGAGCATCTCTGCCGGCGGCACGAAGAAAGGATTCTCTTGCAGGATGCCGCCGATGATCACCATCGGGTGGGTGCGCAGGATGTCGATCACGACATCGGCGCTGAAATGCGTCAGGTCGTAGGTGCACACGATCGGGTTATGGTGTTCGGGAAGTACCTGGTTCAGGCGCGCCTCGTATTCCACGATGTCGTGGGCGTCGGGGCGTGCGCCGGGCGACCAGGCCATGTCGGCGATATTGCGCGAGATTGTTCCAGGTGGTGCGTTGGCCGGTGCAATCAGCGCCAGCAGCGTGGCGATCATGCGCTGCTGGTCGAACTTGCCATCCTGCAGATAGGTTTCGTCCCAGCTGCGCACAGCAAGCTGTCCTTGCGCCTGGGCGGCGTCGGTATCGACGCCCGCTTGCGCCAGCCGGGCCAGGTGTGCGGCGCGCTGCGCCGGATTGACGATGTGGGCAGCCAGATCGCCGCGTTCGACGCCTTCCAGGATGAACGGCAGCAGCACGCGGTACTTTTCTTCGTCGGTGTGAAAAAACGCGCAGGCATGGCAAGCCTGGGTGAGGGGCTTGCCGGCCAGGTGGACCGGATTATCGGAAATGCGCATGGTCTTTCACCAGTAGAGCGCCGGTGGTCCCGGGCGCCGGCGTTGATCTGTACGTGCTCTGAGCTGCGCTGCGCCGCAGCGGGCCTGCACAGTATAGACGAAGCCCGACGCCCGCTGCCACGCGAACGCCGTGCCCGGGCAGCATCAGGTGCCGGGCGTTGCCGCTACGTCCTGCGTTCCCGTGGCCGGCGCCCTGGCGACGTTCGCGGCCTTGGTTGCCAGCTCCGGATTGAGCACCACCTGCACATAATTCTTCGTATCGAAGTAACGCCGCGCCGCCGCCTGCACATCCTGCGCCGTCAGCGCGGCCACCTGCTGCTCGACCTTCAGGATTGATGCCGGATCCGTGCCTTCGGTCAGGCTCGATTGCAGGTTGGCCACCCAGTAGCCATTCTCGCGCAGCGAGCGGCGGTGGTTCTGGATCCAGCCGGATTTCACTTTTTCCAGTTCGGCAGCATCCGGTCCGTTCTCTTGCAGGCGCTTGATTTCGGCAAACGTCGCGGCCACCACCTTGTCGACGTTTTCCGGCCCGGTGGGCAGGTTGATGCCGACCGAGTAGTTCCCGTACGGGATCTTGCTGAGCGCGCCGCTGGCGCCGCCGCCATAGATCATCGCCATCTTCTCGCGCAGCACGTCGATGATGCGCAGATTGGTCACTTCGATCAGCGCCGACAGGCGCAGCTGCTCGGCCTCGGAAAACACGGCCGGCCCGGTGAAGTTGATCGAGATACTGCTCTTTGGCTCGGTGCCGCTGCGCACTTCGCGCTTGACCACGCCGGTCACGGGGCGCAGGCCCACATCGCGATACGCGACGGGCAGCGCGGGCGTCGGCAAGGTACCCAGATAACTCGTCAACAATGGGCGGATCGCCTTCTCGTCGAAGCTGCCCACCAGGATGAAGGTCATGTCCTTCGCGCTCGAGAAGCGCTGGCGGAAGATGGCGATGCTGCGATCGAGGTCGATCTTGGCATACTCGTCGGCCTCGAGCGAGCGTGGCGCGCGCGGATGGTCGCCAAACAGCGCCGACACCACGGCATCGCCGAAACGCCGCCCGGGCTGACCGCTGGCGTTGCGCGCGACTTCGGCCTGTTTGTCGATATACGCGTGAAACAGATCTTCGTCGCGGCGCACACCCGAGAACTTCAGCCACAACAGCTGCAACATCGTTTCGATGTCGGTTGCGCCCGAGGCGCCCGCGATCACGTCGGTGTAGCTGCCCAGGCCCACGGTCACGCCGGCGGCCTTGCCGGCCAGGATCTTGCGCATGTCCAGCGGCGTGAAATCCTTCACGCCCATGCTGGCCACGATTGCGTTGGAAAAACGCGCATTGAGGATGTCCTGGTCGGGAAACAGGCTTTGCCCGCCGGGGCGCGCCGCGCTCAGGACCACCTGGTCATTCAGGAAGTCGGTGGGTTTCAGGATCACCTTCACGCCGTTCGACAGGGTGAGGCGCGTCAGGCCCAATGCCTTGTCGTGCTCTTCGTGCGTGATCGTGCCCGCGTGCGCCGGGCGTTCCATCAGGCGCGCCGCCAGCAGTTTTTCATCGTACGGTTCGACCGGCAGGCGCGCGGCGTCGGCCACTGCTGCCAGCAATTGCGGGCCGGTGGGCGTATCGGATTTGGGCACGCCCGTGTACAGCACCAGCTTGCCGGAGTCTTGCGGGATCGTGCTGCGTGCGTAGGCGTTCATCTCGGCCTGCGTGATGCCTGGCACCAGGTTCTGCACGTAGCGGTATTCGGTCTCGATGCCGGGAATGGCTTCGTCCTGCAGGAAGTTACGGATGTATTCGGCCGCATACGTGCCTGAATCGCTCTTGGCACGCTCGTTCCAGGCCTGCTCGTAGGTGCGCATCAGGTTTTTCTTGGCGCGCTCGAGTTCCTGCACGCCGAAGCCGTACTGGCGCGCGCGTTCGTTCTCCTGGACCAGCGCGGCGATGGCCGGCTGCGCGCCACGCGGGCCGATGGCGGCCGACGCGTTGTAGGCGCGGTAGCGCGGCGTCAGCTTGCCCAGCGAGCTGCTGGCGCCCAGCCACGGCGCATCGGGCAGTTGCGAGATCTCGGCCAGGCGCGCACTGAGCATCGACGCGAACAGGCCCTGCACCAGCTCTTCGCGATAGGCACGCACGGTGCCCAGGTCGCGCACCGGTTGCACCGGATAGCGCAGCAGTACCGCATTGCCGTCGGCTTCCGGGTCGGTCACGACCAGCGCCTCGGTGTCGGCGCGGGGCGGAATCGCAGCATACTCGCGCGGGCGTGGCGCGGCCGGATTCTTCAGGCGCGTGAAGTGCTGCTTGACGAGCTTCTCGGCCTGCGTCGGATCGATGTCGCCGACGACGACGACCGCCATCAGGTCGGGCCGGTACCAATCCTGGTAGAAGCGCTTGAGCGTCTCGGGCTTGAAATTGCGCAGCACGTCTTCGCGGCCGATCGGCAGGCGCTCGGCGTAGCGCGAGCCGTTGAACAGGCGCGGATAGATCTGCTTGCCCATGCGGTCGGCCGCGCCTTTGCCAAGGCGCGCTTCCTCGAGGATGATGCCGCGCTCCTTGTCGATGGCGTCCAGGTCGAAGCTGACGCCGTGGGCCCAGTCTTCCAGCACCTGAAAAGCCCGGGTGACGTTCTGCGGCTTGTCGGTCGGGATCGGCAGGATGTACACCGTCTCGTCGAACGACGTGTAGGCATTCAGGTCGGCGCCAAAGCCCACGCCGATCGATTGCAGGTACGACACCAGCTCGTGCTTGCGGAAATTGGTCGAGCCATTGAACGCCATGTGCTCGACGAAGTGCGCCAGGCCGCGCTGGTCGTCGTCTTCCAGGATCGAGCCGGCCTTGACGACCAGGCGCAATTCGAGCTTGCGTTCAGGGCGCGCATTGCGCTGGATGTAGTAGGTCAGGCCATTGGCGAGCTTGCCGACCTTGACTTGCGGGCCGACCGGGATCACGGCATCGAGCTGCAGCGCATCCATTTTCGATACGGCTGCTGCGGGCGCGCCGACCTGCGGCGCACTGTGCGCCAGCGAGGAAACGCACACCACCGCAGCCAGCCATGCGCCGCGTACAAATTTGTTGCTCATTGGGGCTTCCCGGTGACTTGATCGGTGCATTTTACAGGGCGCACGCCCGTGTACGGATGGGCTTAAGGCTGCGCTAACGAACGCCGTAGAAGCGTGTGCGGCGCCACGCTGCGCTCACAGTTGCACGCGGCCCAGCGCCAGCAACCCGGCCATCTCGGGCGCCGGGATGGGGCGCCCATACAGATACCCCTGCATCACGTCGCAGCCGAGCGAGCCGAGAAAATCGCTCTGACCGAGCGTCTCGACGCCTTCGGCCACCACGGCCAGCGACAGGCCCTTGGCCAGCGCGATGGTGGCCTGGGCGATCGCTGCGCTGCGCTGCTCGCAGGTGATGTTGCGCACGAAGGTCTGGTCGATCTTGAGTTTGTCGAGCGGGAAGCGCGACAGATAGCCCAGTGACGAGTAGCCGGTGCCGAAGTCGTCGAGCGAGAGCGACACGCCCAGCGCGCGCAGCTCGGCCATCTGGGCTTCGGCCGCGCTGCTGTCGCCCAGCATCACGCTCTCGGTCAGTTCGACCTCGAGCCAGCGGGGTGCAAGGCCGCTGTCGTGCAGCGCGCTGCGCACCACCGAGACGACGGCGCCGGCCTTGAACTGGTGGGCCGAGACGTTGACCGCCACGCGCACCGGTGCCAGGCCGGCATCCTGCCAGGCCTTGTTCTGAAAGCACGCCTGGCGAATGACCCATTCGCCAATCGGATGGATCAGGCCCGTGTCCTCGGCCAGCGGGATGAAGTCGGCTGGCGAGACATTGCCGATCTCGGTGCTGTGCCAGCGCAGCAGGGCTTCCATGCCGACCAGCGCGCCGTCCAGGCGCGAGACCTGCGGCTGATAGTGCAGCGCCAGCTCGTCGCGTTCGATCGCGCGCCGCAGGCGCGTTTCCAGCGCCAGCCAGCGCAGCGCCTCGGCGTTCATCTCGCCCTTGAAGAAGCGAAAGCCATTGCGCCCCGATTCCTTGACGTGCGTGAGCGCCGCATCGGCGGCCTTGAGCAGGTCGCCTGGCGCATCGCCATCGCGCGGGTAAATGCTGATGCCCACGCTGCCGGTGACCACGAGGTCGTGATCGCCCACGCCATGCGGCTCGGCGACGGCGGCGATGAGCTTCTGGGCGCAGTAGATCACGTCATCGGTGTCGTCGAAATCGGTCATGAGCAGCACGAATTCGTCGCCCGACAGGCGCGCCACGGTGTCGGTCGGGCCAGCCAGCACACTGACGCGGCGCGCGACTTCGCGCAGCACGGTGTCGCCGGCGGCGTGGCCGAGGCTATCGTTGATGCGCGAAAGCCGGTCGACGTTAAACAGCAGCAGCGCAACCTGGCTGGCATCCTGGCGCGCCGCGGCCAGTGCCTGGCTCACGCGGTCGTTGAACAGCGAGCGGTTCGGCAACTGCGTCAGCGCGTCGTGGTTCGACAGGAAAGCAAGCTGGTGGTGGGCCGCTGTCAGCGCCGACATGTCGGTCGATACCGAGACATAGGCCGTCAGGTTGCCGGCATCGTCGCGCACTGCGCTGATGCTCATGCTGGCCGGGTAGACTTCGCCGTTCTTGCGGCGGTTCCAGATTTCGCCGCGCCACTGGCCGTCTTTTTCGAGGCAGTTCCACATGCTGGCGAAGAACGCGGCGTCGTGCCGGCCCGAGCGCATGAAGCGCGGGTTGGTCCCCATGACATCGGCTTCGAGATAGCCGGTGATCGTCTCGAACGCCGGATTGGCGGCGACGATATTGGTGTCGGCGTCGGTCATCAGGATTGCTTCCTGCGTGCTGTCGAACACCTGGCGCGCCAGTTCGAGCCGGTGTTCGCTGTCGCGGAGGGCGGCGTCGGCATCGGCGCGGGCGATGGCCTCGAGTTGCAGCTGCGCTGCGTGGTGCTGCACCACTTCGTACAGGTTCAGGTTTTCGTAGGCCACCGATAGCTGCGCGGCCAGCGCCGTGGCCCAACGCTCTTGTTCGTCCGAGAAGGGCACGCCGCCGTCGGCGCGCGTGCAATACAGCCAGCCGAGTGGATGCTGCAGGTCGTGGACCTGCAGGCCGAGCAGGTGCGCGACGCGCGGATGGCCAGCCGGCAGCGTGACCAGCAACGTATCGTCCGCTTCAAGACGCAATGGCGCCCGGGCCCGCAGCAACACGCCCGGCAGGTCTTGTTCATCCAGCGCCGATGGCAGCAGCAGCGCCGCGTCGACGCCATACGTGCTCAGGTGGCGCACGCTGCTTTCGGAGCTGCCCAGCAGGCACAGGGCGACGCAATCGGCGTCGAGCACGCGGCGCACGGCGTCGACGAACGCTGCGGCCAGCGCCTCGACCCGGCGTTCGCCGACGAGCATCATGCACATGCGTTCGAGTTCGCCGAGGCGCGCGCCCAGGTCGAACGGCAACGCGCGGTCGTGTTCTTGCTCGGCGGCGGGGCAGGGCGCCGGCGGGCCGCCGGCCACGCCCAGTTCGGCGTCGACGGCCTCGAGGATCCGGTGCGGGTCGGCCGGCTTGCTCAGCACCGTGTTTACGCCGCAGCGGGCCGCCATCGCCAGCGTTTCGCGCTCCGAGTACACGGCCGAGAAAAAGATGACGCGGGTGTTCTCCAGCGCCGGCTCGGCGCGCAGCTGTTGAACAAACTCGTAGCCGTCCATCGTCGGCATCAGGATGTCGGTGATGATCAGGTCGGGCAGCTCGGCGCGCGTGATGGCCAGCGCGCCGACGCCGTTTTCGGCTTCGAGGATGCGGTGCCCGCTCAGGCCAAGCAGGGCGCTCAGGTAACTGCGGTTGCTGGGACGGTCGTCGACGATCAGGATGGTTGCCATCAGTGCAGCCTGCCGCTGGTGATGACGGTGGCGCCTGGGGAGCAAACGGGAAGGACAACCGGCATGGCAACTCCGTGGGAAAGACTGCCGCGGTGGAAGGGTCGATACGGCAATAATATGTTCATCATAATCCAGGTGGTCGTGGTCGTGCCGCGGGCGTGCCACGCGAATGGACTAGCTTAACAATTAACCGACACGCGGTCACGTGTGGGTTGCCTATTGGCAACGCATGGTTGACGCCGGGAGCGCGCCGTGCTGGCAATTTGGCCGTCTGGCCATCGGGAATGCGGTTGGGAGTCTGTAAATCCTTTAAAATAGCGGATTACGCAAAACCCCCGTTTCAAGGAATCTTGTATGTCCATTTCCAGCACTGAGGAAATCGTTGCCGAACTGCGCGCCGGTCGCATGGTGATCCTGGTCGACGAAGAAGATCGCGAAAACGAAGGCGACCTCGTGCTTGCAGCCGATTTCGTCACGCCCGAGGCAATCAATTTCATGATCCGCCATGCCCGTGGCCTGGTCTGCCTGACCCTGACCGAAGAGCGCTGCGACCAGTTGGCCCTGCCGATGATGACGTCGAAAAACGGCACCTCGTTCGGCACCAATTTCACCGTGTCGATCGAAGCGGCCGATGGCGTGACCACCGGCATCTCGGCGGCTGACCGCGCGCGCACCATCCAGGTGGCCGTGCACAAGAGCACCGTGCCCGATGACCTGGTGCAACCGGGCCACATCTTCCCGCTGCGCGCCCAGAAGGGCGGCGTCCTGATGCGTGCCGGCCATACCGAAGCCGGTTGCGACCTGACGCAGATGGCTGGCCTGTCACCTGCCTCGGTGATCTGCGAGATCATCAAGGAAGACGGCACCATGGCGCGCCTGCCCGACCTGATCGAGTTCGCCAGGGAGCACGGGCTCAAGATCGGCACCATCGCCGACCTGATCCATTACCGCAGCCAGAACGAATGCCTCGTCGAGCGCATTGCCGAACGCGCGCTCTCGACCGAAGCGGGCGAGTTCAAGCTGGTGGCGTTTCGCGACGCACCGAGCGGCTCGGCCCACCTGGCGCTCGTGCATGGCGAGCTGTCGCCTGAAAAAGAAGCGCTCGTGCGCGTGCACCAGCCGGTCTCGATCCTCGACCTGCTGGAAAACCGCGCCACCACCCACTCGTGGGACATGTCCGCGGCCATGCGCACGATCAAGGCCAGCGACGCTGGCGTGATCGTGTTGCTCAATTGCGGTGAGACGGCCGAGCAATTGTTCGCGCAACTGGCGCCGCAAGACGCACGGGGCAACCGCGCCGGCGCACGCGCCGCGTCGATGGACCTGCGCACTTACGGCATTGGCGCCCAGATCCTGCGCGCGCTGGGCGTGCGCAAGATGCAGCTGCTGGCCAATCCACGCAAGATGCCGTCGATGGCCGGGTTCGACCTGGAAGTGACCGGCTACGTGCCGCGCCCCGACGCCTGAACCATCCAATTTAACCAATACAAGAGGTCAGTCATGACGGTAGGAACTTTTGAAAGCAATATGCAGGGCGAAGACCTGCGCATCGGTATCGTGCAGGCCCGCTTCAACGAGACCGTGGGCAACGGCCTGCTGTCGTCGTGCCTGGCGGAGCTGAAGCGCCTGGGCGTGGCCGACGAGGACATCCTGCACGTGACCGTGCCGGGCGCGCTCGAGGTGCCGCTGGCGCTGCAGCGCATGGCCGTGACCGAACAATTCGACGCGCTGATCGCGCTGGGCGCGGTCATCCGCGGTGAAACCTACCACTTCGAGCTGGTGTCGAACGAATCGGGCGCGGGCATCACCCGCATTGGCCTCGATTACGGTCTCCCGATCGCCAATGCGATCCTGACCACCGAGAACGATGCGCAGGCCGAAGTCCGCATGGCCGAAAAAGGTGCTGACGCTGCGCGCGTCGCCGTCGAAATGGCCAACCTGCTGATGGCGCTGGACGAGCTGGTGCCAGAGGACGAATAACAATAAAGGCAAGAGAATAATGACTGACAAGAATATGCACGCCAACCCGAGCAAGAACCGCACGCCGCGCCACCGCGCGCGCGAGTTCGCGCTCCAGGGGCTGTACCAATGGCTGCTGAACAATGAGCCGGCACGCATCGTGGCGGCCAATATTCGCAGCGCCCATGGTTTCGACAAGGCCGACAGCGATTTCTTCTCGGCCCTGCTCAATGGCGCGATCAGCACCTCGGTCGAGCTGCGCGAGTCGATCGCCCCGCTGATCGACCGTTCGATCGCCGAGCTGTCGCCGATCGAACACGCCGTTCTGCTGTTGGGCGCGTACGAACTGAAGAACCATCCGGAAGTGCCGTACCGCGTCGTGATCAACGAAGCGGTCGAGCTGACCAAGTCGTTTGGCGGTATCGACGGCCACAAGTACGTCAACGGCGTGCTGGACAAACTGGCCCAGCGCCTGCGTCCTGACGAAGCGGCGGGCGATCAGCGCCGCTGATCGCGTAGCTTGCGCTATTTAAAAAAGCCACCGTGCGCAAGCCGGTGGTTTTTTTATTGGGCACTCGCCTGCGCACCGGGCGTAAAAAAACCACCGCCGCAGCGACAATGCCGTTCAGTTAACACAGCCGGGGTCAGGTCTGACATTCAGACACGACCTCAGCCTTAGCCACTTCCAGTGGTGTCTTGCCCAGTATTAGCATGGCGCGGTGCCAGCGAATGCCGACTATCCAACTGACGAGATCGTGTCCGAATGTCAGACCTGACCCCCGCTTTTTTGTTGGGCGCTCGCCTGCGCGCCGGGCGTAAAAAAACCACCGCCGCAGCGATGGTTTTGTGGTGCGCAGTCGAGTTTACAGACCGGCCAATGCGTCAGTAGCGACAACCGGCGCGGTCGCGGCTGTCGTTGCTTCCGGCACCGGCTTTGCGTCCGGCTTGACCGTGTCGGCTTCCGGCTGCTTGCTGACGACGACCGGCGTCGACGTTGGCGCTGGTGTGTTGCGCTTGAGTGCCGGCACGTTCTGGCCCTTGGCAACCTGGTTCAGCAGGCGGTACTCGTTGATGACCTTCGCGCCGTAGCCCTGGTCGCTGTCCATGTCGGCAGCGCCCACATAGGTCTTCAGGCCGCCTTCGATCGAACCGGTGCGCTTGACGTAGTCTTTCAGGATCAAGGCGCCGACACGGATGTTGGCCACGGGATTGAGGGCTGCCTGCTGACCGCCGACTTTCTCGAACTTGTCGTGGTGGACCTTGGCCATCACTTGCATCAGGCCCTTGGCGCCCATGGCGCTTTCGGCAAACGGGTTCAGGCCCGACTCAATGGCCATCACCGCCAGGATTAGCAGCGGATCGAGTTTCAGATCGTGCGCCGTCACGTAGGCGGTCGAGACCAGCATATTGGCGGCGTCGCTGGCGACGCGGTAACGCTTCGACAGCCATTTGGTCACGTACTGCTGCTGCTTGCTGTTGCCAAGCGTGGCGGACGACGTACCCATGTGGGTCGTTTCAACGGCAACTGCCTGGGCCGTGGCGTGCATTGCAGGCACGACGCTAACCGCTGGTGCTGCCGACATGGTGGCAACGACAACCGGTTGCGGATGCAGCATCTCGGAGACGCGCTTGGCAACGCTGTCGTTGGAGTAGATCAGGGCCATCAAAGCGACTGCGCTGAGACCGAATACGGTCAAGGTAGAACGCGCAGTTTGTACAACACTGCGTGCCGTTTTTGTCACGGATGATACCGTGATGGGCTGGCTGGCCATGGAATGCATGAGCTTTGCGCTCATGATAAAACGATGAAACATCGAATTTCCCCTTGTCGCGGCGAAAAGAAGCCCGTCGTCGCGCCGGAGGCGTTACGTAGGGTACTCTGGACCGTGCATCAGAAAATCGTTTGTCGCCGCGACGCGGCCGACTAACGCCGTCATTGCCTTGCTTCAGCTGGCTGCCGTCCAACATGGGGACTGGTGCCAGTGGCTCAACAACTGTGTCGGGGGAGTGGGCAGACGCCCGTTGAAAACACTCCTACAATGTCATGTGGGGCCCCGACCCCGTGAATGCATGAGAACAGCTAAAATTATGTCAAAAAAAAGTATGGCTGCCTCATGAAGTAGGACGGATTGTAGGGGCGAGCTTATATCAAGTCAACCCTAGCACAACTGTTCTATATTACTTTCAGTTATTAAGAGGGTACTGATGAGCGTGAAACACTTGTCGAATCAATCACTTGGCGGCGTCGCTTCACTAATGTTCTGCAACCGAAGAAAAGCTTAAAACCTGATGAAATATACAGATCTGCGTGATTTTATGGCCCAATTGGAGCGCATGGGTGAGCTCAAACGTGTCGATTTTCCTGTCTCGCCCCATCTTGAAATGACCGAAGTGTGCGACCGCACGTTGCGTGCCGAGGGTCCCGCGCTGCTGTTTTCCAAGCCGACCGGGCACACCATTCCGGTGCTTGCCAATCTGTTTGGCACGCCAAAGCGGGTGGCGTTGGGGATGGGAGCGAGCGATGTGAGCGAGCTGCGCCGCATCGGCCACGTGCTGGCGCGCCTGAAGGAACCCGAGCCGCCAAAGGGCTTCGCCGACATCATGGGCATGGGCTCCCTCGTCAAGGCGGTGTGGGACATGGCGCCAAAAGAGGTCAAGGGCGCGTCATGCCAGGAGATCGTCTGGGAGGGGCAGGATGTCGATCTGGCCCGCCTGCCGATCCAGCATTGCTGGCCCGGTGACGTCGCACCGTTGATCACCTGGGGCCTGGTCATTACCAAGGGCCCGAACAAGAAGCGCCAGAACCTGGGCATCTACCGTCAGCAGGTGCTGGGGCGCAATAAGGTCATCATGCGCTGGCTGGCGCACCGTGGCGGCGCGCTCGATTTTCGCGAGCACACGCTGTCGAATCCGGGCAAGCCGTATCCGATCGCCGTGGCGCTGGGCGCCGATCCGGCCACGATCCTGGGTGCGGTGACGCCGGTGCCCGATTCGCTGTCCGAATACCAGTTCGCCGGCTTGCTGCGCGGCAGCCGCACGACGCTGACGAAGGCGATCGGCAGCGATCTGCGCGTGCCGGCGTCAAGCGAGATCGTGCTGGAAGGGCATATCTATCCGGATGCGAATCACCCGACCGGTTTCGAGCATGCGCTCGAGGGGCCCTATGGCGACCACACCGGCTACTATAATGAACAGGATAGTTTCCCGGTGTTTACCATCGACCGCATCACGATGCGGCGCGACCCGATCTACCACTCGACCTACACCGGCAAACCGCCGGACGAGCCGGCCGTGCTGGGCGTGGCGCTCAATGAAGTGTTCATTCCCCTGTTACAGAAACAGTTCACCGAGATCACCGACTTCTACCTGCCGCCGGAAGGCTGCAGCTACCGCATGGCGGTCGTGCAGATGAAGAAGCAGTACGCGGGCCACGCCAAGCGTGTCATGTTCGGCGTCTGGAGTTTCCTGCGCCAGTTCATGTATACCAAGTTCATCGTGGTGGTGGACGAGGACGTCAATGTGCGTGACTGGAAAGAAGTGATCTGGGCGATCACGACCCGCGTCGATCCGACCCGCGACACGCTGCTGGTCGATAATACGCCAATCGATTACCTGGACTTCGCCTCGCCGATCAGTGGCCTGGGCAGCAAGATGGGCATTGACGCGACCAATAAATGGCCGGGCGAGACCAACCGCGAATGGGGTACGCCGATCGTGATGGCACCGGACGTCAAGGCGCGCGTGGATGCGATCTGGCAAGAGCTGGGCATCTGATGACCATGGCCGGCGCTTGACGGTGCCGGCCATTTCCCCAAACCGCGTGCGTGCGGTATAATTCGGGCTGGCGGGCCCCTGCGCATTGCGGCATGGTTTACCTGGTCAGGTCGGGAACGAAGCAGCCAAAGCCGTTCACCGCAAGTGCCGCAGATCAGGCTCGCCTCTTTCGTTCTTCTTCGCTGTAGTTCGCGTCTATAGTTCCAGTCTGTTTTTCTCTTCCGTATTTTCCGTCTGCCCCCGTTTCTGCATCGCGTTTGTCAGCGCGGCTTCCTCACGTCCACCGCCAGCGCCGCCTGCGCGCCTGTGTGCCAGCGCGTCCGTCGAATGTTCGCGGCGACCGTCATCTGCGGTAAAATCGTGGCATGTCCTATCAAGTCCTCGCCCGCAAATACCGTCCCAAGAATTTCGATACGCTGGTTGGCCAGGAGCACGTCGTTCGTGCACTGAGCCATGCCCTGCGCACCGGGCGGCTGCACCACGCCTATCTGTTTACGGGCACGCGCGGGGTCGGCAAGACCACGCTGTCGCGCATCCTGGCCAAGTCGCTCAATTGCATTGGTCCGGACGGGCAGGGCGGCATCACCGAGCAGCCCTGCGGCGTCTGTGAAGCCTGCGTTGCCATCGACGCCGGCCGCTTCGTCGACTACATCGAGATGGATGCGGCGTCCAACCGCGGCGTCGACGAAATGGCGCAGCTGCTTGAACAGGCGGTCTACGCGCCAAGCAATGCGCGCTTCAAGGTCTACATGATCGATGAGGTGCACATGCTGACGAACCACGCGTTCAATTCGATGCTCAAGACGCTCGAAGAACCGCCGCCGCACGTCAAGTTCATCCTCGCCACCACCGACCCGCAAAAAATCCCGGTAACGGTGCTGTCGCGCTGCCTGCAGTTCAACCTCAAGCAGATGCCGCCGGGGCATATCGTCGGCCACCTCGAGGATATTCTGGGGCAAGAGGGCGTCACGTTCGAGCAGCCCGCCTTGCGCCTGCTGGCGCAAGGCGCGCACGGGTCGATGCGCGATGCGCTGTCGCTGACCGACCAGGCCATCGCGTATGCCGCGGGCCAGGTCACGCTGGAATCGGTGCAGGGCATGCTCGGCGCGCTCGACCAGTCGTACCTGGTGCGCCTGCTCGATGCGCTCGCCGCGCAGGACGGCGCCGACCTGATGGCAGTGGCCGACGAAATGGCCAGCCGCAGCCTCTCGTACAACGGCGCTTTGCAAGACCTGGGCACGCTGCTGCACCGCGTCGCGCTCGCGCAATCGGTGCCGGGCGCGGTGCCGCAAGACTTGCCCGAGCTGGCCGACATCATGCGTCTGGCTGGCCTGTTCGAGCCGCAAGAGGTGCAGCTGTATTACCAGATCGTCGTGCATGGCCGTAACGAGATCGGGCTCGCGCCCGACGAATACGCGGGCTTTACCATGACGCTCTTGCGCATGCTCGCCTTTCGCCCCGGCCAGGGCGGCGCCGAGGTCCAGGCCCCGCCCGCCGCCGCACCGATCAACGTGCCCGGCGCCCGTGCCGCCGCCGCCGCAGCGAGCCATGCAGCGGTGACGCCGCGCGCCGCTGCACCAGCTACTGCGCCGGCTACCGCGCCGGCTGCTGCAGCGATGCCGGCGGCACCTGCGCCACGTCCGGCGTCGCCACCGCCACCGATGCCGGCCGCACCCACCAGCGCCTCTGCACCCGGCGCGCCACCGATGACGTCAGCGCGGGCTGCGATTAATGCAGCGCTGGAAGCTGCGCGCGCCGGTTCTGGCATGCGTTCGGGCGGCAACAGGCGTCCCGAATCGGCGCCTGCCGCCGACGCTGCGCCGCCGCCTCAGCGGCCATCAGCGCCTGCCGCGCCGGGTCCGGGCGCGACGATGCACGCTGCGTCAGCGGCGCCGCAAAGCCGGCCCGCGCCGCCATGGGATGGCGGCGGCCAGCAGGCCGTCGCGCAATCCGTTGCACCGGCGCAGGCGCAGGCGATTGCACCGCCGCAGCCGGCGCTGCGCGCCCAGCAGCCGCCCGAGGACGACGTGCCATCCTGGGTCACCGAGTTTTCGGACGACACGGCCGTGGCCACCGTCACCACCGAGGCGGCGCCAGCCGTCGCAGTCGCGCCGTCCGTGGCCGCCGCTGTGCGTGCGCCGCGCGTGGCGCCGCATGCCTACGTTGTCACGCCGGTCCCCGAGATCGACTGGGACGGCAACTGGCCGGCGCTGGCCGGCAGCCTGCCGCTACGGGGCGTGGCCCAGCAACTGGCGCTGCAGACCGAGCTGGTCGCGTGCGAAGCGCGCGACAACGCCGTGACGTTCCGCCTGCGCGTGCCGGTCGATACGCTGCGCGCCAGCGGCAACAGCGAGAAGCTGGCGGCGGCGCTGCAAGAGCATTTCCCGAACCTGCGCGTGAGCGTGGAGTCCGACATCGGCCCGGTGTGGTACACCGCCGGGGCCGAACAGAAAGCGGCGCGCGAGGCGCGCCAGCGCGAGGCAGAGGCTCTGGTCGCGGCCGACCCGTTCGTGCAGGAACTCGAGCAACGCTTCGATGCGTTCGTCGTGCCCGGCTCGGTCAAGATCGCCCCATCCAATCAATAACGACAACCCCTATTTGGAGAACCACACCATGATGAAGAACCAGCTCGCAGGCTTGATGAAACAGGCGCAAGCCATGCAGGACAACATGAAGAAGGCGCAGGAAGCGCTGGCCCTGGTCGAAGTCGAAGGCCAGTCGGGCGCCGGCCTCGTCAAGGTGGTCATGACCTGCAAGAACGACGTCAAGCGCGTCACCATCGACCCGTCGCTGCTCGGCGACGACCGCGATATGCTGGAAGACCTGGTGGCCGCCGCGTTCAACGACGCGTCGCGCAAGGCCGAAGCCACTGCCGCCGAAAAAATGAGCGGCGTGACCGCCGGCATGCCGGGCCTGCCGCCTGGCTTCAAGATGCCTTTCTGATCCCAGGATGATGCGGTCGTGCCGGCGCCATGCCGGCGGGCCGCTTTGTTCACGCATCCATGTCGACATCCCTCGAATTTCTGATTGAATCGCTCCGGCGCCTGCCCGGCGTGGGCCCCAAATCCGCCCAGCGCATGGCGTTTCACCTGCTCCAGCATGACCGCGAGGGCGCGGCGCAACTGTCGCGCGCGCTGTACCAGGCGGTCGACACGGTGCACCACTGCATCAAGTGCAATACCTTCTCCGACGTCGAGATCTGCGACCTGTGCGCCGATCCCGAGCGCGACCACACCTTGTTGTGTGTGGTCGAAACGCCAGCCGACCAGTTGATGGTCGAACAGACGCTGACCTGGCGCGGCCTGTATTTCGTCCTGATGGGGCGCCTGTCGCCGCTGGACGGCATCGGGCCGCGCGACCTGCACCTGGAAAAGCTGGTAACGCGCGCCACCGACGAGGTGGTGGGCGAAGTGGTGCTGGCCACCAATTTCACCAACGAGGGTGAAGCGACGGCGCATTACATCAGCGAAATGCTCAAGGCACGCGGACTGAAGGTCAGCCGGCTCGCGCGTGGCGTGCCGGTCGGCGGCGAACTCGAGTACGTGGATGCGGGCACGATCGCGCGTGCGATGCTTGATCGGCGCAGCACGTAGGTGGCATTGCCGGCAGACTCCCGACGAGGCCCGCTTACGCGGGCCTCGTTTCTTTTGGCGCAGTCAACGTTAAATAGAGATTCACCGTGAACTGCACTGTGAACTGACGAGCAGTTCAGTGGTCCAACCCCTGTCCCCAGCGTCAGGAGTCGACCATGAAAGCGCCACGTTTCAAAGGCTGGTTCGCAAAACTGCCTTCCCTGAACCTGCTCCAGCACCGGCGGGTGCTTGAGGGCCTGCATCCTGCGGTCGGGCTCGATCAGGTAGTCACGCTCATCAGTGAGGTCAGAGCGCCGCGCCGCTGCTGTCCCAGATGCGGCAACGAGCGCTGCTACCGGCACGGGTTCGCCAACGATTTGCAGCGCTACAGATGCTGCGCCTGCGGCCGCACCTTTAACGACCTGACCGGCACGCCACTGGCGCGGCTCAGGCTCAAGGCCAAATGGCTCGCGTATTCGCAGGTCATGCTCGATTCACTCTCCGTGCGCAAGGCGGCAGATCGGGTCGGCGTACACCGCAACACGGCCTTTCGATGGCGCCACCGCTTCCTGCATTGGGCCAAGCTCGATCGGCCAGCAGCCCTCAATGGCATCGTCGAGGCCGGCGAAACCTTTCTGCTCGAATCACAAAAAGGTTCGCGCACGCTCAAGCGGCCACCGCGCCGCCGCGGCGGCCGGGCTGCCAAACGGGGCATTTCCAGCGAACTGGACTGTATTCTGGTGGCGCGCGACCGCAACGGGGGCACCATCGATGCAGTCACCGGTCGGGGCGCACTCACCGTCGCGCAGCTCGAACGTGATCTGCTTCCCAGGCTCGATGTGCAGGCACTGCTGGTGAGCAATAGCCATGTCGCCTACCGCGCCTTTGCACGCAAGCACAGGATTGGGCATGCGGCAGTCAACCTGCGTGCTGGCGTGCGCTTGAGGCACTTGGGCAGTCGTGCGATCCACGTGCAGAACGTACACGCCTACCACCAGCGTTTCAAGACCTGGCTACTGCGCTTTCATGGCGTGGCGTCGTGCTATCTGCCGAATTACCTGGGCTGGCGTTGGGCGCTGGATGGCGAACGGGTCATTGCGCCAGAGCACTTGCTTCGTATCGCAGTCAGGGTCATCAATAGATAACGCTTACTGCGCCTTTCTTTCTGGCACAGTTTTCTGGCAACATACGCAGCACTTGGGTAGCACTCACGGAGACACGATGCAGGGATGGAAAAAATGGACGTTGCGCGGCCTTGTCGCGTTGCTGGGCCTCGTGCTGCTGCTACTCCTGGGCGCCTGGCTGTTCCTGCGCGCCAGCCTGCCGCAGCTCGACGGCGCGCGCCAGGCGGCTGGCCTGTCGGCCGACGTGCGCATCGAGCGTGATGCGAGCGGCGTACCCCTGATCACCGGTGCCACACGGCTCGATGTGGCCTATGCGACCGGTTTCGTGCACGCCCAGGAGCGCTTCTTCCAGATGGACTTGCTGCGCCGCACGGCAAGTGGCGAGCTGGCCGAGCTGTTCGGTCCACGCGCCTTGCCCCTGGACCGCGCCAACCGGCTGCACCGTTTCGCCGCCCGCGCCCAGGCCACGTTCGCGCGCCTGGCGCCGGCCGAGCGCGCGCTGCTCGAGCGCTACGCCACCGGTGTCAATGCCGGCCTGGCGGCGCTTGGCGCGCGGCCGTTCGAATATGCGCTGACCGGCGCAGCGCAGCGTCCGTGGCGCGGCGCCGATTCGCTGCTCGTCGTCTGGGCCATGTACATCGACCTGCAAGGCATGCAAGCGTCGCGCGAACTCGCGCGCGGCTGGCTGCGCGAGCACAGCGACGCCGCACAACTGGCGTTCCTGCTGCCCGAAGCGACAAATTTCGACACCACGCTCGATGGCGGCGCGCCGCCGGCGCCGGCCGCGATGCCGGCACGTGCGCCAGCCTGGTGGGGTGGGGCGCCGAATGCGCAGGATGCGCCCGTCAAGCTGGCCGGCCTGGACGTGACGGATTCCGTCGGCAGCAACAACTACGCGCTTGCCGGCAGCCGCAGCACGAATGGCGCAGCCATCGTCGCCGATGACATGCATCTTGGCCTGCAGCTGCCGAACATCTGGTACCGGCTGGCGCTGCGCTTTCCCGATCCGGGCGCGCCCGGAGGCCAACGGCGCCTGGTCGGCGTGAGCCTGCCCGGCGCGCCGCCTTCGGTCATCGTCGGCAGCAATGGCCAGGTGGCGTGGGCTTTCACCAACAGCTACGCCGATGCGCTCGACCTGGTCGAACTGGGTGTCGACGCGGCGCGCGCGGGCCAGTTCAAGGTGGCGGGAAAGTGGGAAACGCCGCAGGAACACGTCGAGTCGATTCTGGTAAAAGGTGCGCCGGCCGAACGGATGGTCATTCGCGAGACGTCGCTCGGCCCGATCCGCGAGGTCGCCGGCCGCAGCTACGCGGTGCACTGGATCGCGCACGATCCGGCGGCGTTGAACATGCATCACATCAGGCTCGAGTCCAGCGCCACGCTGGCTGCAGCGCTGGACACGGCAGCAAGCGATGGCATCCCGGCGCAAAATTTCGTGGCCGGCGACACGCAGGGGAACATCGGCTGGACGATCGCCGGCCTGCTGCCGCAGCGCGCTACCGCACCGCTCGCGACGACGTTTCCACTGACGCCAGATGGCGCAACGCCCACCTGGACGGGCACGCTGCCGTATGCGGCGTATCCGCGCGTGGTCAATCCCGCCAACGGCCAGCTCACCACCGCCAACAGCCGCCAGTTGATGGGCGCCGGTTACGCGCTGCTGGGCGACGGCGGCTACGACCTGGGCATGCGCAACCGCCAACTGCACGACGGCCTGGTGGCGCTGGGCGCGCAGACCGACGTGCGGCGCGCGTTCGATGCGGCGCTGGATGACCGGGCGCTCCTGATCAGCGCATGGCGTGAGCGCGCGCTGGCCGCGCTCGACGAGCGCGCGCTGGCAGGGCATCCGGCGCGGGCCGAGTTCCGGCGCCTGCTCGAGACCAGCTGGGATGGCCGGGCCAGTGTGAACTCGGTCGGCTACCGTCTCGCGCGCGATTTTCTGTGGGCGCTGCACGATCTGCTGTACGGCGGCGCCAACCTGGCGCTGAAGGATCTCGACCCGAAAGCCAGCGTCGCCGGCGCCAGCGCGCGCTGGCCGGCCGTGGTGGCGCGCCTGCTCGACACACGGCCTGCGCTCTGGCTGCCGCCGGGTTACGCCGATTGGCAGGCGCTGCAAGTGGCCGCGGTGGACCGCGCAATCGCGGCGCTGAACGACGCCGGCACGCCGCTGGCGCAAGCCACCTGGGGCCAGCGCAACACGGCAGGCGTCGCGCATCCGATCAGCATGGCAGTGCCGGCGCTGCGGCCCTGGCTGGCCGCACCGGCCGACCAGCTGGCCGGCGACGCGCACATGCCACGCGTGGCGGGACCGAAGTTCGGCCAGTCCGAACGTCTGGTCGTGTCGCCGGGTCGGGAAGAAGAGGGTTTGTACAATATGCCGGGCGGGCAGAGCGGGCATCCGTTGTCGCCGTTTTTCATGACCGGCCACCAGGCCTGGGTCGATGGCAAGCCCACGCCATTGTTGCCGGGGGCGGCGCGCTACACGCTGCGCCTTCATCCTTGAACTAGCCGGCGCTGCCGGCCTTACCTGGCCGGCAGCACCAGCTGGACGACCTGCAGCAGCTCGGTGATCGTCTCGGCGCTGGACGGGTGGCCAAGATAGTAGCCCTGCACCATATCGCAGCCATACTCCTCGAGCAGCAGCAGTTGTTCGCCCGTCTCGACCCCTTCGGCCACCACCACCATCTTCAGCCCGTGCGCCATCGCGATGATCGCGCGCGTGATGGCCGCGTTTTCGGAATCCTGCGGCAGTCCGGCAATGAAGCTGCGATCGATTTTCAATGCGCGCACGTCGAAGCGTTTCAGGTAGTTCATCGACGAATACCCGGTGCCGAAGTCGTCGATCGACAGGTGCACACCGATATTGCGCAGGCGTTCGAGCGTGACCATCGTGGCGCGCGCATCGTCCATCAGCGTGCCTTCGGTCAGCTCCAGTTCGAGCAGGCGCGGTTCGAGCCCCGTGTCGAGCAGCGCCGAGAGCACGATCTGCGACAGGTTCTCGTCCTTGAACTGCTTGGCTGACAGGTTGACCGCGATGCGCAGCATGCGCTGCGTCAGGCGTTGCCATGTGCGCGCCTGGCGGCAGGCGGTGCGCAGCACCCATTCGCCGATCGGCACGATCAGGCCCGTCTCTTCGGCCAGCGGAATGAATTCGGTCGGTGCGATCAGACCCCGCTCGGGATGGCGCCAGCGCACCAGCGCTTCGACGCCGACGATCTCGGCGCTGGCCACGTCGCGCTGCGGCTGGTACACCAGATACAGCTCGTCGTTCTGCAGGGCGCGCCGCAGACCAACCTCGAGCTTCACGTGGCTCATGATCTGCATCGTCAGCGATGAGCTGTACAGCTTGGCGTTGTTCTTGCCGCAGCTCTTGGCGTGGTACATCGCGGTGTCGGCAAACTTGAGTAGCGATACGCAATCGTCGCCGTCTTCCGGGAACAGCGAGATGCCGATGCTGGCCGTGACGAAGATCTCGTTGCCTTCGATGATGAACGAGCGCCGCATCGCTTCCTTCACCCGGTGCGCGACATTGAGCGCGTGTTCGACCCGTTCCAGATCGGGTATCAGGATCGTGAATTCGTCGCCGCCCAGGCGCGCCAGGTTGCTGGCGCTGTTCCCGTCGCCTTCGCCGTATGCTTCGCCACCATCGCCGCGCGAGACCAGGTCGCTCGGGCGCGTGGTGTCGCGCAGGCGCTCTGACACCATCTTGAGCAGCTGGTCGCCGGCGTTGTGGCCCAGCGTGTCGTTGATGCGCTTGAACGCGTCGAGGTCCATGAACAGCACCGCGAACTTCTTGTTGCCGATCCGCGAGCGGTGCAGCTCGCGCTCGAGCGTTTCCAGAAACGCCTGGCGGTTCGGGATCCCCGTCAAGCCGTCGCAATAGGCCAGGCGCCGGATCTGTTCTTCAGCGCGTTTGCGCTCGCTGATATCGCGCACGAGCCCCAGCACTTCGGACGCACTGGTGGCCACCAGCCGCGCCTCGAAATGCTGCGCGACGCCGAAGTCGACCAGCTCGTACTCGACCGAGCGCACCTGCTGCGTGGCCAGCACTGTTTTCATCTGTTCCAGCATGCGCATGGCGACGTCCGGCGGCAGCGTCGCGGCCAGGTGCTTGCCGATGAAGCCGGCACCGGCGCGCTCGTGCGGGGCAGGATCGATGGGGTAGTCCTGGCCGGGCCGTTCGTGACCAGGCTCGTAATCCAGATAGATGCCGTCGGCATTCAGGCGAAAGAAGGTATCGGGAATCGCCGCCAGCACGGCGCGGTTCTGGGCGTCGGCGATGCGCAGGCGGGCGATCGCGTCGCTGGCGCGCAGCACGTACAGCACGCGGTGTCCGAGGATCTGCCAGTTGATCGGCTTGGACACGAAGTCGGTCGCGCCCACTTCGTAGGCGTGGGTGACGGCTTCGATGTCGTCGCTGCCGGTCACCATGATGACCGGCACGCAGGCGCCATCGTGTTCGTCGGCGCGGATCGCGCGGCAGGCATCGAAACCGTCCATGCGCGGCATGTCGACGTCCATCAGGATCAGGTCGGGCCGGCAGTTGCGGGCCTGGTCGAGTGCATCGATGCCGTCGCCGGCCTCGATGCACGCCAGCCCGACCTGCGCCAGCATCTCGAGCATCAACAATCGCATGACCGGATCGTCGTCGGCAACCAGGACCGTCACACGCTGGGTGGGGGCGGAAGGCATGTCAGGATTCCTTTTCAAGCGATGCGTGAAGCGATAGTCGTACCGTACGAAATTCGTGTTCCAGGTCGGACAGCAGCGGAGCGCCGCTGTCCACGTTGCCGCTGCGTCCCAGCTGTTCGAGTTCGCGGCACAAGCCTGACAGGTGCACGGCGCCAATATTGGCGCTGGCCGATTTCAGGCCGTGGGCCACGCGCCGCACGCTGTCGGCGTCGCCTTCGCTCAACGCCTGGCGCAGGGCATGCAACTGGCGTGGCGTATCGCCGACGTAGGCGGCAATCACCTTGCTCACGAGCGCGTCGCCGTTATTGCGGCTCAGGGCGCGGATATTGTCCAGGGCCGCGCGGTTGATTGGATGAAGGCTTGGATCGGTGCGCGGGACAGTGCGCGGTGTAGTGCGTGACGTGGCGTGTGTGGCAGCCGGTGCAGGCATGGCTGGAGGCAGCGGCAGCGGCAGCGGCAGCGGCAGCGGCATCGCCGGTGCGATCTCGACGACCGGTTCGTCGCCATGTTCGCGCGCCGACAGCAGCGGCATCGCAATCCAGCGGCCGATAACCGTGGCCAGCTGCTGCTGGGTGAAGGGCTTGGACAGGTAGTCGTCCATGCCCGCCGCGAGGCAGGCTTCGCGGTCGCCCTGCAGCGCGTTGGCGGTAATGGCGATCACGGGCAGCCCACGCTGGCGGCCCATCTCGCGCTCGTGGCGCCGGATCTCGCCGGTGGCCGCAAAGCCGTCCATCACCGGCATCTGGCAATCCATCAGCACCGCGTCCCAGCGGCCTTCGTGCACGGCGCGCAGCGCTTCCTGGCCGTTTTTCGCGCAGACCGTTTCCAGGCCCAGGCTTTCCAGCATCGCGCGGGCGACTTCGACGTTGACCGGGTTGTCTTCGGCCAGCAGTACGCGCCGCGTGCGCCTGGCGGGATGCAGTGCGGGGCCCGGGTCGCTGGCCGCATCTGGCGGCGCAGCCGGCCGCTGCAGCCGGGCTGCCCGCACTGCCAGGCACGCGTACAGGTCGGCCGCGCGCGCCGGCTTGACGAGCTGGTAAGCCACGCCCGCTTCGCGCCGCTGCACCGGATCGGCGGCCAGCCGTTCGGGGCTGAGCAGCACCAGGTGCGTAGCGCGCGCCAGCGGTTCGGCCCGTACTGCGGCGGCCAGGGCCAGGCCGCTGGTCTCGCGCAGTTCCATGTCCAGCACCGCCGCATCGTAGGGCCGCCCGGCGCGGGCTGCGTTGACCAGCCATTCGAACGCGAGCGCGCCACCCACGTCGTCACAGCACGCATGCCATGCTGTCAGCTGCTGCACCAGCGCCTTGCGGCTCGCTTCCTGCTCGTCAATGACCAGCACGCGCAAGCCATCCAGTGTGTTCAGGTGATGGCCCGCTGCATCCGGGTCGACCCGGTGCTTGTCGAAGCTGACCGTGAACCAGAAGACCGATCCGCGCTGCTGTGCATGCTCGACGCCGATGGCGCCGTTCATCAGCTCGACCAGCTGCTTCGAAATCGCCAGTCCCAGGCCGGTGCCGCCGTACTTGCGGGTGGTCGAGTCGTCCGCCTGCGAAAAGGCGTTGAACAGGCGCGCCCGCGTTTCGCGCGAAATGCCGATGCCGGTATCGTGTACCTCGAAGCGCAGCACGACCTGTTGCGCATCTTCGCCAGCCACGCGCACGCGCGCCAGGATGCGGCCATCCTCGGTGAACTTGAGTGCGTTGCCCAGCAGGTTCGCCAGGATCTGGCGCAGCCGGTTCGGGTCGCCGCAGATCGCCACCGGGATGTCGTTGGCGATGTCGAATTCGCAGTCCAGGCCCTTGGCCGCGGCCTGCGGCGTGTAGACGTTGTGGATCTCGTCGAGAAGGTCCCACAGGTTGAAGTTGATGTATTCGATCGTCAGCTTGCCGGCTTCGATCTTGGAAAAATCGAGGATGTCGTTGATGATCACCAAGAGGTGTTCGCCCGAGCGTTTTACCAGCTGCGTGTAGTTGCGCTGGGCCTCGCTCAGGGGCGTGGCCAGCAGCATGTCCGTCATGCCCAGCACACCGTTCATCGGGGTGCGGATCTCGTGGCTCATCGTGGCCAGAAAACCGCTCTTGGCGCGGCTGGCCGCTTCGGCCGCATTCTTGGCTTTCTCGAGCTGCTCGGTGCGCACGCCGACCTGGCGTTCGAGTTCGTCGCGATGGTGCAGCAAGGCTGCGCCGCGCTCTTCGATCTGCGCCAGCATGCCGTTGAAGCTGTCGATCAGTACCCCAAGTTCATCGCTGCGCGTGTGCGGGATGCGCAGGCCGTAGTTCTGGCTGGCCGAGACCTTGTGCGCAGCCTGGATCAGTTTGGTGATCGGCTCGGCGATGCTGTGCTTGAGGCGTCCAGCCAGCACCAGCGACACCAGCAGCGCGGCGCCCATCGCCACCCCGATCACCCCGAGGCTGGCGGCGATGTCGAACCACATCGGCAACAGGTCGGCTTCGATCATCACCGCGCCCACCACCAGATCGCCATGGTGTACTGCCTGCACCACGCGCATGTGGCGCGCCAGCAGTGCGCGGCCACCGCGATTGATCCGCTCGAGCGTGCCGGCATCGATATCGTCCAGCGGCGCGAGAACGGCGACCTCGCGCCCCGGCGTGTGGTAGGCGGCGACGGGCTGGCCGAAGCGGTCGTACAGCACGGCTGCCGACACGTTCTGGCGGGCTTCGAGGGCCGACAGCGTCGTAGTGGCCTGCTTGCGGTCGACCAGCATCAGGTCGCCGGCGCAGGCCGCGCCGATGACGCGCGCAAACGCCGCCAGTTGCACGGCTTCGGCACGGCGGTGATTGTGGATGGAGGTGACGGCAAATGCGCCGAACACGAACAGCAATGCCGTCGCGGTCGAGAGCAGCGAGATGATGGTCAGCTTCCGGTTCAGGCTCGAGCGCTCGAAGTTCGGCATCGCAATTCCCGCGGTGGGCACAGCGGCATGGACCGGCACGACGCGGATCCTCCGCGCGGGCAAGAGCCCGCAGGAAAAAAATATACGGGGTAGGGGCGTGCGCGGCTTTGCGTCAACGCAAACAGGGCGGGCGAACCGGGTTCATGTTGCAATCACGCCCGAATTGAAAGGGGATGCCGCGTGAATTGGCCCATGAAAATAGGGCGGTCAAGATCATCGGGCCAAGTGAGCACGATCAAAAAAGGGCGGCACCTGGTGGTGCGGTGCGTTACCCGCTCGCCAAAAAAGTAACTAACCAACATTGTAGGCCGCCAGGACCTTAAAAGCGGTATTCAGCCCCGGGCCATGCCTGGAAAGTCTTGTGGGTGAATGCAGAGGAAGGCAGGGTCATGAATCAAGCGATACTCGGATGGTGAGTCACTCGCCTGACCATGGCTGGGTTGCGGCGCGTGCGCACGGCGACGCCGCCGCCGCCGCCCAGCAGCTTGCGGCGAAACGGGAATCAGTCGATTTCGCTGACGAACTGATCAAGCGGGCGGCGCACTTTCGCCAGGCCTGCCAGCCAATCTTCTTCGGCCTTGCGGTAGCCCACCGGCAGAATGACCACGCTACGCAGGTTGCGCTCGCCCAGCTTCAGGATGCTGTCGACCGCGGCTGGATCGAAGCCTTCCATCGGCGTGCAATCGACTTCCTCGAAGGCGGCTGCGACCATCGCCGCAGTAAAGCCGATATAGGCCTGGCGCGCTGCGTGCTCGAAGTTCACCTGTGCATCACGGCCCGGGTAGGTCGACAGCAGTTGCTGGCGGTAGGCTTCCCAGCCTTCGTTGCGGAAACCGCGCACTTCGTTGGTCAGGTCGAACATGTGGTTGATCCGCTCGGGCGTGTAATCGTCCCAGGCGGCAAAGACCAGCAGGTGAGAAGCATCGACCACCTGCGCCTGGTTCCAGGCGACGTCCTTGATCTTGGCGCGCAGCGCCTGATTCTTCACGATCAGGATTTCATAGGGCTGCAGACCAGACGACGTCGGTGCCAGGCGCGCCGCTTCGATGATCCGGTCCATCTTGTCCTGCGACACCTTGCGAGTAGGGTCCATCGCCTTGGTGGCATAGCGCCAGTTCAGTTTGTCGAGCAATTCCATGTGAATCCTTTCAAATAAAAGATTCAGCATTGTATTTTTTCTTGGCAGATAGATAAACTACGATTTAAACAAATGATTTGTTCTTGAGGAGACAAGATGGGGCGGAAATTCGATCACTTGGCCGATGTCGAGGTATTTCTCAACGTGGTCGAGCACGGTTCGTTCAGCGCAGCGGCGATCGTGCTCTCGACCACGCCTTCGGTGCTGAGTCGGGCCCTGTCGCGACTCGAAGCGCGGCTCGCCACACAATTATTGCGCCGGACCACGCGCAGCCTCAGCCTCACCGACGCCGGCCAGCGCTACGCCAACGAGGCACGCGATGCCTTCGCCCTGCTCGGGCAGGCAGAGCGGTCGATGCGCAGCACGACGGCGCAACTGAGCGGCAAGGTCCGCATGAGCGTGTCCACCGGGTACGGGCAGCAGCGCCTGCCGCCGATATTGGCAGCCTACGCGCGCGCCTATCCGCTGGTTGAACTGGACGTTGACATCACCAACCGCAACGTCGATCTGGTGGCCGAGGGATTCGACCTGGCGATCCGCTCCGGCCCACTGCCAAGCAGCACGATGGCTTCGCGCCAACTGGAAGCATCGCCGCTGTGCCTGCTGGCTGCCCCAGCTTACCTGGAGACCGCCGGATCACTCGCGACGCTCGACGACCTCGCGCGCCAGCAGTGCATCGCCTTCGTCCGGCCAAACACCGGGCGGTTGTTTCCCTGGCAGCTACGTGATGGGGGGCGCGACATTGACTGGATCCCGCCGGCGTCGGTGATGGTGTCAACCGACGCGATGGGCGTCATCTGGCTGGCCGAGCAGGGGATGGGCATCGCGCTGTGTCCCCGCCTGTTTGCGGAAGCCAGCCTGGCAGCGGGACAGCTGGTGGAGGTGCTGCCACAGCTGAGTGGACGCACGCGCGTGTTCTCGGTCGTCTACCCGGCCCACCGCGGTCTGTCAGCGGCCTCGCGCGCACTGATCGACATGCTGGTCGCAGCGCAGGCAAGTTTAAACAGCCGGGGTCAGGTCTGACATTTGGACACGAACTCTTCTTTGGTCTGTTCAGACGGGCTTGTATAAATCGGCTTTTGTTGAGCTCGTGTCTGAATGTCAGACCTCGTATATTGAAGATGCCAGCGCACCAGTAGATAATAATGGTGATGTGGCCGGTCGGGGTGACACTGTTCAGACT
>NZ_JBCHJF010000018.1:0-13710 GCF_039123635.1 Massilia sp. MP_M2
TCAAAATACTGACCGTTACTCATTGCTGAGCAACGTATTTCTTTTTTGTGAACATTTGATAATTTAAGTAATCAAGAACCGAAGTTCTTGGCACCTTCACCAAACGCCCACACTTATCGACTGTTAATTTTTAAAGAACTTTATTCGGTGCTGCTTCTGCCGTTTGCTACGAAGCGTTGTGTTCGTTAGCAGCAGAGAGGCGAGATTATGAAGCACTTCTCAAATTTCGTCAACCCCTGATTTACTTCTTTTTCTTCGCTGTCGCTGCGTTTGAGGCGGCGTCTGCGTCGAGGAGCGAGACTATAACAAACCCAGGATGGTCTTGCAATGCTTTCTGCTGTGATATCGTAGCCGCCGCCCATAGCGACCTTTTCATTACCCATGCATATTCCTGTTATTGCCCCGATCGCCAATGCGGCGCTATCCGAATCCCTCGCCGCTGCGATCAATAACAAGACCAAGCCGCTCGGCAGCCTTGGGCGCCTGGAGTCGCTCGCTGCCCAGCTGGGCCTGATCCAGCAGACAGCCCAGGTGACGATCGACCAACCTGCGATCCTTGTCTTCGCTGCCGACCATGGCGTAGTCGCCGAAGGTATCTCCGCCTACCCGCAAGACGTAACCTGGCAGATGGTCGAGAACTTCCTGGCCAACGGCGCGGCCATCAATGTGTTCGCGCGCCAGAATGGCTGCGCACTGCGCGTGATCGACGCCGGCGTCAATCACGACTTCGGTGTGCGCGATGGCCTGCTCGACCGCAAGATCGGCAAGGGCACTCGCAACTTCGCCATCGAGCCGGCAATGTCGGCGCAGGACTGCGCGACCGCCCTCGAGCACGGCATGACCCTGGCACGCGAGCTGCCCGGCAACGTCGTGGGCTTCGGCGAGATGGGCATCGGGAACACCACCGCCGCCGCAGCCCTGATGCACAAGCTGACCGGGCAACCGGCTCCTGCCTGCGTCGGCGCCGGCACGGGCCTGACGCTCGACGGCATCCGCCATAAAGAGCAGGTCGTCGCCGCCGCGGTCGCGCATCACGCCAGCGCGCGCGAACCGCTCGAGGTTCTCGCGACTTTCGGCGGCTTCGAGATCGCGATGATGGCGGGGGCCATGCTGCAGGCAGCCAGCCTGCGCAAGGTGCTGCTGATCGACGGCTTCATCGTCACCAGCGCGCTGCTGGTCGCCGCGCGACTGCAACCCGCTATCCTCGACTATTGCGTCTTCGCACACTGCTCAGGAGAGCATGGCCACGCCCTGCTGCTCGAGCAACTGGGCGCTCACCCGCTTCTCGACCTGGGCCTGCGCCTGGGCGAAGGCACCGGTAGCGCGCTCGCCCTGCCCCTGCTGCACGCAGCGGCCAACTTCCTGGGCGAGATGGCGACGTTTGCATCGGCCCAGGTCTCGCAGCAACTGGGCGAGCACGCGGCATGATCCACCAACTGCGCCTGTTCTTCATCGCGCTGCAGTTCTTCACGCGGCTGCCGATCCCGCACTGGGTCGGCTTCGAGCCGGCATGGCTCAATCATGCGTCGCGCTACTTCCCGCTGGTCGGTGTGGTGGTGGGCGCCATCGGTGCGGCCGTCTACTTCATCGCCGCGCACTGGCTGCCAGCACCAGTGGCCGCCGTGCTCTCCACCGCGGCGACCATCTACCTCACAGGTGCTTTCCATGAAGACGGCTTCGCAGACACCTGCGATGGACTGGGTGGCGGCATGACGAAAGAGCGTGCGCTCGAGATCATGAAGGATTCGCGCGTCGGTGCGTATGGCGCGATCGGCATCGTCTGCATGCTGAGCGCCAAGCTGGCCGCACTCGCCACGCTGCCGCCCCTGACCGCCATCGGCGCTTTGCTGCTGGCCCACCCGCTCTCGCGTCTTGCCGCCACGTCCCTGATCTGGCAGATGGAATATGCCCGCGCCGAAGGCAAGGCCAAGCCGCTGGCCGTGCGCATGAGCAGCAACGAATTCGGGATCGCGACGCTCACGGTGCTGGTGCCTGCGCTCGTCCTTCTCGCCGTTGGGCTGCTCGACCTGGCCGCGCTTGGCGCGGCGCTGTTCGCGGCCTTGCTGGCCACGCGCTGGCTGGCCCGCACATTCACGCGCCGGCTGCAGGGCTATACGGGCGACTGTCTCGGCGCCGTGCAGCAATTGGCCGAAGTGACCATCTATATCGCGGTAGTGGCCACGCTCGGCCGCGGCGCGCTGGCCTGATGCGCCTCTACCTCGTGCGCCACCCGAAACCGGCGGTACCGGCCGGGCACTGCTACGGCCGCACCGACCTGCCGGCGCAGGACGCCGACACCGCACGCGTGCTGGCGGCGCTGAAGCATCAGAACCTGCCCGGCGCCATGCCGGTCTACGCCAGCCCGTTGCAACGCAGCGCCGTATTGGCGCAGCAGCTGTCAACCGCGCCGACGTTCGACGCGCGCCTGGCCGAGATGGACTTTGGCGCCTGGGAGCTGCGCCACTGGGACGACATCCCCCGGGACGAGATCGATGCCTGGAGCGCCGACCTGCTCGACTACCGCCCTGGTGGCGGCGAAAACGTCATGCAAGTGGCCGTGCGCGTGGCCGCCTTTCTCGCCGATATCCAGCGCGCAGGACACGCCGAGGTACTCGTCATCTGCCACGCCGGCACCATGCGCCTGCTGCATGCGCTGGCCGCTGGCGGCGCGCTGCGCGATGCTGCGCTGCGTGCAGCATCGACACCACACCAGATCGGCTACGGCGAAGTGATGGTGCTGGAAATCTGACAACGGCCGGGGCAACCACCTTATAATGAGCGCGTTTTGGTGCTCGCACCTGCGTTCGCAGGTGCAGTTAAACGGGAAACACGAAGCTCTTCACAGGGCCAACGCGTGCTGCCCCCGCAACGGTAAGCAAGTGCTGCAGCCTCTCTTCGGGTCCTGCGGCGAACCGCCCCCTCATACCACTGTGCTTTTTAAGCATGGGAAGGTGGGACGGCCATACTTGCCAGCCCGGATACCGGCCAAAAGGTGGATACGCGCACAGCGCGATCCTTTGAATCCAGCCCACGGGGACGTCGGCGGGATGCCTTTAATAAGAAACACTCATGAATTTTCCAGTAAGCCGGCAAGCGGCCGCCGTGTCGCTCGCACTCGCCCTCATCTCGTCCACCGCCATCGCTGAAGTCGCTGACACCGTCGTCGTCACCGCCACCCGTACCCCGCAAACCGCAGCGGACCTCGTCGCCGATACCACCGTCATCAACGCCGAAGAAATCGCGCGCTCCGGCGCCGGCTCGGTGGCCGACGTCCTGCAGCGCCAGCGCGGCATCGAGATCACCCGCAACGGCCCGGCCGGCGCCGCGACCAGCGTCTACGTGCGCGGCGCGAACGCCAACCAGATCGTCGTGCTGCTCGACGGCGTGCGCATCGGCTCGGCCACCACCGGCACCGCCAGCTGGAATGCGATCCCGCTGGGCGCGATCGACCGCATCGAAATCGTCTATGGGCCATTGAGCACGCTGTACGGCGCCGATGCCATCGGCGGCGTGATCCAGATCTTTACCCGCAAGGGCGAAGGCGCACCTGTCGTCACCGCTTCGGTCGGTGCGGGCAGCAACGCCACGCTGCAGGGCGACGCGGGCATCTTCGGCAAGAGCGGCGGCCCGAACGCCATCAGCTACGCCTTCGGCGCCGGCTATGAAGAATCGGACGGCTTCTCGTCCACCCGTCCGGGTGCATCGGGCTACAACGCCGACGAAGACGGCTACCGCCGCCGCAACGCCAACGGCCGCGTGTCGATGGCGCTCGCACCGGGTCACGAGATCGGCGCCCAGTTCCTTGCCAGCCGCACGTTCAGCCAGTACGACGCCAGTGGTTCGGGCAACTACGATGTGCACAGCGACTCGGACCTGAACACCGGCGCCGTCTACATGACCAACCAACTGCTGCCGAACTGGCGCAGCACCGTGCAGTACGCACGTTCGGAAGACAAGTCGGGCAACTTCAGCAACGCCACGGCCAGCGGTGCCAGCCAGATCGACACCGAGCAGAACGAATTCTCGTGGCAGAACAACGTCGCCATCGGCCAGGACACGCTGCAGCTGCTGTTCAACCACCGCAAGGAAGAAGTCTCGTCGATGCGCGAGACGCGCATCACGAATTCGTATGCAGCGGCGTATTCGGCCAAGCGCGCCAATCACCTGTTGGACGTCAGCGCGCGCCAGGACCGCTCGGTCTACGGCAGCCAGAACACCGGCGCTGCCGGCTACGGCTACGAGTTCGGCAACGGCCTGCGCGCCACTGCCAGCATCGGCACGAGCTTTCGCGCCCCGACCTTCAACGAGTTGTACTTCCCGGGCTACGGCCTGGCGACGAACAAGCCTGAAAAAGGCCGCAACCGCGAAGTGGGCCTGCGCTACGACGGCAACGGCTACAAGCTCGATGCCACCTACTTCCACAATCGCCTGACCGACATGATCGTTTCAAGCACGCCATGCCCGGACGGCAGAAATGGCGGAAAAGGCAGCTGCGCCTACAACGTCAACGAAGCGACGCTCGAAGGCTTCTCGCTGGCTGGCAGCATGCGCCTGATGGACGTGAACCTGCGCGCCAGCCTCGATTGGCAGGATCCGCGCGATGACACCACCGGCCGCCAGCTGGCGCGCCGCGCGAAAAAGCACGCCAACTTCGCTGCCGACTATGTGATGGGCCAACTCAAGAGCGGCGCCGAGCTGACCGTGTCGGGCGAGCGTTTCGACAACGCCGCCAATACCAACCGCCTGGCGGGCTACGGCTTGCTGAACCTGTACTCCACGTGGCAGTTCACGCCCGACTGGTCGTTGCTGCTGCGCGTGAACAACGTCGCGAACAAGAACTACGAAGTAGCGCGCAACTACGGCACGAGCGGGCGCACCTGGTTCGCGTCGCTGCGCTACGGCATCCGTTAAGCTGGCATTTTCCGCTCGCGGCGCACGCGCCGCGGGCATCGATCAACTATCAGGGCCCGCATGCAAGCACCCGTCCCGTCATTACGCCAACGCGCCACGCTCATCGTCGGCGCCATGCTGGTCCTGGCCATCGCCACCCTGCTGTTCTCGGGCATGACCGGTTCCATCCGCGTGCCGCTCAGCGACATCCCCGACGCCCTGCGCCAATTGGCCAGCGGCCAACCCGAATCCCTGTCCGCATCCCTGCTCGACCTGCGCGCCAGCCGCGCGCTGGTGGCCTTTGCCACTGGCGGCGCCCTCGCCCTGGCCGGCCTGATGATGCAGGCACTGTTACGCAATCCCCTCGCCGACCCGTATGTGCTGGGCGTCTCGTCCGGCGCCTCGGTCGGCGCCCTCCTCGCCCTGCTGCTCATGGCGTCCACGCTGATGGTCGATGCGGCCGCACTGGCCGGCGCCGTCGGCGTCTCCCTGCTGCTGTACGCCCTGGCGCGGCGCGACCTGCGCAGCGGCCAGGCCGCCGAAGGTGGCGCCTCGATGCTGCTGCTGACCGGCGTGATCGTCTCGGCCTTATGCGGCTCCCTTGTCACCCTCATGCTGTCGATCGCGCCAGAGGGGCGCCTGCGCAGCATGATCTTCTGGCTGATCGGCGACCTGGCCGGCGCACCGCTGCGCCTGGCCCCCTGGATTGTCCTGATCGGCGCGCTGCTGTTTGCCATGCGCAGCGCGCGCGCCATGAACATGGTCGCGCTGCACGCCGAAAACGCCGTCACGCTGGGCGTGCGTGTGAGTGCGCTGCGCAAGGGTCTGTTCTTCGTGTCGGCGCTGCTCACTGCGAGCGCCGTCACCAGCGCCGGCGCCATCGGCTTTGTCGGCCTGATCGTGCCGCACGCCTGCCGCTTCGCCTTCGGCCCCGACCACCGCGTGCTGATTCCCGCTGTCGTCCTGAGTGGCGGCGCGTTCCTCGTGCTGTGCGATACGCTGGCGCGCACGATCGTCGCGCCGCAGCAACTGCCGGTCGGCGCCATCACGGCGATGATCGGGGCGCCGGTCTTTCTGTATCAACTGCACCGCATGCGCAAATGACCGTCATCGCCACCCACGACCTGCGCCTGTCCATTGCCGGGCGCACCCTGGTGCAAGGCCTGAACTGGGCCGCGCAACCCGGCGAATGCTGGAGCATCATCGGCCGCAACGGCGCCGGCAAGAGCACCTTGCTGCGCACGCTGGCGGGTTTGCAC
Source organism: Massilia sp. MP_M2 (assembly GCF_039123635.1). Lineage (NCBI taxonomy): Bacteria > Pseudomonadati > Pseudomonadota > Betaproteobacteria > Burkholderiales > Oxalobacteraceae > Massilia > Massilia sp. MP_M2. The sequence goes on from NZ_JBCHJF010000018.1 coordinate 6,150, forward strand.
CAGCCCGACGGCGGCGCGGTCCACATCGGCGGGCGCGCCTTGGCGGCCTGGCCGCTGACCGACCTGGCGCGCGAACGTGCCTTTCTCGCCCAGTCGCGCCACGACGCCTTTGCCTACACGGTGCTCGAGAGCGTGCTCTCGGCGCGGCACCCGTACCACGCCAACCGCTACTGGGAAGGCAGCGACGACCATCAGATTGCGCTGGAAGCGCTGGCGTCGATGGATGTGCTTGAACTGGCGTCGCGCGACGTGCGCACGCTCTCCGGCGGCGAGCGCCAGCGCGTGGCGATTGCCGCCCTGCTGGCCCAACAAACACCGCTGCTGCTGCTCGACGAGCCAGCCAATGCGCTCGACCTGGCGCACCAGGTAAGCGTCATGGGCCTGCTCGCGCGCCTGTGCCGCGAGCAGGGCCACACCGTGGTCATGATCGGCCACGACCTGAACCTGGCCTCGCGCATCTCGACGCACGTGCTGCTGCTGATGGGCGATGGCCGCTGGCACGCCGGCACCAACGCACAGACCATGCAGAGCGCGCTGCTGGGCGACTACCTCGGCCACCCGATCGAGATGATCGAGCATCATGGCCGCCGCATTTTCATCCCCAAAGAGGATTTCGCATGAACGACATGACTCCCGAACAAACTGCCGCGCTGAACGAACGCCATCGCGTGCGCATGGAGCGCAAGAAAGCCGTCATCGACGCAAAAATCGCGTCGGCCGACAAGGAAATCGGCATCATCATCGTCAATACCGGCAACGGCAAAGGCAAGAGCTCGAGCGCGTTCGGCATGGTCGCGCGCGCGCTGGGCCACGGCATGCAGGTCGGCGTGGTCCAGTTCATCAAGGGTGCGCTGTCGACCGGCGAAGAAACCTTCCTGCGCCGCTTCCCGGACGAAGTGCGCTTTCATGCGATGGGCGAAGGCTATACCTGGGAAACGCAGAACCGCGAGCGCGACATCGAGAAAGCGACCGAGGCGTGGGCGCTGGCCAAGCAATTCCTGTCCGATCCGAATATCGGCATGGTGGTGCTGGACGAACTGAATATCGCCCTCAAATACGGGTACGTCGACGTGCACACCGTGATCGCCGACCTGCTCGACCGCCCGACCATGCAGCACGTGGTGATCACGGGCCGTGGCGCGCCACCCGAACTGGTGGCAGTCGCCGACACGGTCACCGAGATGAACGTCGTCAAGCACGCGTTCAACGCGGGGATCGTCGCCCAGGCCGGGACGGAGTGGTAATGAGCGCGCATCCCGGTGCGCGCGTGGTGCTGGTGGCGGCAATGGCTTCCGGCCAGGGCAAGACCACCGTCACGGCCGCGCTGGCGCGGCGTTTGACCCGCATGGGCAAGCGCGTGCGCGTGTTCAAGTGCGGCCCCGACTTTGTCGATCCGGTGATGCTGGAAAGCGCGTGCGGTACGCCGGTCGATAATCTGGATCTGTGGATGGTCGGCCCCGAGGCATGCCGCCAGCGCCTGCAGGCCGCTGCTGCCGATGCCGACGCAATCCTGGTCGAAGGCGTGATGGGCCTGTACGACGGCACGCCGTCGAGCGCCGACCTGGCGCGCGCGTTCGGCATTCCCGTGCTCGCCGTACTGGATGCATCGGCCATGGCCCAGACGGCCGGCGCCGTGGCACAAGGCTTGCGTGACTATGGTCCCGTGCAGATGGCGGGCGTGATCGCCAACCGCGTTGCCAGCAGCGGCCACGCGGAGATGGTCAAGGAGTCGCTGCGCGACATTCCGCTGATCGGCACCCTGGCACGCCAGGAGCTTCAGTTGCCCGAACGGCATCTGGGCCTGGTGCTGCCGGGTGAAGTCGACGAGCTGCAGGGCATCCTCGACGCGCTGGCCGACAGCATCGAATTCGACGAGGCGGCGTGGGATGCGCTGCCGCTGCTGGCACCAGCGCACGCCGTCCCGGCGCAGATCGACACGCCGCTGGCCGGCCGCACGATCGCGATCGCGCACGATCCGTCGTTCATGTTCGTGTATCCGGCCAACGTCGCGCTGCTCAAGGCGATGGGGGCGCAGATCACGTATTTTGCACCGCTGTCGAACGAGGCGGTGCCGGACCATGCCGACGCCGTGTACCTGCCGGGCGGCTATCCCGAACTGCATGGCGCGGCGCTGCAAGGTGCAACGCGCTGGCGCGACTCGATCCGCGCGGCCCATGCGCGTGGCGTGCCGATCGTGGCCGAATGCGGTGGCATGATGGCCCTGGCCGACGGCCTGACCGACGGCGATGGCCGGCGCTGGGAAATGGCAGGCCTGCTAGCGGGCGAAGTGGCGATGCAAAAGCGCCTGGCTGGCCTCGGCATGCTCGCGCTGGCCACACCGGATGGCGAGCTGCGCGGCCATACCTTCCACTATTCGCTGCTGGCCACCGACGTACCGCCGCAGGCGCATACCGTCAAGCAGCGCACGCAGACACCGGGCGAAGCGGTGTACCGCGTCGGCTCGCTGTTCGCGTCGTACTTCCACGGCTACTTTCCGTCCAATCCGCGCGCGGTTGCGGCGCTGTTTGGCGGTGCGCCTTGAGCGCGACGCTGGTCTTTGGCGGCGCGCGCTCGGGCAAGAGCGCCTTCGCCGAGCGGCTGGCGCGCGAGTCGGGCCAGGAAGTCGTCTATATCGCCACCTCGCGCGCCGGTGATGGCGAGATGGCGGCGCGCATTGCGCTACACCGTGCGCAGCGGCCGCACGAATGGCGCACGGTCGAGGAAGAACTGGCGCTGGCGCAGACGCTGCGCGCCGAATGCATGCCAGGCCGCCTCGTGCTGGTCGATTGCCTGACGCTGTGGCTGAGCAACCTGATGTTCTGCGACGGCCGGGATTATCCCGAGGTCGGCGCCCTGACGCTACCGGACCGGTTCCATGAGGAGCGCGCGGCCCTGCTGGACCTGCTCGATGCGGGCTTGCCGGGCGACGTGGTCTTCGTGTCGAATGAAGTGGGCATGGGCATCGTGCCGTGGGGCGCGATTTCGCGCAGCTTTGCCGACGAAGCCGGGCGCCTGAACCAGGCCGTGGCCGCGCGCGCGGACCGGGCGGTGCTGGTGGCGGCCGGCCTGCCACTTGTTCTGAAGGGTTCCCTGTGCTGACTGGCTTGTCGTTGTCGACGGTGGCGCTGCTGCTGGTGGCCGGTGTCGCACTCGACCTGCTGCTGGGCGAGACGCGGCGCTGGCATCCACTGGTCGGCTTCGGCAATCTGGCGAGCTTCATCGAGCGGAGACTGAACCGCGGTGACCTGCGCCTGCCGCGCGGCAGCCTTGCATGGGCCTTGGCAGTGCTGCCGTTAACTGCCTTGTTCGTGGTCCTGACCGATGTCGCCGGCCTGTGGCTCCACGCGGTGCTGCTGTATCTGTGCATCGGCCTGCGCAGCCTGCGCGAGCATACGATGCCGATCTGCGAGGCGCTGCGCGGCGGCGACCTGGCGCAGGCGCGCGCGCTGACGGCGCGCATCGTCAGCCGCGATACCGCCAACGCCAGTGAGTCCGACCTGGCCAAGGCGAGCGCCGAGTCGCTCCTTGAAAACGGCAACGACGCCGTGTTCGGCACGCTGTTCTGGTTCATTCTGCTGGGCGGGCCGGGTGCGGTGCTGTTCCGGCTGGCCAATACCCTTGATGCGATGTGGGGTTATCGCAGCACGCGCTTTAACCTGTTCGGGCGCCCTGCGGCGCGCATCGACGACGTGATGAACTATGTGCCGGCGCGTCTGACCGCGCTGTCGTATGTGCTGCTGGCCGGCGCCAGGCGCGCGCAAGCCTGGCACTGCTGGCGCACGCAGGCGTCGGCGTGGGGCAGCCCGAACGCCGGGCCGGTGATGGCCAGCGGCGCCGGTGCACTTGGCGTATCGCTCGGCGGCGCCGCCGTCTATGATGGTGAGGTCGAACAACGACCGCCACTGGGCGCCGGGCCGGCAGCCTGCGCCGGCGACATCGGGCGCGCCTGGCAGCTGGTGCTGCGCACGACGCTGCTCTGGCTCGGCGTGGTCTGCCTGCTGGCGGTATTGACCATGATCGGCGCGCCGCATGCTTGAACACGGCGGCAACCTGCGCGACGCCGCCCGGCATCATGGGCGCGATGACTGGATCGACCTGTCGACCGGGATCAACCCGCATGGCTATCCGGCGCCGGCGTTGTCGCCTGCAGCCTGGCAGCGCCTGCCCGAGCCGGATCCCGCAATGCTGGCGGCGGCGTGCGCGTACTACCACGCGCCGCACTTGCTGCCAGTGGCCGGCACCCAGGCCGCGATCCAGGGCCTGCCACGCCTGCGCTCACCGTCGCGCGTGGCGGTGTCGGCGCCATCGTATGCAGAGCACGCGCACCACTGGGGCCAGCACGGCCACCGCCTCCGGCAGGTCACGTATGCCGAGCTGGATGCGGCGGTCGACGTCAGCGATGTCGTCATCGTCGTCAATCCGAACAACCCGACCGGCGAGACGATCGCGCCGGAACGCCTGCTCGACTGGGCCGCACGCCTGCAGGCGCGCGGCGGCTGGCTGATCGTCGACGAAGCGTTTGGCGACACCACCACGACGTCGAGCGTGGCGATGCATGCGTCACGGCCCGGCCTCATCGTGCTGCGCTCGATCGGCAAATTCTTTGGCCTCGCTGGCCTGCGCCTGGGATTCGTCGCTGCGCATGACAGCCTGCTGCGCGATCTGGCCGACCTCTTGGGGCCATGGACCATCAGCGGTCCGGCGCAGGAGATTGCCCTGGCAGCGCTGACCGATAGCGCCTGGCAGCATGCGACGCGCACCAGTCTGCGCCAGTCCGGCGAGCGAATGACTTGCCTGTTACTGGAACACGGCATCGCCAGCAGTGGCACGGCGCTGTTTCGCTGGTGGCCGCAGACACAACCCGAAGCCTTCCACGCCCACATGGCGGCGCGCGGCATCTGGTGCCGGCTGTTCCGGGATGCCGGGCGCGGTATCCGCGTCGGCCTGCCGGCAGGCGAACCTGAATGGCACCGCTTTGAACACGCACTTCACGAATGGAACCAACGATGAAAACAACGATGCTGATGGCTGCCCGGACGGCTGCCCTGATCGCGGGCCTGTCGATCACCTGCGCGCAGGCCGCGATTACGGTCAAGGACGACGGCGGCCAAACCGTCACGGTCGCCAAGCCGGCGCTGCGCATCATCTCGCTCGCGCCGAGCGTGACCGAGCTTCTGTTCGCAGCCGGTGGCGGCAGCCGCATTGTGGGCGCCGTGAACTACAGCGATTATCCCGAAGCCGCCAAGCGTATCCCGCGCATCGGGTCGAACCGCGAGATCGACATGGAGCTGTTGATTTCGCTGAAGCCCGACCTGATCGTGGCCTGGCGCCACAACAGCTCGGACAGGCAGATCGAGATGGTACGCCAGCTCGGCATCCCTGTCTTCCAGAGCGATGCGCAGACGCTGGGTGCCATTCCGGACAGCGTTGAGCGGCTTGGCCAGTTGATGGGAACCGATGCCACGGCCAAGGCGGCAGCAGCAGCGCTGCGCGCGCAGCTGGCGGGCCTGCGCAAGCAGTACGCGGGCCGCGCACCGGTGCGCCTCTTTTATCAGGTGTGGGACAAGCCGCTGTACACGCTCAGCGGAAAGCACATCCTGACCGATGCAATGCACCTGTGCGGCGGCGTGAACGTCTTCGACAAGCTGGCCGTGACGGCGCCGGTGGTCACGCTCGAGAGCGTGCTGCAGGAAAATCCCGAAGTGATCATCGCGACGGCCGAAAAGAACTATGGCGGCGTGCAGTTGTGGAAAACCTACGGCACCATGACGGCCGTGAGCCGCAACAATCTGTTCACGCTCGACGGCCATTTGCTCAATCGCGCGGGGCCACGGATGATCCAGGGCACTGCCACCATGTGCGAGGCGCTGGAGCAGGCACGCCAGCGGCGCCCGAAATGAGCACATTCCCCTACCGGACCCTGATGGTGCAAGGGACGACGTCGGACGCCGGCAAGACCACGGTGGTGGCGGCGCTGTGCCGACTGTTGATGCAGCGCGGCGTGAAGGTCGCGCCGTTCAAGCCCCAGAACATGGCGCTCAATAGCGCCGTCACGCGCGATGGCGGCGAGATCGGCCGCGCCCAGGCGCTGCAGGCCATCGCTGCCGGCATCGATCCGCACACCGACATGAACCCGGTGCTGCTCAAACCATCGAGCGACACCGGCGCCCAAGTGATCATCCATGGTCGCGTGCGCGCCGACATGAATGCGCGCGACTATCACCAGTACAAGCCGATCGCGATGGGCGCGGTGCTCGAGTCGCATGCGCGCCTGCTGGCCCAGTACGACGCCGTGATCGTCGAAGGCGCCGGCAGTCCGGCCGAAATCAATCTGCGCGATCGCGACATCGCCAACATGGGTTTTGCCGAAGCGGTCGACTGCCCGGTGATCCTGGTGGCCGACATCGATCGCGGCGGCGTGTTTGCGCACCTGGTCGGCACGTTGTCGTGCCTGTCGCAGTCGGAGCGCGACCGCGTGATCGGCTTTGTGATCAACCGCTTCCGGGGCGACATCAAGCTGCTCGAACCGGGGCTCGATTGGCTCGAGGCGCAGACCGGCAAACCGGTGCTGGCAGTGCTGCCTTATCTGCACGGCTTGTTTCTCGACGCCGAAGATGCCGTGCAGGCGGCGCAAACGAGCAAGGGCGCGTTTCGCGTGGTCGTGCCAAGCCTGCCGCGCATGAGCAACCACACCGATTTCGATGCGCTGCGCGCGCATCCCGATGTCGACCTGCGTTTCGTGCGCGAGGGCGAGGCGATTCCCGGCGCCGACCTGATCATCCTCCCGGGCAGCAAGAACACGCGGGGCGACCTGGCCTGGCTCGATAGGCATGGCTGGCGCGAGCAGATCGCGCGTCACCTGCGTTATGGCGGCAAGGCCATTGGCGTGTGCGGCGGGTTCCAGATGCTGGGGCGGACGGTTGGCGATCCACACGGTGTCGAAGGGGCACCTGGCGTATCGGATGGACTTGGATTGCTCGATGTGGATACCGAGCTGACACGCGACAAGCAGCTGACGCGGGTAGAAGGACGATGCGTGTTCACGCCGGGCGATGCGCCGGGTCGCGTCAGCGGGTACGAAATCCATATGGGTGTGTCGAGCGGCCCGGCGATGACGCGGCCTGTGTTTGCCATCGATGGCCGCGGCGAAGGCGCGATGTCGGCAGATGGACAAATCATGGGGACGTATCTGCATGGGTTGTTCGATCATCCCGAGGCATGCAGCGCACTGCTGCGCTGGGCGGGATCGCTCAGCGAGCAGGTGGTCGATACGGCGCAGCTGCGCGAAGCGAGTCTCGATCGGATCGCGGTATCGGTAGAGGGATTGCTGGACAGGTTGATTGACTTGCGGGATCGCACATAAGCTGGTGCGATTCATCTGGATGCGAAAAAGCCCGCTGATGTGAATCAGCGGGCTTTTTTGCGCAGATCGGTAGTGATATGTTTTGATCAGCTGAATACCAGCACCCCAAAGCGAAAAGCCCCACTCAGATCACTGAGTGGGGCTTTTCTATATAACTAGCCTGACGATAACCTACTTTCACACTGGTTGCAGCACTAT
>NZ_JBCHJF010000019.1:0-7339 GCF_039123635.1 Massilia sp. MP_M2
ACGCCCACACTTATCGACTGTTAATTTTTAAAGAACTTTATTCGGTGCTGCTTCTGCCGTTTGCTACGAAGCGTTGTGTTCGTTAGCAGCAGAGAAGAGAGAGTATGCGGTGTTTTGCGATGTTCGTCAACTTCTTTTTTTCTTTCCTTTTGGCTTCCACATTCGTTTGAATGCTTCTGCGTCGAGGGAGCGAGACTATAACAAACGCATCGCGCTGGCGCAAGGCTGCGATTTCAACAATTTTTAATTGCAGAGCTAACCCATCCATAAGCAAGACGTTCCTGTTCCAGGCGAAGCCGCTCACCCAAAACGTTATCGCGTAGTCCGGTAAAGAGCGCCTGCTCCTGAACCGTGAGCCGGGTCAGGTTTCCTGTGAACCTTTTGTCTGCATCTTCACTTCCCCACAAATGGCGATGCGCCTGCAATGTCGCCGCATCCATCAGCAACGAACGCACCGTTGGCATCGCCGCACGCAAGCGATCGAGGATCGCAAATCCGTGGGTATCGATATCGCCCCAGTACACAAGATCGCGATCACGCAACCAGTCGATCCCGGTCAGGCGGTCAATGCCATACCCACCCCCGAACACCACCATGCCCGACTCCACCTGCGGAAACGCCAGTGCATTGATCTCGTTCTCGGTAACGAACACCCGCTCGATACCCGTGCGCAGCATCGCGGACTGTGTCACGGGTACCGTCAGGTCCGACAAGCCGGCGATGTAATGCGCCTCGTCGAGCATGCGAAAGCGAATCAGAGGTGGCTTGCCCAGCAAACCATAGCGCGCCTCGAACTGGCGCGGTCCAATCGCCTCGCTCAGCGCCTCCGGCGGCAAGACCTGATCGAGCAATTCGGCGAACAAGCCCTTGCGGGCCTCGATGAACTTGGTGTCGACGCCGTGGGTATCGAGCTGGCGCAGATAGATCGCCGGCCGGGGATGCGCAACGAACCAGTGCAGGACCGCCAGGATGCGCTCCCATCCCTCGCCATGTTCGAGCAGCTTGAGCGGATGGCTGCTCACCCAGGTGCGCAGTAGCGGAAACGACGCCAGCGTGATGGCGGCCAGCGCATCGAACCGACGCGCATCGTTGACACGCCCGATCATGCGCAGCGCATCAGCCTCCGCTGTCCCATAGCCGCTGTACGCCGGCGACGATATCGGCAGGCGTCGACCAGTTTGCGCGCCGCGCGCTCATTGCACGCGCGCGCCACGTTCGGCGCGGTATTCCTCGATGCTCAGATAACGCAGCATCGACTGGCGCCCTTCTTCACTGTGCACGAAACCCAGCCCGGCGACATACGGCTCGATGATGTGGATCTTCTGCAGCGGCGTGACGATCAGCAGTTGCAGATTCATGCGCCGAAACAGCTCCAGCCCATAGCGGGCCGACTCATCGGAGCCACGGCCGAACGCTTCGTCGATGACCACGAAGCGGAACGACCGTGAGCGCACCGCCCCCCACTCGAGGCCGAACTGGTAGGCCAGGCTGGCCGCCAGCACGGTGTAGGCCAGCTTCTCTTTCTGGCCACCGGACTTGCCGCCCGCATCCGTGTAGTGTTCGTGCTCGCGATCGTCTTCGCGCCAGCGCTCGGACGCCGAGAACACGAACCAGTTGCGCACATCCGTCACCTTGCGGGTCCAGCGCCGGTCCATTTCGGCGCTGCCTTCGCGCCCACGAAAACGTTCGATGATGCGCCGCACCTGCAAGAACTTCGCCTCGGTATATTCCTCGTCGGCCGAGCCAGTGAGCGCGCCTTCGGTGCAGCTGCGCAGGTCTTGCTGGAAGTCGCGCAAGTCGGCGTCCAGGCTCGGCTCTGCCTCCAGCGCGATGTAGCGGTTCGGGTTGTAATCGATCGCATGCAGGGACGCGTTGATGGTGTCGACCCGCTCGCGGATCGTTTCGCGCTCGCGCTTGAGCTGCGACTGGAAGCCGGCGATCTCGCGAATCGTGTTTTCGTTGAGCAGACCCTTGAACTTGTCGGCGAAGCGGGGCAGGTCGTCCGCTTCGAGTGCGTGCAGCATGCGTCCGAATTCAGCGGAGGCGTCGATGCTGACGTCCACTTCGCGCGCATCCAGCGGCCAGGTGCGCACGTAATCCTGCATGGCCGAGATGATCGTATCACGCAGGCGCTCGATCTTCCTGGTCTCGGCATCGACCCTGGCCTGAATGAAGTCGCGCATGTCACGCTCGCGGTTGTCGCATGACTCCACGGTCAAGGTGTGCTCGCCCAGCGCCTGCTCACGCAAGGACACCAACGTCACGAAACGCGCGCGAATGGTTTCGTCGGCCGCCGCTGCCAGCGTGTCGCACTCTGCGAATTGCTCGCGCGCGGTGCGCAGCTTTTCGACCAGCGTCGCCAGCAGGGCTGCCGCTGTCGCATGGTGTGCGTCGAGTGCGATCTGCTCGTCGCCCAGCACGCGCAGCTGCTCTTGCAAGGTCCGCAGCAGGTCGGACGTCGCGGCCAGTTCTTCCTGCTCGCGTTCGAGCCGGTCGATCGATGCCACCAGTGACTTCCAGTCCAGCTCCGCGAAGTGCGCGTACACCGCCAGTTGCTGCCACAGGCCATACACCTTGTTGTAATCATCGACCTCGCGTTTGAGCGCGACGATTTGCGCAGCGTGCGCCGACACCCGCGTGGCCAAATCACGCTCCTGCTTGGCGAGCGCGGCGATCTTCGCATCGTTCGACCAGCCCAGGACGTAGCTGGTGCGGTCGTCGATCGTGCGCCGATCATCCTTTTCATGACGTTCGCCGCCGGCCTTGAGCTGGCCATTGCGGGTGATCGCGCGCTGTTCGCGCCGGAACTGGTCCATGTTCTCGCAGCAGGCGTAGTCGAAGCGGCGTGCCAGTTCGTGCGCGATCCAGCTGTAGAACGGCGAGGCCGGCTCGATGGCCAGCCTGTGCACGAGCGATTGCGGGTGCAGTGCCGGCGGCTGGCTCGCCGCCTGCGGCCGCACCCGGTAATACACGAGCCGCGCGCCAAGATGCGTGCGTTCTGCCCACGCCGCAACCTGCGCGTAGTGCGCCTCGGGTACCAGCAGTGACAGGCCGAAGGCATGCAGCAGGCGCTCGGCCGCGCCTTCCCACGCGCGCTCGTCCTCCCGTACCTGGATCAATTCGCCGATGAATGGCAACGTATCGGGTGCGATCGCCAGCGCATCGCACAGCGCGGCGCGCACGGTCAGCATCTGGCGCGGGATGTTCGAGCGGCGCTGGCGCAGCGACTCGAGTTCGCCCGTCAGTTCTCCATGCAGCAGCCGCAGCTCGCGCACCGTCACACCAGCCTCGGTCAGCCGGTTGCTGCGCTCGTCGCGCTGGATGACGCAGTCGGACTGGCCAAGGGCGATAGCGCGGCCAGTGGCATCGAAGGTGTCCGCATCGACCGCCGCCGGCAGGCCGAGGGCGCCCGCGATCAGATCGTATTTTTGGGCACGCTCGCTGCGCTCGTTCTTGCTCGCTTCGATGCGCACGATCTCGGCGCGTATCTGTTCGATGCGGTTGCCGCCATTGGCCGAGATGGCGGCCGTGAGTTCGTCACGCGTGCGGGCCTGCATGCGCCGGTCGTGCGCAAGCTGCGCGAGCCTGGTGCCGGCCCGCTCTTCGTCGAGGGCTCAGTTGGCAATCCGCTTGTCGAGCAGCTCGCCCTTGAGGTGGGCGAACCAGGGCCGCAGTGCATCACGGCAGCCGCGCAACGCATCGACCTGCTGTACCAGCACGGCGTGCCGGGTGCAATCGGCCGTCAGCGGCTGCAGACGTTCGATCTGGGCCTGGGCCTTGAGCACCGCTTCATGCGCGCGATTGAGGTCATCGAAGTGCGCGATCAGTGCATCGATGCGCGGCTGCACCGGGAACGGCTCGAGCATGTGCTCGCGCACGAATTCAGTCAGGTTGACCACTGATTTCATCGACACCGTCTGGTGGAACAGGTCCATTGCCTGCTCCGAGCCGATGCCGAAGCGGCGCCTAAAATCAGCACCGTACGCCGGGAAGCTGTCGTGCAGCGTGACGCCGGCCGTGGCCCGCAGGCGCTTGCGCAACTGGGTGACATCGCTGCCGAAGCCCGAAAAATGCTCGGCGATGGCCAGCGCGCTTTCGGCCACCACATAAAAGCGCTCGGGCTGGCCGCGCGGGTCCTTGAACCAGAATACCTGCGCGAGCGTGACGGTCTGCTCATAGCCTTCGTTGCAAAATTCGCCAAGCAGTACTGAATAGCTGCGGTGGTCGCGCAGTGCGACGGCGCGCGCGCTCATGCCGGTGTCGCCGCGCTCGGACTTGAAATGTCCGAGCACATAGGTGCGCAGCGAGCGCTCGCGCGCGTCGGCGCCGGCGGCCTTGTTGTACGAGACCTTGTTAGCCGGGACCAGCAGCGTCGTCAACGCATCGACGAGGGTCGACTTGCCCGAGCCGATATCCCCCGTGAGCAGCATATTGTCGCCATCAGGCTGCAGTCGCCACACGCGCGCGTCGAACGTGCCCCAGTTGTAGACCTCGAACCGGCGCAAGCGGAATCCTGCGCGCAGGACGCCCGCCGTCAATTCCTGCTGGGCTTCTTGCGGTGCGTTCATTCGCTCTCCCACGGATCGAGCGACGCGGCGTGCGTCGCATAGGTGTCAAGGCGCTGCGTGAAGTCATCGAGCCATTGCGCATCGACGAAAGCCTTGAGTACACGCCGCACTTCGAAGTGGCCGTCCTGCGCGCGCAGCCGGCGCAGAAAGCCCAGTTCGACGACTTTGTTCAGGTGCGTGTCCATGCGGTCAAGCAGGCGCGCTTCGTTGGCGGTATCGGGCAGGAACAGGCGCATCTGATCAGCGATGTCATCGCGCCCGATCACGAGCCGGGTGTCGCCACTGGTGACGTCGAATTCGGCCAGCTTCTTGCGCAACAAAACGAGGATCAGGCTGACCGGGAAACTGAGCGGGCGGCGCTGGACCAGGCGCGGCATATCGGGCGCGTCCGGCATGGGCGCGCGTTGGCGCAGATACTCGTCGTTCATTGGCTCTTTATTCTTCGTTGTTCGTGTCGCGCAGCGTGAAGATCACCATCGGCAGCGTCGCCTGACGCTGGCAACCATCATTGGCGGTCCAGGTGATTGACTCGGTGCGCTCATCGTCGATCATGGCCCCGACGTCCTGTGTTGCCAGCTTCAGGTAGGTGGCCAGTTCGGCCAGACCCTGTTCGATCGGATGCTCGGCAATCACCGAAGCGAGCGATACCTGGTTGCGGGTCTGCAGAGCGCGCCGCACATTGGATGTCAGGCGCATCTGGTCGACGTAGACCTGTTCGAACAACGCGTCAGTGACGATCGCGGCGCCGGCCTCTTCGACCACCGCTGCGCGCAGATCGGCCTTGAACGGTGGTGTGTAGAGCAGTCGCTCCATGGGCAGGCCGGTGTCCGGGCCGGCCGCATCAATGCTGGCGAAGTCTGCATCGGGCACCTGCCCGCGCATCGCCAACGCCTTTTGCTCGACCTCGCGAATCAGCTCCATGATACGGCGATTCTCGAGCCAGGCCTGATCGTCGAGGTAGCGACGCAGTTGTTCGGACAGGCGCGCCACGGTGCGCTGAGTGACTTCGCCAGCTTCGAGCCAATCGTAGTGGATCCAGCGCAGGCGCAGATCCGGTCCGAGTTCGCGGATCGGCGCCAAGGCCATCACCCGTTCGAGCAGTTTGCTCAACTCGTCCTGGCGCGCCGGCGACATCAAGAGATCCCAGAACGCCCGAAAGCTGCGGCCTTCATCGGAATCGGTAATCTGGTCACGCCAGGCGAAGATCTGCTGGAGCAGCTCGCCCTTGCCGCCGTCCCACGTGGCGATCTGTTCGCGCACACTGCGGTCGAGCGCGCGAAAGTCGGACAGCAGCTCACGCGCAGTGGACGCCATTTGCAGGAAACGTTCGCGCACCTGGGTCGGCTCCATCAGGGGCAGATGGCCCCCCCCTGATGCTGGCGATCTGCGCATCGATGTCGGCCCGCCTTGATTGCAGCTCGGCGATGCGCGCGCGTGGATTGAGTTCGGTGCCATCGGTGATCTGCTTGAGCAGGTCAAAGACCGTCATCAGGCGTGATTCTGTGCCGATAAAGGCGCGCTGGCCAAGACTCTGCAGCCACTCGAGCGCCTGCTCGCTCGATGACGTCAAGTCGTAATGGGGTTCGTCTTCACCGGGCGGGTAATATTTGCGCAGCCATCCACGCTCGTCGGACGCCTAATCATCAAGATAAGCAACAGCGCTTTTCGGGAACAAGGTTTCGCCGCTAACCTGGTGCAGCTGATACAAGTGATCATCCAGCTGCGACACCAGTTGCTGACGCGCGATGGTGCGAACATTCGGCACGACAAAGACGTGGTGCAGGAAGCTGGCAATCATGGGCGCATGGTCTACGGCGACAAGCCGCCAGGCTGGATGCGCGCGGCGTTGGGCGTGTAACTGCTGATAGTCCATCGTTGTCTGAGTGATCACGGATACCGTGACTGTACTGCGGGTTGTGCTGCGAAGCCAGAGCGAAGGTAGCTTCGTTTATTCGGGCAGGGGCTCCTGGGCCTCGGGCGACATCGACGCGACCAGCGCGTGATACCAGCATTCCTGCCGCGTCTTGTGCAGACGGTACCAGGCGGTTGCCGTTTCAGGCCGCCACACCTTCAGCATCTTCAGCACTTCATATGAGAATTCCAAGGGTGCCAGACCGCTCGCGGTAATCAGGTTGTCGCCGCGAACTGCTGGCTTGTGACGGTAGTGGGACTGACCGGCATACTCAGGACAAGCGGCCTTCAGCGATGCGAGATCGTTGGAGGTATGGCGACGCCGGTCGAACGCGCCGGTGCTGGCCAGGCCAACAGTCGCGCCGCAGATGGCGGCAACATTGCGACCCTGGTCCAGGGCCTCTCGCGCCAATTCCAGGAAAGGCCTGACAAATGGCGTGGCCCAGACATCGCCGCCAGGTAGCAAGAGCAGATCGTCAGCCTGCATTTGGATAGTATCGACCGTCACGTCAGGTACATACCGAATGCCGCCCATACTATGAACGGCGTCCAGGGTCACGCCAAGTTTGACGAGACTGCATGCCATCTCGGGATCGCGGAAGAAGCGCCGGCTATGCAGCTCGGCTGTGAGATAGCCAATTTCCCAATCTGCCATCGTGTCGATGACCGCGAGGTAGATGTTCATCGTGCAGTCCTTGGTGGTGGGTTTGATTTGATCATGATATCGGTTGATCTGCACGTTGATCCTGTTGCGATAGGATATAGCGATCGCCCAAAGCGAAAAGCCCCACTCAGATCACTGAGTGGGGCTTTTCTATATAACTAGCCTGACGATAACCTACTTTCACACTGGTTGCAGC
>NZ_JBCHJF010000020.1:0-6122 GCF_039123635.1 Massilia sp. MP_M2
CCCATCCCGAACAGGACCGTGAAACGACTTTGCGCCGATGATAGTGCTGCAACCAGTGTGAAAGTAGGTTATCGTCAGGCTAGTTATATAGAAAAACCCCACTCAGTGATCTGAGTGGGGTTTTTTGCTTTGGGCGATCGAATAACACACAGGCTCAATCAACGATTATCAGTGCAGGCGCGGGACGTTGTCAGTGCCAATGCGAGTTCTGCTGCCAGTACCTAAGACGGTGAAACAGCCCCCCTGTCGCCGCAAGCAACGCCGCGCACCTCACGCAGCGTCCCTGGCAGTACGGCCCCAGGCGACACGATCACGTCGTCACCCGAGCCTGATGTTTTGCCCGAACCGGTATCGCCACCGCCGCGCTGGCTGGTTGCCATCAGAACGTGGGTGATGACCGGAAATCTTGTCGCCAAGCTTGGTTTGGTCATCCTGTTCATCGGCGTCGCATTCCTTCTCAAGTATGTGGCGGCAACTATTACCATCCCAATGGAGCTACGGTTGGCCGCAGTGGTGCCGGCCGACCTGGTACTGCTGGGTTGGGGCTGGCGCCTGCTTGGCAAACGCAGGGAAATCAGCTTGCCGGTTCAGGGAACGGCGATCGCCATCCTGATGCTGGTGATTTTCAGCGCATTTCAGCGCTATGCCTTGATACCTTCCGAATTCGCATTCGCCTCGCTGGTGTTGCTTACAGTATTCACATGCCTGCCGGCGATCTTGCAGGAAGCGCCATGGCTCGCGGCATTCGGTATAACCGGTGGCTTCGCCTGTCCGCTGCTTTTGTCCACTGGACAGGGGAACCATATAGCCCTGTTTTCTTACTACACGATGCTCAATGTCGGCGTGTTCGTTCTGGCGTTCAAGCGTTCGTGGCACCAGCTCAATCTGCTTGGTTCCGTTTTCACGTTTGGGGTTGCTGGGGCCTGGGGCCTGGGGCGGATTGCAATATACCTCGAACAATTACGCATCGGCGCAGGCTTTTCTCATCCTCTTTTTCCTGTGCTATTCCGGCATTCCTTTGGCATTTGCTGGCCGCAAGAGAACACGGCTTCAGGATTGTGTCGACGTCACGCTCGTCATGGGAACGCCATTGCTGACATTCGGATTTCAGGTTGGGCTGGTCAAGGACATGCCGTTTGGACTGGCGTTCTCTGCTCTTGGTCTGGGCGGCTTCTATCTCGTGGTCGGTACGATGCTCTGGCGCGCCGGCAAGGAGCGCTGGCGAGTGCTGGTCCAGACGTTTGCAGTTCTTGGCGCTATCTTCGGCACACTGACGATTCCGTTTGCCCTTGATGCGCGCTGGACCTCGGCAGCATGGGCACTGCAAGGATTCGGTTCCGTATGGTTCGGATTGCGCCATCAGCGGCGTGCCATCTGGATTTGTGGACTCTCGTTGCAGGTCGCAGCCTGGATCAGCTTCACGATCGCGCTGTCCAACCTCGACAGCGACGCCGCGCTGACAGCGAACTTGTGGCTGGGCTTCCTGCTGCTCGCCGGCAGCGCGTACGCTGTGGCCGTGGCGTTACGCAGGCCGAACGGCGGCGAACAGGATTTGTCGCCGCTGGCCAGTACGGCCTTGGTACTAGCGGCTGCCTGGCTGCTGGCCGGGTGGTATGTCGAAGCATTCCTGCGTTTTTCGGGCGCCACCCTGGCGAACTGGATCGTTGCCGATTCGATGCTCACCGCGCTGCTGCTGTATGCCATCAGCCTGCGCACCGTCTGGCCCACCGCGCGGCGACTGGTCCTGGCCGCCCAGATCGCGGGGGCTATCGGCCTGGCAATTGCCGTTGCGCCTAGGTTGTCGTGGATACATATGATTGAATCAGGTGACGCTATGCCTTTGCTTGGCGTAGTCATCCTGGCCGTAGCGGCGTTGGCGACCAGCCGGACGCTGCAGCGGGCCGCGCCCACGGACGCCGGTAGTTACCTTCCAGCGTCACTGCTGTTGTGGAGCGGCATCTGGTGGGTATGCGCCCTCAATGTCACGGCCGGCCGGGTAATCGACTATCTGCCCTCTACCCTGGGCAGCGGGCATTCCCGTTGGCTGGCACTGTATGCGCTTGGCATCGCGGCCACGTCGACTGCGTGCGTGCGCTGTGGCCTGCGCTTCGCCTGGCCACAATTGCGTGGGTTCGCCCTTGTCTGCTGGGCTGCGATGAGCATTATTACGCTGCGTTTACTTGCACAGCTTTATGGCGCGCATGCGCTTCCGGATGGCGCATTCTGGATCGCATGGGCAATTACATGCTTGAGCAGCGAACAGGCGATGCTGCGCTGGGATGCCAGCGGCTCGCTACTGGAGCGTACCGTATTGCAGATTCTGCATACTGTGCGTACGGCTGGCCCGTGGCTGGCGTTATGGCCGACTGGTGCGATCCTGATCGACGGGTGGCTCGCCACGCCGACGGACAGCGTGCTGATCCTGCGAGACAGCTGGATCACCGATGCGGCCTGGAGCAATTACCTCCCGACATGGGCAATGATGCTGTTCCTTGTCGGCTTGCTGCGTCGAAGCGTGATGAGGCGCTGGCCCACTGTGCCGATCTCGGACTGGTACCAGTCGATTGCTGTTCCAGTGGGTACTGTTCTCACGATGTTGCCGATCACTCTGTGGAATCTGAGACACGATGGCGCGATGGCCCCGTTGCCCTATCTTCCACTGCTCAACCCGCTCGATCTGACCACCGGGTTCGTGCTGCTGCTATGGGTAGTCACGTTGCGGCAGCTCGCTGCGAGGGCTGCGTCGGACCAGCCAGTTCTGCGCACGTTGCGGCGTGCCGGCGCAGTGGCAGCGTGGCTCTGGTTCAATCTCATGCTGCTACGAAGCGCGGCGCATTACCTTGGCATCGATTGCCGGCTTGCCGAGCTCGCTGCTTCGGAAACGGTGCAGGCGTTGCTCTCTCTGACTTGGGGCGCAAGTGCTTTCGTGCTCATGCGCATCGCGGCACGTACTGCCAAACGGCGGCTCTGGTGGGGCGGCGCATTCTTGTACAGCATTGTTGTGGCCAAGCTGTTTTTGGTCGACTTGGCCAATGGCGGGAGTATCGCGCGTGTCGTCTCGTTCGTAGGCGTTGGCCTGTTGCTGCTGCTCGTTGGCTACCTGGCGCCGTATCCGAAGGCATCGCAGGCCGCGTCGACGGCCGCGCCAGTGTGACCCGTACAGGAGCATCACTCCATGCCGACCTTTCTCTGCAAATGCTGTTACGCCATCATGGCATTCGTGCTGTCGGGCGCCGCCGCCACGGCGAATCCAGTGGCCCCCACCGACAGGCCAGCTGATTATTCGGATAGTCTTTCTTTGCGCATTGTCAGCAACCAGGCCATCGTGCGATTGCCGCTCCCGCGTGCGGTCTATTTGAATGCGCGTTCGCCTGCCTTGCACGATCTGCGCGTGTTCGATGCCGTCGGCGCGTCCATGCCTTTTGCGCTGCTCGATCAGGCGCCACCCGCCATCGAGAAGAAGGCTATTGCACAGGTCGCGATCTTCCCACTGTATGGCGCCGCCCGAAATGCAGGTGCATTGCCTGAAAGCTTGCAGATTCGTACCCGGAGCGACGGCGCCGTCATCTCGGTGACGACGCCGTCGCGCATAGCAAGCGACGAGCTGCAAAGTTTGATCCTCGACCTTCAGCCGGCGGCACTTGCTGCGAAGGTCAGCGCAGCCGCGCCAGTGGGCGCGCTGGCGTTATCGTTGCCCCAGGGGATGGCCAGCTACAACGCGCACGTCGCCGTCGATGTAAGTAACGACCTGCAAGATTGGGAAGTGCTGGCCGAAGCGGCGGTCAGTTGGCTCGTCAACGATCGCGGCGCAAGTGTAGGCAAGCACCGCATCGAATTCTCGCCGCGGTCATTTCGCTACGCCCGGATTCGTTGGCTAGACGGCAAGCCACTCGCCTTTGTCGATATCAACGTCGAATATATCGTGTAGCAGTACGCTGCCATGCAACTCGAGACCATCGTTCTGCCGGCTCTGCCGGCTGCCGAGGGGAGCGATTAGATGTATGACATCGCCTGTCGCCATCCCTGCGATCTCTGTTGGCTTCGTGTTTCAGGCGCAGAATGTGGTCATGCCGGTGATGGTGGGACAGTACCAAACCACGCGTGGCCGCAAACCGGGTGAGCGGGGTGTGACACAGTTGCAGCCGATCCTGAATACAACCTTTTACCAACTGTCGCAGAAGGGACAGCAGCGCGTCTCCGGCGACGTCGAAATTGCCCCCACGAATGCGGCGACCTGGGTGGCCCGACCAGTGGCCCCCGTGCTGGAGCGCCCTGCCTTGCGCTTGCGTTGGGCGCCTGCAACCATCGTGTTCGTTGCTGCAGGCAAGGCGCCGTACCATCTGGCGTTCGGCCGTGCCAGGGCAACGACCGCCAGCGTGCCGCTATCCCAAGTGGCGCCGGGTTGCACGCCGCGTGAGCTGGCCGAACTGGAACCAGCGACTCCGGAGGCGCTCGTGCAACAGCAGCGGGCCGATACGATCGAGCAGGTTGACGTTACTATCGGCACCCGTCGGCATTGGCTGTGGGGCGTGTTGGTATGCGGCCTCGCAGCACTTGCCGCCATGGCGTGGCACCTGTTCCGTCAAATGAAGGTCGATACTTCCGGTGTGCCTGCATCCGACGCTGTGTCCGACAGCGGCCTGCATGCCTCTGACTAGTGAGAAAAAGCGGCACCCAAAGCGACTCAACGCACGGGCGGACGGTATCAAACGGGTTGCATAATCGACGTGATCCAGATCCAGATCTCGATCCCGATCCGGATAGCGCAGGCACTCCTGCGTCAGTGATCGTTGATCGTAGGTCGTCGTTCAATCCGTGGCTAGCAAACAGTGTGGGGACTCGATGGTGCGCAGCCGCTGCGGCATTGTCAGGCGCTGCAGGCTCCAGCCTGGCTCGACAAGCGCTATGTCGGACGCGACCAGCGTCTGGACGGCATTGGCAAACGCCTCGACTGGCACGCCAATCGCATCTGTCTGGGTATATCCGACTCGTACGACGCCTGCGCGGCGCAGACGCGCATGCAATGCGATTACCACTATCAAAAGCTGCTCCGCAAGGCGCCGGTGTCATGGGCGATCGCCGTGAAGATCATTGTGCCGGGGTATATCGATGCGCCGCGCCTGCAGGAACCTAAAGGCGGCAAGCTGCTCATGCCTGCCGAAGAGGACGCCACCTGGTGCATCGTGGACGCTATCGATCTGCGCGCGGTGCGCTGCCTCTGTCCGTGGCAGCCGCACTGGATGGGCAAGTTGTCCAATCTTCTGCTGCGGAGGGGGGCTACGCAACTTGCGTTGCGAGTGGATCAGGCAGCGCGGTGCTGGCCAGTGGAGCGCAGTTCGAGCCGATCCCAGAAGCGGTCGTGGATCGGCAGAAGAAGTACGTTGCACACCGGTTCGAGGATCGCCGCGATGCCGCCAAACGCAAGAGAGCCAGTTGCGCAGTAGATCACAGCAAACGCAATCGCCATGTGCATGGCGGTCTGGCTGAGCTTTTCAGCCGCAGCGCGGGTAAAACGTTCGCGCTCGGAACCCGCCCGGGAACGAAAGGCAGCCCACCCTTTTTCATGGAAGGGAAGAAGCACTACATTGATGACTGGCTCGATGACGATCGCAAGGCCGCTGAACATGACCGAGCCAGTGAGCGCATAGGCAATAGCGAAAGCGATGGCCATATGGGTGAAGACTTGGCTGGTTTTCTTGGCGGCAATGACCATTGTAACTCCGGAGTTTGTGCTGTTGATACAGTAGAAGCAAATGATAGTCATTCTCGATTGGCGCACAAAGCAATATAAATCTACGGTGTTCATAGTTTTTGACTATTTAATCTTGGATGCTGATAGCTCGGTCTATTTATAAAGCCTCTTGCGGAACATGTCACAGGTTTGTTATAGTCTCGCTCTGCCCGACGCAGACGCCGCTTTCAAGCAGCGACAGCGAAGGAAAGAAGGGGTTGACGAAAATTAAGAAGCACTTTATAATTTCGCCTCTCTGCTGCTAACGAACACAACGCTTCGTAGCGATAGCAGGAAAGCAGCACCGAATAAGTTCTTTAAAAATTAACAGTCGATAAGTGTGGGCGTTTGATGAAGGTGCCAAGAACTTCGGTTCTTGATTACTTAAATT
>NZ_JBCHJF010000021.1:0-6015 GCF_039123635.1 Massilia sp. MP_M2
CTTTTACGCTGAGGTGGTAGATTGCCATGGGGTATCGTTTCTTCCTTTGTCGCGTAGCGACCGCACGAGTTGGCGCAGCCAACTCCTAAGTGCGCCCTTGCTCTATCGCGTTTGCTCTTCGCCGGGTTATTCGCCACCTCCATTATAGCTGGCTTTACGTGACATAATCCGCTGCTATAGAATGCAAGCTCAACCCCACACCGAAGGCCAGCATGACAACCGCCACCGAAAAACCAGAAACCAAGAACTTAACGCCAATCGAGAAAGCACAACAGCGCGTCAAAGACTTAGAAGAAAAACTCAAACAGGCTAAGGCGCTTAAGCAGAGAGCCGAAGCACGTGTAAAAGCCGCAGAGAGCAAGCAAAAACGGGCAGCTGACACCCGCCGAAAAATTCTGGTCGGTGCCGCTATTCTTGCCAAGGTCGAGCGTGGAGAATGGCCTAAAGACAAAATGCTCGAAATGATGGGTCAGCAACTTACTCGGGCGGATGATCGTGCTCTATTTGACCTTCCCGTGAAGGAGAAAGTCGCATCATGAGGGAATGTCCAACCCTATCAAGTCGGCATGCTGTGGCGAGGTAGATTAATCGTAAAGACACAACCAATGCCCTCAATATTGTGGACTGTAAGGGTGCCTTTGTTGGCTTCGACAGTTTTTCTTGCGATGGTAAGACCTAATCCGATTCCTGTGCGATCTGTACCAACCTGGGAAAAAGGCAAGAAAATTGTCTCAGTAGTCCCTACCTTCAAACCACCGCAATGATCTTTTACGTCGATGAGTATTCGATCACCTTGCGCGTAAGCCGTTAACAACACTTCTGAACCTGGCTGTGTGAATTTGAAAGCGTTTTGCAGCAAGTTAGCTACAGCGGCGATTAGCAAATCCTGCGTACCTCGGACAGCCAGATCAATATCAACCGGAAGAATACGAAGTGAGCAACCGTATGCTTTTGCAGATAACGTAGCGCCATCGTAAATTTTTGTGATGAATTCTGCAAGGGAGAAAGAGTCCAACGCCGTACCATCATGTTCGAACATACGCACGTCTTCTACTGTGGCCGTAATAAGCTTATCAAGGCTACTGAGACTACGCTTGAGGATCGAACCAGTAGCACCCGTCAAGCTGAGATTGCCTGCTTCAGCTGCTGCAAAAGCGAGTGAAGCCGTTCCTAGCAGATTTCGAAGCTCGTGGACGAAAAACCCCATCCGTCGATTATTTTCCTCTGCATTTTTAGCTACTTGAAGGCCATCTCTTTGAAAGCTAAATTCCGTCACAGCATCGGAAATGGCATTGTCCAAGCAGCGATTTAAAGTACGGAACTCATCAACGGAAAAAGGAGCATCACGCTCGACAGCTAGATCCGTGATTGACTGACAAAGATCACCATAGTCGTGCACAACCTGATCCACAGTTAGTCCTAGTTCCAGCAAGTCTTTCCCGTGTTGAGCAGCTGAAGCACCCACTTCTGAAAGCGCAACGCCGCCACCCGCTGGGCCAGAAATCAACTCACTTTTGAGTGGTTCGGAACTTTGTTCAACTCGGAGGGTTCTGATCAATTGATCGATAAGTAAAGGAATACCGTCTTGGAGCTGTACTTCTGTCGCTGAACGACCGGGACGATTCCCTACCTTGTCACGACACCTTTTCGCCAGTTCGTCACGGTTGTTAGCCAAAAAGTGATGCAACATAAAAACACTCCTCAAGCATGAAACCGCAGATGTGCAAAGCAATCTTGACGATTCTTCATGATACATCAGGGACCAAAGCTACTTTTAGCATTCTTCGACATGTCGAAGAGGTGTCTGTTATTGCTAGATAGACTAGCGTCAGCTTTTGGAAACACAAGGGATTTCTGAAACCCAAAATTTAATGACATACCTCTACGAAACAGCTTCGCCATCCCCGAAACTGAACGACGACACGCATCAACTTCGGTCTAGCCGGAGGGTCCGTAGCAAGCTCAAAAGCTAACTAGATGCCTTAGCGCGCGGGCGTCCCCGCTTGCTTGCGCACCGATGATAAAGCCATCGGCACGCCCAGTTACGGGCTGTTCCGTTGGAACAAAAACCCGGAAAACCAACCCCAACCCTGGCGCGCCACGCTCGCCTACCCGTCTCCACTCTGTGTGCCTCCGGCCTGACGCGGCACTACCCAACACCTACACGCTGGGGTTAGCTAAATCTGCGACCCGGTATCGAGTCAGCTGCCGCGTCCCGAGAGGGCGCGGGGTTTCGGCTGGCGATCACGGTGAGCAGGTGCCCGAAGCCCCGGCTTGCCGGGGTGAGGCGGTAGCCCCCGCACCGGTAGGTGTGCCCGTAGGGCAGGGCGTATCCCGCCGAAGGTCTGCGAATCCGGCTGCTGGCCGTCGCGTTACGCGGGGGCCTTTTCCTGCCCCCTCAGGGGGCCTAGAGAAGTGCGACCTACACGCGTAAGCGTCGGGAGTAGCTTTTAAGTCCTTTTACGCTCCGAATTCCCTTTTAAATTCATGAGGTTGCAGACCTAACTATGACATTTTTCCGGTTAACTATGACATTTTTCCGGTTAACTATGACTCTAATTGACATGTCATTTAAAGTCTGTAGAATGACATTTCCTGATAATGTCATTTGAGCCGTGATGAAGAAAACTGAGCTTGTCGTAAAGTCGAATCGCTTGATCGAAGCCAGCTACCGGCTGGGCTTGAACGAGCAGCGCATCATCCTGTACGCGATCTGCCGGTGCCGTGAGGAACAGAAGGGGTTGTTCCCTGATCTGCCGATCACGATCACTGCTGACAGCTTCCTAAAGCAGTTCCCTAGCGTGGAGAAGGGGAGCGTTTACGGCCAGCTCAAGGAAGCCATGAACGCCCTCTACAGCCGCAGTGTCACGATTCACGACACCGACCCGGCTACGAAGAAGGCGCGGGTGCGAGAGACGCGCTGGCTTAGCGAGAAGGCGTACATCGACGGCGCAGGACACATTCAGATCGTGTTTACTCCAGAGGTCATCAAGTACATCACGCGCCTGGAGGTTGAGTTCACGTCTTACCAGCTGGAGAAGGTCGGTCACATGACCAGCGCGCATGGCGTACGCATATACGAGCTACTGGCCCAGCACAAGGACGTGGGTACACGCACGCTTAACTTGGTGTGGCTGCGTGAAGCGCTCCAGCTGGAGCCAGGCGAGTACAAACTGACCGCCGATTTCATTAAGCGCATCATCGAGCCATCAGTCGAGCAGATCAACAAGCACAGTGACATCACAGTGAGCTACAAAGCCAAGAAGACGGGCCGCGCCATCACGGACTTTGTGTTCAAGATCAAGGACAAGGAACGTAAGGCCAAAGCTACCAGCACGACCAGCGATCAGGCCGTCAGGGAGAAGCTGGAGGCTAACGGCCAACAGCGTATCCCCACCACTACACAAGACGATAACGAGGATTTTTGATGCAATTCACCTATGAAATTCTCCCACGCCCGGTCGAGCTGGGCGGCGGCTGGCGGCTGCGCCTCCTGGAAGATGACGTCGAGGTCGGGGGCGGCGTGTTCCCGCCATCTGAATTCGCGGACAATGAAACTGACGCTTTGCGGCTTGCCCACTTCGATGCCGAAGAGGAGGCGTACGCCTGGCTTGATTCCAGGGACACGGTTGTGGCTGATCCAAATGCCCAAGAGCTTCAGCGCCGCCGAGCAGCTGTCGAATTCGCCCTTGCCAATGTGGGGCTATCTGGCTTCACGATATCGGAAGCAGAGCAGGATCGCATGCGCCGCTTCGTCGACGGTGGCATGGGCCTCGATGAGTTTGTCAAAGGCTTGCCGAGTCACGCCAAAGGGGAAACGTGATGGATGCCGAAGACCTGGGAGCACTGTACGGCATGGCGCTCAAGCAGCAGGAAGCGGCCACTGACGCACTAAACGAGCTTGCCAAAGAACGTGCACAGCTAAGCGCAACCATCGAGGCACTACAAAACACATCCAGGAGCATCCAGAAGGCCGCAGGGGACGCCGCAGCTAAGGCAGTGACAGAAACCCTTGCACAAGCACCCAAAACGGCTCAAACGGCCTTTGATGCGGCTACTGGCGCCCTCGATGTCGCCGCCGGCAAGGTGCGCACCGCCGGCGCCTGGCTCACCTGGCAGTTTGCCCTGGTGTTCATCCTGGTTGGCGCGGCCGCGGTGCTCACCAACTACGCGATCGGCTACTTTACGCAGAGCCAAATCACAGACCTGCGCGTGGAGAAAGCCGCGCTGCGCCTCGAGAAGGCCGAACTGGAGGCCAACATCGCGGATCTGGCCAAGCGCGGCGGGCGCATCAAGCTTTCCACGTGCGGCCCCGCCAACCGACTGTGCGTGCAGATCACACCCAAACAGGGTAGTGCACCGATACAATCAGACTTCCAAGGGGCATGGGTTAGCGAAGACAACAAAAACCGGTTTGTTATCCCGCTTGGCTACTGAATTCAATTGATCCGTAAATTACTTTCCATTCTGATGACATCAAAATCCACAACTGTCGATCACCGACTTGCCTTTTCTGAGCGGCTAAAATCTTCTTTGGAATCGGCTGCGGTCCCGGTTACCCCTACCGAGTTATCACGCCATTTCAACCATCGCTCCGGAGAGGAAAACAAAGTTACTGTTCACGCTGCACGGAAGTGGTTGATCGGTGAGGCAATACCAACCCAATCGAAGATAGTTTTACTAGCTTCCTGGTTACAGGTTAGCCCTGCCTGGCTTCGGTTTGGCGAGGATAGCGGCTATACCGGCAGAGATGAGTCAGGGTCCCTACCAGGTGAATTGCCAAGATCGGCCTTGGTCTTGATTCACGATATTTTGGATTTACCTGAAGCAATGCAGGTCGTAGTGCGAGATTTGGTAAAGTCACTGTCTCGTAGCGTTCACCAGTCTTTAGCGCGCTAAATTCACCGGCTAAAATCTGGCCCATCCTTCTTTGGTCTTGGCAGCGCGTCCCGCTGCCGCTCTTGGGCAACCTTTTCCAGTTCGACCTTGCGCCTGGCTTCGCCCTGGGCGAATTCCACAGCCTGGCGTACCAGCTCGGCGCGGCGCTCCGCTTCGGCCTTCGCTGCTCGGTCGGCCATGAATTTCGCGTGGAAGTCAGCGGCCCCCTTGCTGAGCACCTCCACGGCGTTGCATTCCCGCTTGACTGCGGCTAAGTCGCCCGATAGGTCGATGATGCTTCGATTGACTTGGGCCAGCTCGCGTTCCTGGATGCCCTGGGCACGGGCCTCAAGCAACCGGGCGGCCACCTCTTCCTCAATGCGCTTCCCCACTTCGGTTCTGACGCCACGCCGCTCCATGCTGGTGACGAAAATACCCAAGTGGCTTGTCGGTGTCCGGTCGATGCCCTGATCTTTCAGGCTGCGATGATCGACCTGCACGTCGATGCCGTTTTCTCGCAAGCGCTCATTTGTCAGCACGGCCCACCTGGTGCGGACTGCATCGAGGTCGGCGGCGCGGTTGCGCCCTGCCTTCTCGGTGTCGAGCTTGTCGGTCAATCCCTCTGACCCCACCTTTCGGGTGGTGCGAAGGATATGGGCGTGGTGGTTGCGGCTATCGCCCTCCTTACCTGGTGCGTGAATCGACACATCCACGGCGCAGCCTTCCGCATTCGCCATCTCCTTGGCGAAGTCCACCGCCAGCCGTCGCCGCTCGTCGGGCGACAGCTCATCAGGCAAGGCCACCTCGAACTCACGAGCCACGCACGCATCCTTGCGGCGCTCGGCAGCTTCGGCAGCGTTCCACACCGCTGACCGATCCGTCGCCCATTCTGGCGCACCATCTGGCAACACCATATCCGTCGAGGCGATGCCACCCTTACGGGTGTAATCATGGACCTCGCCGGTACGCTTGTCAGTAATCTCACACCCAGCGCGATAGGCGGCGGCGGCGGTCGAACTTCGACCGGCTGACCGCGATATCGCTTTTACGCTGAGGTGGTAGATTGCCATGGGGTATCGTTTCTTCCTTTGTCGCGTAGCGACCGCACGAGTTGGCGCAGCCAACTCCTAAGTGCGC
>NZ_JBCHJF010000022.1:0-5646 GCF_039123635.1 Massilia sp. MP_M2
CTTCCCATCCCGAACAGGACCGTGAAACGACTTTGCGCCGATGATAGTGCTGCAACCAGTGTGAAAGTAGGTTATCGTCAGGCTAGTTATATAGAGAAACCCCACTCAGTGATCTGAGTGGGGTTTTTCGCTTTGGGCGATCGATTTTTTCGCACACGTGCGCTGATGTGACGAGCACGGTACGCCATCCCACCGCCAACCCCTGTGAATCTGGTGCACAATACTTCCATCAGCATTGTCATTTCAATCACGGGAACAGCATGAATGAACAGGTCGCACGCAATGTCGTGCTGGCACGCGCCATCGAGCGCGCCGACGTTGGCCATACTGTACTGAGCGACGACGATCGCAAGTATGCCACCCGCAGCGCACGCGAACTCGCTGCATGGCAGGCGGCCGATAGCCATACCGCCGTCAATCAAGAGCACTTTCTGCAGCAGCGCGCCGAGCAAATCCTCAAACGCCTTGGCGAACGCACGCCGGCCTTCGGCGCTTTCCAGCGTCGAGCCCCCGGTATGCGCGGGATCTGGTTCGCGCTGCCGTTCATCGCTTTCGTGCTTGGCGCCGCGCTCGACCGAATCGCCGATCCTCACCGCGTCGACCTGCTGTCCGCTCCGCTCCTGATCATCATCGCCTGGAATCTGCTGGTGTATCTGGGCCTTCTGGTGTGGGCGGTCGTTCCTGCCGCGCGCAGGAAGAAGAGCGGCGCACCACTGCTGCGCCGACTAAGCGTGGGCAAGGCTGTCGCGCCCCGCAAGCTGCCCACTGCGCTGGCCGAAGGTGTTGCCCATTTCCTTGCCGATTGGGCCATGTTGAGCGAACCGCTCACGCGTGCGCGCTTGAGCCGGACGGTGCATCTCGCGGCCGCCGGCTTCGCGCTCGGCGCTGTCGCGTCCCTGTATGCCCGGGGCCTGCTCACCCAGTACGTCACCGGATGGGAAAGCACGTTCCTCGATGCCCAGCAGGTGCACACGCTGCTGTCCTGGCTCTTCACGCCAGCGCTGGCCGTGTTCCCGTTCCTGCAAGGCTTTACGCTGGTCGAGATCGAGCAGCTGCGTTTCGGCGGCAGCGCCGGTCTGCCGGTCGGCGAGCGCTGGGTGCACTTGTACGGCGCGACGTTGCTGTTGCTGGTGATCCTGCCACGCGTGGTGCTCGCCATCGTTGCCGGCCTGCGCGCGCGCCATTTGTCGCGCCACTTCCCGCTTGACCTCGATCAGCCGTACTACCGCAAACTGGCCGACAGCATCGGCACCAGCGCGCCGGCCGTGCTGCGCGTGATCCCATACACCTACACGCTCGACGAGCCACGCGACCGCGGCCTGTGGGCGATTGCCGCCGCGGCGCTGGGCGGGCAGGCGAGGGTGCAACTGCTGCCGTCGGTCGCGTATGGCATCGAACCAAAAGATGCACTGCGCGAGACGATGCTCAACGAAGCCGGCATCACGGTGACCACCGTGCTGTTCAGCCTCGCGGCGACGCCGGAGAAAGAAAATCACGGCGCGCTGCTGGACTACCTGGTCAAGCATGTGCCGCGCGGTGTCGCCGTGCTGCTGGACGAGTCGCCACTGCTCGAGCGTATTGGTGACCAGATTGGCGCCGAACGCGCCGCTGAGCGGCATGCCTTGTGGCGTCAGTTCTGCAGTTTCCATGGCACGTCCGCCCATGTCGTCAATTTGCTCGAACCCGACAAGCATCCGCTTGAACTGGGCGCGGGCCTGACCCTGCCGGAGCTGCGATGAACCAGCCGGCCAAGATCCAGTTTGCCCTGGTCTCGCATACCAACAACGGCAAGACAACGCTCGCGCGCACGCTGGTCGGGATGGACGTGGGCGAAATCCGCGACGCCGCCCACGTGACCCAGATTTCGCAAGGCTATCCGCTGCTGTCCACACCCGGTGGCGATTCTCTCTTGCTGTGGGATACGCCCGGTTTCGGCGATTCGGTGCGGCTGCACAAACGCCTGGCCATGGCGGGTAATCCGATTGGCTGGTTCCTGCGCGAGGTTTTCGACCGTTATCGCGACCGGCCGTTCTTTCTCAGCCAGCAGGCGCTGCGCGCTGCGCGTGAAGAAGCCGATGTCGTTTTATACCTCGTCAACTCGTCCGAGTCGCCGCAGGATGCGGGCTATCTGCCGTCCGAGATGAATATCCTCGAGTGGCTCGGCAAACCCGTGGTCGTGCTGCTCAACCAGATTGGCCCACCGCGTCCGGCCAGCGAAGAGCAGGCCGAGCCGCAGCGCTGGAAACAGCACCTGGCCCAGTACTCGGTCGTCAAGGAAGTGCTGCCGCTCGACGCCTTTGCCCGCTGCTGGGTGCATGAACACGTGTTCTATGAATCGGTCACGCCCCTGATCGCAGCCGAGAAGCAGCCCGCCTATGCGCGCCTGCTGTCTGCTTGGGCCGTGCGCAACCGCGAGCGCTACGCGAGTGCCCTGCAGATGAGTGCCGAACAGATTGCCGCCGCCGCGCGCGACACCGAAGCGCTGGACGCACAACAACCGGGCATGCTGCGCAGTGCCCTGAAAGCGGTCGGCATCGGCAAGGATGAAGCGCGCCGTCAGGAGTTGGCGATGGCGGCGCTCGTGCAGCGCCTGAACGACGGCATTAATCACGCGACGGCGCGCATGCTGTCCCTGTACCGCATCGATCCGGGCCAGGCGGTCGCCATCAATGCGCGCGTACGCGACAACTTTGCCGTCAAGGCGCCGGTCGACCGTGCGCAGGCAGGTTTGCTGGGCGCGGTGGTGGCAGGTGCAACCACTGGCCTGTCGGCTGACTTGATGGCGGGCGGCCTGACGATGGGCGCCGGCGCACTGCTGGGCGCGATCGCCGGCGGCATCACGGCCGCCGGCGCCGCGTGGGGCTTCAATCAGGGCACGGACCGCAATCAGGCAAACGTGAAGTTTGCCGACCCGTTTCTGCAGACGATGCTGGTCGGGGCGATCCTGCGCTATCTGGCGGTGGCGCACTTCGGGCGCGGACGTGGCAACTATGTCGAAAGCGAAGCGCCGCCATTCTGGCAGGCCGAGGCCGAGAGCGCACTGGCCGCCCGCGATGTCGATAGTGCCAACCTGTGGCCAGCGGTGCGCGCCGCGCCGGACCTGGGCGCGGCCACCAAACTGGTGCAGGCTGTATTGGTGCCGGCGGTGACGACGACGCTGGCACGCTTGTATCCCGATGTCGCGCTACCGGGGCAGGAGCCGCCAGCCCCGGCCCGGGCCCCGGTGGACCTGATTAAAACTGATACTGCGCGCTGACGCCCAGCAGCCAGTTGCTGCCAGGCGCCGCTTCGTAATAGCGGCGGTTCGCGTCGCCCACGATCACCGAGCCGACATAGTCGCGGTCGAAGAGATTGTTCAAGCGCGCGAACTGGCGCAGGCGCCAGCCGCCGAATTGCTGGCTTGCCTGCACGCGCGCATTGACGACCGCATACCCGGGCGCCGTCTGCGCGGTGTTGGTATCTTCCGCATACACTTTGCTGTTGGCGACCGTTTCGAGTGCGACGCCATAACGGCCCGCCGCTTCCTTCCAGCCCAATTCGCCGTAAAAGCTCGACTTGGGCACGCCCGGCAGGCGGCTCCCCTTCGGCACGGCGCCGAAGCCTTCGTCATAGATCGCATGCAGCATGCTCATGGCGATGCGCGCATTCCAGCCGGCGCCCAGTTCCGCGTCGACCGACAGCTCGCCACCCTGGCGTAGCGTCGCACTCGCGTTGCGATAGCTGGTGCGGCCGCCCGACGACGCATCGACCACCAGTTCATCCTTGGTCTTCACCTGGAACACGGCGGCATTGACGCGCACGCCGCTGGCCACCATCGCCTTGGCGCCCACTTCGAGGTGCGTGCCGATCGCCGGCTTGAGTGCGAAGTTGAAACCTCCACCAGTACCTGAATAGAACGATTCGTTC
This sequence comes from Massilia sp. MP_M2, assembly GCF_039123635.1. Lineage (NCBI taxonomy): Bacteria > Pseudomonadati > Pseudomonadota > Betaproteobacteria > Burkholderiales > Oxalobacteraceae > Massilia > Massilia sp. MP_M2. The sequence goes on from NZ_JBCHJF010000022.1 coordinate 3,907, forward strand.
ATCGTCGGCGTTTCGAAGCCGCGTGCGGCGCTGGCATACACGTTCAGCGTTGGCGAAATCTTGTACAGCACACCAACCAGTGGCGTTGTATGCCGGAAGTCGGTGCCGCCGCTGTCGTTGCCATTGGACAGATACTGATCCTCGACATCGAAGTCGACGCGGCTGTGACGCAGACCGCCGGTCAGCACCCATTGATCGCGTTCCCATTCGACCTGCACGTACGGGTCGACGCTGGTCACATCGTTGTTCTCATCGCGGCGCAGATTGCCTTTCACGCCGAAGGTATTGCCGATGAAGTTCTCGAAGCCCTGGCGTGCATCTTTTGAACTGGCCATTTCAAGGCCGGCCGTGGTGCGCAGCGTGCCGCCGGCGAGGGTGCGCACCGTACGCCAGTTGGCGTCGATGCCGTAGAAGTCGCGGTCGAAATCGATGACGCCGCCCGAGTGCGTCAGTGGCGCCTGGAAGCCGCGCGAGAACGACTGGTACTGGATCACGCGGCGGTTGCCGCCGTAGGCCGTAACCTGCAGTCGATCCTTGCCGAAGCGCTGCTCGAACGTCGCGCCGAACTGCTGGTGGTCGATGCTCTTGCGCGTGTCATAGCGCTCGGCCAGCGTGCGCTGGGGCGAGCGTGTATCGGTGGTGTCGATCTCGCCCGCGCGGGGATCGCGCCGGAAGGTATCCCAGGTCACGCCGAGCGGATCCTGCGTATCGTCCTGGCGCAGGCCACTGGCCGTGATCACCAGGCGGCTGGTCGATGTTGGTTCCACCACCAGCTTGGCATAGGCCTGGTCGCGCGTGGCAGCACTGTGATCGCGGTAACCGTCGGTCTCGAAACGCGATGCATCGATCAGGTAGCCAATGCCGCCGCTGCGGCCCGACGCATTCGTATCGAGCTTGCGCTGGCCGAAACTGCCGCCGGTGAAGCTGGCTTCGACCGTTGGCCTGTCGGTCGGCTCGCGCGTGAATAGCTGGACCACACCGCCCGAGTGATTGCCATACAGCGCAGAGAAGGGGCCGCGCAATACTTCGATGCGCTCGGCGAGATCGAGGTTGAAGGTCGCGGCCTGGCCCTGGCCATCCGGCATGGTGGCCGGGATGCCATCGGCAACGAGGCGCACACCACGCACGCCGAAGGCAGAGCGCGTGCCGAAGCCACGCGACGAGATCTGCAGGTCTTGCGCGTAATTCTCACGATTGCGCACGACGATGCCGGGTACGGCAGCCAGTGCTTCGGATGCATTCACGCGCAGCTGCGCGGCGCCGATCTGGGCCGCATCGACGACATCGATCGCGGCCGGCAGGTCGAAGCTGGTATGTTCCGCGCGGGTGCCGCTGACAACCACAACGTTCATTGGATTGCGAATCTCATCGGCAATGGCAGCGAGTGGCCAGCACGCGCAGAGGGCGGCGATCGTGGTACGACGCAGGACAGGATGCTTCATTATTTCCTCAAAGGATTACGTACAGAATTTAAAAGTTAGTTTTATGCTATTTAGCTGAGGAATATACCTTGTGAGTCGGAATCCTGCTGGAGCTGCAGTCGCATCACGAATCCGCACCGTGTGCGGATTCTTTTGTGGGAGGGCTTGCGGAACCTGGGTGAGGTTTGTTATAGTTCGCCTCCGCTTCGGCACTGACCGAAAAAGTTAACGTAATCAAGTGGTTACGAGAGCAAGGTCGACAGAGAAATCTGAGACGAAGCGAAAAGAAAGAGTTGACGAGATTTAGGAAACACAGCAT
>NZ_JBCHJF010000023.1:0-5060 GCF_039123635.1 Massilia sp. MP_M2
TAAGTGTGAAGATTTTAAAAATCAACGCGAGGCACAAGCTGCGTTTAGGGATGGCGAAAAACAACTCGATGCAGACAACGACGGTTTAGCTTGCGAGCATTTGCCTAAATAATCAAAGATTTTGCTTGTCCCGTGGCTCCTTAACCCGGTTTTACGTTCCGTTGCACCTTGAATCCCAAGACCCAATGGATTGAAGGGGTCGCCCTACCTTTCCCTGCCGCGCAGCGGTGGGGCGCTGTGTCAGATACCGGCCTCGCTTTGCTCGGTCGGCAACTTATCCACAGGCGGTTCTTAGTAGATAAAAGGTAGAAAGAAGGTAGAGAGCACTCCGACCTCTTGAAAGGCCCTATCCATGCGGGTTTCAAGAGGGGGGGCGGAACGCTATCCCGATAAAGCGGAACGCTATCCCGATGAAGCGGAACGCTATCCCGATGAAGGTGGAACGCTATCCCGATGAAAAAGTCGCACTTAGCTAGCTTGGAAACGGAACGCTATCCCGATGGCTGGAGCCACAGGACAAGCTGGGGCTTGCCCTTGGTGCTGTCCTCGATGCTGCCCTTTGCAATGATCTCCAGCCGCTCCAGCTCGTGCACAGCAGCTTGCAGCGCTTCGCGGAACTTCCGTATAGGGCTGGCGTACTCCATCTTGTCCTTAAGCCAGTCCAGCGCGTAGCGCTGGACTGGGTCGGCGGATGTGCCTAGCAGGCGCTGTAAGGTCTTGGCCATGTCCTGCCCACGCCCGATCTGCATCCGCTTATCCCAGTCAATCAGGCTGTATTCCCGATTTCCAAACATCTGCACCCAACGAGGATCTAGGCTGTAGATGTACGCCTCGCCTGCGTCGTCGTAGCTGAATCCAGCGATGATGCGGAACGACACCGTTTTGCCGATGCTATACCTGGTGGAGCCATCCGGCTTTCTTGCTTCAAGAAACATCGTCGCCTCGGTCAGCGACTTGATGCGGCGGTGTAGCCACTCGTAATCGTGTTTCCCGGTGCTGCGCTTGATCTTGCGTAGCAGCTCGGCACGGTTCAGCGGTACTGGCGTCCCAATCGGGAACGGCTGGGCAAAGGCGATCAACGCCATGATGATGTCGCCGTCTGCTTCGTCCAGTTGCTCCCCTGTGTACTCCAGCACGCAATCCTTGCGTGTGACCATCTCGGTTTGCCGGTGAAATTTGCGCCGCCCGCGTGCGATCGGGGCAATAAAGCTGGAGCGGTTCAGGTGGTTCGGAAAAGCCCCAATATCAAAGCCCGGTAAGAACATCTGCCGGGGTGTTTCCGCCGCCTTTTGTTCGGCGGCCTCATTGCCAGTGACGGCGCGTTGCTTCGTCATTTCAAGCACGTCGGCCAGTGTCTTGCGCCGTGGTGCGTTATCCTTCTCGTCAGCCATAAATCAAGTCCTCGTCTTGGTTGTTGGTTAGGCGCTGGCCGGGGTGTCCGCCCCGTCCAGCGCCGTCGAATATTACTCCTACACACCGGCCCCACCGCTGCGCGGCCGGGGAAAGGTCACCCCAAGCTCTGGCCGCGATCACGCTTCGCTTCCCGCGCCTTCTCCTGGGCCTGCTCTTGCCGGTGCTGCGTCACCTCCGGGGCGTTCCACGCCTTTTCAGCCGTGCGCCTGGCGTAGTCCTCGATGTGACCCGCCTTGCGGCTCTCCACATTCGGGGAACACTCACGGATGCCCTTTTCAATGTCCTGCACGGTGAAGCGGCCACCCTTTGCCATGTCCTGCGCGATCATCCAGTCCATGCGAGAGAGGTCCGCGTCATCACCATACTTCGCCATGAGGCGCTGGGCCTGTCGCTGGTATTCCCTGGTGGGGTCGTAGCTACCGTATCCCGGCTTGGCTACCTGGAGGGCTTCTAGGCGCTTTTGGCGCTCTTTTTGGGCCCCTGCCCTGTCCAGCCCTTGCTCGACACGTTCCAAGAGCGCTGGAGCGGCTGTAGCAGCCTTGCCGGTGCATTCCTGAGCAAGCACATACGGCTGTCGCCCGTCTCGGGTGTGTTTCGGCTTTTGGTTCGTAAACCCGGCTAGCCGCCCGTAATGCTTGCTGTCGGCGCTGTTCAGGTCGCCGCCGTAGTGCTTTGCCAGTGATCGCGCCGCGACAGTGCGCGCATCGTCAGATAAAGGCTTATCCGATAGCTTGACCCATGCCTGATAGTTTCCCGGCGAAGTTTCTATCGTTGCAGCGGATGGAAAACCATCCTTTGCCATGCGAGAAATTTTATCCGCCGTTAGGTCGTCAACGAGTACCAAACCATGCTCTCCAGCCGGACGGATATACACGTCGTTGCCCTTGGCGTTCATGCGCTTGAGCCATGCGGCGGACTGCTCGACCTCTGCTCGGCTCCATTCCCGGTTCATCATTTGCCCGGTCGTTGCTTCCCGAATTCCAACATCAAAGCGCGGAACGTCCAGCGCCTTTATTTGTTTTTGGATCGCTTCAAGGCTTCGATCACGGCGGGTTTCAGATACTCCGCTACCGCTTCCGCGTCCAGACTGTTCTGAATTACCGGCGGCTTCAGCCAGAGCCAAAACGCGCTCACGAGCGCCGCCGTAAACAATCCGGTCATCACGGCTAGGGCGTAGTGCCTCCACTCCATCCGCTGGCCTGCCCGGTCCAGACTCTCCGCGGCCTTGTTCGCTTCCGCTGCCGCTTCCTTGTATCCCTTCACCGACTCCGTGAGCTGGCGCGTGAACGTGTCGGCCTGCTCCCGGCTCTTGCGGTCGATCTCGATTAGCGTCTGCCGTGTCTCGTCCGTCAGCGCGGCCAGTGCCTGAGCCAGTGGCTCCAGCGTCACGGCCAAGTCCTCCGCGCTCTGGTGCTTGGCTTGCCTCACTGCCTCGATCTGGCTCGCCAAACGCTCTAGCCGTGTCTCGTTCGATACTGCTGCGGACTGCCGCAAAGTCTCTATCTTGCTCATATGTAACCCCTCGTTTTGCCAGCCCTGCCGGGCTGTAGCCCTTGCCCAGGTCGCTACCCTTCATGGTCATACCGTCCAGCCGATACGACAGGCCGGACAGCTTCGCCCCTTCAAGCTGGACGACTGGCACCAGCTCGACGTCCACGGCGTCCAGCCGCTCCTGGTACTCGGTAAAGCTTCGGCAACCTTTGGCCGCTGCATCACAAAACTGCTGCAACTGCTGCCGGGTGGACGGCTCGCCAGTCCGCAAATGCTGCTCAATCTCGCCCTTGGTCGGCGCTTTGCGCTCGGCCTCGATGCTCGATGGCACCCGCTGCAACCCGTACTCCTTCTCCAGCTCGCGCATGATGACCTCCTGCCGCTTGTAGTCGTGGCTGTCGCTGGTCACGCTGCCGTCAAAGCGAATGCGGTTCGCCAAAATGTGGACGTGTTCGTGCTCGGTATCAACGTGACGGGTCATCACAAACTGGTTGTTTTCCAAGCCCATGCCCTCCATATACCGCTTGCCAATCTCGCGCCACTGCTCATCACTGAGCTTTTCACCCGGCGCAGCGGATAAAGAAACGTGCAAAACCGCCTTACCCAGGTTAGGTCTTAGCTTACGAATTTCGCCGAACTCTGCCGCAAGTTCTCGCGGTTTTTCACCTGCCATGTTCTTGTCAATGACGCGGCCCTGCTCCTTCGTGAGATCGTATTCCAACGCGCCACGGAAGCCTTTTCCCTTCACCGCTTTGGCAATCATTCGCTGCCTTTCATGCCAATCAGTGCAAGTCGCAACTGATTAACTTCCGCACGCAGGTTCTCAATAAGGCTGTCGTTTATCACGACATTCCGGCCTTCGTTTCCCGCCCTGGCTAACTGATTCAGATTGGCCGAAAGCCGCGCCAGGTCGGCGTACTCCCCACGGTTGATTGCTGGAACTGGCGGCGCCGGGAGACGGCGCGATAAAGCGGCCTGGCGCAACCACTGCGCCGGCGTCACGCTCATGGCTTCGGCCTTGACCTTCAAGGCTTCGAATTCGGAACGCGACACACGTACGCCGATGGTCATATCGCGGACGGTGCCGGGTTCGTTTTTTGGACGGCCACCCCGCCCGCGCCTGGGCGCGGCGGTGGCGTCTGGTTCTGGCTTTTGATGTTGCATTTACAACCCTCCGAGCGCAGCAAGTGGGGGTGATGACCGCAGGGAAGAGGCCGTTTTCGCGTAGCGAAAACATGGCTTGCTTCTAACCCGATTACCCACCGATAACTCTATCATACGCTTATCGACGGTGAAGGCGTAACCCCATCCACCGGCTCCACAACATCAGCCAGCAAATCAGCCTGGCCCGGCACGACAACGGCCAAGCTCTCACGCTTCGGCTTTGGGTGACCAACCTTGCGCAATGCCTTCGCCACACCACTCAACGCACCCCAGGTCGCAGCTGCTTCGCTATCCGTCATGGCCGCACCCGTGGCCCTGATGGATTGTGCAAGCTCGACCAAAGTCGCAGCAGCACTCATCACGCGGTACTGGTTCAACCTTTCTGCTTTAACAACCTGCCGCGCCTCAAACCAAGTTGCCAGTTCCTGCCGCTCTGCTTCGGTCAATTCGGCAATTTCGACAGATGGAAATTTGTCCGCATACCGGTCGAATGCAGCCACCAGCTTTTGACGGCTCCGCTTGCTTATCGGATCATAGAATGACCGGATGCATTGTACTTTTTTGCCTTGCTCTCGAAACTGCATAACGGATTCCTATCTATCTGATAAACATACTATATTTTATCAGACTAGCATATAAAAATACAAATGATTAACAGCTAAATACTTTACTAACCTTGAATTCCAATTTTGGCTTAGAAGATACAAAAGAAATCTAATGCTATTCTTCTAATATTTTAGTTGCTAGAATGAATTTTTTCCTCCACATTAACAATTTATAGGTTGTCCATATGCAAACTTCACCTTCTGTTCGAGGGCTGAGCAACATTGTTTTACGAGTTACTGCTGTTGCTATCTTCGGAGTTATTTCTGGTTGCGGCGGCGGTAGTGGGGACGCTAAGTGTGAAGATTTTAAAAATCAACGCGAGGCACAAGCTGCGTTTAGGGATGGCGAAAAACAACTCGATGCAGACAACGACGGTTTAGCTTGCG
>NZ_JBCHJF010000024.1:0-2756 GCF_039123635.1 Massilia sp. MP_M2
AACCAGTGTGAAAGTAGGTTATCGTCAGGCTAGTTATATAGAAAAGCCCCACTCAGTGATCTGAGTGGGGCTTTTCGCTTTGGGCGATCGATTTACCGAACATGCTCTGACATCTTGATTCCTGCACTAACGTATCGCTCAAGAACTCTCATAACACTGCGAATAGCCTTGCTGCACGCCTTCTGTACGCTCGCTCTCACCCAGGCAATCGTTCTTACCTGGCATCCGTGTGAAAAAACATCGGTGTAGAAAGCATAACGGACAGAAAACCTCGATTTCCGTCAGGAATCGATCGTGCGCTATTAAATCTTCTCTATAACTCCTGGTCATATTTCAACCTCCTCTAGTTGACAGCTTATATGCCAACCGGAGAAACCGTTATTTCTTTCGAATTCGTTATCACATGAACATATTTTCCTCACTCAGTACCCGTGCAAAACTTGGCTTCGGATTTGGCGCTGTGGGCATACTGACTATCGTGCTCGCGTTTTTTGCCTGGCGTGAGTTAGGAAATGTTGGTCAGGAATTGGCGACCCAGAACGCTGTTCGCACCACCAAGCTCGAGCGCCTGTATGCGCTGCGTGAATCGCTTGCACAAACCGGGCTCGCTGCACGCAATGCCTATATCGTTCCCGACACCACGCAAGCACAACGTGAACTGGCCTTGCTGGACGAGCAGAAAGCCAACTTCCTCCTGCAGTTGCAGGCTCTTGCGCCCCTGTTTGAAGGAAACGCCGATTTTGCGGCGATGCGCGCCGGCCTGCTGCGTATGGCAGAGGAGCTCAATCGTCCAAGGCGATACCGCGATGCCACGCAGATGGCGGAATATGCTGCATTTTTGGTCAATGAGTGCAGCCCACTGCGCCGGCAAAATGTGCTGGACATCGATCGTGTCATCAAGGCAGTTCAAAAGCAGGTCGAAGCCGGCACGTTGAGCGCAGAACAGTCAATCACATCCGCGCAAACGATGATCATCGCCGTCGCGCTAGCTGCAGTGATCATCAGCATTTTTGTTGGTGGCGCCATCACTTCGCACCTATTGCGTCAGTTGGGCGGCGAACCTCTGGAGGTGAACCGCATCGCATCGGCGATCGCTTCAGGCGACCTCACGGTCAGGGTGAGCGTGCGTTCCGACGATCGTGCAAGCGTCATGTACGCCATCCGGGAAATGCAGGCGAGCCTGCAGCGCATTGTTGCGCAAGTGCGCAGCGGCACTGACATGATTGCGAATGCTTCCAGCGAAATCAGCGCCGGCAACAGCGACCTTTCAGTGCGTACTGCCCAGCAGGCTACATCACTCGGGCGCACGGCAACATCGATGAAACAGTTGACAGCCGTGGTCGAACAAAACACCGCACATGCCCGTCATGCAAATACGCTCGCCGCATCAGCGAGTCAGGTTGCCGGCAAAGGTGGCAGTGTTGTCACTGCAGTGGTAAGTACGATGCAGGAAATTAATGCATCTGCGCACAAGATATCGGACATCATCAGCGTCATTGATGGCATTGCATTTCAAACTAATATCCTCGCCCTCAACGCCGCAGTCGAGGCAGCACGCGCGGGTGAGCAGGGCCGCGGCTTTGCGGTTGTCGCCAGCGAAGTGCGAAACCTGGCCCAGCGGTCAGCCAGCGCTGCAAAAGAGATTTCGGCGCTGATCGGCGAATCGGTCTCAAAGGCGGATGCCGGTTCGAAGCTGGTCGAGCAAGCCGGCGTGACGATGCATGACATCGTGACTAGCGTACGACATGTCAGCGGCATCATCGAAGAGATCACTGCAGCGAGCGAAGCCCAGCACGCTGGAATTCAGGAGGTCAACCTTGCGATTGGTCAGATGGATGAAGCAACCCGACAAAATGCTGTCTTGGTCGAGCAATCTGCGGCGTCAGCAGCGGCGCTCAACGAGCAAACGGGTAGTCTGTTGCGGACGGTTAGTGTGTTTCGCATCAATACCGAGAGCAATCCTCTGTTAATCGCAGCGTGAGCTGAATTGTCGACAGCGTTTGCTTAGCCGTCGTTGTCGTTCAAGCTATTGCGCAGGTCAACCAGCTGACTACGCAAGGTTTGAACTTCGTCGGCCGAACACTTCGTCGCACGAAATACTGTCGCCATCACATTAGCGGCCTCTTGTTTGAGAGTCTTGCCATCGTCGGTCAAGCTGATGATCACTTGCCGTTCATCACTGCGCGCGCGGTTGCGCTGCACCAGGCCCTGGGCCTCCATGCGCTTGAGCAAAGGCGTCAGCGTCGCGGAATCCAGGAACAAGTGCATGCCGATGTCGGAGACGGTTAACTGATCCTGTTCCCACAACACCATCATGACGAGATATTGCGGGTACGTCAGGCCCAGTTTCGGGAGAACGCCGCGATACACACGCATCATCGCCAGGGAGGTCGAGTACAGCGCGAAGCACAGCTGTTCGTCGAGACGCGGCGTGGTCGCGGAGGGAAGGGGAGAGGTGGTCATGAATCCAATATAGGTTGCACGCTAGATAATTGCAAGCAACGCTACCCGTTCGGAGTAACGCCTTCATCAAGCCGGCAAGCACTTGCCAACCTTGGCGTTGTTGCATTTTCACTCCCAGGTACAAGCGTTGGAAAATATTCTCAAAGCGGTCTTGTGTAATCCACCGGCAGTTGTTATAGTTCGCCTCCGCTTCGGCAGTGACCGAAAAAGTTAACGTAATCAAGTGGTTACGAGAGCAAGGTCGACAGAGAAATCTGAGACGAAGCGAAAAGAAAGAGTTGACGAGATTTAGG
>NZ_JBCHJF010000025.1:0-1382 GCF_039123635.1 Massilia sp. MP_M2
GAGACGAGGAACTTAGGTTCTGAAGCAATCGGAAGTGGTTCCAAGAAAAGCCTCTAAGCTTCAGTCATACGAGACCGTACCGCAAACCGACACAGGTGGGCGAGATGAGTATTCTAAGGCGCTTGAGAGAACTCGGGAGAAGGAACTCGGCAAATTGGTACCGTAACTTCGGGATAAGGTACGCCCTAGTAGTTTGACCACTTTACTGTGGAAGGATGAACGGGTTGCAATAAAATGGTGGCTGCGACTGTTTAATAAAAACACAGCACTCTGCAAACACGAAAGTGGACGTATAGGGTGTGACGCCTGCCCGGTGCTGGAAGATTAAATGATGGGGTGCAAGCTCTTGATTGAAGTCCCAGTAAACGGCGGCCGTAACTATAACGGTCCTAAGGTAGCGAAATTCCTTGTCGGGTAAGTTCCGACCTGCACGAATGGCGTAACGATGGCCACACTGTCTCCTCCCGAGACTCAGCGAAGTTGAAATGTTTGTGATGATGCAATCTACCCGCGGCTAGACGGAAAGACCCCATGAACCTTTACTGTAGCTTTGCATTGGACTTTGAATCAATCTGTGTAGGATAGGTGGGAGGCTTTGAAGCAGTCACGCTAGTGATTGTGGAGCCAACCTTGAAATACCACCCTGGTTCATTTGAGGTTCTAACCTTGGTCCGTTATCCGGATCGGGGACAGTGCATGGTAGGCAGTTTGACTGGGGCGGTCTCCTCCTAAAGTGTAACGGAGGAGTTCGAAGGTACGCTAATTACGGTCGGACATCGTGATGATAGTGCAATGGCATAAGCGTGCTTAACTGCGAGACCGACAAGTCGAGCAGGTACGAAAGTAGGACATAGTGATCCGGTGGTTCTGTATGGAAGGGCCATCGCTCAACGGATAAAAGGTACTCTGGGGATAACAGGCTGATTCCTCCCAAGAGTTCATATCGACGGGGGAGTTTGGCACCTCGATGTCGGCTCATCACATCCTGGGGCTGTAGCCGGTCCCAAGGGTATGGCTGTTCGCCATTTAAAGTGGTACGTGAGCTGGGTTTAAAACGTCGTGAGACAGTTTGGTCCCTATCTGCCGTGGGCGTTGGAAATTTGAAGGGGGCTGCTCCTAGTACGAGAGGACCGGAGTGGACGAACCTCTGGTGTACCGGTTGTCACGCCAGTGGCATTGCCGGGTAGCTAAGTTCGGAAGAGATAACCGCTGAAAGCATCTAAGCGGGAAACTTGCCTTGAGATGAGATTTCCCAGAGCCTTGAGCTCTTTAAAGGGTCGTTCGAGACCAGGACGTTGATAGGCTGGGTGTGGAAGTGCAGTAATGCATTAAGCTAACCAGTACTAATTGCCCGTACGGCTTGTCCCTATAACCTTGGTAGT
>NZ_JBCHJF010000027.1:0-1011 GCF_039123635.1 Massilia sp. MP_M2
CGTCGGTGGCTGTGACGTCGGGCTGGCGGCCCAGCCTGGGGTCGATCGCGCACCGGGCCGGCCTGGGTCTCGACATCACCTATCTCGAAGGCGGTCGACAAGCCGTTTTTCTTAATCGCGCATCGTTGACGAACGGTTCGGCGGCGAAGAATGGCAATGTCAGTGAGCGTGAGAAGGTGCTGTGGCGGGAGCATCAGGATGCGAAGGCCGAGCGGGCAACCCGTGAGCGTGAGCGGGCCGAAAAGCACGATCGCCTTGCGCGAAATCGCGAGGCCGGAAATGCGGCACAGTTAGTAAGTGAACTCGCGGACGCGAATGTTCGACTCGTCGCAGCGCGAGACCGTGAGAATATCGTGCGAGAAGAGTGGGACCGCGAACGTAACCTGCACGAGCCAGTGCTGATCTGCAAATTGCGTGAACGGTTGGTTCGAAATGCATCAGTTAAACAGCTATTCGATCCGTGGTATATGGACGCCGATACGACGGATAAGATTGCTCCCGTCGCCAATGAACAGCGGCGCACAAATCCGAACGAACGCCTCCATAACAACCACCTCCACATTACTGTCCGCGAGCCAAAAATACTATGAGAAATCATTCTCTAGGAGGGATTTTAGCCGTATTCGCGTTCTTCGCGCTATCGATGCCGGTAGATAGCGCTGCTGGTTCGGAGAATTTTATTGATCGACCGTGGGAGATTCGCTACGTATTATTTGCAGAAGATGCATCGTTGATGCGAGCCGGATTGGCGTATTCACAAAAGTCCAATAAGCAACAGACACTGCGCGGAAAGCAAAAAATCTATCTCAGCGCCAGCGCACTGTTCGAGATTGCCGCCACGTTTGCCGTCCCCGGCGAGGAGGCGCTCGGAATCATCCTGTTGACGTTCGACCGGGCAGGTCGGGTCGTGAGTAAAAAAGGTGCGCTCAGCAGCATGTCAGCGAAAAGGACTCGCCTTGATCGGCTGGTCCTGATTCACAACGATATTCCTGACCCAAACCCTTATCATTT